>CAYWTB010000070.1:0-24714 GCA_964461135.1 uncultured Caldithrix sp. | reverse complement strand
GTACCAAATATCATGACTTATAATAATAAACTAAGAGTTTTGTGAAGCCCTAAATCAGTTACAGTATACCTAATACCGGCATGCTTGATTTGAGAATTTACAACATTCTGGGCCAGGAAATTCGCAGGTTGTTTGAAGGCGCCATTCAGCCCGGCTCTTATAAAGTTACCTGGGATGCCAGGGATAATAACGGAAATCGTGTTCCCAGCGGGATCTATTTTTATAAACTGACTTTCTCGGGGAAAGCAAAGCAATCAATGACCAGAAAAATGATGCTATTAAAATAGCCTGGCGCATCGCACGATGTGCAAAGTGCTGGTACTGTCAAAAATTAAGTTTCACCTTTGCGCAGTGCGCCTCTGTTGCTGTTGAAATCGCGATACCTCAAATGTTCACTTTTGACAGGATTACCTGGAAATAGTGCTGTCATTATTTTATCCTTAAAATCTTCCGGCAATGAGGGGAAAGTCAGTTCATGCAATAGTGTATATATTTACTAGTCCGGGAACCTTGGAAAAATGAAAAAAATCTTACAGAATCCCGGATCCGGCTGATAAATCATTTGATTAAGTATCAATATCAAAATGACTGGCCATGGTATTTATCCGGTTAATCCAGTCAAAAAATCGACTATTCTACCGGCCCAGAAAAGTTTCACCTGTAATATCCACTTCCCGTTAATTTTGAATTAAAAATTTTTATCCAGGCGATGAAGTCCAATCTTTCGGGCTATCCGAACCGCTTCCCCGAATTCCGAATAACGCAGTGACCTGTTCAGGCTCTGATGATGCATCGCCTCCCCTGCAGGGCGATACTGCGGCATTACGTTTATATAGGTATCCGGCGAAATATCTTTTACCAGAAATTCAAATATATGGCGGGAATCCTGAAGCATTGCGGGCATCACCAGGTGGCGGACCAGCAATCCTCTTCTGGCAATGCCTCCCTCTATCACCAGATCTCCCACCTGCCGGTGCATCTCTCTGAAAGCCAATCTGGCTACAGTGGCATAATCGGCCACGGCGGTAAATTTCGCTGCCAGAGAATCCTCAGAAAATTTAAAATCCGGCATATATATATCCACCAGACCTTCCAGTAAACGCAGACTTGAAACACTGTCATACCCACCGGAATTATAAACCAGCGGTACGTTAAGGCCATTTTCTGCCGCATACTTCAAGGCTTCCGTGAGTTGGGGAACAATATGACTGGGGGTAACAATATTAATATTATGACAACCCGATTCCTGTAGTCCAAGCATCATATCACCAAAACGCCGGATAGTGACCGGTCGTCCTTCCAGCATATGACTGGTTTCATAGTTCTGGCAGAAAAGACACTGCAGGTTGCAACCAGCGATAAAAATGGTACCGGATCCCCTGGTTCCCACCAGAGGTGACTCTTCTCCAAAATGAGCAAAGAAACTGGATATTATGGGTTCAAAGGCCGTATGACATTCGCCTGTTTCTCCCTTCAGCCGATTAACTCGACAACGGCGCGGACATACCGTGCAGTCCGCGAGTAATTTCCTTCCCTGCCGGATTTTCGCTTCAAAACCGCCGGAGGCCAAGGTATCCAAATAGACTGGTTTTAATAAATCCATAGCCAGTACCGGTTGTGTTCAGATAAATATATATGAAATAAAAGGAGAGTGATCATTGGAATCTTATATTTTCAGCAGTTAAAATCCGGACCCCGGGCGTAATTAACTACCTGATTACCGCAAATTATCTTCTTCCACGGCTTCAATAAGCATTTCAAAGAAACGTGGTTCCGCATCTATCACACGATTCCAGCTGGGAATGAAAGTGGTCTCAAAAGGGGTTTCCAGCAGAATCTGCCCGGCACGGATGATACTTTGGACGAAGGTTTCGGAAGTTTTCGATTCAATATGGCGATCATACAGCAGGCCATTAAGGGAAGCATCCATAGCATAACGGCTGATGAAATCCTGGGCGGTGCGCAGGTAGGTGGATTTCAGGGTAATAAAAAATTCCGGTGTAAATATGATACCCTGGGCAGCCAGAGTCCGAAAAAGGGACTTGGCGATATCCGTTGCCATTTTAAGCAACCCGGCATCCAGGTTATCCCAGACGATATCCTGATGTTTATGCTCATAAATTTTGGCGATATCCACCTGGGCCACCCGGTGCAGTACGGTATTACGATGCACTTCGGACAGAACACCCATTTCCAGTCCCCAGTCTGCGGGAATCCTGAGTTGCTGGGCCAGCTCCACACTCAGGGCAAATTCACCGGCCAGTATATAACGGAAACTATCCAGATAATCCAGAAAATCATTAGGGCCGATCACTTTTTGCAGTGCCCGAATGAGCGGGGTAACGAATAGTCGTGTAACCCGCCCATGCATACGGTCTGACAATCTGGAGTAATAACCCTTACAAAATTCAAAAGGATGGGTGGGATGCATCATCGGATAAACCAGTCTTGCCGGGAGTTCCCGGCTGTAATTGCGGATATCACAATCATGGAGGGCTATAACATCAGAAACTCCGGTGGCAAGAATATATCCGAAAGCCATCCAGGACTGGCTGCCTTTACCCTGTTCGCTGATATCAATTCCGATTTCTCCGAGATGTTTATATAATTTTATTAAATTTGGTCCGTCATTCCATATGATACGCCAGTGCTGGGGCAGAACAGAGAAAAATTCTTTTGCCCGGGCAAACTGTTCGGCATTCATCCGGTACATGGTAACAATAATTTCATTAACATAGCGGACTTCCTTTAATTCCTGAATAATATTGGGCAAAGCGGGTCCTTCCAGTTCAGAATATAATGAGGGGAGAACCAGAGCCAGCAAACGTTTCTTCGTATTCTCAATGAGTTCACTTTCCAGCTCTTCCAGAGATCGTTCGGATAAACGATGCAAGGTGACAATTTGCCCATTCTGAAAAAAATCAGACATTATTTACTCCCCACATAGTTTAATGCATAATAAATTTAGTATTTTAATGTAATAAATAGATGAAGTTAGGTCAAATAAATCAGATAAAAACGGGTGCGAAATAAAAATTCGCCATCATTGGGAGATCTTGTTTGAAAGTCAGGGTTTTTTAAAATTTTCTTTTTGAATCCTGTATTTATCCTGGAATCAGTGAACCACTTCGGCAATCAGCGCGTCGGTCAGTTCCGTGGTGGTAGCATTTCCACCCATATCGGGAGTAAGGTGTTTTCTCTCCGTCAGCAGTACAATGATGGAATGTTTCATATGGTTAGCCACGTGATCTTCTCCCAGGTATCGCATCATCTGCTCTGCAGACAGAATTACGGCCAGGGGATTAGCTATATTTTTCCCGGCAATATCCGGGGCGCTGCCATGAACCGCTTCAAAAACGGCCAGGTTTTCGCCATAATTGGCTCCTGGTACCAGTCCCAGGCCACCCACCAATCCGGCCCCCAGATCACTGATAATGTCTCCATAGAGGTTTGTTAATACCAGTACATCGAACTGTTCGGGTCGCATGACCATCTGCATGGCGCAGTTATCAACAATTATTTCTTTATAGGCAATTTCGGAGTATTCGCGGGCAATAGTACGGCAGCTGTTGAGAAACAGTCCATCACTCTTTTTCATTATATTGGCCTTATGCACAGCGTGCATGGTTTTCCTGCCTTCCCGCCTGGCATATTCGAATGCGAACCGGGCAATTCGGTCTGAAGCGACCTTGGTGATTATTTTCAGGGCCTGGGCCACACCGGGAGCGATATCCTGTTCCAGCCCGGAATATACATCTTCAGTGTTTTCCCTTACAATGACCATATCCACATCCAGGAATTTTGAGCTTATACCATATTTGGAACTGATGGGACGTACATTGGCAAACAGATTCAGCTGTTTCCTCAAGGCCACATTTACACTGGTGAATCCTTCTCCCACCGGAGTTGTTATGGGGCCTTTCAAGGCCACTCCATTTTTTTTAATGGATTCGAGTACATAATCCGGCAAGGGGGTCCCGTGTTTCTCAATAGCACCCGCTCCGGCTTCCACCTCATCCCATTCAATCTCAGCTCTGGCTGCTTCCAGCAAACGCCGGGTGGCAAGCGTCACTTCCGGTCCGATACCATCTCCGGGAATCAGAGTAATCTTATGTTTCATAACAGGCTTCCTTTCATAAGCAGAAGGTTACATTGCATAAATTTATCGACTCTACAGATCCCAGGCCAAATTAATTTACAATTCCGGCAATACTTGCAGGAAACTTTAACCATGGAATAGTGCAGCCATCTGCATCCGTTAATTTATAATTCGCATGGGCAGATCTGCTGCGGCAGCCAGATCCACGTACCATTCCAGCTTTCCATCTAACGGTTTTATCATAGCGGAGGGATAATGTTCATCCGCATGTTCATCTTTCAAGATGGCATTCACAACGGAACGTTTTTTATCGCCGGTAATCAGCAAACTGATCCGCAGGCCCCGGTTCAACACCGGCAACGTCAGGGTTATGCGGTGCTGGCCGGTCTGCGGATGTGTGGCAACTGCACATATCCGGTCTCCAATCTTCAACGTATCCGCTCCGGGGAATAGAGAAGCCGTGTGGCCGTCTTCACCCATTCCCAGAAAAATCCAGTCAAATTGAGGCCAGCCATCCGACGTCATTGGTACATTATCCTTGAGAACCCGGGCATAGCGTTTCGCTTCCTGTGGAGGATCCGCTTCGCCATGTATCCGATGAATATTCTCTTCGGGTATGGATATTGCGTCCAGTAGCGTCAGCCGGGTCATGCGGTAGTTGCTTTGTTCATCATCCGGAAGGACGCAGCGTTCGTCGCCCCAGAAAAGCCGGACCACCTTCCAATCTATTTGACTCCGGAAGTTGGGTTGAGCCAGATCCCTAAAAAGTCTTTCCGGCGTGCTTCCGCCTGATAAAGCTACATGCAGATTTCGCTGTGCAAAGGCAGCCTGCTGCACCGAACGCACAAATTCACCTGCCATAAACAAGGACAGTTTTTCAGCTGTTTCGAATTTTTTAATTACTGGTTTCATCATCATAACTCACAGTAAACTCCGTCATTCGCTAAATTTTTACAGGGATACCGCCAGTCTTCATCCGGATCGTCAAACAGAGACGAAGCTTCTTTGGGACCCCAGGTACCGGCGGGGTATCCATAAATTTTTAATTCGGGATTCTCCTTCCAGGTATCAAGGACCGGGGTAATAAATTTCCAGCAGGCTTCTACCGCATCCGCCCTGGCATATAAGGTTGCATCCCCCAGCATGCAATCCAGCAGCAAGCGTTCATAAGCCTCCGGCAAATATTCATTGCCAAGATCAGAATAGTGAAAATCCATGGCCACTTCCTTTAATTCGAAACCGGCACCGGGCAATTTCATACCGAATTTAAGCAGGATACCTTCATCCGGCTGAATACGGATAATCAGCTGGTTACCGGAGGAATAGCTAGTATACTGGCTCTTGAATAAACGGTGGGGGGTTTTTTTAAAATGAATTACGATTTCCGTAACCCGGGTGGGCATGCGTTTGCCGGTCCTGATGAAGAATGGTACACCTCCCCATCGCCAGTTATCAATATAGAATTTCATGGCTACAAAAGTTTCCGTTCGCGAATCCGTCGCCACATTTTTCTCCTCCCGGTATCCGGGAACTTTTTCTCCCCGGATAGTAGAGGCACCATACTGGCCCCGGATGACATTTTTAACCACTTCCTGCGCTGACATAGGGCAAAGAGACTGAAATACCTTCACCGTTTCATTGCGCACAGCCTGTGCGTTGTAGGCGGGGGGAGATTCCATGGCAATTAGTCCCACCACCTGTAAAAGATGGTTTTGTACCATGTCACGCAAAGAGCCGGAATGATCATAGTATCCGCCCCTGTTCTCCACGCCTAGGTGCTCAACCGCAGTCACTTCCACATAGTGAATATAATTGCGGTTCCACAACGGCTCAAATATACCGTTTGCAAAGCGGAATGCCAGTGTGTTCTGAACAGTTTCTTTTCCCAGATAATGATCAATCCGGTAGATCTGTTCTTCCTGAAAAACACTCTGAAATTTCTTATTTAATTTCACCGCAGAGGACAAATCATAACCAAACGGTTTTTCGACTATGATTCGTTTCCACTCCGAATTTTTTGTCTGCTTATGTAAACCATGAACCTGCAAATTACCGGCTACTGTTGCATACAGACTGGGAGGCAGGGCAAGATAATAAATATAATTACCTCTGATTCCCAGCTCATCTTCCAGGTTTTTCAGCCGTTTTTTCACCAGGGCATAGTCATCAGCATTGCTGGTATCTATGCTTTGATAATACACATGCTTCAGAAAATCAGTCACCGCACCTTTTTCCACGGGTTGCTTCCCGCAAAATTCCTGCACATCATCCAGCATCTGGCTGCGGAAGGATTCATCAGAAAAATCAGTGCGGCTGACTCCCATGATGGCAAATTTTTCCGGAAGCAGTTTCTCCCGATGGAGATCGAACAGGGCGGGCATCAGTTTTCGCTTGGTTAAATCACCCGATGCCCCAAAAATTACTACCATGCAGTTTTCCGGTTTTTGCATAAATATCCCTCAAATCTTATTTTAACAAATATTCTTTAATTTAATCATTTAATCCTCAAACGGTAACTGATTTCATCCCTATAGAATTAAAGGCATTCCGATTCTTTTTCTTAAATGATGAAAATGCTCTACAATATCTTCCCGATTTATGATTCGTTTTTCTCCCTTTTTTCATCATTGGAAACCAGACTGATAAGGGTATCTCCCGGTCCGGGTGCCGGTTTAGTGACATCCGTATAAATTTTCAGATTACCTTTATCTTCGATTAAAAACATGGGAATTACATTTACTGTGCCATAGCTGTTTTTTAAATCCTCATGACCAAAAGAATTAGTAATGGAGGTAGTTTTGATACCCGAATTACCTGCGAATTTTTGAGTCAGATAGGAATAGGTAAAATCACTTCCGAATAACATGTGCCCCCGTAATTCTTTGGAAACCGCTTTTCCTCCACCGTTCTGATTCCCCTCAATTGCCAGCTGATACACTTCATTTGAACCAAAAAGTTTGGAAAAATACAGGGATGCCAGTGAATTGACTTCAGTATTGGGAGTTAATGCCAGCAAACGTCCTATCCCATCAAGATTAATATCATCCAGGATATATTCCGAGAGAATACTCCCAAAATAAGTTGGAAGACCCAACATGCGTGCTCTGGAAAGATTTTCCCAGTTCGTATCCACCATAAGCACCTTAAAACCGTTATCTTTCAGTATTTTTCCGATGGAGCGTGCACATTCATGTGCACCAAGAACCAGACATCCCTGGGGATTCGGATTAGCAATTTTCAACCAGCGTGAGAGCGGTATGGCGCTCAATCCATAAACAGTGATGGTTCCAATGATGATAAAAAACATGAGGGGTACCAGTACTTCAGCACCACTGAAACCTTCACCAGACAACTCAAAGGCGAAAAGGGAGGTCACGGCAGCGGCCACAATACCGCGAGGTGCCATCCAGGAGAGAAAAACTTTTTCCCGGAAAGAGAGAGAGGATCCGAAAGTGGAAACAAAAACCATGACCGGTCGAATCACCAGAATCAGTGCCAGCAGGAAAAGGATACTTCCCACACCCAGCATTTTGAAATCATCCACAGTCAGGCGTGCGGCTAGAATAATGAACAACACGGAAATTAATAATACCCTGAGATTTTCCTTGAATTCCACGATATGTTTTACGTTTACTTTTTTCTGACTGGCCAGAACTATTCCCATGAGTGTGACTGAAAACAAACCGCTCTCCGCCTGAAGAAGATTCGAAGAAGCGAAGACACAGAAAACCATCATCAGGGTGATGGGATTACGCAGGAAATCCGGCATCAGACGGTACTGGAGCATCAGCACAATACTATAAGCCCCGGTCAGACCGATGAGGGTTCCCAGAATCACGGTTTTAAGCAGGCCCTGAATGGTGATGGCAGTTGCTTCCGGTAAACCTGCTGCCAGTACACTCTCGAATACCAGAACTGCCAGCAGTGCCCCCACCGGATCATTCAGGATTCCTTCCCATTTGAGAATGGAATTCAGTTGTCCTTTCGGACGAACCTCCCGTAAAAGAGGCAGGATAACGGTGGGACCGGTAACCACTAAAATTGCTCCCAAAAGCAGGGACAATGCCATATTAAGATCCAGCAATAAATATGCGGCGGTGGTTGACAATCCCCAGGTAATCATTATTCCAAAGGTAATGAGATTTCTGACAACCTTTCCCACAACCTTTAATTCAGAAATATTGAGGCTCATTCCTCCTTCGAAGAGGATTACGGCAACACTGAAGGAGACCAGCGGAAAAAACAATTCACCAAACAGGTCATCCGGTTTAACCACACTGAAAACCGGTCCGGCCAGAAATCCGAAAATCAACAGTAACAGAATGGAAGGCAGTTTTAATCGCCAGGATAGCCATTGCGCCAGCGTACCCAGAAAAATAATAGCCGCAATACCGATCAGAAAGAATTCACTCATAGTCTTTGACCCTCTTATTTACATCCCGGAATAAATAGAATTGTCAATCTCTGTTTCACATTACCATTTCAACTTTTTCTGTTCATGGGACAGAGTCAGCAGCATCTTTCTGATAACGATGATATACCCTGCCCTCGGTATGATTAATTAATTTTTCAAAATGTTATTTTTTCAATAATAGTATGACAATCCAATAATTTTTTCCAGGTGAATGACTTAAATAAAGCTAAAAATATCCGTATTAATAAAACCGGAAATTTACCCTTATTTATAAATCCTCCAATAATCAAATGCAGATTCTTTTAATATCTTGTTGCTGATTAAAAACCCTTCCTTCCAAATATTTTTTCCAATTTTTTATCCGGGAAATTTTTGTATCTGCAATTTAACAAACAGCCAGGGTAACGCCTGGAACCAAAACCAGAAGAGCCGTAAAATTACTGATCCTGGTAATATTTTTCTCTCTCATAAAAAGTCCTGACCTTCTTAATTCACAAATAGGGGCTAACGCCCAAATATACTGAATTTTTTAATCCCTGGTCTGAAGACCGGGGCCATTTAAGTTCTATGGATATAACAACTTGGATACATTATATCGTTTTTTATGAATTAAGCAGGCGAATAAATTATTTGGCTGATTTTAATTTTTCATCCCGAAAACTTTCCTTTTAACAACCCGGGCAGCATGATACCCGCACATTCCATGCACACCCCCGCCGGGAGGAGTGGAAGATGAGCAGATAAAAATTTGCGGATCCGGTGTGGTATACGGATTTAAACGAGCGACCGGTCTGGTGTATAACTGACGCCAATCCTGTACCCCACCATTAATATCACCTCCCACATAATTGGCATTATATCTTTCCATATCGACACTGGTCATTACATGACGCCTTATGACGAGTTTGCTAAATCCGGGGGCAAACCGTTCAATTTGTGTTTCGATCCGGCCGGTCATATCAAAATCCGAACCCGATGACACATGGCAGTAAGCCCAGGCAGTATGTTTACCGGCTGGTGCACGTGTGTCATCAAAACGGCTCTGTTGTGCCAGGATGATGAACGGCTTTTCCGGAAGCTCACCCCGCCATACCACCTCCTCTGCTTCGGAAATTTCTTCCATGGTCCCGCCTATGTGTAACGTACCTGCCTCCCGGCAGTCGGCCGATTCAAAGGGGATGGGATTTTTCAATGCCCAGTCGATTTTAAATACCCCCGGCCCATAGCGAAAATTGCGGAGTCTGGATCTATAGGACGATGGAAAATGATTACCGGCAATTTCCAGCATTCCACGGGGGGAAGTATCAAAGAGCACCGCGTCTGAAGGCGGTAATTCTTCAAGGCTGGTAACCGGACGGGCTGTCACAATGTGGCCTCCCAGCGATTTAAAATAAGCAGTAAGCGCATCTGCTAATTTTTGCGATCCTCCCCGCGGGAATGGCCATCCAGCCGTATGTCCGGTCAAAGAAAGCAGCAGTCCGACGGCTGCTGTAAATCGTGTTTCCAGCGGTAGCATGGAATGGGCTGCCAGCCCTGCAAACAGCGCTTTTGCTCTTTTTCCCCTGAAATTCCGGAAAGTAAATCCGGCTGCAGATTGCAGGCCGTAAAGTGCAAATCCCAACAGGCAGACAGGATGTTCCGGATATTTCAGGGGACCTAAAATATCCGGCAAAGTCCGTGACCATTTACGGATAAGGGGTTGCATAATCTTGTGATAAATTTTTGCGTCCCCACCCAGAGAAGACAGCGTCCGGTCCATGGACAGAGACAACAGGACCGGGGGTTCCTCTTCCAGGGGATGAGCCAAGGCAACCGGCGGATTTATCCATTGAAGGCCGAATTCTTCCAGCGGCAGGGATTTAAAAAAGGGAGAACTTGCTGCGAGAGGATGTATGGCAGAACAGACGTCATGCACAAAATCCGGGTCCGTCAGTTTAGCTGAGCGCATACCTCCCCCTACCGTATCTCCAGCTTCATATATAATTACTGAAAGACCAGCCCTGGCCAACATTATACCTGCTGAAAGGCCATTGGGACCTGAGCCGATAATGACTGCATCGTATCTCACCAGTAAATCCCCTCTGACGGGCACCCCTATCCCATCCGACAGGGGATGCGGACATGAAAATCCGCAGGATTCTTATTTATTGAGTTAATTGTTTTACATTCTCATCAATCGTTTTCATCAAGGCATCAAAGGGATCGATAAATTTCTGAATACCTTCATCTTCCAGCTGCTGGGTGATATACGCCAGGTCAATACCCACTTCCGCCAGGTGTTCCAACTGGATCCGGGATTTATGCACATCCTGTTCCACGGTATCTTCTGCGGCCTTTCCATGATCCGCAAAGGCGGCAATCGTCTCGTCGGGCATAGTATTCACGGTATTTGGGCCAATGAGCGGCTCGATATACATCACATCACTGTATTTCGGATTCTTGGTGCTGGTACTGGCCCACAGTGGCCTCTGCACTTTAGCTCCTTTATCCGCCAGTTTTTTCCAGCGATCTCCATGGAAGATTTTTTTGAAACTCTGATAAGCTATTTTCGCACTGGCAATGCCAGTGGTGCCAAACAGGTTTTCCGCCTTGGGAAAAGATTTTCCATACTCCGGGGGCAGTATCCGGTGTTGAAGAAGCTGATCTACCAGTACATCGATGCGGCTGAGGAAAAAACTGGCCACTGACCGGACTTTACTGATATCTTTACCTTCAGCAAGCCTCCTTTCCATTGCCATTATATATGCTTCGGCCACTTCTTGGTATCTTAGAACGGAAAAAAGAAGTGTAATGTTAATATTCACGCCTTCATAAAGCATGTCCTCTATGGCCTCAATTCCCTCACTCGTCCCGGGAATTTTGATATAACAGTTGGCACGGTTTACTTTTTTAAACAACCGTCGTGCTTCCTTCCTGGTTTCCTCCGTATGCCGGGCCAGATAAGGTGATACCTCCAGACTGACGAAACCATCGACACCTTCCGATTCCTCAAACACCGGTTTAAAGAGATCACAGGCATCCTGAACATCCTTCACCGCCAGTTCTTCAAATATTTTCTTTGTGGTATAACCTGCTGCCCCAATATCTCTAATTTGGTCATCATAGGCATCACTTTTTGAAATAGCATTTTCAAAAATTTTGGGATTGGAGGTCATGCCGCGTAAACCCTGTTCGGTTATTCGGTTTTTTAATTCTCCCGACTCTATCATTTTACGGCTGAGATTATCCAGCCAGTAACTCTGTCCAAATTCATGAAGTTTAAGTAATGGATTCATCACTGCCCCTTTTTTTCTTCCTGGATATTACTTCAATTATTGTACAATCATGTTTTTTACTTTAGAGATAATATTATCCACGGTTAATCCGAAATGTTTATATATTTCCCGGTAAGGGGCACTGGCTCCGAAACGGTCCACACCAAGGATTTCTCCCCGCTCTCCAACCCATTCCCGCCATCCCTGCGACGCCCCGGCTTCCACCGACAACCGGCTTTTTACCGATGGCGGAATCACCTCATCTTTATAGGTTGAATCCTGCTCCCGGAAAAATTCCCAGCAGGGCATGCTGACCACCCGGGTATCGATATTTTCTTCCCATAATATTTTCTGAGCTTCAATTATTAACTGTACTTCCGATCCGGTTGCCATTAGAATAGCCTGGGGGGATGAACCTTTTTCTCCGGATAGAATATAGGCACCCTTGAAAACTCCATCGGCGGGAGCATAACTGGTCCTGTCCAAAACCGGCAATTTCTGTCGGGTTAATATTAACATGGTGGGACCTTCCAGGCGCTTAATGGCTGCCTTCCAGGCATAAACCGTTTCATTCGCATCCGCCGGGCGGATGATATACAGATTCGGCATGGCCCTCAAGGAGGCCAGGTGTTCAACCGGCTGATGGGTAGGACCATCTTCACCAAGCCCGATGGAATCATGAGTCATCACATAGATCACCGGCAATTCCATTAAGGACGCCAGACGGATTCCGGGCCGTGCATAATCCGTGAAAATGAAAAAGGTGGAAGCAAAGGGCCTCAAGCCGCGATGAATAGCAATTCCCGAAGTTGCCGAACACATGGCGTGTTCGCGAATTCCCCAGGCAATATTTCGATTCTGGTATTCACCTTTAAGGAAATAACCCGAACTGTCAATTAGGGTTTTGGTAGAAGGCGACAGATCTCCACTGCCTCCGATTAACCAGGGCACATTCACTGCAAAACTGTTAATCACTTTCCCGGAAGCTGAGCGGGTTGCCATGGGACCATCACCGGGTTTGAAAGCGGGTATATCTTTGGCCCATTCTTTGGGCAGTTTATCATTGATGGCTGCCTCCAACTGGGCAACCATATCCGGATATTTTTCCTCATATTTGTCAAATTTCACTTTCCATTCGTCTTCCAGTTTGCGGCCCCGATCCACCGCTTCCCGCATGTGTTTCAATGCTTTTTCCGGAACCAGAAATTTTTCCTCCGGCGGCCAGCCATAAAATTCCTTGGTCTTTTTTATCTCTTCCTCTCCCAGCGGTGAACCGTGAGCATCCGGTGTATCCTGCTTATTGGGAGCACCGTATCCGATATGAGACTGCATGATGATAAGAGAAGGTTTGTCTTTCACATTGCGGGCGTTTTCAATGGCCCGGGTGATGGCCGGGAGATCATTGGCCTTATCCCCGATATCCTGAACGTGCCAGTGATATGCTTCAAACCGTTTGGCCACATCATCCGAATAAGTAATTTTTGTCTCCCCTTCTATGGTAATGTGATTATTATCATAAACATAGATTAATTTGCCCAGACCAAAATGCCCGGCAATAGAGGCCGCTTCATGAGAAGCGCCTTCCATCAGGTCTCCGTCACTGCAGAACACATAAGTATAATGATCGAATATATTAAATTCATCCCGATTATAGGTCGCTGCCAGGTGAGCTTCGGCAATGGCCATTCCCACTCCAGTCATGAAACCCTGACCCAGAGGCCCGGTGGTTGTCTCAATGCCGGGTGTTAATCCATACTCGGGATGCCCGGGGGTCCTGCTGTCCCATTGCCTGAATTGCTTAAGATCATCCAGGCTCAGATCATAACCGGTAAGATACAGCATGGCATACTGCAGCATGGAGGCATGACCATTAGACAAAATGAATCTGTCACGGTTTAACCATGTAGGATTTTGCGGATTATAATGTAAAAAGTGTTTCCAGAGTACATAGGCCAGAGGCGCAAGAGCCATCGGAGTTCCCGGATGTCCGGAATCAGCCTTCTGAACCGCATCCATCGCCAGGGTTCGAATAGTGTTAATCGTAAGCTCTTCTATCGACATTTTTTCCAGTTTATCCATACCTTCATCTCCTTCCTCTTTTTTGAAAAGCTTAATAATTAATTTTCGGATTCACATTTCTTCTGATTTTACTATCGGCAACCGCAGAATGGCGATATTCCTGCAACCGGTTACATCTTTTCCTGTGCGGGTGACGATTCCTGTCCCTTTTCCCGAGCCACATACACCACCTGAGTCGGGTAAGCAAATTCAATACCCTGTTCTGCAAACTGTCTGTAAATTTCCAGATTGATGGCCTGCTGAATATCCATATACACAATATAATCGGGCTTTTTAACCCAGTATACGATTTCAAAATTTAAAGAAAAATCCCCATACTCCTTAAAATGAGCCCGGTCGAAGCGAACCTGTTCCTGCGATTCTATTATTTTCCTTATCATTTTAGGAATCATGCTCAGTTTTTCCAGGGATGTTTGATAGATAACGCCCAGGGAGAACACCACACGCCGTTCAAACATACGCTTATAATTACGGATACGGCTTTTAAGCAGGTCACTGTTGGCAAACACCAGCTGTTCTCCCGAGAGGCTGCGAATCCGTGTTGTTTTCAAACCAATATGTTCCACCGTCCCCGGATAATTGTCAATAATAATAAAATCACCAATAACAAATGGTTTATCCAGCACAATGGAAAGGGACGCAAAAAGATCTCCCAGGATGTTCTGAAGAGCGAGTGCGACGGCAATACCACCTACTCCCAGACCAGCCACCAGGGCGTTAACATTCATTCCCAGATTATGGAGAGCCAGCAATAACAGGAAAGACCACAGCACGATTCGTAAAATTAATCCAATGGCGCTAAAGGTGGTTACACTGGCGGCATCTTCAGTCATTCGCTTTTTCTTATAGTGTTCCACCCAGTAGTGAATCACACCATTTCCCCATATTGCTGTCTGCATGAGGATGGCCAGGATAACCAGTTTTTCTATTACATTCTGAACCTTATCGGGAATATTTAAAAAATAGAAGCCAATATATACAGAGAGCACCGCCAGGAAAAGAAAATGAATCTTCTTTATCAATTCGGCAATCAGGTTATCAACATCTGTTCCTGTTTTCTTGGACATGGCCAGAATGCGGTGATGGACAATTCCCTTCACAATTCTCATTATGATATAAGAGAGAATCATGGCCCCAATACCATAAGCCCAGGTCAGCAGACTGTTATTATAAAATACAATATTCATAGAACGTTAAAGACCTCCTTTCGACTGGCTCACATAATATTTTATGCATTAAGAGTTTAAATTATATTTGCTTCATACCAACATTTAGGATAAAATAAAGGCTGTTGCAAAAACCCGTTTCTTAAGTTAACACCATTTTGCCGGTTCAACAAATTCTCTTTAATCAATGTTACCTAAACAAGATGAAGAAAACATGAAAATCTCACGTCCTACCCTGCTGATCGATAAACAACGGGCTTTGCGCAATATCCGTAAAATGGCTGGTAAGGCCGCCAGAAGCGGCGTGATTTTCCGTCCTCATTTTAAGACGCACCAGTCTGCCAGAATCGGGATGTGGTCTAAGAAAGAGGGAATAAATAAAATTACAGTGTCTTCCATAGAAATGGCCCGTTTTTTTGCAGATCACGGCTGGGATGATATCACAGTAGCTTTCCCGGTTAATATACTGGAAATAAAGAATATCAACAAACTGATTCGGCAGGTTACACTTCAGTTGCTGGTGGAATCTGAAGAGACCATTAAATTTCTGGGAAAGAATATAATCTCCCCGGTCGGGATCTGGATCAAGGTAGATGTCGGTTATCATCGTACGGGAATTCTCTGGGATCGACAGGATGATATCCTCCGGTTGATACAGCTAATAAACCGCCACGATTTTCTAAATTTTTCCGGGCTGCTGACCCATGCCGGTCATGCCTACCATGTTCAGGGAATCCCAAGATTGCGGTTGGTCTATGAGGACAGTCTTGATAAATTATTCAAAATAAAAAAAATTTTGATGTCAGCAGGGGTGCAGGAGGTCAAATTATCGTACGGAGACACACCTACCTGCAGCATTATCGATAATTTCTCTGGTCTGGATGAAATCCGTCCCGGTAATTTTATTTTTTATGATGCCATGCAACTCCTTATCGGGTCCTGCTGTGAAGATGATATTGCACTGGCACTGGCCTGCCCGGTGGTGGCAAAGCATGTACACAGAAATGAATTAATAATCCATGGCGGGGCTGTTCATCTCTCCAAGGAGTCCGTTCCGGACCAGAACCGGCAGAATATTTACGGTTATGCCACCAGCTGGAACGGACACCACTGGGGACCGGTTTCAAGAGACAATTATGTATCTTCACTTTCGCAGGAACACGGAATAATCCGTGCCCACAGCACCTTTTTCAAGCAGATAAAAACCGGCGATATACTCACTGTCATTCCGGTTCATTCATGCCTTTGCATGAACCTCATGCGCCGCTTCAGAGTGATATAATTGAATCAGATCACTTCATCCGGGGATGTCACCTTCAGGACCCGCCATACCGAATCCACAAAATATTTTTTTGAATCGTACAACTGTTTTTCAATCACAAAACCGGTGGCTTCAGCCAGGTCAACAATATTGGATTCCAGGTATTTGTAGGAATATTCGGTGTGAATAGGCTCCCATGCTTCAAAGGTAAACTTATGGCTTAAAGCCTTAATATAAACCGTCTGTTTCTCCAGACTTACCAGATAGCTCTCCATGGCACCGGAAAAAACATCATAACTGGAGAAATGTCGAAACTTGTCTATTTCAAAATTCCCGCCCAGCTCCCGGTTAATGCGCTTCAGAAGATTAAGGTTAAATTCCCGGGTAATTCCGCGGGAATCATTATAAGCCCGGCTCATCAATTCTATATCTTTTTTAAGATCGAAACCGGTAATGAGTAAATCTCCATTATTCAGAGTGTTCCATAAATTGCGGAGGAAGACCCGGGACTGGGATTTGTTAAAATTACCCAGATTCGAACCCAGGAAGAGCACCAGGTTTTTCCGGGAAGCGGTTTTTCCGAGCCATTTTAATCCATTGAAATATTCTGCGACAATTCCTTCACCACACAAGGAGGGAAATTTTTCATTCAAATTCTTTGCAAGCTCTTTCATGGCTCCTTCGGAAATATCAATGGGAATATATTTAAAATCCATTTTCTTCGATAATAAATGGTTAATAAGAATGCTGGTTTTACGGCCATCACCTGCCCCGAGCTCAACCAGGTTAAACCGGGTATCTTCCACCAGCTCTGCGATGCCCTCTCTGTTTCTTTCCAATACATTGATTTCGCATTTAGTCAGATAATATTCCGGAAGATCCATGATCTGCCGGAAGAGCTCACTGCCCCTGTCATCATAAAAGTAACGGGAGGACAATCGTTTAGGGGTTTCAGACAGACCCACCAGGACATCCAGGGCGAAGGATTGTTTTTCATTCACCAGGTTTTCCAGATCAAGATTTGATAAAATTTTATAATCACAAGCCATAATTATGCCCCTATTTAAGTTCATCCGCCAATCGAAAACCGGTAAATTGCCAGCGTTTGTCGGGCTGAAAGAAATTGCGGTAGGAGATGCGCGCATGATCCCGTGAGGTGGCGCAGGATCCACCCCGCAGTACCATCTGGTTTATCATGAATTTTCCGTTATATTCTCCCAGTGCTCCTGCCGCCTGCCGGTAACCGGGATAAGGAAGATAGGCACTGCTGGTCCATTCCCACACATCTCCCAATAACTGGAATATTTTACTTTTTCCGGTTGCAGCTGCAGCAAGGGGATGTAAAAATCCATCATCAAAAAAATTGCCGGGGGACTGGTTCGCACGGCTCAGCCTGGCGGCAGCTTCCCATTCATCCTCGGTGGGTAACCGTTTTCCCGCCCAGCTGGCGAAGGCTTCCGCTTCAAAATAACTGACATGGCATACCGGAGAATCAGATACCGCTTTCCGCCACCCGCCCAGGGTCATTTCATACCATTTATTATCCAGTTTTTTCCAGTGCAGAGGAGCCTCCCATTTCTCTCGCTGAACCGTATCCCATCCATCGGATAACCAATGACGGAAATCCTTATAGCCACCCTCCTTCATAAATTCCAGGTACTCGGCATTGGTCACCAGTCTGTTTGCTAACTTGAAATGGTTTACATAACTGTCATGCTCGGGTAATTCGTTATCATAGCAGAATCCATTCCCCTGAAAACCGATTCTATGCATCCCGCCTTCAAAAGGTACATAAGACGTCTTCACTGCAGGGGTTGCCGGCTTCCCTTTTTCTCCGGATTTCCGGTAGAGCGGTTGAAGAGGATTCACTGCCAGTATATACTTAATATCGGTAAGCAGAAGTTCTTGGTGCTGCTGCTCATGATTCAGGGCGAGGATCACCAGATCGTGGAATTCCGGCCATTCCTTTTCAGAAATATTATCGATCAGATCTCCCATTCGTTCACTGACGGCCTGGCGAAATTTATAGACCTCCTCAACAGTGGGACGGGAGAGCACACCCCGCCTGGGCCGTTCCCAGCGATCACCGAGTGACTGATAATAAGAATTAAACAAAAAACTATAAGTGGGGTGATATGGCTTATAGTCCGGAATATATTTATCCAGAAACAGGGCCTCATAAAACCAGGTGGTATGGCCCAGGTGCCATTTGGGCGGGCTAACATCTTCCACCGGCTGGACCACATAGTCTTCGGTCTCAAGAGGCGCACAAATATCCTCCGAAACTTTCCGGACGTGCCTAAAATATTGAATTAATTCCGATCTATTCATAAATGTTTTCCTTTCATTTCTAAAAGCGGTATAAATCATCTATAATGTCTGCAATTCAAAAAAGATCAAAATTCACCCGGGAAAATTGATTGGGGTTAACGAATTCAAAATTATTTTTTCTCCCGCTTTGCTTCCTTGCTTTTCCAGATTATCACACCATGGTCATGAAAAGATTATTGAGCGATTCCGCCAGGGTGGGATGGGCAAAAACCGCATCCCTGATTATATAATAGGGTATTTTCCCCATCATGGCAACCTGAATAAGGCTCATAATTTCTCCTCCCTCTATTCCCAGGATCGCACATCCCAGAATATGCTGGTTGCGCCGATCCACAACCACCTTCATAAAACCCCGGGTCTCTCCGGTTTCGATCGCTCTGGCTACATGAGACATTGGCATTTTTGCCACCCTGATGCGGAATCCGGCTTCCCGGGCTTGTTCCTCGGATAAACCGACCCTGCCCAGCTGGGGATCCATAAAAACCGTGTAGGGAACCAACCGGTCCTTTATGGAAGCATTGCCGTTTTCCAGCAGATTGCCGCGCAGAACCCGGAAATCGTCATAAGAAATATGGGTGAAAGCAGGCCCACCTTTTACATCCCCTATGGCAAAGATTCCTGGGACACCGGTTTCCAGCCGCTCATTTACCGGAATATATCCCCGAGAATCAGTTTTTATCCCGGCTTTATCCAGGCCCAGTTCTTCAGTATTGGGCACCCGACCTACGGCCACCAGCAAATGTGATCCTGTTACGATCCCTTTTCCCGAACCGTTTTGCAGGATTAATTTTATTTTTCCGTCCGGTTGTATCTCGACGGATTTTACCGTGCTGTTTAGCTGTACATCAATGCCGTCTTCCTTCATAATACCTGCCACCTCTTCCGCCACATCCGCATCCTCCCGGTTCAGCAGCTGTTTCCCCCGCTGTATGAGGGTAACCTTGCTTCCAAAGCGCCTAAACATCTGTCCGAATTCCACACCGACATAGCCTCCACCCATTATTATCAGATGATCCGGAAATTGAGTAGATTCCAATATGCTGGTTGAATCCAGATAGGGTACGGATTTTAAACCAGGAGTATCAGGAATTCCTGGCCGGGCACCGGTATTAATGAATATCCGTTCGGAGGTAAGGATTTGGGAAGAACCGTCCCTCTTCACCACCTGCACCTCATGTGGACCCATGAAACGGGCAGAACCATAGATCAGATCAACATTAGGTGTACTCTCCAATCCCTCCCTTCCGCTGTTCCGAAAACTTTCCACCACAGAACGTTTTCGTTCTATTACTTTTCCAAGATCCAAAGTAACAGAGGGAATTTTTACCCCGAACTCGGCTGCACGCTTTGCCAGATAGGCAACCCTGGCACTGGTGATCATGGTTTTAGTTGGTGTGCACCCATAATTTATGCAGGAACCACCGACAAAATTTGCTTCCACCACCGCAGTAGGCCATCCCGCCTTGCCCAGATCGATTGCCAGCGGTTTTCCCCCCTGCCCAGTACCGATAACAACAGCTTTATAATGATTAATCCTTTGTGCCATATAACTCCCCGCTTTCTGGTTACGTTTGAAAAGTACTTACCCGAGATTCCTGCTTTAAGATCCTCAATTTGAAATATAAGATAATTTTTTTCCTATGTCTGTAGGACGTTTTACAAAATATGCGCATTGATAAAAAGACAGCTCTGTAAAAAAACAAGAGTGCAGATCAAAGAGAGGATTAGAGGGGAAAGGGATAAAGGATAAAGGACAAAGGCTTCCAGACAACCTTGACTCCTTCAAGTCGTCTTGTCGGAATTAAATCGTCCTAGATTTAACAAACATCCAGCATCTAGTAATCAGTATCCAGAATTCCCGCCTCCCTGTCAACCTCCGGTTGACTTGTCCGGACTAAACCATCCGTGGTTCAGCCAGTATCCAGCATCCAGTAACCAGGATCCGGTTTAAACAATTTCAGTAAAAATTATATTTTTTTGTTCATAAAAATTTTTATCCATATTGCCCTTTTCTGAACCAATGCCTATTTTTATTCCGACAGTTGAATTCAAAAACAGTCCGAGATTCCCCACTAAACCAGGGCAGACATCGATACCGGACAAAAATTATCGGTCACAACTCAAAGAGGAGATTTAAGATGATTCAGACGCCGATGGACGGGAAAATTGTCAGAGAAAAGATCGAGGAAATGAACCTGAAATCGGTGGGGCTAGCCACCATCCGGGAATTAAACCGCATTGTTAACAATATCGAAACCGCCACCGGTAAACAGTTCATACGGATGGAAATGGGAATACCGGGACTGGAACCTCCGGAAATTGCAGTGGAGTCCGAAATAGCCGCCCTTAGGAAGGGAGTCGGTTCGAAATATCCTCCTTTTGATGGGATTCCGCCTCTCAAACTGGAAATCTCAAAATTTGTAAAAAACTTTACCAATATTGATGTCTCGGCCGAAGCTTGTTTTCCCACAGTTGGATCCATGCAGGGTTGTTATATGGGCCTGATGGTTTCCTCCCGGCGGATAAAAGGACAGGATAAAATTCTATTCATTGATCCCGGATTTCCGGTAAATAAGCGGCAGGTAAAAACTCTGGGGCTCGAAAGCGCCCGTTTTGACATCTATAATTACCGGGGTAACAAACTGCAGGAAAAACTGGATAGTTACCTCCGGCAGGGAAATTTTGCCGCCATAATGTATTCCAATCCCAATAATCCTTCCTGGATCTGTTTTACGGAAAATGAACTGGAAACCATCGGAAAACTGGCCAGCCGCTATGATGTGATTGTGCTGGAAGATCTGGCGTATTTCGGAATGGATTTCAGAACCGATTATTCTCTGCCCGGCAAGCCTCCTTATGTTCCAACCGTAGCCCGCTATACCGAAAATTATATTCTGCTCATTTCCAGCTCAAAATCCTTCAGTCTGGCAGGCCAGCGTATTGGCATGACCGCGATATCCGAGAAGATTTTTTACTCCAGAGGCAACAATCTGGATGACTATTTCGGCAGTTCGATTTTTGGCCGGGCTTACATATTCGGAGCCATGTACGCCCTCAGTTCCGGTGTTTCCCACAGTGCGCAATATGGTTTGCTTGGCCTGTTGAAAGCCGTGAATGACGGGACTTTTCATTTCCTCGAACCGGTGAAAGAATACGCAGAACGGGCAAAAGTCATGAAAAAACTTTTTACCGATAACGGATTCCATATTGTTTACGATATGGATGAGAATGAACCCATTGCAGATGGTTTTTATTTCACGGTCTCATATCCGGGATTCAGCGGAGAGGAACTGGTAGAAGAATTACTCTTTTACGGGATCAGTGCCATCTCCCTGGCCATTACCGGAAGCGATCGTCTGGAGGGTATCCGCGCCTGCGTTTCCCTGACGGATAAAAGCCAGTTTCCGCGATTGAATGAGCGTCTCAAACAGTTCCGGCAGGATCATGCCGGGAGCTTTCGCGCTCTGGATATTTTTTAGGTCCGTCTTCTTATCCAACAACTGAGCCATTCAAATATACCTGTATCAATTTCATTGTCGGATGTGAATTTACACGGTCATTCTCTTCCGGAACCTCCCCACACGGAGAATATTTTTATTCATCCGCCCTATTCACTGAAAATATAAGCTACGATACATTGTTCTTGTTTCCCGGCGAAGCGGGCAGGACCGCAGGGAATACCCTGAAGAAATTTCGAAACATATGCTGATTTCTCAGATTAATCATTAAAGCGGTTCTAATAAAATTTCGGAAATTTATAAAGAATTTTCTGATTTCAGACGACTATTTAATCGAAATGTGTATAAAAAAACACCGGAGAAAGTGAGACAATCCATTATGTTCAGGATTCAAAGGTTGTAAATAAACAACTGCAGAATAAACAAAAGAAGGAGAAACGCATGAGTTTTCCTCTGCTGGTTATTTTGGCCGGGATTATCTCCATAATGGGATTGATTGTATATCAGATGTTCAATGCGGGAAAAAAACGCCAGCGGCATAAAAATGAAACAAGAGCAGCTCATGGATTTCACCTGGTAGACCTGCCGGAAGCGGAACTGGTTCAACGCCTGATTTCCCTGCATCAGAAGCGGGAACATCAGCGCCTGGGGATAAAAGATCTGGCGGTCCGCAACGAAAGCGACTTCCGGTTTTATACCTATGATATCCTGGACACTTCCGGTAACGATTCCCACCGGCATGAGGAGTGGGTCCTGGCCATACTGTCACCATACCTCAAACTGCCCCGATTTACTCTTATTCCAAAAATCGATATGCCCGGTAAACTGGCTTCTCTTGCTAATCATTTCCTGGAAAAATTGACCGTTAAACATGCACACAAAATTAATTTTGACTCTCATGAGCAATTTTCAAGAAGATATATGGTTACCGGGAATAATGATGAGGATATTCGCCGTCTCTTCAATGAGCAAGTTCTAAATCATTTGAGCAATACGATCTTCTGGCTGGTTGAGGGTGATGGTGATTTACTGACCTTTTCCAGATTTCAGTTTAACCGGCAGGGAAATAAGAACCGGATGGAAAACCTGGGGGAGAAAATTAATGAAGGCAGATCGTTATTCAATATGATGGTGCAGGCTTCACAGAGTTTATCTAAACACCTCCAGAGACATCTAACCGACTGAATGTCCCTGAATTGAACTTTACAGGAACTGGCAAATTTTGGCGGATTAACCTCATATTTTCAAACGGCATCCGCACCCGGATTAAAAGTTTAATGTTTAAATTCCTTTGATTGGAAATAAAATGCGTTTATTTTTTATTGACCAGGAGAGGAACTTGCATCCATGACTGAAAATTCCACCAGGCCCATGGGGACAGTTGAATCCGTATTGTATTTTGGCATTCCCACCCTGATGCTTTACCTGGCGACTCACATATGCATTCCCCTGCTCAATTACTGGAGTGACTGGCCATTTGTGGTGTGCTGGTATGCCTGTGGAGGAGTTCTGGTCTTTTTCCCACTTTTTATTGCCGCGTTTGCCTTTTATCGGCTGGAGGGGCATCCCTGTCGCCTCTCTGAAATTCTGACTCGATTCCGTCTGAATCATTTTTCGGTGCGGATCTTACTGCTGAGCATCGCCGGAACCATTATTACTGGAATTTTTACATACCTGATGATTGCGACAGGAAATTCAGTTTTTATCAATTTTTCTGCCCAACCCTCATTTTTCTATCTTCAACCACTTCAACCGGGCGAAAAATGGTTCCTGCTGGCCTGGCTGCCGATGTTTTTCTTTAATATTTGGGGTGAAGGGTTATTCTGGCGGGGTTATGTGTTTCCCCGGCAGCAACTAAAATTCGGAAATATAACCTGGCTGGTTCATGGCACATTCTGGCTTCTCTTTCACGTGCCGTTAGGATGGAACCTTATGTTCACCCTCATTCCCATTATTTACATTACTTCATACCTGGTACAGATAACCCGCAGCACCTGGCCGGATATAATTATTCATACTCTCATCAACGGATCGGGATTTCTGCTGGTGGCTTTTGGTGTTGTAAAATAAGTCATCTTAAATCGTTTTGAGTTTCCTTTTCAGTATTTTTTCCACCTTATCCGTTTTTGATTTCATTCTTGACTCCTCGCCCCGGCGATAGTCTATTTTGATGGAAGAACTGATGCGGTTGGACTGAGATGTCATTTTCTCAAAACAGCCGGAGATAACTGCCATGACCTCCTCCCATGAACCTTCCAGAATGGTACCCATGGGAGTTAGTTGATAGGTGATACCGCTGCGGTCTATCACGTCCAGAATCGGTGCGACATATGTACTTACACTTTCTCCCTTATCGGTTGGAAACATGGAAAATTCAGTCAGAACCATTTGCAACTCCTTCCTATTTTAATAGCTTTTTGATACTGTCATAAACTTAGCACGGTATGAAATAACTCCAGAATCATTAAAAAGTGGTAATCACAAAACATATCATCTTTTGATTTAATCATTGTTAGCACTGGCTACTACGATTGATATTCCGGCTGGGGATCATGCCGGGTACAAATGCGAATTTATACAGCCTGAATTATAATTTTAGGCTCTTCACAATAATGAATACCTGAACTCGTAAAAGATTACAAGTAATCCATC
>CAYWTB010000069.1:0-24984 GCA_964461135.1 uncultured Caldithrix sp. | reverse complement strand
AGCTATGCCAAATTATCCTCAAAAATTTCTAGGGTGTTGCAAAGCGGAAAACAGGGGTAGGTTTTGTTCTTTTTCATTATTACAAACTAATTGCAGGACGATGGCAAAACATCATGTAAGAAAAATTGGATATCTCATAAGTGTTACCTTTTGCTTCCTGTGATTATGACTTGAATTTCCATCTATTTTTATAAAATTTTACCAACTTTTAAGAACTTGAAAATTTATTTTATAAAATGAAAAAAATTCTTTTGGTATAACGGCCTGGCAATAACCTGCCCGTCCGAAAAGGATTTTGAAATAGGAAATGAACTATCAATTTATCATCGAAACGAAATTCGCGCGAGTTTCGCGCTACTCAAAAAAGGTGAAAATGGGTGGAAGATGCATTAAAAAAAAAGCCCCGCTGAAAGCGGGGCTCTTGAGTCATACTTCAGTGACCGAGATTAGTTCTGGTGTGAAATCTCATACCCTGCCGTCCATGCTTCTGATGTCACGTTATTAATGTGTTCAGAGAATGTGAGGGCATAGCCGTCCGGGTCTATTATTGTGAATATCCTGTCGCCCCAGAACTCGGTCTTCGGTTCGTTGATTATCGTGATTCCTTTTGTTTTCACTTCGGTAAAGAAATCATCGATCTTCTTGTATCCGTTCATGTCTATGTAAAACTCGACACCGACGCCGAGTTTGTTATTCGACAATTCTTCCTTTGTTCGCGGCGTTCGAATATACTCAGCCGGCGAAAGCATAAGCAGAGGTGAATCGAATCCCAGTGACGCATGGGCGATTCTGCCGTCCCGACGTGTAAGCTTGTCGGTTGTTTGAAAACCGAGTTTCTTTGTGTAGAAGTCCAGACTTTTCTGCATGTCCCGGACTCTGATGCTCGGTCTGATTGTGTTATTTCTTAGTGCTTCCATGATTTAGTACTCCTTATCATGTTATATCGTGTATAGAAATGGCGAACTACCGTTACCGCAGAACTAATGAAAAAGCAGCGCAAAATTATGGAGTCGAGGCAGGCTTACAACGAACGCTGATTTGCGGGACGACCGCTGCGAGCCTAAGAAAGTCTCACCCTTGAAATAATGGCGAGTACAGCGAGCCGTGATTTGATATATCAATATAGATGCTTTCTACATCAATAGCAAGACATTTATTTTATTTAAATATTTGATTTTATTTATTTTAATGGCACTCATAGTCCCGCTTCAGCGAGACCTTATACTTCACTCTGGCACATCAGCATCAATCGCCGCAGATCAGCATTCCTGAATCCGGGCCAGATAAGCAACATCCGGCTGGCTTTGCTTTTTTTCATTATTGCAGTGTATAGGCAGCATTAAGAAAAGACATATTGTAAAAAGGATGTACTGTTTTATTATTTTTACCATTTTCTTTCTGAAGTTGTGAGGTAGCTTTTCATCTATTTCAAAAACAAGTTTGTCACTTTTTAACAACATAATAAGATATTTTAATTAAACGAAATATATTATTCTTTTGGTATAATGATCCAGGCATAACTGATTAAAGGATAGTGCTCTTGAGAAATCTTTTTAATACCTCCAAATTTCATTGAACAACCTACCTGGGCAAAAACCCAACAGCAGTTCAAGTCGGGCTGGTATCTGAGTTAGTTGAATTTGTTCATTTAAAATTGACTTTAGTGAGAAAATTTATTATTATTCAATTAATCCAGATTTCTGGAGGTGGATGGTTTATGCCATCGGGGCCTGAAAAGGCCCTTTTTATTTTATAAAAACTTTTTTCCAAATATTTTTCCTTCCTCTTGATAATACTTCTTAGATAGAATGTTTATAATTTTTGACGCAAATGGTGCCATAGGCCTTTCAAGAAAATTATGCTCATTAAGAATTTCATTTCTGCTCGGATGGGCAAGCAGATCAGCAATTTGAAGTCCAGAAATGTTATTAAACTTGGGTTTTACTTTTAATTGTCTACTTGTAAATGATTTCTGGAATCTTTCGGGACTCAAGAAATCAGTCCCTTTTTCCCACAGTCTAGTATATGATTCCTTTAGTCTTCTATCTTCCTTGCCTCCTCGAGATTCTGCCATAATATCACCAACCTCTTTTTTCCCTTCAAGGAAGAAAAGATGTCTTTCTAGAATAATCGCAAGACAATAATGATAAGGATCATACCTCCAGGTTGTATATGTTTCTTTATGGATTTTTTTATCCAAACAGACTGTAATTACCGTATATTCAAAATTTTCAAAAAGTGATAAGAGTGTTTCATCAAATTTTTTTCTAATTTTATCATCTCTTAGAGCTTCAAAAGGGTGTTTAGCATTGACAATTTCTTTTAGATGTAAAATAATAGGCTCATCAGGATGTGATTCAAAAAAATTTTGCTTCAAAGATTCCAACTCGAGAAAAACCAGCTTCTTAATATAATCAAGCTCAAATATCACTCCAGTGATACTTAGAAATCTATGATTTGGATTTTCAGAACTTTTCAAATCTGGATTACCTACTTCATCTATATATAGTCGATATTTCATGGTCTATTTTTGTTTTCACTTAAAACATTCATTATATATCTCGAAGGGCAGGTAAAAAATGCCTTTATCCAAGCATCAGAATTACAAATCACTCTAGTTTGCGTCGGAATATGTTTTATATTTATAATTTATTTTTAAGGGCAATATCCGCAAAAAAAAAGGTTTTGAACCGTACTGCATAAAACTCCCCCCGGTCTGTCACCGGTTTCTCCATTAATCTACAATTTCAAAATATTTTTGTCAATAATTCATTCGGAGACATCGGGAGGATAAATTCAGACTGTTTATGGTTAGAACAACCGGTTTCCTTCAAATATAATCAAATAGCCGTGTATTGCCATGGGTATGGAACCGATGAGTATGGCAGTGATAATGGTTTTTGGCTTCATTCCGGTTTTGCTGATAAGCAGCCGGGTGAACCAGAAAACGAAAGGGAGATACAGAATAACCGAAGTTATCGTTCCCGGGGCATATTGCCGATAAACCAAAGTGGCAAGAATATGGAACAGTGCATTGGCAAACATCATAAAGCCCAGCCAGCCGAGGGTGATCAGGGTAATGGTTCTTTCCTTTGTGCCGGCGGTGAGCACACTCAACCCGCTGGTGATGATTAATCCGGTTAGATTAACCGACAGGAAAAGCGATTGGGTAATATCTCTATCTATCAGGATATTCATCCAATCGACCAAACCCGGTGCTTCCTCCGCTACATGACAAATGAATAACAGCGGAGCCAATAAAATAAATCTATATGGGTTTGAAATTATTGATGCTTTCATGCTATTTTTTTAAGGGCTAACTTATATAGTAGCTACCCCGAAGGGGAATAAAAAAATATCCATCCACCAATATTAGCATCACAAATAATAGCGGCATCCCTGGTTGAATAATATTCTGTATCTTTACCGTTTATTTTTTGACGGGAGTTATCGCTCAGAAAATACTATTCCGATTTTTATTGACTGATAAACGCCCCGATGTCCGCTTCAAGCAGTCCGTTGAACGCTTTCGGGGCGTCCCACATAATAACATGTCCGGTGCCCGGGATGATCGCAGCCTGAAATGATGGGACGTACTTTTGGAAAGCTTCCACATTGGTCGGTTCATTCTCCGAATTAATGGCCATGACAGGAACCCGGATCTTGTTCAGGGCTTCAGCACAATCCTCATTTTGCCAGCGAAGCGTATTACTCAGGGATGCTCTCCAGCCAATTCTGGAAGTACCCGCCAACATAGCCAGAATACGTTTATAGGATGTCTCCTGATTCTTTTTATAGAAACCACCAGCGACCAGTTTCTCATTGGTCGGATTTGTTACCAGATCCACGAAAACGCTGTCGATGTAACTCACCACTGGCGGAGGAAACTTCATCTCGACATTCTGCAGGAAGTCCACTACAACCACACCGATCGTACGGTCGGGTATCCGGTTTGCCGTTTCAATAACCACCGGTCCCCCCATTGAGAATCCCACCAGAATCACCTGTTTAAGCTTAAGTTTGTTGATAACGGCAACTACATCATTGCTAAAATTTTCTATGGTCCAGTTCTCACGGTTATTACCGGATTCTCCGAAACCGGCCAGGTCGACAGCGATTACCCGGTATTTTTCCGAAAAGTGGGACATTTGTTCGTCCCAGATACTTTTATTATTGGACCAGCCATGAACAAAAACGATATTTGTTTCACCATTTCCCTGTTTATTGAAGCTGATCTTCACGCCATCGGATGAAATTGCAGTATTATCGGGTTCGGTCGTGCAACCGGATCCGAACAGGATGATGGAAACAACGCATATACTTAAAACCAGAAACTTTCGCATGATATAACCCCTTTCAATTTTTATTGATGGATTAAATGTATGCTTTGCATTGGTTACCCCAATGGATAAGAAAAAATATACAAATCCGGACAGTAGAATCATCTCCGGGTCCACTCCTGTATATTTAAGTATAATGGGTGTCTGTTTTTAATACTAATTTCAGAAAACAGGTTGTTGCTGGTTAATGTACAATTTCAAACGAGGTATGTCAATAATTTATTCGGTAGATGGGTGGATGATTTTGACGGAATTATTGACAGAGGTGCTGGAAAAGGAACAGGCGCCCGGCTGTTGGGCCGACCCAATGCTAATGACTGTTCTGCAATCAGCAGAGATAAGATGAGTCCTGTTATCAGCCTCGGAAATCGGTTATGATGCTTTGGATTAAGGGTTGTATTAAACATTGCACACCTCGTTTTCACATCTTCAATAGTTAGCGTGATGGGAAATTATATCGGCTTTAATAAGAAAATTCCAATATTGCCACCACTAACTATTTTTTTATCTTCTACCTCAAAGTCATGAGATTTAATCAAACCTGGCAGGCCGTTGTTTTTTATGAAATGCCGATAATTTTTATAGTGCTCACGTCCGGCAGCGATTTCTGAAACTGTAATTATTATTTTTGAGTAAATACCTTTTAATTGTTTTATTGGCCCGGTATGAAAATCAATTAATAAAAGCCGTCCGTCTCTTTTCAAAATACGTCTGGCCTCATTTAAAACATCGACTCTGACCGGTTGAGACATTTCATGCAGGACAGTTGAGCTTATGATGAGATCAAACTTATTATTTGAATAAGGTGTTTTTGCAGCATCACATAATTTGAGATGAGCATTTCTGCCGAGTCTTTTTGCAGCTACATTAAGCATTGCCGCGGATAAATCAATTCCGAAAACATTGCATTTTTCATTTTGATACAACTCAAGATGTGCCCCCGTCCCGCACCCAATATCAAGCACATTCATACCTGCTCTTACCGGATACATACTCATCCCTATTTTTCGCAGGCCACTATTTAACGGTTCAAATATTTTATCATACCATTTGGCAATATTTTTATATTGATCTTTCATCATTATACTCCTTACGCTCTGACGGGGAAATTACAGGAAGCATACAATGCGGTAAAGAATGTCAATTTTCCATTAACTCCCCATCGTTTTAATTTAGTGTGATCAAACCTGAACACGCTTGTTTTGCGGGGCAATCAATTTAGACAGCTTCCATGTTGTTAGCCGGGTCTTTCAGTTTACCAGACATAGGGTATGAACATTTTTGTTCGCTGCATATAAGATTTATATTCTTCCCCAAAATAATCACAATTCTTTTTTTCTTCGATCTTCGCCGTTAAAGTTAGAAACAAGCTTGTCCCAATTACCAAAAAAAATCCGCCGATTGAAACAGATTTGAAGAAAATTCCCCAGGCCAAAAACAGCAGGGAACCATAGAGAGGATGCCGAATATAGCGATAAATACCTTCCGTAACTAATTTTGTCGTTTTCTCTAATTTATATAAATGTTCTTCCGGTCTCATTTCATCAAGTTTCCCCTTGGAGCTCAGCAATCGAAAACCTTCAACCACAAAGAAGGCAGAGCTTATTAAAAGCAACCAGGAAATTATCTGATAAAAAGAAAATGGCGAAATAAACCAAAATTCAACATTCATTAAAAAGAGAATAATAATAAACTCGAAAGCAAAGAAGCGAAAAAAGCCATGGGAACGGATGTTTATCAGGGATTTACGTGAGATAAATGTAATTATCGCGGTTGAAATTATGAATATTAAAAATTTTAAAGTTAACATTTTGTTATTTGGCCTGGTATAGTGACCGGTAATTGCACATCATTGTAAGCTACCAAAAGATGCCAGACATAAGCATCTGCAAGTAAAGCCACAATAATATCTAAATCCGGACAGTAGAATCAGCAATTACCTCCGGGTCCACTCCAGTATATTTAAGTATAATGAATGTCTGTTTTTAAGCGTAATATCGGCAAACAGGTAATTGCCGGTTAATCTACAATTTCAAATGGGGTGTGTCAATAATTTATTCGGCGGATGTACTTAGATGATTCCGGCAGAACATTGGATTGTGGTGGCGGCAGGGAATCTCCTGCTGCTTTGCTCCGGAGCGTTGCAGTCAGTAAGATACCGCTAACGGCACGTCAATACCAAGTTAGAACTAACTTCGAAGGGACACAAACCCAACCCACATAACCCCGGCCCTTGCTTCCGGTGCAAAGATAGTCAACTATTTGTTTGCCGCAGAAGTGTAGCTACAACAGCGAGATTCACGTCAGATTGCTGCCCGAACTCTTGTCCAATACCTGTTTCCTTGAACCTGGAAACATTAATACAGATTTCTGGTTCCGGTACGGTTCACAGAGTAATAATAAAATTCATGAAATTCGTGGACGCTTTTGTTATAAATGCTTTTAACTCCCCATACCGGTTCGCAACATGGTGCCCTGCAGCATATCGCGCAGCCGCAGAAACCTCTCCTGCTGGGAAGCCGCGGCCTGTTGATGGGCTACCTGTACCACCCGCTGCACCAGTACCGGATCAAAAAACAGATGCCAGCCGCTCTGCGTAAAATGGATGTGCCCACCGGAAACCGTCAGGTCCTCCCAGCCGGCGGAAAACCATACCTCCTCCTGCATCTCGGACAGACCCTCGCAGGACAGAATTTCCAGCACAATCTTAACGCCGCTGTCATTCAGGCGATAACTGCGCAAACGTCCATAGGAAATGGTCACATCCTGGTAATAAATGCAATACTGTCCTTCCCCGGAACGCAGCAGCTCCACACTTCGACGGCGGGCCGACCGATCTTTGATTTTTTCACTTACAGGTATGGTCATTTCAGTTTCTCATCTTTTTGCAATAAAAAGCAGAGAGCTCAGAGATTGTGAAGCACAGCCTATATTCATAGCATGCAAACTCCTTTAGACTGCCGTATAGTGACAATCCTTCCTCCTTAATCCTTCATCCTTAATCTTGTTCTTTCCTCCCGTCCTCCGACTCCTTTTCCCGTATCCCTTATCACTTATAACTTATAACTTATAACTTATAACTTATAACTTATTACCTGTCCTTATCCAGTATTTCCCGCACCTTCAACAGCAACTCTTCACGGTCGAACGGTTTGGGCAGAAATTCTACCCCGGGATCCAGGATGCCATGCTGGGCGATGGCATCGTCGGTGTAACCGGAGAGGTACAACACCGGTACGCGCGGTACCACCACCTGTATACGGTCTGCCAGTTCCTTACCGCTCATCCCCGGCATCACCACATCCGTCACTATCAGTTCGACACTGTGGTTATGCGTCTTCACCTGCTCCAGTGCCTCCCGGCCATTGGAAGCAGTCAAAACGGTATAACCGGAACGCTCCAGTATCAACTCGCCGATAGATAATACTGCCTCGTCATCCTCTACCAGCAGAATGGTCTCGCTTCCCTGCAGTGTTTCCGGCTTGGGCCGGGTCAGTACCCGCTCTTCAGTCTGTTCTTCGCTGCGCGGCAGGTAAATCTTAAAGGTAGTACCTTTGCCAGCCTCGCTGTATACCCAGATAAATCCACCACTCTGCTTGATGATACCATATACTGTAGACAGCCCCAGACCGGTGCCTTTCCCTTTTTCCTTGGTGGTAAAGAACGGTTCAAATATCTGTGCCTGGATAGCGGTATCCATTCCCATCCCGGTATCGCTCACTGCCAGCAGCACATACTCTCCGGCGGCCATGGTGACCCGTTCATGAACCTGGTCTTCCGAGAAAAAAATATTGCTGGTTTCAATGATCAGCTGCCCGCCTTCCGGCATGGCATCGCGGGAATTGACCGCCAGGTTCATGAGAACCTGTTCCATTTGCGTAGGATCCGCCTTCACCACGCCCAGTTCACCATTCTTCCGGGTAATCAGTGTAATATCCTCACCAATGAGGCGTTTGAGCATTTTTTCCAGATCATCCACCAGGCTGTTCAGGTTTATGATACGGGGTTGCATCACCTGTCTGCGGCTGAAAGCCAGCAGCTGACGTGTAAGGGCTTCCGCCTTTTTTCCCGCCTGGTAGATCATATAAAGATTACGCTGCAGGGGATGATTTTCGGGCAGTTTATGCCGGGAGAGATCGCTGTAGCCGTTAATCACCGAAAGCAAGTTATTAAAATCATGAGCCACACCTCCGGCCAACCGTCCCACGGCTTCCATTTTTTGTGCCAGCCAGAACTGTTCCTCGGTTTTTTTATGGCGAGTCACGTCATACAGGTAACCCTTGATCTCAACCAGTTCACCGTTCCCATCAAACATCCCGATAATATTAGCCACCACAAAAATCGGGGTACCATCAATTTTCTGCAGCTGCATCTCATAATTTTCCAGCTTTTTCCTTCTTTGCAACAGATTCAGAATTTTCTGACGGTCGCTGGCATGTTGGTAAAGTGACTGGATCTGAATACTTTGAGCCTGTTCCAGAGATTTAAATCCAAAGATGGAAAGGAATGCCTGGTTGCAGAAGAGCAACCGGCCATCCGGGCTGGAAATATAATCCCCGGTGAGGTCCTCTTCAAAAAAGCTGCGGTATTTATGTTCAGATTCGCGCAATTCATTTTCCGCCCGCTTGCGGCGGGTGATATCATAAGCCAATATCACTTCCGCCCGGCGGTTCTCGTACAGTACAGTATGAGAACTAATTCCAACATCAATTATACTACCGTCTTTACGAATATGCCACCACTCTCCGGCCTGATCCAGCCCGGTGGTTACCGCGGCGACATTTTCCATCAACGCCGGCACATCTTCCGGCGGACGGATATCAAGGATGGTCAGCTTCAGGAATTCTTCGCGGCTGTAACCATACTGATCCAGCGCTGCTTCATTCACATCCAAAATTTTAAAGGTTTCCAGGTCATAGACCAGCATTGGGTGGGGATTATTCTCAAATAGCAGGCGGTACCTTTCTTCGGATTCCCGCAGGGCGCGTTCCATTTCGATACGCTCGGTAACATCCTGACCGGAACTGAGCGTTCCGTGGATCTTGCCATCCTCATCGATGATCAGAGTATTTTTCCAGGCAATCACCCGTTGTTCTCCTTCCCTGGTTAAAACCGGATTTTCATAATTCTCGTCCGGATTCACATTTCCTTTTAATATCCTCCGGAATGCCCGGCGCACCTTATCACGTTCCCGTCCCGGCAGGAAATTATCAAACCAGTTCAATCCGACAATATCCTCTCTGCTGTAACCCAGAATATCGCAGCCCGGTTTGTTGATCATTTCTACCGTTTCGTCAGGCTTTAATACCAGCATGATACAGCCGGCGATATCCAGATACTTTTGAGCCGCATTTTCCGGCACATTCACCATATGCCTCTTTTCAGGATTGCCGTGTTAAACTGCTTCAAATCATTTCAGCTTCCACCGGACAAATAAAGCACGCCATACCTGGCTTTAAACAAGAATTCTCCTTTTCTATCATGAGCTTAACAGGTAAATAACTTATTATCCTGCATTTTGCTTTCCTGAAATTCCGGATGCCTGGCGCTTGAGGTGAGGGGAAGCAACCAGGCACCGGCGTGTACAGCAAACCTCCCGGATTTTTTAGAGATTTTAGTGATCTCTTTGTTTTCCCCTCCGTAATCTCCCCTAGGGACAGCATACTGCCGGTCCCATTATTTGTTGCTCTCCCAAATTAAAATCAATAAGCTCATAAGCTTTTTCCTTCAGAGCATTTGCAAAAAACGGCTTGGTAAAAAACCGGTCACTCAGGATTTCCTTCACCTTCAGGGCCAGATCGGAGTCGGGAAATGCCGATATCACGATGAAGGGAGTGCTCTTATTCATTTTCCTGGCCATCTCCATCAGCTGTATTCCGTTACCATCATCCAGGAAAATATCAGATATAACCAGGTCATAGGTAAACGCCTTCAGCGCACTGACCGCTTCCTGATAACCGGAGGCGCCATGTACTTCATGACCGTCATCCATTAATTCGAATCTTAACGCCTGACGAACAGAGCGTTCATCTTCTACTACCAGAATTAATGCCATATTAACGACTCCTCCATATATTTCATCATTATATTAGACAACTACTGTACCAGAAAATCGGGGAGCGAGGAGATACGTCGCATATAGTATTGTAATTACAGTAATTATAAAATTATTTCGTAGAAATTTCGGGAAGTTTATTTCAGCGGACGGGCAGCTCACTGTGAATTATAATTCACGAAGTGTGAATTCTAGTTCACACCCTCTTTCAATCCCAGTTTCTTTATTTTCTTACTTAACCACTCGCGGGTGATTTCGGCTTTCCGGGAAGATATGGAAATATTCCAGAAGTTTTCCCCCAGCAGTTGCTGAAAATAATGTCTATCAAAGATGTCGAGGGCATCTTTGTAGATGAGACGATGGAAATTTTTGCTTATACGCAATTGAGGTGAGTTGTTATCGGTTTCCTCTTCCCCCATTGATTTGCGAAAGGTCAGGTTCTCCGATTGGACATACGGTCCTTCTGTAAAGACGAAGGCATCTTCTATTATATTGCGGAGCTCCCTTACATTTCCGGGATAATCATAGGACTCCAGCTGGCGCAGCGCATTTTCGGAAAATTTAAGCTGCCTGTTTCTTTCCCGGTTGAATTTTTCAAGGAAGAATAAAGCCAGGCGGCGGATATCTTCCTGCCTTTCCCGCAGGGGAGGTACCATAATAGTCACTACATTAAGCCGGAAATACAAATCCTCACGGAAGCGTCCGCTGCTCACCATTTCTTTCAGATCACTATTGGTAGCAGATATAACCATAAGGTCCACATCAATGGGATTCTTTCCCCCGATGCGGTAAAAGCTTCGCTCTTCCAGGACCCGCAGTAGGCGCACCTGCAGGTTCAGCGGTAGTTCACTAATCTCATCCAGGAAGATGATGCCACCCCGGGCATGCTCAAATTTTCCCTGTTTGGTGTTATAAGCACCGGTAAAGGAACCTTTTTCGTACCCGAACAGCTCACTCTCGATAAGGTTTTCCGGAATAGCAGCACAGTTTATGGGCACAAACGGAGCGTTTCGCCGCACGCTGAGCGCATGAATGGTACGGGCCACCAGATCCTTGCCGGTACCGCTCTCTCCCTGGATCAGGCAGGTGGTCCGGGCATCGGCCGCTACTTTCTGAACTTTCCTCATCAACGCCATCATGCTGGGAGATTCGCCGATAATTTTAAAATCATTGAACTGCTTGCGGATGGTTTCCCGCAAGATCTGGTTTTCGATGGAGAGCTGCTCTACCTGCTTTTTCTTCTTCAGCATGTTATCTATGCGCAGGGAGAGTTCATCCAGGCCGAATCCTTTGGACACAAAATCATCCGCGCCGGCCTTCATGGCGGCCACCGCATTTTCCACGGATTCGAAGGCTGTCATGGCCAGTACTCCCGGCTGATACCATTGTTTTCTGGCTGTCCGCATAATGGTGAGACCATCCTCGATGTCCGGCAGCATCAGGTCCGATACCACCAGGTCAATCTCGTTGGATTCCAGCAGTTGAATAGCCGTTTTCCGGTCGGAAGCGGTTAGTATTTCATAATTTGAATTTTCCTGGAGGTGGAATTCAATACCCCGCAACATGGACAATTCATCATCAACAATTAATATTCGATTCATGTTTTATCCTTATATATTCAAGACTCAAGATCCAGGGCACAAGGTACCGCCCCACAGTTAGCAGTCTGCAGAACCCTGAAAGCAGTATAACACTATGCGGTTGAAGGAGAGCAGACACCAGGAGCCGGGATGCAGGATCCTAAAACGCCTGCAAAAAATTTGTGATCATTAGTGTTTTCCCTGGATCTTTTTATCATTGATTTCTTCGACCTGACTTTTTTCTGCAGGAAGGGCGATACGGAAAGTGGATCCCGTTCCTTCCTTGCTCTCCACCGTAATTTTTCCCTGATGCAGCATAATGGCTTTGCGCACCATAGCCAGCCCCAGTCCATGACCCTGCTTTTTCATGGAAAAGAACGGCCGGAAAATGGTTTTCAGGTCCCTGGGGGATATACCGCAACCTGTATCCTGTATTTCAATGATAACCTGCCTGTCCTGTCTTTGGATGCGGACTGCAACGGTTCCGTTGCCATTCACCGCTTCCACCGCATTGGTCAGCAGATTTTTCACTGCCATCAGCAGCATCTGGTAATCAGCCTGAATGACCTCTATCCGGTCATCAATTTCCAGCGTTATGGGTATCTGACCCTGGTCAACACTGCGAACCGCCTCCCGGACCAGCTCGGCAAGATCCAGTGTCTGGAGGTTCACCCGACTCCAGCGTGCAATATCGAGAGTTCTTTCCACAAAATCATGCAATTTCTGTGTAGCCAGAAGTATTTCAGTGGAATACTTTTTCAACGGGCTGTCCGGGGGAATTTTTCGGTGCAGACCATCGGACAACAGGTGAATGCCGCTGAGCGGGTTTTTCAGATCATGAATGATGTAAGAAGCGAACTCTCCCATCATAACCAGGTTTTCATTGGCTACTTTTTCATCGATGAGGGTTTTCAGTTCACTGGAAAGTTTATTTAGAGATGCCACCAGTTCGCCGATCTCATCCTCACGGTCTAATTCCAGCGAGGCATCCAGATTACCACGCCCATATTCTGAGGCCAGCTGCACCGCCTGCCGGATGGGTTTGGAGATGGAACGGGAAAAATACCAGGCCAGCAGCAGGCTGAGGATAATCGCCATTATTCCGATCACCAGAATGGATTTGATTAAGCCGGCAAAGGGATCATTGACCGAGTATTTCATGCGCGCGATCCCAACCTGCCGGTTCAGCCGGAAAATTGGAACAGCCGTATCATACAATTCCTCACTTCCGCTGGTTGCGGTTTTCTGAACCACCAGTTTCCCGGCGACCATGGCCTTCCGGGTGAAGGAATCATTCTGGAGCTGATCCCTGCGCTCCGGTTCGCTGGCTGCCATAACCCTCCCGTTGGTATCCAGAATAGCAATGGAAACGATGTCGTCCCCGTCCATCATGCTGTCAATCAGGGTTTGCAGTACAATATAATCATCCTGCAGAATGGCATTCAGGCTGGTGTAAGCCAGCGTCCGGGTGAGGCCGATGGCTTTCTCCTGCACCAGGTGCAGCAGCATCCGGCTCTGGAAATAAAAGATGGCTACCGAAACAAAAACAATAACAAACAGAACCAGTCCCGCAAAATACAAAAAGACCTGTCCCTGCAGTTTCAGTTTCCGGACAGAGAGATTTTGAAAAAGCGGCTTCACCTGATACTAATTCCCCTGCTGACCTGTTAAGATAATATTCTGATAATCGATATTACCATAGGGATCCAGCGGAAGATTCCGGATTTTATGACGGTTATAAGCATAAATCTGTATCACATGATACATACTGATCACCGGTTCATCTTCCCTTATTCGGTTGATTATTCGGAGATAAAGATCATGCCGTTTCCCGAGGTCCGGTTCCCGGCGGGCCTCATCCAGCCAGCCATCCACCTGACTATTTTCATAATGAAAAATATTATAGGGAGAGGTGGAATAAAACAACGAATACAAAAAATTTTCCGGGTCGCCCAGCATATCGCTGCCCCAGGCAATCCAGAACATCTGGGAGGTGTCACTTTTTGATGTGGAAATCAGGTCTTCCCAGGAATAAAAGGGAATCATCCTTAAACGAACCCCGATATTTTCCAGATCGTGCCTGACGGCTTCAAAGATCGTGTTCCGTGCCCTGAACCTGTCCAGGTAATAAAAGGTGGCATTAAATCCATCGGGATAACCGGCCTGTTTCATCAATTGCTTTGCTTTTTCCGGGTCATAAGCGGGTGGATCCACCCCTTCATAATCAAATAACACCGGGGGCAGCGGTCCCCTGGCGGGAACGGAATTTCCCCTGAAAGTACTGAATACAATTTTGTCCCGATTAAGACAATACGAAATGGCTTGACGGATTTCCTTTATATTAAAAGGCGCAGATTTATTATTGAATCCGATAAATATCGTAGAGGTAGGCGGTGAAACCTGATAATCCACCACTCCCAGCCATTTTAATCGATCGATGTGAAAACCCGGGACCATAAAAAAGATATCTATTTTACCCTTCTCTAAATTTTTCTGTAAAACATCGTAGTCTTTGTACCATTTGTAAGTGACCTCATCAAGATTAGTATGAGGATTGCGGTATTTTTGAAAGAACTTTAACTTTATTCTATCATTTTTTACCCAATCCATCATCCGAAAGGGACCTGTACCTGTAGGATGCAAAATGATACCATCACCATATAAATCAAGAGCCTTTTGGGATATAGCTTTCAGACCAACAGGAGAGGCAAGGGCATACAGAAATGGGGCGTACGGATATTTCAAGGTAATCTTCAGGCTGAGGGTATCCAGGGTTTCCACCGAATCAATCATGGAGAACAGGGGAAAATCCGGGTTCCTCCTGATCTGGCGTCGAAAAGAATTAGTGAGGGCCGGGGCATTGACCGGGGAGAGGTCATGGAACAGAATGCCCTTTTTGAGCGTGAAGGTATATTCCTGCTGGTCATCCGATACCACCCATTTACCGGCCAGGCACGGTCTGATGGTCCGGTGATCCTCATCCAGTTCAACCAGGGCCTCATAGATCGAAGAATTGATCCGTATTTCCTCCGGTGTCAGGTATGCTGCCGGATCCAGACCCTGCGGAAAATCTTCGATCCCTTCAACAATTTCGCCCCCTCCATATGGAACTTCACGACATATGATCAGGCACAAAGAAACAATGAAAAAAACAACAGGCTTCAGAATAATTTTTTTAGTTAATTGCTCTATCCGAAACATTCCAAACTTGCAAAATGGATCCGCCTATTAGACTGACTACCACGAAAGGGATCCGGTAAAATTTCTTCAAACTTCTGCGAATCTTGGCTAACATAACTGCCTCCTTAATTTGTTTAATAATTGGGGTGAAACCAATAACCAATTCATTAATTAGGGTTATTTATTTTTGATACGAAAGATACATTCTGAGCTGACCCAGGGTCCAGCGCAGGCTCCTAAACCAGATAGTTATGGTTTTTTTCGGCCACAGGATCATGCGGCTGATTTTTATTTCCAGGTCGAAAAGCTTCAGACGCAGGTTGGTCAGAAATTTCAAACGGTAAGCATAACCATGCAGGTAATGATCCTGCGTCAGGATTCCCCGGGCCCGGTACTCCTGATAGATCTTGCTGCCGCGATATATCTCAATCCTGCGGTTAACTGAAATCTGGCACTGCTGGCTTTTAAAGTAGCGGCGTCGCAATTCATACAAAACAACAAACTGCTTCACCACATCCAGCAAGGATGTAAAGGCATCAGCCAGGATCACCGAGGCCAGCACATCAATTTTCAGGCGGTAGAGGGTGATTACGGCTTTTAAATTCTGCCTGGGGGAGATTCTCTTGCGATAACGCTGCAATTGTTTCTCGTCAAATGATTCCAGACCGATGAATACCCGTTTTAAACCGGCCTCTTTCAGGATGGACATGCTATCACGATTTACCGTATCCGCCCGGCACATCAGCTCAAAATTAATTTTCAGGTTTCGGCGTTTCAACTCGGCTGCAAACGCTTTTACCCGTTCCACACCTGCTTTTCCCCTCAGCAAAAACTGATCATCATTAAAAGCAAAATAATCGGTATTAAACGTCCCGGCCAGATATTCGAGCTCATCCACCAGGCTTTTCACGGAACGGCTGCGCCAGGCTTTGCCGGGGCTGCTTTTATACATGCCCACAATATCGCAGAAACTGCATCCTCCCCAGCAACCGCGGGTACCATAAACACGGAGATGCGAGCTATTTTGCAGGACCATCCCGGCATACTTTCGATCCACCGGCGGTAAAATATCAAGGTCATCAATCAGAGGGCGAGCCGGATTTTCTGTTATTTTCCCCTTCTCGCGAAATGATAATCCTGCGACCTCCCGTAGAGATTTAACGGTTCTGCCGCTAATCACATCCAGCAATTCGGCCAGGATTAGTTCTCCTTCACCCCGCACTACAAAATCGATGTCGGGAAAATCCCGCAAAATCTCCTTTGAAGCAAAGGTCGCAAAATACCCCCCCACAATCACTTTCCCTCTGTAACCGGCTTCACGCAGTTCCCGAATTAGCTGTAAACCTTTATGTTTGGAATCCTCCAGCAGGGATATACCGATGGTTTCGGGCTGCAGGGCCGTAATCCGCATTACGCCATCCTTTACAGACAGGCACTCTACCGCCATGTCCAGGGTATCCGCGGTGTAACCCCGGGAGATAATGTAGGATTTCAGGCTGGCGATACCCAGATGCTCGGTCATATAATCATGACGAACCTTGCCGGGATTAATGATGAGTATATCCAGTTGCTTCAAGGCAACTCCTTCTGTTTTGATAATTCTTATTGCCAAGAACGTGCCGAATTTTGCCAGTTTTTATAAGTCTATAAATATTATACTATTATAAAAAAATCTATAGAAATATATTTCCTGATTCTGCTAAAGGGGTGTGAATTATAATTCACGATATGTGAACAAAACTTCACAGTTGGTTTATTTAACCAAAAAAAATATCCAACCATTTATCACCTGAAACCATAGGTCTGATGGTCAAATAATCCGATGCAAATATTCAAATCTGCTCTGCCGGAAATGACCGGGAAGCTTCCCAAAGTTGAAGTAGGAGAGATGCCGTATGAGATTTTTTTTTCGCTGGCAGCACAAAAGGTATTTTTTACTTCCCGTACCACGAAGCTAATCTCTTTTTATTTTGGGTGATTCTCTAACAATTCAGGCTGCTTCAATTCCAGGATTTGCAGGAGATTCACCCTCGGTTGAAAAAAAGATTATTCCTGTAATGATAAAAACCACTCATTGAGAATTAACACCCGCGGGTGACGGGATTTCCTCAGCAGGGGAGGTACAGACCGGTGAGCCCCAGGCCGGGAAACCTGGCCATCAACGCGTCCGAGAAAGTTACCTTCGGAAGGATACGGTTAAGAGAGATTCCTGGTTACAGCAGAATTCTCAATTGTAAAATATAGAGGTCAGTGAGTAACCGGAGCCGGACCCCGGCATTGTTTCTCACAACTGCTTCATTGCTGTAACCACCAGCCGCTTCGCATCAGCATCGTAAGGAGACTGATCGAGACCCCCAAAGACAGCAACATCAATAAAACCGCAGGAATGTAATAAATCACTCAATTCCCTGGCGGAATAGAGATGCAGCTTAAAGCTGAACTCATATTTTTTGCCTTTTTTGAACAGGATCCAGCGATTGCTGATATATTGCCACTCTGAATCCACCTCCCGTTCCTCCAGCAGAAAAACATCTTCTGATTCATGCCAGTCCCGCGGTTGGAAATTTCTCATCAGAATGTCTTTTCCGGCCATCTCCATAAGCAGCCAACCACCGGGTTGCAGGGAGCGGTAAATATTCGATAAAACTCTCCGGTTATCATCTTCCTCTTCAAAATAACCGAAGGAAGTAAACATGGAAATCGCGGCCTGGTAATAATTCTCCCTGGAAAAATTTTTCATGTCGTCACAGACTGTTTCAACCGTTAGATTTTCCTTCCTGGCTTGCCTGTTTAACTTCTGCAGGTAATAAAAGGTACCATCCACGCCGGTGACCCTGAATCCGTAACGGGCCAGCTGCAGGGTATGCCTGCCTGGTCCGCAGCACAAATCCAGCACGGTAGCATCTTCCGGCAGATTCAGCAATGATATCAGGTATTGGGTTTCCTGTTTCGCTGCTTCCCAGCGTTCCGGCGGGAAGAGTGCATCCTCAAATTCCCTCCAGAAATTATCATCAGCAAACCATGGTGGCATAAAATTTCCTTTTCATCCTTTCTATAAATATAACCATTACAATGCTAAGATTATCATAATTTCAACATCAGCTCATTTATCATGAGTTATACATTAACGCAAAGTCACCTGGCGCAAGGCATTGCAAAATATAATTTTGTCCTTAACTCAGCTATGGACATAATCCTCTTGAAAATTTCTTGGAAACAGTTGCCGCTCTTTGGATTTTGCATTTATATTGCAAAAAACGAAAATCCGGAGAGATCATGATAAAAGAGAAAGTGAAAGCGTTGCGCCATTTGATGAAGAAACAGGGTATTTATGCCTATATTGTTCCCAGTACCGATCCTCACCAGGACGAATATCTTCCGGCAATGTGGCAGAGACGCCAGTGGTTGAGCGGATTCACCGGTTCGGCCGGTGAGTTAGTGATTACCCGGAATGACGCCGGACTGTGGACCGATTCCCGGTATTTCCTGCAGGCTGAACAGCAACTGATGGGCAGCGGGATCAGGCTGTTCAAGGCTGGCCTGCCGGATACGCCGCCCATGCAGGAATGGATAAAAGATCAACTGAAGGCGGGCCAGGTAGTCGGTACAGATCCCCAGCTATTATCCTGCCAGGAGGCGGATAAATTGCAAAAATACCTGGCCTCCTGGGATATTGAGTTGAAACCGGTCGAAAAAAACCTGGTGGATGAAATCTGGAAGGAACAGCCCCCCATGCCGGATGATGCCATAGAACCTTATGACGTGAAATATGCAGGAGAATCCGTTGATTCCAAAATGGATCGTCTTCGAAAAAAACTGAAAAGTGAAAATATCGATCTGCATATCATTACCACCCTGGATGCGGTTGCCTGGCTGTTTAACATCCGGGGAAGAGATATTGAATATAATCCGCTGGCCATCAGTTATGCCATTGTTAGCGATAAGGATGCCATGCTTTTTACCAAGACTTCCAAAGTTACACGCCAGCTCAAGAAGCATTTGGGAAAAAAGATTACCATTTACGACTATAGGAATTTCGCCAGGGAAGTGAAGAAGCTGGACAAGGCTGGCAAAAGGATCTGGCTGGATCCGGGGACTGCAAGCTGGTGGATTGCCCATCTCCTGGGTAAAAAATGCGAATTGTTCTTCCGGGAAAGTCCCATCACCCTCATGAAGGCCATAAAAAATGACACCCAGATAGCCGGCTTAAAGGCGGCTCACGTCAGGGATGGTGTTGCCATGGTCAGGTTTCTTCACTGGCTGGAAAAGAATATTGAGGCTATTGCCGTTTCAGAAATTTCTGCTGCTGAGAAGCTGGAGAAATTTCGTGTCGTGCAGGATCTTTACCAGGGTTTAAGCTTTGAAACCATTTCGGCCTACCGCGAACACGGCGCCGTTGTCCATTACAGTTCTACACCCGAAACGGATGTCATGCTGAAAAACGAGAGCCTTTACCTGCTCGATTCCGGTGCACATTACCTGGACGGGACCACGGATATCACCCGCACCCTTGCGCTGGGTGAACCGGGTATTGAGCAGAAAGACCGTTTTACCCGGGTACTGCAGGGGCATATCCGGCTGGCCATGACCCGTTTCCCGCGGGGCACCGCCGGGAATCAACTGGATACTATCGCCCGTAAACCCCTCTGGGACCTGGGTCTTAACTATGGACACGGTACCGGACACGGTATCGGTTCCTATCTGAATGTACATGAAGGACCGCAGGCCATTTCCTACTACCGGGGTATTGGTGTAGCTTTGGAACCAGGTATGGTAATTTCCAATGAACCTGGATATTACAAGGCAGGTGAATACGGAATCCGTATAGAGAATCTGATTCTAACCGTAAAAGATGAACACATATCTCCGGAGTTCTCTCAATTTTATACCTTTGAGACCATCACATTGTGTCCCATTGACCCGAAGCTGGTGGACAAATCACTGCTCACAACGGCAGAGATTGAGTGGTTGAACAGCTATCACAATGAGGTTTATAAAAATCTGTCGCCCCAACTAAATAAAGAAGAAAAAGAATGGTTAAGAGAGGCCACACGTGCTATTTGAGGAAGGAAAAAGAATGCAAGATCAAAGACAAAAGATTAAAGATCAAAGATCAAAGAAAACAAATCCTTTATTGTGAAATACAGAGAGAATTAATGCGTGTAATTCGTGGACAAAGAAAAAAGTTGGCAGTTGGCAGTTGGCAAAAATACAAAATTACCACGAGTGGTCGCTATGCGAAAAAGGTAATGGAGTAAAAAATTTTCAGAATTCGTGTTAATTCCCGTCTAAAGCCCGTCTAAAGCCGGACAGGCCGGGCAGGCAGGAAGGCAAAATCAAAGATTCTCGACTCCATGTCAACCTCCGGTTGACAAGTCGGGATAAAACCTTACATGGTTTTACCGGCATCTAGTATCCTGTAGGCTGCCTTCCCGGAATCCAGGGGCCAGTATCGGGATCTTTAAATATCATGAATTTTTAGGGACACTTTAATGCTTCATGACACACAAGGGCTTAAAGATCAGTTAAGCACTTTTTTTAAGTCGGATAATTATACCATTCAATACCTGGATGCAGGGGCATCGGTACGCCGTTATTATCTGCTGACTTTTCCGGAACCCACCTATTTCCCGTTGGCTGATGTTGTTTTGATGTGGCTGCCACAGGACCGCCTGGAAATCATCGATGATTATCTGAACATCAGTTACTATCTCCGCCGGCAAAATATTCCGCGGCCACAGGTATATGAAATCCATCGTAATGAGGGTTGGATTTTCCTGGAACCCGCCCGGGGAGAACGCCTGGATCTGTATATGAAGATTCGGACACTCTCAGGTTTAGAAACTACTTACAGGAAACTGGTTGAATTCCTGGTTGATTTGCAGAACCGCACCCCTTTTGAGGCACATTGTCCTGCTTTCATTCGTTTTTTCGATGAGGAAAAATACCTGTTTGAATTTAATTTTCATGTAAAGGAACAACTGATAAAATCCTATTACGTCCACAACCTGAGCCGGTTTGAGGAAAAAGCCTTTCATTCCTTCTCGCGGGAAATCAGTACTTTCCTGGATTTTAAGATCCCGGTATTCGTTCATCGTGACTTTCAGAGCAGCAATATTTTTTTCAGACCCCGCAGCAGACGGAACAGCTTTCAGATTATCGATTTTCAGGACGCCCGCAGCGGCAGCCCGGTTTATGACCTGGTCTCTCTGCTGTGGGACTCCTATGTTTCCGTCCCCGATGGTATACGAGATTCGCTGCTGGAAAAATTCTATCTCGAACAACCGCTGATAAGGAAATATTTCAACCGTGAGTCCTATAAAAAGGCAATTGATTACAGTATCATTCAGCGCAAACTGCATGATGCCGGGGCATTTATTTATACCTTTCGGCTCACCCGCAATGCCAACTATTTGAAGTATATTGATGAGGCAATTCGCATGGCAAAAAACAGAATGGATTTTTATCCAAAATTTCATAACATGATAGAAATTCTCGCTAATATGTCAGGAAAAAAACATGATCAAAACAGTCATTTACCGCGCAGAGGGAGTCATCCTAAACGAAGAGCTGGTCCGTTTTAAAATATATGAAAAATTATGGTATTATCTCAGGCAGGACCCGCGCTGGAAAAATTTTGAAGATATCCTCAAACTGCGGGAGTATTACATTTCCAGGACCGGCACCTCTAATGCTTATCAACTAATTGCGGGACGTTATCTCTCAGAGAGAAACGAGCAGCGTTTCCAGCAAGATCTGCAGCTGTTTCTTAAAAAACTGGGGAATTTTTATGTAAGGCCAATTCCAGGCATGCTGCCATTAAATACCAGCCTGAACTACTACTATAAGACGGTCTTAATCGGGGATAACGGACCGTTCTTTGAAAAAGCACGTCGAAAACTGGGTTTAAATTATAACTTCAATTTTATTTTTACACGCCATCCGGCAGGAGAGGAAAACTCCTTTCGCTCTCTCCTGCAGGAAATTCTGCAGAAAACCCGATCGTCGCCGGAAGAAACCGTCCTTTGTACTAACAGAATGAGACCGGATATTATCAGCGCAAAACAACTGGGTATACGCACCATCCTTACCCGTTTCAATTTGACCATTACCGGCTTCATGCCTCAGAGCAACCCGGAAAGACATTATGCAGCGTCTATCAGTAAAATCCCTGAGAACGCTGCCGAACTCTCCGCCGGCCGGACAGTACCGGATGCGGTAGCCAATACACCCCTTCAAATCGTATCCATTATTCAGGGTATGGAGGAAGGCAGGAAAGCAGTTTCGCAGGGACAGCCGGAAGAACCACGCAGGATTACCCTGTGGGATATTGCCAGAGAAGTACTCAACATGCCGGATTTTGATAATAATCCGCCTTCCAGAAGTTCAGACGCACCGCCTTTAAAATCAGACAAATCCTGATATTGCGATGGTATGTTCATCCCTCTTCCCCCGGTTGAACAAATGACCCATCCTTTCCAGACGATTGGCCTGCCTGAAGATCATAGTGAACCCTACTCGTCCAGCAGACAAAACAGTATGCTGATTTTCTCACTTCAATGCAGTCTGAAATTCCAGGATATTAAGGGCTTAAAGATTTCAGGAAATCTTAGGTGGCACATCTCTCCGGCAACAGACCGATTACCCGAATGAGGAATAACTGCGGATTAATATCGTCCTGTTTCTGATAAAATGCTTTACATTTTTTTCTGCTGACGCTGCAGATTTTTTAGCTCGCGGTTGGCTTCCCGGTTCATGGGATCCAGCTGAACAATCTGCTGATAATAACGTTCGGCCTGTCCAAACCTCCCCAGGCTGTTAAAGATGCGTGCCAGAACCAGCAGGGTCTGGGGATCGTTTGGATTTATCTGGAGCTTGGTTTGATACTCACTCAGAACATCGTCGATGATATTGATATAACGGTATTGTTCACCCAGACGGGGAGTACCGGAAAAATAGGACGGTTCAAGCTTTACCACTTCTTTAAACTGCTGCAGAGCCGCATTATAATTGCCTTCCCGTTCATAATACCGTCCCAGTCGCATATGGGCCCTTACCAGCCCGGGATTGATAACAATGGTCTGCTGATAATAGTATTTGGCGCTGTCTGCCATACCCATATTTTCATAAGTTAAGGCCAGATTAAATGCTGCCTCAAAGAATGACGGTTCATATTTAAGGGCGTTCCGATAGGCGTTTACCATCTGCTGGTATACTTGCGAGGATTCCATGGTTCCTTTTCGCAGTTTGCGCAGATCTTCCGCCAGACTGGATCCAAGCGGAGTGTCCGATTCAGAATACCGGGTTTCCAGAATTTCCAGGTAGGAATCCACTATATCCTGCAGGGCACCACGTTTATAGATGGTATTGCCGATATTAAAGTAAGCTGTGGAGAAGTCTCGCTTAATTTCGGTGGTTTTATTATATTCATAAATAGCTTCATCATATCTTTGCAGGCGGTAGAAGCACTCTCCCAGGGAATTATGGGCCAGATAATTTTCAGGATCCAGTTTCAGGGTGGTCCGTAAAGCCTGAACGGCAGATTTATACCACCCACGCTCTAAATTGGCTAAACCAATATAATAATGAGTGGGGGGATAATTGGGATTCAGTTCGGCTGATTTATTCAGATAATTCAGTCCCCTGTCCAGAGAATCCAGCCGGACGTAAATTCGCCCCAGGTAATACAGGGCACGGTCTTGATCCGGAGATAGGTTGAGGACACGCTGATAATTGTCAATGGCTTTCTGATAGTCCCGCTGCAGAAAATAGATCATACCCATCCCATAATAGGGTTTATAGAAGTTGGGATTCTGGCTGCTTACTTTCTGGAACTGACTCAGGGCCCTTCCGTATTGATCGTAATTGAAGTAGATAACACCAAGGTTATACTGGGCTTCCCAAAAATTGGGATCCAGCGCAATAGCCTGATTGAATAATCCCGCCACGGTCTCCATCCCGGCTCCTTTCTGAAACTGAACATACGCTTTGCAGTAATATTCAAAGGCGGCAATGGAGGTAGTGGGCTGGCGGTCCAGCATCTCGCTGTCTGAGGCACCGATGGAAAGCTGCATAGACTGCATGGTTTTGAGAATGCCATCCTCCAGAATCTGAAAAATATCCGACAGCGGCCCTTGAAAGGTATTAAGGTAAACATTGCCCCCCGTGTAGGTACTGATAGCCCGGAATTTGATTCCCAGATTTCCGCCGGAAACAGCATAGCTGCCAACAATAAGTACATCCACACCGGTTTCTTTTCCGACTGCAAAGGCATTGCGTACGGTAATATCCGATTCATTCTGAATACCGACCTCTTTCAGAATTCTCAGAATGGTTTCGCGTTCATAAACTTTAACGGCCTGAAGATTTCCCATTTTTTCATAGAGAACTTCTTCAATACCGCGCGCGATCCAGTCATATTCCTGATCACCACTGTTGGAAAATGGCAAAATAGCCAGGTAACGCTGCCCCTGGGCCTGAACCTGGGTAAGCCCAACCAAAATCAGTAAAATAAACAGCGCTGCGCGGGAAATTGAAATGAAATATTTAATCATCGTTAGGGACCATATTATAAAAACTTACTAAAATTTATCTCCGGGATTTTAAAAACGGATAATATTATTAAAGTCGAAATATAATAAGAAAACTTTACAGAATAAAACAAACATTTAGATTAAAGAAAATCGTATTTTTTACTATTTTATTTTGCCATTTAATGAACGGGATCATCATGTCCTTTAAACAGCTTGATTTATTAAAATACCATCAGACACACTTTTAACCTGAAGTCGTAAAAAGTTATGAATCTCCTGGCGTTTGTAGTAGAATG
>CAYWTB010000068.1:1858-25535 GCA_964461135.1 uncultured Caldithrix sp. | reverse complement strand
AACTAACTCTGAAATTAATCTTTTTCAACAAAGGAGGGGCCATATGGCACTATCTGAGTAGAATCATCTTACGTGTTTTAACATAATCATCCGCTTTAATCCGGTAGAAATAAAGACCGCTTCCCAGGGCATTACCTACCCCATTACGCCCATCCCAATGAAGACGCTGAATACCTCCCTCCATCACCCGGTCAGCCACAACCTTTACCCGCTGGCCCAGCACATTGAAGATCTCCAGCCTCACCTTCACCGTCCGGCTCAGATCGATCCGGAAAGTGGTTCCGCTGTTGAAGGGATTGGGATAGTTGGGATACAGCCTGAAACTGGCCGGCAGTAAACGTTCCTCACTCACCTGCACCAGCAGGCTGTCCCCCGGACGGTTGGGCTTGTTGGACACGATCCGGAAAACCGTACCCCTCTCCGGTATTACTGCGTTCAGGTTTGCCGGAAAGGATGGATCGTCAACGTCTCCCCCGTCCCAGTTCACCAGAACGGTGCGGGCCATGACTTCATCTCCAAAGTCATCATTGTTAACAAAAAGCTCATAACCTGACTCTCCCGGAGTTTTATCAGAGGGCTCATACCAGTACACCCAGTCCATGTAGGGATCGTCATCGCCGGGAGAGACAATGTGATCATGGGGATTAATATTGTAGGCTGTGTCACCCATGGCTTCATCACCGGTATCATTAAGAATCAGGGGCACCATCCGGAAATCATCACGGGGATCGTCCGGGGTATCCACACCGATATTCCACAACTCAAAGGGCACCGGGTACCGTCCCCCCAGCTCAAATGCCCACTCACCCAGGCCACCCCGTTCGGTGAAGCGCATTTCATAGTCATACGGAAAAAATCGTGTGGAATTATCGTTGCGTAATACTCGCTCCAGAAAATAGGCAAAACTTCCATTATTAGCGGCGGTCATCCCGGTATGGACCACCCAGGCACTCTGATTGGTACTCTGCTGAACCCCCCGGGCGGGACGATCCGTCCCCTCGGGATACCGGCTATTCACCAGAATGGGAAATCCGTTATCATTGAAGGCCAGACAGCCCATGTCCGGAGGATCCAGCACACCGGCCCCGTTGGCCACCACTTCAAACGCCCGGATCGGATAGTATGGATTATTCCGGTAATCCCAGGACCATACCTGAAATTCGATGCCGTCCACTACCGGGTGAGGATAATACAGCTCACTGGCAGGCCGGGCATCAGTCACCTTTATCTCTCCGGTGGTCGCATCAGTCAGCCGCCAGCGCAGATCCGTGCTATCACTGCCGGTGTAAAATGTCAACACATAGTCATGATCCTTAAGCCGCAAACGATCGGCAACAATCGCTCCAACATTGACGGCTGAGCCCCGTAAAGCCTCCACCGGCAGCCGGGCCTGCCAGCCTTGCGGGGGCGTCCAGGCAGTCAACGGAAAGGTAATCGTCTTTCTCTCTTTCTGCCCGTCATAGGTGATATTGAGTATTATCTCAACCGAATCACCGCTATCGGGAGCCTTTACAATGACATAGAGCGATTCTGCCTGCACCTCACCCCCGGGTGCAATGCCCCCGCTGTAACTGCCCCTGTAATCATCACTCTGGATGGTAAACTTCCCCAGCTCATTGATCAGATCAGGATTCTGCAGGGTAAATCCGATATGGGCTGTTTCACCGCTGTTCAGATGACTATCCTGCCGCCCGTTCTCCCAGATCACCTGCCATTCCGTTAGTACCGGTGCCGGACGCAGGGGAATCCTACCAACCACCGCAGGGAAACTGTCAGCACCGGCCTGATCCTGCACTACCGCTTCCACCAGGTAGGGATACTGCCGGTTACTCACCACGCTCTCATTTCCCCACAGACCATCCCCGGCCAGGCTGTCACCGTGCTGGCCGTCGTCATGGAGTTTCATGGAAAAGGACGCTTCCTCACCTTCCTGCGGGCGAAACAGCGCCTCTATTGAAGTCACCCCGGTAAAAGCTCTCAGATCCATCCAGCAGAGAACACCGGAATGGCTGTTATCCGGATAGCTCACCTTAACCGATCCCAGGGGAACCCGCAGCGGCTGGCCGAAGGCGGAATGGGTGGCAAATACATTATCCTTCAGATGGCTGATAGAATTAATATTATCTGTACCCAGGCCCCCCACCATGGCCAGCACCACTTCCTGGGTGTCTCCCGGCTCCATATAAAAAGGACCGCTGCACATAGCAAAGCGCCTTCCCCCGGGCCCGGGGTTCCATCCCTGGCCATCCACATCACCATAATCGGAGACCGGATCGCCGGCCATCGGAAAGAGAGTCGGTTCACCCATATTTGGACCAGATCCAATAATTTGTCTATGTAAATCATTCATATTATCATTAGTGGGAATATATCCGTTTAAGATTTTATACCAGCGCAGGGTACCTGAATAATCGCGCAGCGGTGGATCACTAATAGCTGTCCCCGTTCCTTTGTACCAGAAAGTGGTCATGGGCAGGTTACGATAATCTGCTCTTCTCCCGAAATTAAAAGTGGCCTCATCACCTGCAGAAGGAACAATGGGTCCCTGCAACAGAGTGTACCCAAAGGCCGGAGGTGGAAGCCCGAATTGATCATATTCACTATCAGTGAGATAGGCATTATAGGCATATCCCAACTGTAAGAGAGTATCACACCCCTCAAAATCATCTCCAGCATCCCCGATATCAGTATCGGTCCACAGGGCCACAAATACCGAATCAAAATCATACCCGGATTTATTGATCAGCCGGTAACGCCGGAAGATGGATTCATTCAGGGAGGGATTTGTGTCAAAGGCCCACACCGTAACCTGCATCTCCAAACCAATGGGACGAGATCCATATAAAGAGGACGTCCGTCCCGAATCCAGATCATTGCACACGAACCAGATCACCTGATCGGCATACTGCAAACCCGGCTCCTCCCCCAGTTGCGGTTCATAGATCCCGTTATGATTCTCATCATAAAACGGCGCACCGTAATCCACCGGCCACTGCTCCCAGTCCGTTTCATACTGGACACGCACCGCATCAATTTGCTCCCGCGTGATTTGGGAGGGATCCAGGTTATGCAGCTCCGCCGCATCCAGCCGCAGTACCTCATCGGATACACTCTGCCAGTCCCGCCGGATCCGGTAGATCCGCACCTCCGGATCAGAGGAACTCTGGGCCACACCGGTTGAGAGGATTCGTCCCGGGGCAGTTCCCACATTATAGGTTTGCCCCCCCACCCGCAGTGCCGGTAAATTCGGGTTACCATCCCGTACAAAACCACCCCACACTATGCCATCCTGAAAAACAACCGTGGCTGTAAAGCGGGGAAAGGTAGTACCCGCCTGCGACAAAAAGGGATTGTAGGCCGAAAGGCCATTATCCATTATCCAGTAAGAAATCTGATTAATATTTGACAGGGTGGTACTGGGCGTTCCCAGAATGGAAATTATCTTTGCCGATGGTGATTGGTTGAGAGGATCATCTTTCGCTTTACCGGGAGAAGATAGCAGAACCAAAATGGATAAAATAGTTATCCATTTCATCGATGCCTCCAGATAAATGAATTTAAATCAACCACAAATCATAAGTTTAAATAATAACCGATCCTTCAATCATTGAGCTTTTTAAAAGCCAGAATTTATATCTCAATATTTTTAAAAAATTTAGATTCACTAATTTTGTTCTCCACTATAAAAGATGTTCCATCTGAAATACACTAATATGCTCTTTCGTGACTGACAATACTTATTATCCATCTTCACCTAGGCATACACCCGCATATAAACAGTCTGCATGCTTCCAGGAGATATAAAAGACTGGCGCGGATCGCACGCTCCAAAACATTAGAGTCAATCCCCCTTGCTTTCTCAAGTAAGTTCTATATTATTATTAATAATAGTTACAAATATCCTGCCAGAATATTCTTGAATAAATGCTATCATATAATATATTAAAAACTTATACCAGCCTTAAATTTCAGGAGAGATATAAAATCGGTCGTATTTTTCCTACCTGGATAGGAAAAAAATTTCCTACCTCATTAATATTTTAGTGCATAAATTCTTTACCATGATGGCCATTTTAGTACAAGATCAGGTCAAAAACTGTGTTTGGCGAGAGCGTGTAACCATTCAGCGCACCAGCAGCATCTTCCGGGAGAGCGTCTGTCCCTGATATTTAACAGTGTAAATATAAATGCCGCTCGCTACGCCCTCTCCGTGCCCATCTTTGCCATCCCACACGACTTCTTCTCCCTGCTGTAGATATCCTTTAACCAGTGTCCGGACTTTCCTTCCGGTAACATCGAAGATTTCCAGATTTACCCAACCACTGGAATCAATACCGAAGGGGATTCTGGTCGTTCCATTAAAAGGATTAGGATAATTCTGATAAAGCTGAAAACCGGACGCCAGGTAAAGGGGAGACTTGAGAGCAGTGATGGAAATATTCTCATTCAAGTTAAGGATGCGCCTTTCCGGATCAAACTTAACCAGCATGGGTTCACCACCGGTGGAAATATGAAATTCCTGAACTTTGAGAGAATCCCACAGGTACAGAGTATCCCTGGTAAGATTCGTATTGTAGATTCGCACTTCAATGGGCATTTTGTAAAGATGATTATATCCGTTTTGATCCTGGGTCTGTTTGATGACAATTTTTAAAGAGTCCTGTCCCTCATTTTCATAATAGGCATATCCCCACTCGTAAATGGGATAATATGGTAAATAGATCCACTCATAAAAGAACCAGTCGAGATCCATTCCGCTTTTCATTTCACAAAAATCACGAAACTGTTCGGTGGTTGCATCACCGTAAGCAAAAGCCGGATCATTGGGATAATCATGCATGATTTCAAAGAAAACTGAGTCACCAACCACGTAGCGCAGCATATGTAAGACCCACATTCCCTTGGTATAAACTGTCCTGGAAAACAGAGCGTCTGGATTACTGATATTATAGCGGTAAACTGCAGGAACGAATATTCCGTTAAAATTTGACGGGCTCAGAGAATTGCCGATATAATTCTGGAATGCATTATCGCCATAAAAAGCTTCCATCCATAAGGCCTCACAGTATGTCGCGAATCCCTCATTCAGCCAGATATCATGCCAGTTCTGACAGGTCACCAGATCACCGAACCACTGATGGGACAACTCATGAGCATAAATAGTTTCCCAGTCATTGGAAACCATTCCTATACTGGTGCAGGTTTGATGTTCCATGGCTCCCCCCCAGCCAAAAACAGCCTGCCCATACTTTTCATTTATAAAAGGATAGAGGCCAAATAACTGACTGTAGACAGCCAGCATATCCGGGATTTTTTCGAATGCAGTATATGCCGTATTGAGCTGATTCGGATACACATAATAATCAATGGGCATAAATTGCCCCGGTGCATACTGAAAGCTGTCCGAAAATGTAGTATAGTCGCCAATGGCCAGGGAAACTAGATAGGTAGTAATAGGATATTTTTCTTTCCATACAAAGGTATCGGTAGTATCGGGATTTGTAATCTTCTCCTGCAATAAGCCATTAGAAGCCACAATCATTCCGGTAGGAACAGTTACGCGGATTTTTACAGAGTCCATCTTGTCAGCCGGATCATCCTTGCAGGGCCACCAGGATTGAGCAGCATAAGGTTCACTCAGGGTATAGACTCCCCTACCGAACCAGAAACCAGCTAATCCTGAAGGCCTGGGTATGCCGGAATAATGAACAGTTATGCTAAAATATTCCCCAAAATTATAAGCCCTGTCAAGATCTATCGAAAGAACCCAATTTGAATGAATATAGCTGCTCACATTGCCCGAAACCATGAAATCTGACCAGTACGGCGGATAATCTTCACGCGAATCAAAATTCAGATTAACATGGGTTAATCCGTTTATGTTACTTCGAAAAACGCCTGTTACCGTGCCTGTCAGATTCTGAGGATCGGTGGATATATCAAAGTCAAGATCATAATACACCTGATCATAATCAGCAGAATCAAGCAATACGGGTTTGGAAAATACGGTTTTTTCTGAGTAATATGTATTTTTTCCCCAGGCATGAATCTGTTCACTGGCTTCTGCAAGTTTTCTAATTCTTTCAGGGGTTATTTGTTGTGAAATGACACTGGATACAAAAATCAGAACGGTAACAAACCACAATTTCATATTTACTCCTTAATTCATAAAAATTAAAACACCCTTATACGGCAATAAGTTCAATAGGATCTGTAAATAAATATGGCTACTCAACTTCGGTAATGAAATCATCCACATAAATGTTTTGGTATTCCCTTAAAAAGGTTTGAACATTTACCTGATGGGAATGCAAATTCTGAAAACCGGGAAAATGTTCATAAAGTTTTTCTTTGATTTCCAGTTCGGAATCCACTGAATGCGATATCTCAATACCAGTAATTACTAATTCCTGTAAATAATCGATTTCATGTTTAATACGTTGTAAGATCTGGTCAACAGATTTTGCCGGTTTTCCATGGCCGGGTATGAGACAATCAATTTCAAACCTTTTGACTATTTCTTCTAATCGTTTAAGACTATGCCGGTATTGACGTATACTGTGCAAGATAAAAGGTGTTGGCGATTGCATAAGCATATCTCCGGAAAAAAGCATCCGCTCGCTCTGAATAACAATGGCTGACATATCTGCGGAATGCCCGGGTATATGGAAAAAGGCAAACGAGTCAGGAAGAATCTCCATGAAATCGCCCTCTTCCACAAACCTGATCATATCCGGGAAAGTAAGATCTTCAAGGTCCTGGTAGCCCTGTTTCCGGTACATGCCTTTCAGAAATTTCACCTCATTTTCACGGGCAGTTATAACTTTGGATGAGACACATTCATGAGTATATACAGGATACTGGCGGAATGCATACCATCCCGAAATATGGTCACCATGAGTGTGGGTCAGAAGAATGGAAATCTGCTCCAGGCCCTGTTGCCGGATAAAATCTTTAATACGTTCAAGTTCCGGCGGAAACACTCCGGGATCCACGAGATAACCCGCGTGGGCCTTATAAACAAGCGCAGAATTCATCCCTAAAAACTGGCTACTAAAACGCCTTCTCATTTAATGAGCCTCATATTGAATTTCCTTCAAGTTTAAAAGTAGTTATTTTTTCCTGGTATTTAAATGGATATTTGGAATTCTTAAAGACAGTCATTATTATTAGCAACTTATTTCAGGATAATGATATCATGTTTAATGATTTATTTGAACATTTGAATTTTGCATTTATTTTCATTGCTGCTGTATTATTCTTTGCCGGCATCTATACGGCACCTGCCATTGTCCAAAAAAATATCGGCTGGATGCTGATCTATCCCCGCTGGGTAGCAAAACTGATGGAGAAATATTTCTCGGCTCGCTGGAATTTTCTGACTATTTTTTCTCTTATTTTTATGTTAAATAATGTATCTCTTTTTGCCGGCTTCATTTCCGGTTTCCTGGTAATATTGCCTCTATTTTTTGCTTTTTTCACCGGCTTTCATGTAGCCGTTATCGGTTATGATCTGCTGGGATGGCAGGGCATCTGGCATTTACTGGTTAATCCGGTAGCCTGGTTAGAATTCCCGGCCGCGTGGATTAGTTTTGCACTTGGCATTAAACTGGGTTTTACGGTAATTTTCGGCGGCGGATTTTCTTCTGCAGGTAAAATGTGCAACTCTTTGCTACCAATTTATGCAAAGTATGCCATGGTTCTCCTGCTCATTGCTGCCTTGCTGGAATCAGGTATGATTCTCTGGGCAGAAAAACATAAAAATGACATTAAATAAAATTACTTTCTTTTCCCAGGTGTCGCTCCAACTCTCTTCCTGAACGAATAAAATACTATTCAATCCGTTAATGATCCAGAGTCCAGCCTTCATGTTGCATATACCAGTTATTGGGATCTTTCAGATACTGCAGAGTATTATCAAGAACATCAGCATGATCCTGTTCCATATCTCTCAGAAAACCATAAAAGTTTTTAGCTTTATCGTCTGCAGTTTCATTATAAAGTTTTGAATACATTGAAATTCCCCTGTTTTCAAAATCAATCGCCCGCTGGTAGACATTAAGATCGGTATCGGAAATAGTTTCCTTTCCCTTCAGTACCGCATCCAGAGTTCGGGTAAATATGGTCCTGATTTCACCTTTCAAACCTTTATAATTTTTCTCATCCGTGGACAATTTAGCCCAGCTGCCGGATTGATTGAGTTCAGCATAAAATCGTTTGATCAGATCCATATGCATTAACTCATCCTTAAATAATTGCCTGAATATTTCTTGGACAAAATCATTTTCGGTTTGACTTGCTCCCTCCTTATATAGATTATATCCCTCCTGTTCGGTTTTTAAAGCCAGCTTTAAGGCTTCCAGACTCTTGTTTAAATCGGCCATGAATAGTCTCCTTCGGATTTCAAATATGCAAACTGCTTTTCTAGTAAACACTTAAAATAAAACAGCACTAAACCAGAACATTTAAAAACAGATTTATTTAAATACCGGAAAATGTGCACCCACCGGACGATGATCCGATACTTCGTAGACATAGGATGAAATATACTGATCCAGTTTAATCACCTGTGTCGTTCCGTTATCATACTGCTGTCTGGCACCTGCAGAAATCAGGATCTGATCAATAACACTTTTTTGACTACCGATGTAAGTTGCATTATTGAGTGGATCCGATGCCAAGATAGCCGTTAAGAATGTGTAATTAACCTGATCATTCAGAAAGGCAAGAAAAACATTATCTGTAGTCGGATCATCCAGTTCATCATTCCAGTCCCCCACAACCATATAATCTTTGTCAGAAGAATTTGTAATTTCAATATCCAGGTAATTTTTCAGTTTTTCGCAGGCAGAACGCCGTCTTGCTTCATTCTCCGCCCCTTCGTATGCCTTAAGATGAAGAACAATCAGGGTAAAATCAAACGATTTCATATTGGCCTGTGATTCAATGTATACCTGCAGGGGGGGACGGGGAAAACTATAAGAATCATTAGTAAAAATCATCTTTTTATCCAAAATGCTTACCACATTTTTTTTATAAATCACCCCGGTTTTTTGATACGAACCATCAAAATAGATATCCAGGGAGTACGTCCCGCCATATGCCGGCAACAAATCCAGTACTTGGCGGAAACTGATAGTATCTTCAATCTCCTCGATACCGTAAACATCTGCATCAAGAGTTTTAATAATTGCAACAACCTCATCCACGGTTTCCTGGCCCAATTTTGGAAAATTTTGAATATTCCAGGTAACAAGATCCAGTGTAGAGTCGGTGCCAAAAGCGGGAACGTTCACGGGCACAGAATCGCCAGGATTGTTTTCTTCAGGGGAGTTTATCCTCCTGTTACATCCCCATGAACTCAATAGCACAATTAAAAATAAAACAAAAAAAACATAACGCACTATAGATCTCCTAATAAAAAATTCTCTTTATAATTACAGGAAACCATAAAGGAAATGCAAGCGGTTCGGAAAGTTGTTTGAAACAATCTGAGTAAATAGTTTATAACATCAGCCATCATTTGAAAATAACAGTTTGAATGATTGCAATTACTATATCAGCAAAGTAAATTTCAAGAAATATACGGAGGACTCTATGTCAGTTAAAAAAGTTTCGATCTGGGTTATTATATTTCTCATTCTAATTTTTATCTTACAGAACCTTGATGTCATCGATGTGGACTTTTTATTCTGGAGCATCAAGGTATCACTTCTTCTGGTGATTTTGCTGCCTTTCGTTCTGGGTGTTTTGCTGGGGTGGTTGTTAACCACTATGTACTCGAGAAATCGGCGGCAGAAAAAACAGACCAATGCACCTGCTCCCGATCATAATTAATTCGTCTTGCTTTTCAACAGGCTGTTGCCAATATTGACATTCAATGCATATTATTGACTGAATAAAAGACAACAGCTCCCGAAGTGATAATCGCTAAATTCATTTATTACCTCTCATTACAATCTTCTCTGAATGAACTACTTTCCTAATCATTCTAAATGAAATAATATTAATATTTTAATCGTCAATTATAATTGATGGTGTTCAATAATTTATTTACTACATCTGTCAAAATATTTTAACTAAATTATCAAAAGTATTGGAAAAAAGTGTCGATATTTAATATGTTGTCGGAATTCCAGACAATTTTTGGGATTTATCCGGCACATTACGGTGAGTATTATGTCAGAGAAAGTAATAACACGTTTTGCTCCCAGCCCCACCGGCTTTCTGCATGTCGGTGGCGCACGGACTGCCCTTTTTAATTACCTCTATATTCAAAGGCATGGGGGCATCTTCCGTCTGCGCATAGAGGACACCGATCAAAAGAGATCCAGCGGGGAAATGATCCAAATAATATTAAACGGATTACAATGGCTGGGAATCAAATGGGACCAGGAGGTAGTCTTCCAGGGAGCAAATTCCGATAGACACCGTGAAGTTTCCCGGACTCTGGTGGAAAATAATAAAGCTTACCCCTGTTTTTGCAGCAGGGAAGAATTGAAAATTCATCGGAGCGAATTCCGCTATGACGGACATTGCCGCTTATTAACTGCTCAAGAAGTCAGTGAAAAGAAAGCCAAAGAAATCCCATTTTCTATCCGTTTTAAAGTTCCGGCGGGGGAAACAACCTGGGAAGATGAAATTCATGGCACCATTTCATTTAAAAATAATGAAATCGAGGATTTTATTATCTTGCGGTCGGATCAAAATCCTACCTATAACCTAGCTGTGGTGGCAGATGATCATGATATGGGGGTAAATCTGGTTTTGCGCGGAGATGACCATATATCCAACACACCAAAACAGGTTTTGCTTTACCGGGCATTCGGCTGGGAGATTCCCCGCTTTGCACATATCCCTCTGATTTTGGGTCCTGATGGAAAACGGCTCAGTAAAAGACATGGGGCTGCATCCGTCGACGAATATCAACAAAAAGGTATTCTTAATGAAGCCCTATTTAATTTTTTAGCCGTCTTGGGTTGGACACCTCCGGAAGAGAAAGAAATATTATCACCACAGGAGATAATAAAGAATTTTTCGCTGAGAAATGTATCAAAAAAAAGTGCGATTTTTGACGAAAAAAAACTGGCCTGGATGAACCAGCAATATATCTTGCAAAAAAAAACACCCGAATTGTTCAATGCGGTTACTGAACTGTGGCTGAAAGAACAATTTATAACATCCGAAGATATTAAAGTTAAAAAAGAATGGTTACTGGGTGTTATTGAACTGATCAAACCCCGAACAGTCTATATGACAGATTTTGTTGAACTGGCAAAATTTTTGTTTGAGAGACCTGTGAATTTTGACCCCAAAGGTTTACGCAAATACCTTTCTGAGCACGGAATCTGGGAATTGCTGGCGGGTGTTACAAATAAATTGAATAATTTGGATGAATTTACTGCAGAAAATATTGAAAATATTATTCGTCAATACGCGGAAAAAAACGGATTCCCAGCCGGTAAAATCATTCATCCGGTCCGGCTGGCTTTAACCGGTAAGACCGCCAGCCCCGGTCTTTTTGAAATTATGGAATTATTGGGGAAACAAAGGGTAATTCAACGCTTAAATTCTTTCCTGAACCGAAAGGGTTCTTTTCAGGAAGAATTGGCCAAATCAAGGGAGTGATATATGAACGGTTGGAAAACACTGGTAGTTGATGATGAACAGGATATAACCTCTCATCTTACCACTCAACTCTCCAGAATCGGACTTCTGGTTCATGTTGCCCATGATTACAAAGAAGGCCAGTTTATGATCGATCATTATCCTTATGATATGGCGGTGTTGGATATATTTCTTCCCGATGGAAGCGGCATTGAGTTGTTCAGAATGTTAAAGAAGAAGAATCCTGAATTGTATACCATTATGATTACCGGGCATGCAACCGTTGAGAATGCCATAACTGCTTTAAATGAAGGTGTCAATGCTTATTTAATTAAACCTTTCTCGGAAAAACAGTTATTTTCAGTGCTTCATCAGGCAGAAAAAACACTTCGGTTGAAGGTTGAAAATAAAGCGCTTTTTCAGGAAATTCAGTTGAATCGGCAATTTTACGAAGATGTTTTGAATTCAACCAGTGAGGCTATCTTAGTAGTGGACTTGGACTACCGTATTCAATATTCAAACCGCGCAGCAGCTGAATTATTATATTTATCTGAAGATTTTCCAAATAAATCCCTTCTCGAGAATTATATCGAAGACGGTTACAAAATTCTTTCTCATATATATCAGCAGCTGGTGCAGGGAAAATCTGTGGCCGGTTACCGGGTGACAATTAAGACTTCTTTAAATAAAACATTCGATGCCCATCTCACCGCCGATTTTCTATACGGAAAGAATGAGCACATCGAAGGATTGATTATAAATCTTTCAAATCCCTTAATTCATAATGAGGTTTTGAACCGTATTCTAAGAAAAGAAAAGCTTACCACCATTGTTCGCCTGGCAAATGTATTGAATCACGAAATCAGAAATCCCATTAATATTTTATTTGGAAGATTGCAACTTTTAAAGGATGAGATCAAAAATCGGGAATTCGATAAAAGCTTCCCCAGTATTCAACGTCAAATTGACCGGATACTATATATAACAGATCTCCTCAGCAAATTTAATTTTATTCGAGAAGATACCATACCCGAAAAATGTGCGATTTCCGAAATATTTCAGGAAGTCCTGGATCAAAAGAAAAAACAGTTTGAGCAAAAGAATTTGAAATTATCTTGTTCTCTGCAAAAGAATGGGTTTTATGTGGAAGGGAATGTTGTTCAGTTTTCAGAAGCTTTCGGGCACTTACTGGACACCATCAGTGAAATCACGCCTGATGGAGGAAATCTTGAGATATATGGCAAAGAGACCAGGCATTATGCTCCGGCCAAATGGTATGAATTTCAATTTTTTATTCCTGACGTTAAACTGAATACCAATGAACTTTTTGAACCTTATCAGTCGGTTGATATGGAAATGAATGGCCTGATCGGATTGGGAATGGCGATTATGCATACCATATTTAACAATTATGGTGCCCGCATTGAATCCAGTGCCCATGATGATGGGAAAACACTGATTCGTATTCGCTTTCCCCTTTTCGAGGAGAAAAAACGAAAACCTGTAAAATCAAGAAAAAAAATGAATAGTAAGATCAGTAAACGGAGGAGCGCTAATTGAAGACACGCATTCTGATTGTTGATGATGAAATGGACGCACTGGATCTCATGGAAGAATTGTTTTTAAAACATGGCTATGAAACATTTACTGCACGAAATGGGATAGAGGCTCTAAACATCATCAATGAAAACGAACCCGATATCCTGATTTCGGATATGGTGATGCCTGAAATGGACGGGATAAAATTACTTGATATTATTGGAAAAAAACACTCAGATATAGCCGTTATTATGATTACTGCCCATGGCACAATTGAAACCGCGGTTGATGCCATGAAAAAGGGAGCCAAGGATTATATCTTAAAGCCATTGCGGTTGGATGAGATACTCGCGAAAGTGGAAACCATCTCTCAATTGAAATCACTGATGAAAGAGAATCAATATCTGAGAGAAAAACTATCCCAAAAATATAATTTCAACAATATCATTGGCAAAAACGGAAAAATGCTGGAATTGTTCGATCTCATCAAAGATATCGCAAAAACGAACTCCACCATCCTCATTACCGGAGAGAGTGGAACCGGTAAAGAACTGATTGCTAATGCCATTCACTTTAACAGTGACCGTATAAAGAAACCCTTCGTAAAGGTTAATTGTGGAGTTCTGGCAGAAAACCTTCTTGAAAGTGAACTTTTCGGCCATGTAAAAGGCTCTTTTACCGGAGCTATTCGGGATAAATTGGGAAGATTTGAGATTGCAAACGATGGTACCATTTTTCTAGATGAAATCGGCGATATTTCCCCAAATATGCAGTTGAAACTTTTGCGGGTATTACAGGAAGGAGAATTCGAACGGGTGGGCGGTACGGAAACCATAAAGGTGGATGTACGGATAATAACTGCAACAAACCGGAATCTCGCTGATATGATGATGAAGGGAGAATTTCGTCAAGATCTTTATTATCGCCTGAATGTGATTCCTCTGGAAGTACCCCCACTTCGGGAACGAAAAGATGACATTCCGCTTCTCATCACACATTTTCTGGAAAAATTCAATAAACAATTTAATAAACGAATTGATGTTATCGAAGATGATGCCATGAAATATCTTCAAAACTATTCATGGCAAGGCAATATCCGGGAATTGGAAAATTTGGTGGAGAGATCAGTGGTTTTAAATAAAACAGGTAGACTGACAACCAAAGATTTTCCGCCCTATGTCATAAAGCATGAAGGAGATATACAAGTAAACCTGGATGCAAATGGTTCATTGATTGATGTGGTTGATTCCTTCGAAAAACAAATTATCCTGAAGGCACTCCGAGATAATAATTTCAACAAACTGAGAACTGCTGAAAAGCTTGGAATTCATCGTAGCACTTTTATGTCTAAACTGAAAAAATATGAGATCAATTAAACTTAAAAAAAGAGTTTGTTGGTTTGATATCTGCATTTCGAATAGCTCTGGGATTTCGAATTAAAAATTAAAATTTTTCCCTCTGATTATCTGTCTTAAAATTTCTATAGCTTCATCCAATTTTTGTGGATTCTTGCCTCCTGCGGTCGCCAGGTGAGGCCGGCCGCCACCTCCACCGCCTGTTATTTTAGCAACCTCCCGAACCAATTCACCGGCATTAAATCCTTTTCCGGTGAGATCATCAGTCACGGCGCAGACGAAAGTTAATTTGTCCTTATCCTCACTTATTAACAGGAGAACACCTGCTTTAGATTTTTGTCGGAATATATCGGCCGCCTTTTTCAACATATCCGTCTCAATGTTATGGAATACTTGAACGGCTAATGACACCTTACCGATTTTTTCAGCTTTTTCAATAATATCATTCATCCAATCAACAGCCTGTTCAGACTGAAGCTTTTGTAATCTTTTATCATTTTCCCTGATTTGGTCATTCAGAGATTGCAGTTTTTGAGGAATTTCATCATAAGTTGAGTTAAGCATTTGACTTATATCCAAAAGAATATCCCGGGCTTTCTGGGTAAAATCTGTTGCCTGCGGGCCTGTTATTGCCTCAATTCGGCGCACTCCGCTAGCAACACCGTTTTCCTGTAAAATTATAAATGATCCAATCTGACCTGTGTGCCTTACATGTGTACCACCACATAATTCTTTACTGAAGTCGTCAATGGACACTACACGAACCTGATCGCTGTATTTTTCTCCGAACAGGGCCATTGCACCCATTTCTCGCGCATGATCGAAATCAGTATTAAATATGTCCAGGGGCATGTCTTTCCTGATCTGTTCATTTACAATACGTTCAATCTCTTCCAGTTCATCCCGGTTAATTTTCTTGAAATGCGTAAAATCAAAGCGAAGACGTTCCGGACTTACCAGAGAACCTGCCTGGTGAACATGATTACCCAACACTCTTCTTAACGCTTCATGAAGAAGATGAGTTGATGTATGATTATACATGGTGGGGAAACGAAATGAGGGATCCACCTGAGCAATCACATGTGAATGAATGATTGAAAGATTCTCCGGTCCTTCACAGGTGTGAATAATTTCAGGACCCTCATACTGGACATCCGATACATTCAGCTCAACACCTTCAACAATAATCTTCCCTTTATCTGCGACCTGTCCTCCTCCTTCGGCATAAAAAGGGGTTTCGGTTAAAATAACATAATATTTACCCTTTTTTCTGGCAAATTTACAGATTTCAGTTTCAATCTGTAATGTATCGTAACCCACAAAATTGGAATTGGATGAACAATGTCTGAGAACATTCCATTGATCCACCTGATCGAACTGCACCGAGAATTTGCCAGCTTTGCGAGCCCTTTCCCTCTGTTTTTCCATTTCTCGATCAAAACCCTCTTCATCTATTATCAGATTTTTTTCAGAAGCCATTATTCGTGTAAGATCTAAAGGGAATCCATAGGTATCATACAGACGGAAGGCATCTTTTCCAGGAATAAGCCGATCCCCTGCAGAGATTATTTTCTCAGCAAGATTTTCAAATATTTCTATTCCCCGGTCCAATGTCTTGTTGAAATTTTCCTCTTCTGATTTGATTACCTCCATAACAAATTCTTTTTTTTCATTAATTTCAGGAAATGCATCCGCCATAATTTTCGCTACTTCCGGCACCAAATTATAAATAAAAGGTTCCTGCATATTAAGTGTTTTTGCATACCTTGATGCCCTTCTCAGTATTCGCCGTAAAACATAACCTCTCCCTTCATTTGAAGGAGTAGCTCCATCCGTTATGGAAAATGTCAACATCCTAATATGATCTGCTAAAACACGAAATGCGATTCGTTTTTTTTCATCAGATTTCTCATATGAATAATCTGTGATTTCCTGAACTTTTTGTATAATAGGCAAAAACAAATCGGTATCATAATTTGATTTCACATTTTGCAATACCGCCACAATGCGTTCAAATCCCATTCCGGTATCCACATGCTTTTTCGGCAATAGGTGAAGATAGCCATTTTCGTCCCTGTTAAATTGGATAAATACCAGATTCCATAATTCTATAAAACGACCGCAATCGCCATTCACCCTACAGATATGATTTTTGAGTTGTTTTTTATCACAGTATTTTTCCCCTAAATCAAAATGTATCTCTGACGAGGGACCACATGGTCCGGTTTCTCCCATTTCCCAGAAGTTATCTTTCTCATCAAAACGTAATATATGGGTATGCCCAATATCTGTTTGAATTTTCCAGAATTCTTCTGCCTCATCATCATCCTTATACACAGTGGCCCATAATTTATCCTTGGGTAATTTCCAAACAGATGAAAATAGTTCCCAGGCCCACTCAATTGCCTCAGCCTTATAATAATCTCCGAAAGACCAATTCCCAAGCATTTCAAAAAAGGTATGATGATAAGTGTCGTGCCCCACCTCTTCCAGATCATTGTGTTTTCCGCTAACTCGTATACATTTTTGTGAATTAACTGCACGCATATATGGACGGGTACCAATACCCAGGAACACATCCTTGAATTGATTCATACCTGCATTAGTAAAAAGGAGGGTTGGATCATCATAAGGAATAACACTGGAACTCGGAACAACGGTATGTCCTTTACTTCTAAAAAAATCTATGAATTCCATACGGATAGTTTTTGAACTCTTCATAAAATAGTCCTGAATGAGATGGTTTTTTAGATAAAAATGTCGAACTAAATTAGGGTAACTTACATTGCTTATTGCTATTTAGATTTGAAATATAGATAGGGCATTCAACCAAGGCAAGAGAATAAAAACAGGCGAATAGCAGGTTATTTATAATAACAGGACTTAACTTAAAATTTGTCTTATTTTCAGCGCTAGTTCACTCATGCGATATGGTTTGGGTAATACGCCTTCCAGATCTAAATCATTGGGAATCAACTTTTCTTTTTCAAGATGACCACTCGACAATAGTATTTTAATGTTTTTATCAAATTCCCGGATTTTTCTAATGGTTTCGATTCCCCCCATTTTAGGCATCGACATATCAATAATAGCAACCTGTATTTTTATTTTATTCTTTTCTACAATTCTAATGGCATCCATTCCTGAAGGGGCTTGTAAAACCTCATAACCTAATGATTCAAGGATATCTTTTACCGATTCACGGATCATTTTTTCATCATCAACAATTAGAATTGTCTCGGAACCTTTGGGGAGATTTTTGTCATCACTTGGTAATTCTAATAATGATTTTTCTCTGGCCGGGGGAAAATACAAATAAAAAGTTGTTCCTTCATTCAGTTCACTCTCCACTTCCACAAAACCCTTATGGCTCTGCATGATTCCATATACAACCGATAAACCAAGGCCAGTACCCTTTCCCACAGATTTTGTTGTAAAAAATGGATCAAATATTTTATCCAGATCCGAAGCCTTAATTCCACATCCTGAATCTGTTATGCTGATGCATACATATTCTTGTGAGTTCCTTCCCATATCCGAATTATTTTTGTATCTGCTCATTCTGGTACGGATGATAATTTCCCCGCCATCGGGCATTGAATCCCTGGCATTTAAAGCGAGATTTATCAATACTTGTGTAAGGCGATTCTCATCTCCTTCAATATCTTCTATATTAGGATTCAGATGGAGTTGAATATCAAATTCCTTGCCCAACGTTCTTTGAAACATTTCGGATAATCTTGATACGAGTTCATTTGGCGATAATATCTGTAACTGAATATCCTGATTTCTCGAGAACATAAGCAATTGACGTGTCAAATCGGCTGCCCTTTGTGTTGCGTCTGCAATAATATTAATCCTTCGGAGAACTGCCGGATTACCCGTTACTTCATTTTTAATCAGATCAGTATTGGGTAGAATAATTCCCAGAATATTGTTAAAGTCGTGTGCTATTCCACCGACTAATGTACCGAGACTTTCCATTTTTTGTAATTGGATAACCTGCTGCTGAGATCTTTGGAGTTCACCATATGCATTTTCCAAGCTATGAGCTTTTTCTTCAAGAGCACTTACCAAATTTTTGTTATCGAGCAATATAGCTGTTTGTGTTGCAAGCGTACTTAGTAAATGAACTTCTTCCACACGAAATGGATATTTTTTTTCCCTCAAAAACACTAAAACCCCAAAATGATAGTCTTTTTCACTAACTGGAACAGCGACTATTGAAAATAAATTTTGAGTACTTAAGCCAAGCGATTTCAGCTCGACATCTTGAAGTTTTTGAGAATCGAGAACTGTAGTTTTATTTTCTGTGTAGGTCATCCAGATGAAATTATTGGATTCGGGTATTTCTTCAGGTAAGCGGTTTATACCATTTCTGGGTACAGTCAAAACAGGTTTCAATAATTTAGATATGCCATCAACTATATATATGATGCATTGATTGGTCTCCAACAGTGAACTGCTGTTTTCCATCATGGTTTTCATTATTTCATTTGAATCCAAAGATCTCATCATGTGTTGATTAATATCAATCAATCTTGCCAAATTATTTGCATTTTTCTTATTCAAGTTACTTAAATTTTCAAGTTCCTGTGTTTTTTGCGTCAATTCAGAGTTGATTTTTTGCAATTTTGTCTGATTGTGTAAAATTTCCCGTTGAATTTGTATCTTTTCAGTTATATCTATGGCTGTAACAATAACGTTTTTAACAAGATCGTTTTCATCCACATAAGCTGCAATATTTAATTCCACCACTTTTTTGGGGCCATCCGGCATCTTTAAAGTAGTTACATAATTTCGTATATCTTCTCTATTTTCAATGATCTTATTTAGCATTGATTGTAAATCTTCTTTGCTAATAAAATTTTCCAGGTTCATCTGAACTAAAAGATCATGATCTATTCCAAAAAAACTGCTGGCACTTTCATTTACTTCTTCACAATGACCCAAAGTGTCTGCAATAAGAATAGGAATAGGATTTAACTGGAACAATGTTTCAAGGTATTTTTTTGATCGATTCAGTTCAAGGATATTTGAGTCCAGATTATCTGCCAAATGATTCAATGCTGAGATAAGTTGAGCAATCTCATCATTTCCCTTGACGGGAAGTCTTAAATCCAGGGCTCCGTCTTTGTCGATGTATCCTTTGATTGTTTCTGCCGCATTTTTTAAAGGTCGTGAAATAGTATTAGCTAAAACCGATACTAGCAGAAAAAAAATTAAAGCTAGTATCGAACTAATCAAAATAAGAATCCTTTCCTGTTCCCGCATTTTCGCATGAATCCAATTTAAATTAAAAGCTACAACCACATTTCCCTGATAATTATCTCTGAAAAAAATACTTTGTTTAATTAAGAGATAATTATCAAAATAGTGTTGAATATTATCGCTATTAAGAAATGTTTTTACAAGATCAGCATTTTGAATAGAACCAGACTGATAAATGGTTTCACCAGACTCGTCCGTAATTAAGACAAAGGAAACATCAGGATCATTTTCTAATCCTCTAAGAATATTTTGCAGAAATTTAGTGTCATTAAAATACAATCCTGGTCCAATATTGAAAGCGGCTGTCTGTATCAGGCTAATACCTTTTTTAAGAAAACCTTCTCTGAATTGTTTTTCGACCGTGAGATTAAAATAAAAATAAAAAGTAATCACAAATATTAAAACAATGCTTGTTGTTAACAACCATAACCGTTTAGATATGCTGAGTCTTGAAAGCAATGATAGTTCCAGTACTTTTTTGTTCAATAGACCTTTTCAAATTGCAAAATATGTAAGTAGAATCCTCCTCATTATATTCTCCCGTTATTTTAAATTATGATATATGTTAGAGAGAATTTTATAATCAGATGGTTTTCTCAAAAAACTCCTTTTTCAATCAGTAACAAATTATAGGATACTTATAATATCATTTCCGTTATAAAAATCTAATATTTCAAGGATTAGTATTTCCCTGGGTTTTTTCAAAATTAATTTAATTATCTTTATTTGGTTCTTATTCAAATCATTTATATTATTCTGTAATTTTAAGGGTATATATCTAATAAAATTATTATTGTATGATTTTTAGATAATACATTTTGAAAATATTTAAATAATAATTATTCATTTATTTGGTAAACGATGAATGATTATAAAAAAAATAACAATGGAAGAAAAATTTATAATAGAATTCAAAAATAGCAGATTCTCCCCGTATCGAGTGCCTGAATTGAAAAACCTTGGAATTTTTTGTGATATCAACCAAGAAGGAAAAATGGATATGAAAACAATTATTGCAAACAAGTTCAAAGATAGGCTCATTAATTTTTTATCATGATTTACACTTATAAGAATCTCATTTCTCCAAAATTTCTGTTAATGATCTTGAAACTTGTTTGATGCTATAGGGTTTTTTCAAAAATCCAATGACGCCATTCATATCCTGCTCAGTTATCGGTTGATCATCAAACCCGCTTGTAAATATTATTTTAAGATTCGGATTAATTTTTCTTAATTCATAAGAGGTAGCCCGTCCATCCAATTCAGGCATTTTCAAATCAATAATTGCATAATCAATATTTTCATCAATTTCATTCAAATAATCTATTGCTGACTTGCCCTTATTAAATTTAGCGACTTCGTAACCTAAAAACTCAAGTGTATCCGCTAAAATATTCAATACATAGTCCTCATCATCAATAACCAGTAGCTTCTTGTTTTTCGATTGATGAACTTCTAGAGGTAGTTCACCCTCTTCACGCTTAAATCGTTGATCAATGGGTAAATAAATATCAAAGCATGTGCCGTCATTAGTTTTACTGGATACTTCTATATGACCATTCATCCCTTTGATTATTCCATATACAACAGATAGGCCCAATCCCGTCCCTTTTCCTATGTCTTTTGTTGTAAAGAAAGGATCAAATATTTTAGACATAATTTCTATGGGTATTCCGGTTCCGGAATCATGAACCGTTAGTCTCACATATTCTCCCGGATCCAAAGAACCCACTTGGTAGAAACCTTCAATGAAGAAATTTTCCACTCGGATTTCAATATGACCACCATTCGGCATAGCGTCAACCGCATTGATTATGAGATTCATCACAATCTGTTGTACCTGTGCTGCATCACCAAGAATAAAAGCGATATTATTAGAAAACTTTTTGTATATTTCTATATTATCCGGGATACCATGTTCTAACATTTCGATACTATCATCCACAACCTTAATAAGATCAATTGGTTCGTAATTCCTATGGTCACTTTGTCTAGTGAATGTAAGAAGTCTTTGAGCAATTTCCGATGCTCTGTGGGCCGATTTTTCGATGATTTCTGCTCTTTTATAATTAGAATTTGTTTTGTCACTTGAAATTTTTATTAATTCGGCATTTGGGATAATTGCGGCCAGTATATTATTGAAATCATGTGCAATGCCCGAGGCCATCAGGCCTATACTTTCTAATTTTTGTGTTTGGAGCAGTTGTTGTTGAATTTTCTTAAGTTCGGAGATATCTTTAAAAAGAAAAAGATAACCGAAGGTTTCCTGTCTGTAATCACCAAGGATATTTGCCGTTAAAATCACGTCAAGGATTTCATCTGTTCCCGTTTTTAGTTGAGTTTCATAATTTCGCACTATTCCTTGAGATTCAAACTGTTTTTTAAGATACTCCACTTGTGTAATGTCAATAATAAATGACTTAAAAAAATTGAATTGAGAGATATCAGAATTCTGATCTATCTGTAGAAAAAAATAAGCAGCCTTATTTAAATATATTAAATCACCATTTTCACGAGAGATACAAACACCATCCTGAAGAATTTCGATAAGTTCATTAAGTTGAAATGGTCTTTTACGGGATTTATTTTTTTTTGCTGTAAATAGTTTAAGCATAATTATTCACTTTTTTTACTTTTCATAAGCAATCCAAGTTGTGTCTGCCAATCTCTTTTGATACTTCTAAAACTAAAGAAAAGTGCCAACATAACTATCACAAGAATTAAAATCGTATTCAGCAACAGTACTAAGGTTATTTTTTTTATTACATATAAAATCAAAGAAATTAACACAATTCCAAACAGAATTGAAAATATTATATTAGATGATAATTTGCGAATCAAAGTAATTAAATGGCCCTGTCTTGGTTTAGATATGAAGCCATTAAGATATTGAAAATTCATAAGATATCTCTCATTCTCCTGGGAAATATCACTATTCAAATAAACTAATCGAGCATACCACACGAACATCATACATACATTTAAAATTAAATTAATTAATTGGCCTTTAAACCAATTTTCAATATTCCATTGCATAGAAATAAAATGGAGGGGCTCAATCAGATTTGTCAAAGTAAAGATAAATATAATGGAATTCAAATATTCACTAACAACAAAATATTTTAAATAATATCGATACCAGAAAATGAGTAATATAAATATCACGAAAACCATGGTGATATAATTTCGTAGAAGCCATTCCGACCAAATATTCTTATCTTGTAAAATAGAAGGGTTTAAAATATATTTATATTGATTTAATAAAACTAAAAAAATGCTTAGCACAATAGAGAAGGACAATTTTGTAAATTCGGATTTACTGAATAATCTGAAAGAATAAACTAATAAATAAATAGATATCGTTAATATTAATAATCGCAAAAATATCTCTATGAGTAGGTAAGATACGTAATTAATATCTTCAATATTAATAGTGAGTATACTTAGAGACAAAATTATAGAAAGATATCCAAAAAATAAAAAAAACAAAATAACAATAGTTCTATTAAATTTGGTTTTGTTATAACTATCTTTAATAAATAAAAATATTATAAAATATATAATAAAATTGAGATAGGGAATAGGATTAGTGGTATTTATCTGGTTTATATATATTAATATTTGATAAACTAAAAAAACCAGAAAGAAAGATATATTTTTTTTAAATATTACCGATAACATTTGAAGTATTGTGATCTTGTCAAACATTTAAATTATCGGAGTTTTAATTAAAAGAATAAGAAAAAAAATGCCGGTTACAAAGTAACCGGCACCAAAATTAATACTCCAAAAATAAATTTTAAATATAATTTTTTAATTCATCCAAATAAAATAAATCTAAGAAAGATCAGGAATACCGGGCGGTTTTACAGGACTCCATGTTGCAAGATCAGGAATACCGGGCG
>CAYWTB010000068.1:0-1758 GCA_964461135.1 uncultured Caldithrix sp. | reverse complement strand
GGACTCCATGTTGCAAGATCAGGAATACCGGGCGGTTTTACAGGACTCCATGTTGCAAGATCGGGAATACCGGGCGGTTTTACAGGACTCCATGTTGCAAGATCGGGAATACCGGGCGGTTTTACAGGACTCCATGTTGCAAGATCAGGAATACCGGGCGGTTTTACAGGACTCCATGTTGTAAGATCTGTATTTTGAGGGAAAACAACTTGGTTCCAAATACAATTGGAACCTTTAAAATCTCCAAAAATCAATCCGATAAATAAATAAACGATAAGTATAATTCCCACAATTAGGAATGGTGTGAAACGACGCATATTTTTATCCTTCATTGATTTAATAAATTATTAATTCCGTTGAGATTCAATTCCTCCTCCTTTAATTCAATTCTTATTTTATTATCTCAAAAAATTTACTCTTTTTATTTTCAACTGCCCATCGTATCAATTCAATTTTGCGAAAATAAATACCCTTTTTTCTATTTTTTATATGAGGAATTTTTTCAATCTTTACTTTTTTATATATACTCTTATTTGATTTTAATTTAAATATCCGACTTAAGTCTCCTACACTTAATATTTTCTCATAGCCGTCAATCTTTTTGATATACCAAAAATTGTTATCCTTTTTATAAGCACCAAAAACGTTACCACGATAAACATGTCTTCGTAACGGATATCCTAAACTCGAAATTTGATTTCTTAAAATCCCCCCTTTTTCTAACCACTCAGCCGCTTCCGTTAAAGAAACCTCACCCAAATTTTCCTGTTGCAATCTGCTTTGAATATAATTATTTATTATAGCAATCATACATTTCGACTTTTAAATATATTTTTTTCACAAATAGAGAATCAAATTTTAACACATAATATTACTATCTGTAGCAAATTGCAAAAAATACAATTTAATAATAGAAAATTTATACTATCAACCATGGGGAGAAAAAATATGAATCTCCATCATAAAGTCTGTCTCATAACGGGTAGCGCTGTTCGCGTTGGTAAAGCCATTGCACTGACTCTTGCAACAGGAAATGCAAAAGTGGTTGTCCATTACCATACACAAAAAAAAGAAGCACAAATTACATGTAACCAGATCCGTAATATTGGTGCAGATTCAATAATCGTGCAAGGCGATATCAGCAACAAAAAAGATTGGATTAAAATGCACAGTCAAATTATTGACCAATGGGGACGTATTGATATTTTAATTAATAATGCCGCCATTTTTTATAAAACTCCCTTCTTTGAAATTACAGAAAATAATTGGAATCAATTAATTGATGTCAACCTTAAAGGCGCGTTTTATGGCTGTCAAATTATTGGTAAAACAATGTATGAAAATAAATTTGGTAAGATTGTAAATATTGCTGACGTATCATCATATTCAGTCTGGCCAGCTTACATACCTTATTGTATTTCTAAAGCAGGAGTTATTGCGCTGACTAAAGGTCTAGCCAAAGCACTGGCACCCTATGTTACTGTTAATGCGATTTCACCAGGAACCGTTCTATTAGCAGAAAACTATGATGAAAGTGAAGAAAATTTTCTTGTAGATAGAACTCCTCTCAAAAAGGTCGGAGATCCCCAGGATATTGCAAATACCGTAAAATTTCTCCTGGACGGAAGTGATTTTATTACTGGAACAGTAGTGAATGTGGATGGTGGCCGCTCTTTAACATGATAACTAGAATCATTTTATTCCCGCCGCGTTTCTTAGTTAATGACTCAGTTCATGAATTAATTACACTACGTAGAC
>CAYWTB010000067.1:0-25605 GCA_964461135.1 uncultured Caldithrix sp. | reverse complement strand
TTATACCCCGTATATTATGCAATATCATCACTTATGAGTTTCGTGAAAGGCAGTTCTATTTTACTAAATTAGGTTGATTTTTCCAATAGTAATCTTAGGAAACAGGGTGTGTGTTTGATTGGGAGGTAGGCAAACAAAATCAGACTATTCTAATATTCCATACAGTTCTATTCATAAGGGTCGAAAGAACTATACTCCAACACCCCCCAGACCCCTTTCTGCTTGAATAACATCTTTTAGCTCATCCGACACAAATCAATATTTGGGTGTATGTTTTAATTTTAAAGCCTTATCTCAATGAGGGCATACCAAATCATTACTAACAGGGAGATCGTAGCTCTATATTTATACATTGAGTCAAATTCGGTGCTTCTTGGATACTACCCAGGGGGTTTATTGGAGTTTTCCGTTTCCAAAGGAAGTTAGACCTTTTAAAATTTATCTGAGATATAAAAAAGCCCCGCCTGTAAGTGAGGTGGCGGAGCTATAAATAATATCTTGTTATTATGATAAAAATTTCAAAAAAGACATTTCACCTGGCCAATATAGGAATTTAGAGGAGCACTAGCTGGTCCCCAATCCTCTCTAAATAAAACAGGTAAATCCGCAGCAGTTTTATCCCGAATAATGATAAATGCATTCCATGTTCCATATAAAGATTGATAATTTAGGGATTGATGACTGAAATTTATCCTGAACAAAAAACTGGCCCAGAAATGTGTGCCAAATCCTAAGACAATATCTAAAATTTTCCCTTGAAGCAGTAAATTTCCATTAGGTATATTAAGAGATGAAATACCTCCAACTACTTGAATTGTTCCCGAATCTAAGTGGCCAGTCTCACTAATATCTGCGTTTAAAGATGCATAGCCTTGGACATTATTCATGAACTCATTTCCTGCTCCCCAGAGTGTATAAGAATCCTTTAAGTAACCATACCTAACTTCAGGGACACTGAAAACAAATGAGGAACCGTCATAATTTATTGGGTTCATATTAATTCTCCTTGTCTTTAAAAGCACAATAATATTTAATTCAATTTGTTAGTATGACGGATAAATTTAATTCAGAAATAAATAATAATCTGATCATTTTACTGCCGATACATGATCAACGAAAATTGCTCCTTCATATACTTTATAGGATTTCCAGTCCCCCCTAATACGAATAATAATATTTTGAATATACCCTCCCGAAGGAATTGTAAAATTTCCAAAAATTTTTGTCCATGAATCTTTTGATACAGTTTGATAAACCATTCCTCCTGTTGGTGGAATTATACTTGATACTCCTCCTGTGGTAATATTTAAAAGTAAAACCGATTTTACATGGTCGGGATCAACTCCAAACATATCCCCAATATAAGCTTCAAATTCGGTTTTGTTTTGAAATAAACTGGTTAGATTTGGAGATATCAGATCTATTTGCCAGTATTCACTATTGTTCGGGAAATTAAAGGGGGGATTTGGCAATGATGGCTGTAAATCAGCTATTCCAATTGCGAGGCTACCCTTTTTGTCATTTAATGGGTCACAATTAGGAGGACAAGGAAACTTATTAGGGTACTGATGTTGTTCACCATGCCCTATTTTATATAATTTCCCGTCATATTTTATGCCAGTATCATCAAATATACCATTAGCGGTCCATCCTTGCACAGTGCCATCATCGAAATCAAAAATAGGTTTGGGACCTTGACCAACCAGATAAAATATCGCCACAATAATTATTGCCGAAATTGCCATTAATCCGATAATTGTCGTTGGCTTTTTGATCGAAAAACTAGGGGGTGTTTTGTCATTCATTCTTCATTCTCCTTTTTTAATTAAAAATGAAAATCAATGAAAAATCCCATTTTATTATGAATTTAAATTTACCAAGTAATCCTGAAATTATTTAGTTTAGAAAGTAACATTACAATTTAATAATTTTTAATTAATTGTCAATAGTTTGGGCCAGAAAAAATTTTTAATTTTCCTGAGATTTTGTTAGATATTGTGATAAAATTCGTTGACAATTAAACATTAATAGATTAAATTTAAACTCAAATAAACTTATAATAGAGGTGAATATGAATGCTGGTACAAATGATTATCCAATGACTGTTGAAATGATTATGGAATATATCCATGTTAGAAGAAATACCGTTTTACGATTACTCAAGGAGGGTAAGATCAGGGCCAAGAAAGTTGGAAAACGATGGATTGCCATGAAGAGCGAAGTCGATCGGTATTTAAAAGATTTTGATGATAAATAATTAATAAACTAGGGGATTGAATTGCACAGGGTGAAAAAATTTTTAAGCGGTTATCGTATTCTGTTATTACAGACAGGCAAGCATTACCCTGTGCAGCCTGAACCCCCGGTAACCGCTTTATAATATCCAATTTTCTACATATAAAAAGGAGGATTTATTATGCTTAAACATTTACTAATTCTTTTTGTGACTTTAATGTTAACTTCTTGTGCGACAAGATCAAAATATTTTGTGGTATATGATACATATTTAAAGGGCTCACAGCCCAAATCATTAACATTTCAAGATGACAAGTTTCTTTTTGAATTTTTGCCCGTTCCTAATGGAGTTTACTTCAATATTAAAAATCTTACTTCTTCTCCCGCTGTTATTATATGGGATAGAAGCTACTATATTGAGCCGAATAATAATTCTTCGAAGCTTCTTAATATGGATATCTTTCAGGAAGAACGAGAAACATTACTCAAAACGAAATATGAGTCAATTCTTCCACCAGGAGCAAATTTTAATAGATTCACAACTTCAGCTCTGAATGTAGATAAATTTCAAAATATTGATAAATCAATAATAAGTGCCAATATGACAATGGGTAATTATAATATTTCTATGACATCAGCTGATTGGAAATATTCAGAATTTTTTACTTACGGGAGGTATTGGTCTGATATAGGAAACATTTTACAATCAGAACTTCCCCAAAAATTAGAAGATGTGAAAGATTATATTTTAAACAATAATAATATGGGCATAGGTATGGCAATTCAAATTAATCATGAAATTGTTGATTATAGATTTGACTTCAAGTTTAAGAATGTTTCGGTTTATAGAATAAAAAAATATACGATTAAGAAATACGATAGAGCTGTATGGAAAGAGAAACTTATTCATGAGGTAAGCATGGATGAGACGAATGGTTGGCAATGGGAATATATTCAAAACAAATAAAAATTATTCAATACTAAATATCTTTTTCATGCAAAAACTCATCCTACATTTTGGTGATCAGATCACTTGGCAAGGCGGTGCTCGGCGGGGCAAGGAGATTGATCAACTGGGGTGTCCTTCCGGGATGCCCCGGTGGGTTAATCAAAACAAAGAGAGGGGCGCATGAATCTGAATGATCTAAACTGGGACGAAGGCGAGATATTAAAATACCTCCGGCATTTATCTGAAGAACAAAAACTTTTCGTTCTTGGGATGCTGGAGCGATTTGAACCGGACCGGCCACCTGAAAGGGCTGAGCCAATTACCTATATCTTTAAATATTGGAGGGAAAGATGAGCCACATCAGAAAAGTGGGTAAAAATTATTCAATTGAATTTAACTGGAATGATAAACGCTATCATCGCAGCCTGGGAGTGTCCAACCGTGAATATGCCAGGAAGATGCAGCAGAAATTAGATTATCAGATCAGTAATGGCGAATTTAATCCGGCTCGTTTTTTTGGCAAAGCAGATGATGTAATGACACTTTCACAGTTAAGGGAAAAACTGGCCCGGCATCTGGATGCCCACAGCGGTGATTATACCCAGAGGACCATCCAGACCTATCTTTACAATTTTGATGAATTGATCAAGATTATCGGAGATGTTGAATTGGAAAAAGTAAATCCCGGGGTGGTGGAAGATGTTGAAATATATCTGAACAGAGATTACAGCCATGCTACCCGGAGACAGCGATTGGCAACCTTCAGATTGGTATTTAATAAAGCAAAGGAATGGGGGTACATACTTATTAATCCGTTTATCGGCAAAGTTCCTAAAAAGCTGAAAACCAAACCGCAGTTTTTGACAGAAGAAGAGATTGAACGGATGCGGGATTATTTCAGTGATAAAACTCCCTGGCTTTATGATATGATTTTTCTAACTGTGAATACGGGTTTAAGAAGACGGGAAGTAAGTGATTTAACCTGGGAAAACGTGGATCTTCCCAATGAACAGTTGAAAATATATGGTAAGGGCAGGAAAGAACGCTTTGTTCCGCTCAACCGGCAGGCGGTGGATATAATAAAGAACAGGCAAAAACAGATTCATATCACCGGGAAGCTATTCTGGGAAACTCCGAATCCGTACAATGCCATCAGTTTGGCATGGGGGAGATTCAGGAATGCTCTTAATAAACAACGGGAAAAAAACGCACAGCCAAAATTCAGAAAAAGGTTTCATGATCTCAGAGCAACTTATGCCAGTTGGTATTTAATGAATGGTGGAAGTATTGAACGGCTGAGTAAAATTCTGGGTCACAGCAGTATTGTAATCACCGAGGAAGCATACGGAGATTTTTCCCGGGAATCCTTGCATAAAGATAAAAATATAGTGGCGTTCTGATGTTACAATCTTGCGTAAATATTGCGTTCAATTTCGAGAAACATGTCTTTTTTTGTCTTATTCTGTCTTTTTGTAAATTATTGATTATTAAAAAAATATAGTGATTTCAATGGTTACAGAAAATGCCCAAATAAAACTACGGAACCGAAGGTTTGGGGTTCGACTCCCTACTGGCGCACTGATATTCCTGAAGGTACTGTTTTTTTCGATTGATTCAACCGGTATGCCTACACTATTTTGGTTTTTACATGCCCCCAATTATTACATTCCGGATCATACAATTTTATCAGAATTTTATGTGTATTTGACTCGGAATAGTATGAACAGGCATAATTGAAAATTATTGAATCAGATCATTTTCTGCGCAATGACAATAGAGAGAGTATTTTGCGGATGAATATTTCATTCACCAGGCTGGCATTGTAAAATAAAATGTAACTTTTTTAGATTTTTTCCCTATAGATATGGATAATTTATTTAATCAAACCATACAAAGGAGATCGTATCCATGAAATTTCTGAGTCGGTTTATTTTGCTGCTTATACTGATTCTTTTCTACAAACCGTCCTCTGCAGGTGATATTTTAACCCGGGAGCAAATTGATCCTCAGTATAAATGGAATCTCACCGTAATCTATCCCGGCTGGGAGGCCTGGGAGGCGGGATTGGAGAATCTGAAAGTGCTGATGGATTCCATGAGCGTCCATAAAGGAACGCTGGCCCAGGGCCCGGAGCAGCTTTACCGGGTGATGAAATTAAATGAGGATATCAATGTGCTTATCTACCGGGTCTATCAGTATCCCCGCCTGCAGTGGGATCTGGATACACGGAACCAGGATGTATCGGGCAAAACCAAGCAGGTACAGATTCTGTTTTCCAAATTTCAGACCGCCACGGCCTGGATCGATCCGGAAATGCTGCAGATTCCCTGGGAAACGATGAATAAGTGGCTGACCGAGAATAAGAAGCTGTCACTATATCGTTTTGGCATTGAAAATCTTTACCGTCTGCAAGCCCATGTTCTGGACGAAGATAAAGAAAAACTCCTTTCATATTTTTTACAGCTTGAGCAGAGCCCTCCCTCCATATATGCGGAACTGAGCACCTCTGACATTTCCTTCCCGGAGGTGGTGCTTTCGGATACACAGAAAGTCCAGATGACGCATGGTAATTATTATTATACCCTTTCCACCGACCGGAACCAGGAAAACCGCAGGAAGGCATTTGAGGCCTATTATGGAATATTTGAAAAGAATAAACACACCTATGCCTCTATTTATAATGGTGTTTGCCAGCGTGACTGGGCCCAGGCACAGGCCAGGAAATATAATTCCTCACTGGAAGCGGCACTGGAAGGAGACAATGTCCCGGTGTCCGTATATGAAAACCTTGTAACCATCGTGAAACAGAATACCAGCCCCATGCAGAAGTACCTGGAGCTGCGCAAACGAATTCTGGGTCTGCAGGAATATCACCTCTATGACGGTTCCATTCCCATTGTTGATTTTGATAAAACCTATTCATATGAAGAAGCAAAGAAATGGGTACTGGCCTCTGTAAAACCGCTGGGAAAAGAATACCAGAAGAGATTGGAAAAGGCACTGGCGGGGGGTTGGATTGATGTTTACGAAAGTCCCGGAAAAAGGTCAGGGGCATATTCCACCGATGTTTATGGAGTTCACCCCTACATGCTTATGAATTACAATAAAACCCTGGATGCGGTTTTTACCCTGGCGCACGAGCTGGGACATACCATCCATACTCAGCTGGCTGACGAGAATCAGCCCTTTGCCACCCACGATTATACTATCTTTGTGGCGGAAGTGGCCTCAACACTGAATGAACAACTTTTGCTGGACTACATGCTGGAGCAATCCACCAATCCAAAAGAACGGATTGCCCTTATACAGCAGGCCATTTCCAATATAACCAATACCTTTTATTTTCAGACCATGCTGGCGGATTATGAATGGCAGGTTCACCGGCTGGTGGAGGAAGGGAAACCGGTAACCACGGATAGACTGACAGAAATAAATGCCCGGCTGGATTCAACCTATTACGGTCAGGCGGCAGTGATCGATCAATTATACAATTATGTGTGGACGCGTATTCCTCATATGTACCGGACGCCCTTTTATGTATACCAGTATGCTACCTGTTATGCCTCTTCCGCCCAGATATATAAAAATATCACCAGCGGATCCATGAAAGAGCAACGGGAAGCACGGGACCGATACCTGCAATTACTGAAATCCGGAGGGGATGATTATCCCATGAATCAGCTGAAACAGGCGGGGGTGGATCTTACCCAGCCGGAAACGTTCCTGGCCGTGGTACAGCAATTTAATGATCTTGTCTCCCTCATGGAAAAAGAAATAGATAAATTGCAGTAATGTGAACTCCTGCCATATTGTTTCTCATAGTTTAATCCGGACCTGCAGAAAGTATCTGTAGGTCCTTTTTTTTGGAAAAATTCTGCTCCGTAATTTCGATGTTATTGCCCCTTCCTGACAGATTAATTTCCGGTCAGCCGGGCCGGCGGATAAAATACTGGATTATTTTTAATAATTATTGCCTTAGGTTTTATACTAAGCTGTCTGTCATTATCCCGGGAGGGACCAGTCCGTGGCGAGCGGAGCGAAGCAATCTCCTTAGGATTCTAGCAGTATTGTCCTTCCCTGGGATCAACCCAGGAACACGGATATTGCCTGCCTACGGCCATTACTGCCCGCTTAAAAAATATGCCGCACTTAAAATAGACCTTCAGGAAAAATCGCCAGAAATTCCGGTGCACCGAACGTAAAAATTCTTTCTGTTTGACCCCGCACTCAATATATTCAAAAAATTTTAATAGCTATTCTAGTATTGAGTGCGGGGGAGTTTAAGAATTTTAGAGAGGTGCACCGTTGAATTTCCAGATTTTTCCTGACAGTCTTGATTTTTTGGTTCTTTTGCATCAAGGCAAAAGAACAGGCAATCAGAGATTCGGTGACATCGAATATTAAGAGTTTATTAAATTTTACAGAAAATGTCTTTGATCTGTAAGCTGTCACATGAAACATATATTTCACCACGCATTCGGGTAAAGGTGAAAATAAGGTATATCCTGAAAAATGATTCACATTTGGTCACTTGCCAGGCAATTGAGTAAAATGTTAATCACATTAACCCGACTTCACTAATGGCCCGGCAGTTGCCGGGCAAGCCGCGATCTCCATATCTCGTCACGTGGAGGTCTCCTCCGGGACAATGACAGTCTGCTCAGTTCCGGGGCCAAAGTAATAGTTGCTATGTTTAAATCAGTTTTTGATCTTTTTCTTAGTGTCTCAGTGTCTGGAAATCAAAGCCTGCTAATATTTCTATCAAAATTTTCTTTATGGCTATCAATGGCATTTCACAGGTCAAAAAATACTATTTATTAAACCACTCAGCTGCACTTTTTTATTATTATCCTTTTATCCGAATTTTGATCTGCGTCACTTAAGTAACTTTGAAAAGGGTCGATTAATGATATTAGAAATCAGGGAAGTTTTATTACAAGGAGGTGAAAATGGATCTATTTTCTGTGTTCAAAAAGAAAAAAACTGAAGCCACCCGGGATAAAGAAGAGGCTGTTCATAAGAGTGAGGAGATCTCGCAACTGGATCATCTGATTGAGGATCTTTTTAATCTGGATGAACAGCGTTATGCTGAAGAGAAAAAGGCAGTCTGATTCTGTGGGTCATTCCTGCCTTTTATACCCGCCGTAGATCAGGGACGAGCTGCGGCGGCTTTTTATATGGGCACAGGGCAGAGATTCTTGCTTCTGCCGGAACATCAGGATTACTCTAATTGAGGAGACAGGCCCGGGACGCCAGGCATCCGTATTCTACCTTCCAGTGATCTTATTATTTTCCACGTAGGGATCGCTTCGTGGTAATCCTTCAGCTTTCATCTTTTATTTTTCATCCTCCGCAAAGTGGTTACTTTTTGGTAATCTTTCGGGCCCAGTTGCAGATCTGAAAATGGGCATTTATCTTCTGTGATATTTTTTTCAAAAAAGATATTGACAGAAAGAGATTTTATGTATATGTTCACTTAACCGGTAAAGTGATCGGTAAAGCCAGGTAAAAACATGGCCAAGTCCAGTCAGACTACCCTGCAAGATATCGCCCGCAAACTGCATGTTACCAAAGTTACCGTCTCCAAAGCTCTGCGCGATCATCCCGATATCAGTATCGCCACCAAGGAACGGGTTAAAACAATGGCAGAAAAAATGGGATATACCCCTAATTTTTTCGCCCGCAACCTGTCATCCCGGAAATCAGGCACCATTGGTCTGGTGGTACCTAAAATTGCTCACCAGTTCTTTGCCACTGCCATTGAATCCATCTATGAAACTGCCCTGCTAAATAATTATGAAGTGATCCTGATGGTTTCCCAGGAAAATGACCGGCGGGAAATTCTTCATCTTCAAACCCTACTGTCCATGAGAGTGGATGGATTGCTGGTGTCGGTATCCAAGATGACTAAAGATATATCAATTTTTAAAACCATTGAAAAAATGAAAATCCCGTTGGTCTTCTTCGACCGCGTTATCGAAGGCCTTTCCTTCAGTACGGTTACCACCGATGACGAAGCCGGCGCGTATCAATTGATATCCCATGCGGTAAAATGTGGATATTCCCGCATTGCCCATCTGGCCGGTTATTCCCATACCAATATCGGGAGGAATCGCCGGCAGGGATATGAAAATGCGCTTAAGGCCCATGGGCTTCCCATCAACCACAACTGGATAATCGAAGGTGGTTTTGCCGAAAATGACGGCTCAGACGGATTCAGTAAATTTTTTAAATCCGATAATCTCCCGCAACTTATTTTTACAGTAACTTATCCGGTGGCACTGGGGGTTCTTTCTGCAGCCCGACAGGCGGGAATTAAAATTCCCGAGGAGCTGGATCTGATCTGTTTCGGGGGAAGTGATTATAACAAATATATGGTACCATCCATTACCAGCGTGGACCAGCCAGCTCAGACTATGGGAGAAAAAGCTACTGAGCTTCTGTTACACAAAATTCTGCACCCTGCGGATCACCAGGATACTCATCTGATATTGCCTATAAAACTCTATATGGGTGATACCTGCAAGAAATTAAACTGACTAATTTGAGGTCGCGCTATGCTCAATCCCTATCGTTATTTTGATCCCGACGAAAATGTCCGTTCCATCGCCTACGAATTGTACCAGGGAGTAAAAGAACTGCCCCTCGTGAGTCCGCACGGACATGTTGATCCCCGGCTGCTGGCCAGCAATGAACCGTTTACAGATCCGGCTGAACTTATTATCATTCCGGACCATTATATTTACCGGCTGCTTTACTCACAGGGTATTCAGCTGGAATCTCTTGGAATTCCTGCACGGGATGGGACTGCGGTTGAAACCGATCGCCGTAAAATCTGGCAGATTTTTGCAGATCATTATTATCTCTATGCAGGCACACCCACCGGTGTCTGGCTGGCCCATGAATTTTCGGAGGTATTCGGCATTCGGGAAAGATTGAACAGTGAAAATGCACCTAAAATCTATGATGAATTACTGGAAATACTGCAGTCACCGGAATTCCGGCCCAGGGCCTTGTTTGAGCGCTTTAAAATTGAGGTTTTGACGACCACGGATGCCCCGGCGGATTCGTTACAAGATCACCATCAAATTCACGAATCCGGCTGGAGCGGAAGGGTGATTCCCTGCTTTCGTCCGGATGTGGCAATTGATATCAGTAAACCGGAATGGGCAAAAGCGGTGGAGAATTTGGCAGGAGCGGCCGGTATTGAGATCCATTCATTTGCTTCCTTCATTAAAGCCCTGCAGAACCGCCGCGAATTTTTTAAGTCCATGGGAGCGGTTTCCACTGACCAGGGCATTTTGAGTCCTTATACTCACCAGTTAACCCCCCAGGAAGCCGAAGCCCTGTTCCAGCGGGCCTTAAAGGGACAAGCTGATGAAAACGATGCGTATCTCTTTACCGCCCACATGTTGATGGAAATGGCCCGTATGAGTGTGGAAGATGGTCTGGTGATGCAGATACATCCCGGTGCTTTTCGCAATCATAATCAGCAGATTTTCCGGAAGTTCGGTCTGGATAAGGGCGGTGATATTCCGGTGCAGACCGAATACACCCGGAATCTCAGGGAATTGTTAAATAAATTCGGGAATGATCAGCGCTTTACCCTGGTGGTTTTTACGCTTGACGAATCGACCTATTCGCGGGAACTGGCCCCGCTTGCAGGACATTATCCGGCCATGAAACTGGGAGCTCCCTGGTGGTTTCATGACAGTATTGAAGGCATGCTCCGTTTCCGCGAGCGCATCACAGAAACTGCCAGTATTTATAATACCGTCGGCTTCACCGATGACACTCGTGCATTTCCTTCCATTCCGGCCCGCCATGATCTCAGCCGGCGAATGGATGCTAATTTTCTGGCGCGGCTGGTTGTTCGCCACATTTTAGATATGGGTGATGCCCGGCGAATGGCGCGGGAACTGGCCTATGGATTGGTAAAAAAAACCTATAAACTCTAGATAAAAGAGAAAAGCGGCAGGAGAATAATGCAAGATCACCTTGAAGTGGCCACTATGTGGAAGAAATAAGATCAGTGGAAGGCAGAAAACAGTAAACCGGTTGGCAGTCTCCAGAAAAAAAGAAACAATGAGCAAAGATTTTGTAATTTGTATTTTGGATTTTTTTACGGTTTCCTGACATGGGAGCCTGAATCCTGGAATCTGGTCTTGGAGTCCTGCTAGCCGGTTTTAGATTTTTGTTTTAATGCATAACCTGATAATCACCAGAAATGTGACTGGAATAAAAAATGTCTTTTATAAAAATGTTAAAACTTCCCTTCTTTTTTATCCTGGCAATTAGTCTTTTCATAATGAACTGCCATCATGACAAGTCAGTACGGATAATGAAGCTGGCACATGTGCTGGATATAAACCATCCGGTGCACAAGGCAATGGTATTTATGGCCGAGCGGCTTGCCGAGAAATCCGGAGGTAAAATGCGGGTGGATATTTATCCCGGCGGCCAGCTGGGTGCTGAACGCGACCTCATCGAACTGCTTCAGATAGGAAGCCTGGCCATGACCAAAGTATCCACTGCCCCCCTGGAAGCATTCGTACCGGAAATGAAAATCTTTGGAATGCCTTATGTATTCAGGGATGATAACCATCGCTGGAGGGTATTGAATAGTGATATCGGCAGAAGACTTCTACTGTCCGGCGAAAAATATTTCCTGCGGGGAATGTGTTATTATGATGCGGGAAGTCGCAGTTTTTATACCAAAAATAAACCCATTAACAGCCCAACTGATTTGAAAGGATTAAAAATAAGGGTGATGAAAAGCGTGACTTCGGTCCAGATGATGCAGGCTTTGGGCGGATCTGCCACTCCCATTCCGTGGGGCGAGTTATATACTGCTCTGCAGCAGGGAGTAGTGGATGGAGCCGAGAACAATCCTCCCAGTTTCTACCTCTCCCGTCATTATGAAGTATGCAAGTATTACAGCCTGGATGAACATACCTCTGTACCGGATATTCTGCTGATGAGTACAGTGGTGTGGAAGAGTCTGACCGGGCAGGAACAGGTATGGTTGCAGGAATCCATTGATGAATCTGTGGAATTTCAGAAAAAAATGTGGCAGGAGGCCTCGGACGACGCACTCTCCCAGGTTCAGAAAGCAGGAGTTATCATAATTCATCCGGATAAACAGCCGTTCCGCGAGGCGGTGCTGTCCATGTATAATGAGTACCAGGGAACCGAAATCTATGATCTGATAAACCTAATCAGAGAATTTAAATAAATTGAAATACGTTTGCAGGGAGAAATTGGCTTGGAAAAATTTACCGGTGTTATCACAAAAGTGCTATCGGTCTTTCTGATTTTACTGATGGCAATAATTGTTCTTGATGTAACCTGGCAGATCTTTACGCGCTTCATTTTGCAGCATCCCAGCTCTTTTACGGAAGAATTAGCTGGTTTTTTACTGATCTGGATCGGTTTACTGGGAGCCAGTTATGCCTACTATACTCATGCACATCTGGGTATCGATATTCTGGCCTCACGGTTACGGGGTGTTAAGAGACAGATTGTGGATATTCTGATTAATCTCATCGTGCTCCTTTTTGCACTATTTATTATGCTTCTGGGCGGCCTGAAACTGGTAAATATAACCTTTACACTGAATCAGATTTCTCCATCTCTGGAAATTCCCATGGGTTATGTTTACCTGGTTTTACCATTGACGGGATTACTGATGATTTACTATGCGTTATATTTTATTATTCAGACTCTGAAAAAAGGTAAAATCGAAAAAGGAAATGCGGACATTATTCCTGTCGATTAATTGAAGGATACAATTATGGAGCTTTCGGTATTTGTACTGGTTATCTCGTTTGTCCTGCTGCTTTCATTGAATGTACCTATTGCCATCAGCATCGGGGTATCAACCATACTTACCATGCTGTTCACCATCGCTCCCGGGCCGGCTATTACCACGGTAGCTCAGCAAATGGCTACAGGAATTAACAGTTTTGTACTACTGGCTATTCCGTTTTTCATACTGTCCGGATTGTTGATGGGGAGAGGGGGGATTGCCCGGCGCCTGATTGACCTGGCAAAAGTGTTTGTGGGTGTTTTTCCGGGTGGACTGGCTTATGTCAATATACTGGCCTGCATGTTTTTCGGCGCCATCTCCGGTTCTGCGGTAGCTGCAACATCTGCCATCGGCGGTTTTATGATTCCGGTAATGAATAAAGAAGGTTATGATAAAAATTTTAATGCGGCCATTACTGTCACAGCCTCCACAACTGGTTTGCTCATTCCACCCAGCAATGTTCTGATCGTTTATTCTTTAGCCAGTGGAGGCGTGTCCATTGCGGCTCTGTTTATTGCCGGTTACCTGCCCGGATTTCTTGTTGGTCTGGGTTTAATGATTGTGTCAGCTATCATTGCTGTCATAAAAAAATATCCGGTGGGGGAAAAATATGGTCTTCTCGATGCTCTCAAAAAAACTCTGGATGCAGTTCCCAGTTTACTTCTCATTATCATCGTAATCGGCGGTATTATTGCCGGTATTTTTACGGCAACTGAAGCGAGTGCAGTGGCGGTTCTTTACTCCTTCCTGCTATCCGTCATTATCTACCGGGAAGTTAAATGGAGAGAAGTCCCGGGTATCTTGTTGAAAACAGTTGAAACCACTGCCATTGTGATGCTGTTGATCGGTGCATCCACCGCCATGTCCTGGATTCTCTCCTATGAGAATATTCCCCAGAACATCAGTGCCACTCTGGTCAGTTTAACCAACAGTAAAATTATTATTTTACTCATTATTAATATCATCCTGCTGGCGGTGGGGACTTTTATGGATATGACCCCGGCGATCCTGATTTTTACGCCCATTTTCCTGCCGGTGGTCACCAACCTGGGTATGAATCCCATTCATTTCGGAATAATGATTGTTCTGAATCTGTGTATCGGCTTATGTACTCCGCCGGTGGGAAGTGTGCTGTTTGTGGGATGTGGCATTTCCAAGACATCAATCACCGATCTTATAAAGCCACTTCTGCCGCTGTATGTGGCCATGGTCATCGCGCTGCTGCTGGTCACATACCTGCCGGATATCAGTTTGTGGCTTCCCGGAATATTTGGTTATTAACGTGAATTCTCCTGACGAAAACCCGAAAAGAGGAAACCAGATGACTATCACTGAATTTATAACCCGCTTTAAAAATAATTCTTTACCGCAGCAACGGACCTTATCTCTTGAGATTAGCAAAGATCATGAGATAGAAATCTACACTGCCTCGGGTGTTGAAAAGCAAGAGGTACTGTTTATTATCGGCCGGGAAAATTCCGAAAAATTCTTGTTAGCGGTCACTTCAGACCGGCAGAGCCAGCTCATGGACAGGTTAATAGGAAATATATTCAATTCGGATGAAAGCTATTATATTAAAAGTTGTCCCCTGATGCATGAGAATGCCCTCATCATGCAGGAACTTTTTCCCTTTACCCGTCCGCGTCTGATCGGTCTGCACAATTCGTTTGGCTTTGGGGATCGACTGGGGCTGGCCAATCCGGGACATTTGAGAGCGCTGGAAGGCAGTACATTTGTTCCGGTGCTGGCTCAGCAATCGATCCGTGAATTGACCCGTACACAGCGAACTCCGGAAGAAGTGATGGATGGCGCAGTATGGGCGGTTCTGCAAGAGGGCTATCATGACGGATTTGGAGCGGATGCGGATCACCTGAAAAATCCGCCGGATATTGACCGTATGGTTGCAGCCGGATTTACCATGTTTACCATCGATCCGGGAGATCATGTGGATAATCTGGCAGACGATTATAATAAAGATGAACTGATGCGGGTCATAGAAAAACTCCCCTGGCCGGTGCTTTCCGATACCCTGGAGGATGTGAAGAAACGGTACCTTAACCGAAAATTCAGTATTACCCCAGAATTGGTGCTGGAACCTTCTGAAACCGATCTGGGCCGGGCGCTGGCAAAATACGGACAGGCCCTGGCTCATATAAAGCTGATGTTTGACCATCTCAAGAACGCCTTTCCTGAACACCCAAGGGAAATTGAAGTCTCGGTGGATGAAACCGAATCCATAACCACACCCTTTGAACATTTTTTTATTGCCTCGGAATTGAACAGGATGGGAGTGGAATTTATCAGTCTGGCTCCACGATTTATCGGCCGGTTTGAGAAAGGGATCGATTACCGGGGTGATATTAATGTATTTAGAAGAGAGTATCAGAAACACCTGGCCATCACCCGATATTTCGGAACTTATAAAATCAGCCTGCACTCCGGCAGTGATAAGTTTACCGTTTACCGGATAATAGGGTCGTTCAGGGATGCCCCTGTTCATATTAAAACGGCCGGAACAAGTTATCTGGAAGCCCTGAAAGTGCTGGCAACCCATGAACCGGATTTTTTCCGGGAAATACTCGATTTTTCGCGGATTCTTTATAAGACCGAAAAAAAGTCTTATCATGTTTCCGCACATCTGAGTCGTGTTCAGCCTGCGAATAGTTACAGCACTTCCCAACTGATGGAACTTTTCCATAGCGATGATGCCCGCCAGGTCCTCCATGTAACCTTCGGCCGGGTTCTGACCGAGAAAAATCCCGATGGCAGTTATATGTTTCGGGATAGATTAATCAACTGCTTGAAAGAGTATGAAGATACCTATGACCAATACCTGATCAGGCATTTTAAAAATCATCTTGAACCCTTTCAGAATGCCAGACACGATAATTAAACAACAGCAGGAGAATAACGAGTAATGAAAGTTATTGAGAAATACCTGGAGGATTTAAAAGGAAAAGTATGCGTTATCACCGGTGGAGGCGGTTTAATCGGAACTGCCATAGCCGTCGAGATGGCTCGCCTGGGGATGAAGGTTGCCATTGTGGATTATAAGCAGGAGCGCTGTGATGCCTGCGCCGAAGAACTATCCAATAAAGTGGGAAAACAGGTGACCTGTATCGTCGCCAATGTGTTGGATAAAGATATGTTGGTGGAAGGCAAGGCGCATATTAACCGGCATCTGGGTAAAATCGATATTCTGATTAATTGTGCCGGCGGCAATGCCCCGGAGGGAACCACTGAGGCGGAATTTTTAACCACGGAAAATATCGGGCAGCTGGAAAATTCATTTTTCGGAATGAAAATAGAGGGATTCCGGTCGGTATTGGATTTGAACATTATGGGAACTGTTTTGCCAACCCTGGTATTTGCCGGGGATATGATCGGGCGGGGTGGTGTAATCCTGAACATCTCCTCCATGAGTGCCTTCCGGCCATTGACCAAGGTTCCCGCCTATTCCGCCGCCAAGGCCTCTATCAATAATTTCACCCAATGGCTGGCTGTTCACCTTGCACAGGTGAATGTGAGAGTAAATGCCATCGCGCCCGGTTTTGTCCTGACCTCCCAGAATGAATACCTGCTGATTAACAAAGACACAAATGAGTATACACCACGGGCCAAAAAGATAATTAACCACACCCCCATGGGCCGTTTCGGAGATCTGGATGTAATTCTGGGTGGGGTCATCTATCTGGTTTCCGGCATGTCAAAGTTTGTAACCGGCGTGGTTTTACCGGTTGATGGCGGATTTGGAATATACTCGGGAGTGTAAGAAGTGAAAAAGGGAAAAGAGGAGCTGAAAGCCGAAAGCTGCAGGTTGAATACTCAAAAAAGGGGAGAACTCTGAATTGCTGTATTACCAGAAAGGCTCCACCACCGAAATCCTTACTCCCGCCCGCGTAAAAGAAGATCTCTTCGCGACGCTGCGGAAATTGGGAGTGCGGAAAAAAGTGCTGGCCGTACCGCCGGATTACACCCGGCTGAATTCCCGGGCGGGTCTGATTACCCGCTATCTATATGAATACTATGGTGAAAAGCTGACTGATGTTCTGCCGGCCTTGGGAACCCACAGCCCTATGAGTGAATCGGAAATTTCCCACATGTTTAAGGGGATTCCGTCGCATCTGTTCCGTGTACACCGCTGGCGGCAGGATACCGTCACCCTGGGCGAGGTTCCGGAGAGTTTTGTTCGAAAGGTCTCGGAGGGACACGTCAGCTATTCCTGGCCGGTGCAGGTCAACAAACTCCTTACGGAAGGGCATTTTGACCTGATTTTATCGGTGGGCCAGGTGGTTCCCCACGAAGTCATCGGAATGGCCAATTATAATAAGAATATTTTTGTGGGAACCGGCGGACAGGAATCCATCCATAAAAGCCATTATCTGGGGGCCGTTTATGGTATGGAACGAATTATGGGGCAGGCTGATAATCCTGTGCGCCAGGTACTCAACTATGCTTCGGATAAATTTGCCCGGGATCTTCCCATTATCTATATATTAACGGTCATAGGTTCCGATACCGACGGACGTCTGGTTATTCGTGGCCTGTATCTTGGAGACGATGAGGAATGTTTCAGGAGGGCGGCTGCTTTATCCGCCCAGGTCAATTTTGAAATTCTAGAAGAACCCCTGCAGAAAATAGTGGTCTATCTCGATCCGCTGGAGTTTAAGAGCACCTGGCTGGGTAATAAAAGCATATACCGCACCCGCATGGCTATTGCCGATGAAGGTGAATTGGTTGTACTGGCGCCAGGAGTTCGCATGTTCGGGGAAGATGAAGAAATTGACCGCCTGATCCGCAAATACGGTTACCGGACAACACCGGAAATACTGGAGCTGGTAAGCCAAAATCCTGATTTACAGCAGAACCTGGGGGCAGCGGCACACCTGATTCACGGGTCATCGGAAAAACGCTTTCAAATCATGTATTGTCCGGGGCACCTGAGCAGGGAAGAGATAGAAGGGGTGCATTTCAATTTTGGTGATATCCGGAAAATGGTGAAAAAATATCCACCTGAAAGAATGAAAGAGGGACTGAATATAATGCCTGACGGTGAACAAATATATTATATCTCTAAGCCGGCACTGGGATTGTGGGCCTGCACACAAAGAATAAACAGGCCGTTCCGGTAATTCATCATCGCCGGTGTAGAAAAAGGCAACCTATTGTAAAGATGAAAGATGAAGGGAAAATATTTACTGATTTAGAAAATTGAATTCAAAGATTATGGTGTCAGAAATTTTTAATTTTTCCCCGGCGTAATGTTGAAACCGATAAAACAAAAAAGATAAATATAGAGGAGATGACAGATGGAAAAATATAACATCGCTTTAATCGGACTGGCGGTGATGGGCGAGAATCTTATTCTAAACATGGAAAATCATGGCTTTTCGGTGGCGATTTATAACCGGACCACCAGCAAGGTGGATAATTTTGTCAAAGGACGTGCCAGGGGGAAAAATATTAAAGGGTGTTACAGCCTGGATGAACTGGTGCAAAGCTTAAAAAGACCGCGCAAGATCATGATGATGGTGAAAGCCGGAAAACCGGTGGATGAATTGATTGAGCAGCTGATTCCGTTGTGCGAAAAGGGCGATATATTGATTGATGGAGGCAACAGCCATTTCCCCGATACCCGCCGCAGAACCCGGCAGGTGGAAGAAAAAGGATTGCTTTATATCGGGACGGGTGTCTCCGGGGGAGAGGAGGGTGCACTCCGCGGACCCTCCATTATGCCTGGCGGATCATCGCAAGCCTGGCCCCATGTGAAAGACATTTTCCAGAGTATTGCCGCAAAGGTGAAGGATGGCTCACCCTGCTGCGAATGGGTCGGTCGCGACGGTGCCGGGCATTTTGTGAAAATGGTGCACAACGGTATCGAGTATGGGGATATGCAGATGATTGCCGAGTCGTATGCCATTATGAAAGAGGCACTGGGTCTCACCCCGCCGGAAATGGAACCGGTTTTCCGGGAATGGAATACGGGAGAACTGGATAGTTATCTGATAGAAATTACGGCAGATATAATGGGGAAAAAAGATGAGGAAAGCGGTAAAGCCATGCTGGACGTGATCCTGGATACGGCTGGCCAGAAAGGCACCGGTCGCTGGACCAGCCAGGAAGCTTTAAACCTGGGAGTTCCCGCCCCCACCGTGGTGGAGGCCGTCCTGGCCCGTGCCATGAGTGCTATTAAGGAGGAACGGGTGGCAGCTTCCCGACTCCTGCCGGGACCCGCAAAGACATTTTCGGGTGCCCGTAAAGAATTTATTGAGATGATTCGTCAGGCACTTTATGCTTCAAAGATATGTTCCTATGCCCAGGGTTTCCAGCTGATGCGGGAGGCCGCCCGGGAGTATGAGTGGGAGCTGAAATTCGGGGAAATTGCCCTGATGTGGCGGGAAGGTTGCATTATCAGGGCCCAGTTCCTGGGAAAAATAAAGGACGCGTTTGATAAAAAAGCCGATCTGCAGAATCTTTTAATGGATGATTATTTCAGAAATGCCATTGAAAAAAGCCAGGCAGCCTGGAGAACGGTTGTGGCTACTGCGGTGGAATTGGGAATTCCGGTGCCGGCCTATTCTAGCGCGCTAGCCTATTATGACGGATATCGCAGCGCGAGGCTTTCCGCCAACCTGTTACAGGCCCAGCGGGATTATTTTGGTGCCCACATGTATGAACGGGTGGATAAACCACGCGGGGAATTCTTCCATACCAACTGGACCGGCAGAGGCGGGACCACCGCCTCCGGTACTTATACGGTTTAATAGCTAATGTTCCGGTGGAATTCCTGAATCCGGAAATAGAGGAAAGATGGGCGGGTAAATATAGATCATGTTAGTTTGAAAGCAAAAGATATCAACCTTGATAATGAATATAAAGCAGGAGGTAAGATGAAAAAACTGGAAATACGTAAAGACACCTGTGATCTCGATTTTCTGGCGCTGGGTGCTGTTGTTCACCGGCTGGATCCGGGATTCATCCCCTTTCGTAAGGCCCGCACCTTTACTATACATGTGTCCGGGGGAGAGTACAATGTTGCTGCCGGGCTGGCAGATTGCTTTGAGCTTCAAACCGGTATTGCTACCGCCATGGTAAAATATGGTATCGGTGAACTGGTGCAGAACCGTGTCCGTGAAATGGGGGTAAAGCCCTTTTATAAATGGTTTGAACATGATGGAGTACGCGGTCCCAATATCGCCACGGTGTACAGTGATCTGGGCTATGGGGTGAGGCCACCGGTGGTTTTTTATAACCGCTCCAACGAAGCCGCTTCCTTCCTGAAGCCCGGGGATTTTGACTGGCCGGGAATTTTCAGCCGGGGAGTTCGCTGGTTTCACTCCGGCGGGATTTTTGCCTCGCTCTCAGAGACTACTTCCCAACTGATTATTGAAGGCATGCAGGCAGCAAAGAATGCCGGAGCGATAAATTCATTCGACCTGAACTACCGCGCGAAATTGTGGGCTCCCATCGGAGGGCTGGAAAAAGCGCAAACGGGGTTGAGACAGATCGCTTCCCAGGTGGATGTGCTCATCGGAAACGAAGAGGATCTGCAGGCCGGTCTGGGTATTCCCGGTCCGGAAGTAACTGCAAAATCCAAACTGGATCCTGAGATGTTTTTCCGCATGATCGAAAGGGTTATTGAAAAGTTCCCTAACATAAAAATAGTTGCAACCACGCTGCGTGACGTGCAATCCAGTAACCGGCACAACTGGGCAGCAGTGATGTGGTATAATGGGGAAGAATTTGTAAGCCCTACCTCCCGGCTGGATGTACTGGACCGCATAGGTGGGGGAGATGGATTTGCCACCGGCCTCATATATGGCCTGATTTCGGGCCATGAGCCGCAGGAAGCTCTTCACCTAGGCTGGGCGCATGGGGCGCTATTAACCACCTTTCCTGGGGATACCACTATGGCTAAATTGTCTGAAGTACAGGCCTTTGCCCGGGGCATGTCTGCCCGGGTGCAGCGGTAGACACCCGGAAAGAACCGGGAGAAATATAATCCAGGGGAGGGCTCCCCGGTTTAACAGAGGAATCCTTCGCTGATGAAAATTCGGGGCCGGAGAAAAGAATAACTTCCTTAAAATTCAGGGAAGAATTAACTTATTCGGTAAATGGTAATATTTAGATAATTGCGATTACTCAGAATGGATAACAGCTACTTATATTTATGGTACTATTATAGGACAGAACTCGCCATACCCAATTATAGGCGTATTTTTTGATAATTTAATTGATTTAGGAACTTCAAGTTTCAGTCTTGAAGACGAGAAAAAAAATAAAAATTATCCTATTCATAGAAATGATTCTATCACAAATTTATTATTACATGAGGTCGCCAGACAAAGGGGTATTATCACTTCGAAATCCCGCGAAGAAATGTGGAATGAATTTCATAAAAATAATGAAAATAACAATGAGAATAAATAATAGAAATTAAATGGGGTTTTTTATGATATTAAAATTACCTGGTACTTTCCTTATCTGGCCTTTTGTTTTTCTATTTTTTTCACTTCCCTGTTTTTCTCAGCCCGCTGAAACAGGAGACAGCCTGAAGTTCAATGGCAGTGCCAAACTTTGTATATACATAGATTGTGAAAACTGCGATGACAATTACTTTCGAAGGAATATTCAATTTGTTGATCACGTGAGGGATCCAATGATAGCGCAGGTTCATGTGCTTATCACAGACCAGCAGACCGCCAGCGGCGGGGAGGAATTTACCCTGAAGTTCCTGGGACGGAAAGATTTCGCTGGTGAAAATGATACCCTCATTTTTATTTCCGTCTTTTCTGACACTGATGATCAGAAAAGACGGGGATTAAAGAAAATAATTGAAGCCGGATTAATGCGCTATGTTGCCCGGACACCTGTCATAACAAACATTGATTTTATTTATGATGCCGATCAGGATGTTCAATTCATTCTCCCTATCAGCGATCCCTGGAATTTCTGGGTGTTCAATATTGGCCTGGGTGGCGGATTTGAAACCGAAGAGTCCAGAAGCACCTTCAATATTCTCACTAATTTTGATGCCGACCGGGTCACAGATAAATGGCGCTTCCGGTCCCATGCCGACTATGGATATGAGGAGGAAAATTTTTCCGATGAGCAGGACGGAAACATTAAAAGTACTTTGCGGGAACTTGAATGGAATACATTTCTGGTGAAGAGTTTAAACACCAATTGGTCAGCAGGGATATTCGACAATGTGGATATGACTACCTATAAAAACATTAAGTTTGGGCTGGAGATTGGCCCGGCCATGGAATATAATTTCTTCCCCTGGAAGGAATCTGAAAACCGGATTTTTGCGATAGCATATTATGCCGGTCTGCGCCACTTTCAATATTTTGAGGAGACTATTTATAACAGGACAGATGAAACACATCCATTTGAAGCGCTGGTTTTTCAGATTGATGTAAATCAGCCCTGGGGCCTAATCCGGACCGGGCTGGAAGGATCCCAATATCTCCATGATTTTTCCAAAAACCGGCTTGAAATGAAAATCGATTTCTCTTTCCGTTTAACCAGGGGACTGTTCTTTTCTTTTGAACTGGAAGGTAAAATGATTCATGATCAATTGTACCTTCCCAAAGGTGATGCCAACCTTGAAGAAATTCTGCTGAAGCGCAGAAAACTGGCCACCACATATGAAATGTCTTCAGGTTTTACATTGAGTTATACCTTTGGTTCTATTTATAATAATATTGTAAACAGACGTTTGGATTATGACTGATAACTGTTTAGGTTTTCTTGAACAGAGCCAAACCGGAGAAATATATTCCAGCTGAGGATAACACCATTCCATTCCAGATACACAAAATCAATTGATATTTCATTTTTAATTTCCGGTGAAGGAAATATACAAGAAATTCAATTAACTTTTTATTCGTTTCAGGTTTGTTATTTCCCTTCTGAGTTGTAAATCTGATGATAAAGTAGCTGCCGATTGAGAACTTCCAGGCCCCGGACAGTTCATTTTTCTGTTGAGATTTTTTCTTGATTCTAACTCATATTCGGGTCAAATTTAACTATTGGTTTGAATATGTTATGATTCAAACAGCTGGCCACAGAAATATAAAGGAATATGTCCATGAAAACAGTCCAGTGGGGCATGATTGGTTGCGGGGATGTCACGGAAGTGAAAAGCGGACCTGCTTTTAGCAGGGTGCCTGATTCGAGGTTGCTGGCGGTTATGTGCCGTACAGCGGGCAGGGCGGAAGATTACGCCACACGTCATGGGATTCCCAAATGGCATACCGAGGCCCGCAAATTAATCCATGATCCGGAAATAAATGCGGTTTATATTGCTACTCCTCCGGATTCCCATGCGATTTATACCGTGATGGCCGCGCAGGCGGGCAAAGCCGTGTATGTGGAAAAACCCATGGCCCGTAACAGCCGGGAATGTGAGGAGATGATTTCCATCTGTAAACGCAACAATGTTCCGCTTTTTGTGGCCTACTACCGACGCCGTATGCCCAAATTCCTGAAGGTTCAGCAATTGCTGCAAGACGGTGTCATCGGGGAGGTTCGCACCGTTTCGGTTCACTTGCACTGGCCACCGCGACCGGAAGACTTTAATCGCTCCGGATTACCCTGGCGTGTAGTACCGGAAATTGCCGGGGCCGGTTATTTTATGGACCTGGCCTCCCACCAGCTGGATCTGCTGGATTATCTTATTGGGCCCATTGCGGAAGCCCTGGGGCAAACCGCTAATCATGCGGGCTGGTACCCGGCAGAAGATGCTGTGGTGGCCCATTACCGCTTCGAAAATGGTGTATTGGGTAGCGGAAGCTGGTGTTTTACCGTTGCCGGCGCCAGTAAACTGGATCGAACGGAAATAATCGGCAGCAGGGGAACCATTGTTTATTCAACCTTTGATGACTCCCCCCTGCAAATGATCAATGATAAGGGTATACAGGAATTCTCCACCCCCCGGCCAACCCATGTACAGCAACCGCTCATTCACAGCGTGGTGGCGGATTTACTCGGGAAAGAAAAATGTCCCAGCACCGGAATTTCGGCGGCACGAACCAGTACAGTGATGGAGATGATTTTAAAGAAATCAGTGCAGGTATAATCCTGCTTAAGTTCACATAACCTCCTTTTTTACCCGACAAGCTTTTTGACGTGGATATTCCGCCAACTCTTTTATTAATCTGAGAGGTGTTCATTAAAGAAGATCGAATGTTAGATAACCATATCTGTTTAGATGGTAAGGGTGTGAGGAACGTCTCCGGCTTAGAGAACTAACTTTGATTGGTTGGTTAAAAAACAGAATACTCGTGGTAACCGCTCATAGCGGGATCAAAGATTTAGCCTGCTTAATTCACAAAAAACGATATAATGTATCAGAGTTGTTATATTCTTAGAAATTAAATAGCCCCGGTCTTCAGACCGGGGATTAAAGAATCCAGTAAATTTGGGCGTTAGCTCCTATTTGTGAATTAAGCAGATTTAGAATATGATGAAAATTTTCTGCCTGGTGAAAATTCTGAAATAAAGAGCCTGGAATTATCAGTTTCATCCAGGCTCAGAACCCTTTTTGCCGCACCGTTCAAACTTAAGTTTCTAAATTAATCTGACTACTATTTCCTGCCTGACATGACTTCCTGGTAAATTTCATCGGAATGCTTGCCGGTAAAGTATTTGTTGTAGGCATCGTTAAATTTTTTACGGGCCTCCTTGGTGGTCCAGGCTTTTTCAAATAATTCATTCATTTGTTCATTTGCCTTTATAATATCATCCCAGGATTTTACTTCATACATGACTACCATATCCCTGTTGTTGTGTCCCCACCAGTGCCGCAGAATTTTCTGATTCAGAATTAAATTATTGGGTTTAATAACTTTATCGGTATATAATTGATTGAGAGAATCAAAATCTGCCATCGTTCCATTCGCCGGGAAGGCCATTTCCAAGGTAGTAACCACAACTACATTCCCTTGATTTTCCTGCGAAAATACCGGAAGAAAACTGCTCATAATGATTAATACTACCATGAAACCCATAAAACCCGTAAATCGATTCATATTTACTCTCCTTCTATGATTAAAATATTTTTGTTAATTTCATCCACAGCGCGGTGTTAAGACATATATTATTATCAAAATTAGACTATCTGATCACAAAAAATCCTGCAGGGGGGAATGAGTGCTCATCTTAATTATATTCCCTGAGTTAGATTTTTACGAATAAGCTTGTTTTATTGAGACTAAATCTAAATAAACTTTAGGACTGAGTCAAGGTAATTTGCCACAGTTATCCTGATTTGTCTGTTTAATGCTTGAAAAAACCTGTATGCCGTTAAAATTTGAGCAATATTCAAATGTTTAAATATCTCTCCTTTCAAGTTGGAATTATTGCACCAATATTTTCGGATTTTACTCAAACCTGATAATTCAACAGGGTATTCGGTTTGGTCACGAACACCATTTTTTACTTCAAATTTTATATGCCCGGGTTTTGCAAAACGGAAATATTTATAAATTTTTTATTTTAATAGCTTTAAAAAAATTGTCTGCAATATATTTCATTATGTCTTTGATGAACTTATAACATGTTAAGGCTTTGAAGCGAGCGAAGCCGAGTTTCAAGCCGGTGTTGG
>CAYWTB010000066.1:0-25735 GCA_964461135.1 uncultured Caldithrix sp. | reverse complement strand
AATCAAAACCTGCCGGTAAAAATAACGGCGACTTACCTGTTGATTCGCCATCTGATATTGCTGATAGGGTTCCGGCGCTTCAACAAATAATTCCAGGCTGCCACCATAATTGAATATTCTTAATCCTGCTTCCAACAGGCTAAATATAATGACCGGAAAAAGAATTAAAATTACCTGATAAATTCTGTGGCGAGTGGTTCTCTGTTTCTTTTTAAGTTTTGAAATATATTCCGATATTTCTTCAGGATCGGTTTGCAGAGCTTTGGCCAGTTTCTTAACTGATATTTTACTGTATTTCCGTTTAATGTATTTTTTCTGTTCTGCAGATAATGGCATTTTTACATATATGTTAGACTCGTAAGAAGAGCTGGTTAACCATGCGGTTGTCAACATATTCCGGCATATCGGATATTGCCGTGGGGAGATTTGCAGACCTCTATACCGTAACTGTTCCCGGAAAAATTAATGATGAATGAAAAAACTGGTTGACAACACCCGGGGTACTTTAGACACATAATCTTCTTTATATGGCAGAGACCCAAAATATTATTCTGGGTCCCCGCCAATAAATTTACCACCTGATGTTTACATAAAATGAATAACCGGTATTATTTCATTAACATCATCTTCATGGTTTTTACGTAATTCTCTGTGGACAGGCGGTAGAAATAGATACCACTGCTGACCGGTTGACCTTTTCTATCCACCCCGTTCCAATTGACTATATGCTGACCTTCTCGCTGCTTACCGTCAATCAGGGTGGTAACCCGCTGGCCAAGAGCATTGAAGATTTCCAGTTTCACATCCATGGACTTGGGAAGAACGAAACTGATGGTGGTTACCGGGTTGAAAGGATTGGGATAGTTGTGATCCAGACGCGGAGTTTTGGTTACTTGTGCGGGACCGGAATCATCTATACCAACCACACCCAGATTATAATTCCATCTCCAGTAGAATGCCGGATTTATGGATCCGAACTGGGAGAGGATGGTCACATTTTCCGGAGTGGGATCTCCCGGGTTGGCCAGTACGATGTTTTCCAGGTGGTTGTTGCCATATCCGCTGGTACCTGCTTCGTTGTCTCCACCATAGATTCCGAATTTGAATATCTGGCCGGTTGTAACACTGCTGTCAGAACCTGAATAAAAAACAGTCCGGGTGTATACAGAATCACTAGCCTGCGCATCACCATTGCTACCGTCATCATACAACATCTTATCAAGGTTCTCTCGCAGTGCCAGTCCCCAGTCACTTCCGGTGGGATTACTCCAGCCACCTACTGCCGGTCCATTCATCCAGACACCCCAGGTGAAAATAGAATCGAGTTGAGCCGGGCCGATGTCGATGTTTCCCTGAATATCATCCAGCGTAGAACCTTCCAATTTTACCTGATAATAGGGGGGTCGCAGATCAACTTCCCAGTAAACTGTGACATCCTTGGGCAGAAGAGTATTATTACGGAATTGCGGTTGCCGGTGGGCATCAGTAAGACTGGCAATCGTATCCAGGGCGGTAAGCCCTGCAGCAGGAACAGGATCAGGAATCATCAGTTTTCTTTTTTCAGGACGGCTACTGGTGGTGGTGGTATCGTTGAAATCGAAATAATTTTCCCGTATGGCTGTGCCAGTAAACATGGTGTAATAATTGTACTGCAATTCTCCTCCGGCCTGGACATTGTACACCGTATCTTTTCCGGAATAAATGTTTCCAATAAATCCCTGCTTGAACATACGGACAGATCCGGGAATAGATGTTCCGTTGTCACCATATTGGGCCTGAACGGTGTCACCGGGAGAAAAGCCATTTTCGCGGATGGCGCGGGTTAAATCCGTGGTAAACGTTACAATAACCGTATCCTGTCCGGTAGCGATATCGGGGGGTAGGTCATTCCAGAAATTCCAGTGAACAGTGGTATCGGATTTGCCCGAATAAACATACAATTGCCGGTTGGGAACCGATTCCCAGTTGATATTATCATTTCCGGCGGGTTTGTCACCATAAACAAACTTATAGAAAATAGTATCGCCCGGATTAATATTCCCGGGGACAATCTTTACCTGTCCTGAATAGAAATCCTCAGAAGGATAAGTAAACTGGTTGCCCTCATGCGGGGTTTCCGGTGACAGAACGATTGTGTTACCCCAATCCAGCGTGGCAGTACCACCACGGATTCCTGCCACCTGAGTGGCCGGATTAAAGTTGCTGTACTGGATGAGTCGCTGCATATTCACACGGAACCACACATCCATGGAATCGGAAGGAGTATAGGGCATGGCATCCTGAGCAGCATTATTAATCTTATTAAAGTATACCACTGGCAACACCGTATCGCTGCTGGTGGTGGTCAGGGCGCGGTTGCCATTTCCGGTATTCAGGTTGGCTTCCCAGCCGTTGCCGGTTCCGTCGCCCAAAGCATTGGCAAAATACTTGTAGGCAATTGATGAATCAGCCGGCATCTGAAGGGTTACTTCCCAGTAATCACCACCGGCATTCGTCATCTGACCACCGGTATCATTACCCCAGGTTAACGGAGCCGTTCCCCCGCGGACCTGTACCAACGAATTGGGCCCGATAGAATCCGGGACCGTAGCAGTATTCACCCGGAAGGTTACATTCACCGTCTGGGCACTCATGAGGCTGAAAGCCAGCAATACAAAAATTACTGACCAAATGACAGTAATTTTTTTCATGATTCCTCCATTTGTTTTAGTGTGTTTTTTTAATTAGTTGGGTTTTTAATTCCCAGTTGTATATGACAATTATTTATTAAAAGGTAAAGCTGAATCCCAGAGTATGAATCTCCTGCAGAATCCCATAATCATTATAAGCGTAGTCCAGACCGATTTTACCCAGACCGGGGACGAAATACTTGAAACCGACTCCGGCGGCCAGGCCTTCTTCAGTCTGCTTTCGCAGAAGTGACTTGTAACCGGCTCGCAGATAAAAAATCTCATTCCAGTTCAACTCGCCTCCCACATTCAAAACGGTGGAATTATCACTGGGGACCACCGCATCAACAGCCAACAGGAAGGACGTTTGCGAAACTTTAACAACATCCATGGATGCTCCCACCCGGTAAAACAGGGGCAGGGGCCAGGCCTGTGTTTTCAACTGAGCCGTTATGGTGGAATTATTTCCCTGGCTGCCGGGATCAAGATCGTAAGGGTAATTCAAGTCTTTGCCGTCCATTTTCATATCTGTACCAAAATTGGACATGCTGACTCCCAGGCGCATACCATTAAAGCGGGTAATATAGAGCAAACCGATATCCAGGGCAAATCCGCTGGCGGATTCGTTATAGATCTTCTGTTGAATATATTTGGCGGAAGCACCGATAGAGAAGCGGTCGGATAGATTCCGGGCGTATGATATGGCACCCACCAGATCCTGTGCACTCCAGCGTAAGCCATTTCCCTCCGGAGCGTCAACGGTGGTAACATTTTCCTCACCATAATCCAGAATGGCCAGATTTACACCAAAGGCATTCGCACCGTCCAGGTTCAAAACCACCGCACCCCAGTTAAAACTAGTGTTAACGAACCACGAGGTGTGGGTGAAACTCAGCTCGGATTTTCCCAGGCGGGATACCGCTCCGGGATTCCAATAAAGGGCGGAGGCATCCCGTGCCATTGACACATATGCACCTCCCATGGCAGTGGCAGCTCCCCCGATATTAATTCCCAGAAAGGGGGCGGCTGAGGTAGCCACCTTATCCTGGCTGAAACACGGCTGCTGCCAGATACTGATGAAAAGTAAAAAAGTAACAATGATAACGATATGTTTATTATTGGGGCTCATGCTGTGACCTCAATGCTGTTCATTTATTTGATAATAGCTAATTTTCCTCGTTTGGTCCCGGCGGGACTTTCAAGTACATAAAAATATACGCCGTAAGCGACATCCAGATTTTCCTTGGTTTTAAGATTCCAGATCAACGTACCATTAAAAATGGAGCTGTTATCCCCCAGCGTAATCACGTGTTCCCCACGGGCGGTAAAGATGTGGATTTTTGCACCCTGCGGTATCCGCGAAAAATACATCCGCCGTTCACCTCTTCCAGTGGTAACATTCGGTGCCAGGGGAGGTTCAAAGGCATGTGCCACGATATACGGATTCGGGTATACCAGTATATCTGCCAGTTCTTTGTTTGCCTGAGTATTGTTAATCTCCGGCACTGTGGTGGTGAGGCTGAAAACATCTTCCCGGTTAAAGGGAAACTTTTGAATCACACGTAAAACCTCACCCCCCTTAAATTGGTAAGAATAATTATTAGTAGAAGTCAGATAGAGTACACGTGCATAAATGGTGAAGTTCCCATTGACATCCTTCTCAAAAATGTAAATATTTTCAGTAAGTCCCTGAGGAAAAGAGGGATAAAGATCTCTGTTCACATCGTCATGTATGTATTTTACTTTATAATTTCCGGTTGTATTATAGATTGAAAACTTTCGTGGAGTCGGTGGTACTCCGTAAAGGTCGGCCGTGGTATCAATGATCTCTGAAGACATCCTGATTTCATAATTGGCAGGATAAATAACCGGTTTGATAGTATCCGGATCTATAACTATGGGTTCCGACTTCAGCACAAATCCATACAGGATATTATCATCATTCCAGCCTGAATTAACCTGATCAAGCACTGTTTCCCAGATATTATCAAAGTTCAGGGTGATACCATCAAAAATATCGGTATCTTTTATATTTTCAATCCAGGGACTGCCCTGCATGTAGGGACTGAAATATATGGGATGGTACAGATAAGTAATGGTATATTGTTTTTCAGGCAGAGCACCAGAATAGGCCGCCCGTATCCGTCCGCGGGTGGTGTCTACAAGAAATAACGATGCATCTACCACATTGCCGAAAGGTTCCCTGACCATGATGCTGCTATTGACCAGATTACCGCGCAGCAGATCCACATAGAAGGTATCCCGCGGCACAAAATCTTCCGTATATTCATACTGGTCCCGAACAGCATATTCTGTCGTAACCGCTTCCAGTTCCACCGGATCTTTATAATCAAGATTTGGTTCTCCTATAGTCGGCTTTCCATCCCCTTCCCCTTTATCGCCGGTATTGGCAATGCCATCCGCACCGACATCATCCGCCAGTGTCCAGTTGTGATTGTTATCTATGCCATCATTAGAGGTATCCCAGAAATATACCTGGTATGGATGACCGGTCAGGACCGTTTCATCCAGAATGTCATAAGATACTGTACCGAATCCGCCCCCCGTGCTGTGCACCAGGGTATCCTGGGAAGCCGGAGCAGTATATCCTGCTTTTTTGGGGGAAGGCATCACAACTGCCGTATTAACATCCAGAATGACTTGACCGGTACTCAGCTGGGTAATTTTTTTAGTGCATTCATTGGGGATAATACCCTTTTCACTGTCCCCCTGATCATAGGAAACCACTGCATAATAATAGGTTCTTCCATTTTTGACATCGGAATCCAGGTAGGAATGAACCAGTCCTGTTTCACTGCCCAGGTTAAATCCCCATCCCTCTAAAGTTTGATATAAATCGTAGGGTGCATAGAAAATTTTGTCGATACCATCCACCAGGTCAAACTGGGCAATGGGTGAATAAGCAACCACACTACCGACCGAATTGGTTACATCGCGGGCATCAATAAAGTTAGGGTCGGTGGCCCGGTAGATTTTATACCCTTCGAAATCAAATATTCTCAACACCGGATCGAAGGATTTTTCTGCCTTTCTATCCCAGTAAAGGGTAACCTGATTATCACCGGCAACGACTTTAAGTTTGGGTTTTTCGGGAGCAATCGGGAAACGGTAATCGGCATTATAAATATCCCGCACGGTACTCAGCTTTTTGACTAATTCATCTTCCGTATAGGCATAAATAAGCGCCAGTGAAAGACGTTCAGTCTGGCCGGGTGTCAGGGGGAAATAACCGGTTCCATACAGGAAATCTCCATCTTCACCGCGAGTTGGTTTACCATTTACGATGGAAGGTGGCACGGCAAAAAAACCGGGGCGCAGACTCTGCCACATAAAATTTTCATCGGCAAGTCGAATCTGATTGGCCGGAGCAAAGTACCAAAAACTTGACAGCCCAATCTGATCCGATTCGGATTTATCCAGCTGGTCAAAATTGGGTTCACCCGGATCAGGCTGGCCATTATTCTCTCCCTTATCTCCCGTACCGGGACGTCCATCCTGACCGACATCATCAATTAAAATGCCATTCTCATCACGGATTTCCTCTCCGGTTAACGGATTGCGGCTCCAGTCACCATCATTATCAATTCCATCATCACGCCGTTCATCCAGCATCTCATCCGTCAATCCTGAACCTGTAAAATAATTAACATGATGCAGCGGGTTTAAAATGTCAAAAAGAATCTGCCCGGTGGAGGAGCGCCTGACCTGCCGAAAATGCAGGAAATAATTTTCGTCAATAAGACCATCCAGGTCATTATCTTTACCATCGAGTGCATTGGGATTGATTTCTTCCTGGCCATTAACAATCACGGTATTACCCTCAACCACCCGGGTAACTCCGGACACGATATGAAAGGTATCTCCCAGCGACACCACCGTGGTTTCCGCCGTGGTAAGGGTATTCACCGTCCGAATGTAACGGACAATATCCTGACCATAAGGATTGGTGATAGTCTGCTTTCTGATGGTAATGAACCTGTTCCTGAATCCGGCTGGAGGAATAGGATTATTCGTTAAGGTTTCCGGAACAAAATCATTTGCGGTAAAGAGGGGTGCCACCGGTGACAATCCCGGTGAATCTGCATCATTATCATTATCAATGCCGTCGAAAGGATTTCCCGGGCTTTCCAGAAAGGCATAACCGACGATTCCCACTCCATCCACCCAGAAGGGATTGCGGGAGTTGTTATTAGGATAATCTCCGGTATAGGTTAAATCCTCATTCACATCGAAAAAGGAATAATCGTCATCATATTCCTGCGGGGAATCATCCGTACCGGTTACCCCGACATAAGTTCCCACCAGCATGCCAAAAACCGCCCGGGGATAAATGAATTCACCGTTGTTTTTGATGTTATACAGCCAGAATATATTATCCTGAGCCAGGATCTGTTGCCACTGTAAACCGCGTACCCTCATATCCAGACCCATGCCCTGGCGGCTAGGATCATTTGGAATGGGATGGAATTCAATACCGTAATCGTTCTCTTGAGTAGTATTAAATTCATTATCATTATTATCATCCATGACAAAATAAGTCTCCAGATCGGCATTAAAGACATCCTTTCCAAAAAAGCCGTTCCACGATCCTGCCCATCCCTCCGGATCATAACGCGGATCAGAGGGATCTTGTATGTCGGGCCAAAATGGTGGCCAGGTACTTTTATCGGAGCTGATGGCGGGGCTATTTCCTGCTTCGTTGAAATAACCGGCCACCGGTTCAAATGCCCGCCTGACTCCTGCCCGGTTATTCTCGGGATCTCCTGAAAAAGGCCGGGCGGCCGCACAATCGATAATCCAGAAAAAAGTAGTGTCCCTGCCGGTGGCGGCAATCTTCCCGGTAACCTCGGCACCCACCAGCGGACTCACATCCCCGATATAGCCATTGGTATCATAGATCCACGCACCACGTGGTCCCCGGTTGGATGGCTGTCCGATGACACCCCAGTTACCAAACACTGTTTTTACCTGATTCCCATTCAGAATACCACTTCTCCGGTAAGCTCTTCCACTATTTTGAGAAAAGGCCAGATCAAACGAGATGAAAACAAGAATAATTATCCACAGTAATGTTTTCCAACGACTTATCATCATAACCTCAATGATTGTATTCAATTTTAAAAATCAAACATGACACCGAATTCGATGCGGCGCGGTTCGGAATAGTGAGTTATATTGAGATACCATTCATCAATAGTATTTACATTTTGTGATGGGTTCAGCGCCCTGTTACGCTCCAGGTCGGTGGTAAAACCGGCCCTGCCGGTATCATCATACACAGCTATTTCATTCAGGGTGTCGAATAAATTAAAAACTCTAACAAACAGTGACCATTTTTTGGACATAACCATGAGATCTTTATATAACCTCATATCCACATTCCAGAAGGTGGGCTTGGTCCGGCTGTTTTCCCGGATAGTGGCCACATCGCTAGTCTGTCTGGGAGTATAGGGCTGCCCACTTCCCAGCTGTCCGATAAAGCTCATACCCCATGATTTGTGGTAATAACCCAGAGTTCCGTTCAGGGTATGCCTCTGATCCCAGCCAAGGGGAGTGAGGAGAACTTCAGGGAGGGCACCACCGGCAATGGCATTCCGCGCCTGGTCCGGGTCCGAAGCGGTACCTTTGGCAATCTGGAAGGTGTAATCTATTGAATAATTAAATCCCATGGAATACCGGTTTTTGAAAGAGATGATGAATCCTTTTATAAAACCAAAATCACTGTTAACCAGACGGCTGTAGGTCTCACCGGTAATAAGTTCTATCTGATCCGCACGTGTTCCCGCCAGATCTCTGACATCACGGAAAAATATAGTCGCATCTGCCACCATGTTACTTCCCAGTTGCTGTTGAAGGCCAATCTCACCGGAAATAGTCTGCTGAGGTCTAAGGTCTGCATTGCCGATTATTCCAAGATTGTTGGTATTGGCAGTGGCATCAAATTTAAATTGAGGATTCCGGTAGAGAAGTTCAAAATTAGGTATCTGGAAAAAATGACCATAAGAGAAATGAATGATTCCGGTGGCTGTGATGGGGAAAGAGGCACCCAGCCGGGGGCTTATCTTTGTATTGTTGGATGCATCCTGATACCAGTACTGCTGCCTCTCGGCAAAGGTAACATAGGGTTCCCCCGGATCCTGGCGGCCATTGCCGTTCAGATCATGATAGCGGTTTTGCGGGTTAAGAGGCGCATATATATTGGGATCTGTGGGATCGGATAATATCACGCCATCAGGTCTGAAATGATCCAGACGCACACCCACATTGACGATGATATCCGCAAACTCCATTTTATCCTGTGCATAAACCGAAAATTCAAGCGGGTTATGGCGGTACTGGTCATGAAAGGGAGACTCAAGCGACAAAACCTGGGGATTCATATAAGGGGATTGAGTAGGATCATCTCCCGGCGAGGGACGTAAATCGATATCATCAAAAAACAAGGAATAATATCGAAATTCAACACCGGTCTTGATAAGGTGACGTTTGTTGACCTGACTGGCCAGATCCAGCTTTGCCAGGAATGTCTTGGTATTGCGGGCAAAATACTGATTGTTGGTTCCGCCGGTTTTAAAGCTGAAAGGCTGCACATTTTCAGCCACCTGCGGAAATACATAACGATTATTGAACATGTTCTCATAAACATACTGTTCATACTTCTTATCGAAAAAGGATAATCCCAGGTCATAATAGGTCCTGTTACTCAGGGTTTGTGTTAATTTTAAAATATGGGTATACCCGGTCTGATAACGCGTCTGATTCCCGTCAGGATTCAGTTTATAATCCCGGTTATATTCTTCCAGTTGCATGTCATCGCGAATAAAATTGTAATTGATTTTTGCCAGTGGCGAGATATAAAAGGTCACTTTCCCCTGAAAATATAATTTACGGTTCCAATTCATGGGAACATATTCGCCATCACCCAGACTACTGTAATTGCTGGTAGTGTCTAATCCTGCGTAATTCCCCGGATTATAAACCCTCTGACCATACTGCCAGCCACCAAAATATATATATCTTCCGTTTAAAAAATAAGAGAGTTTATTCGCTACGATGGTTCCATAAATACCGCCCTCGAAATTGCGAATATTGGTGGGATTGTAATTCTTAATATTCATAAAAACTGCATTGGGATCCAGCCGGTAGGTTTCCAGATTACCGGCTTCCAAATTTGCATAATACGATTTGCGATCAAATTGATGGGTGCTATAATAATCACCAAAATAAACTGTGAAGTTGCCCCCGAATTTTTCCCGCGGTTCTTTGGTGGTGATATTGACGATACCCGACATGGCCTGACCGTATTCCGCATTGAATGCCCCGCTTACGAACTGCAGTTCCTCCACCATATCCTTGTTAACCTGTACCACCTGCTCACCGTCGTATGAATCCGTCACCGGAATTCCATCAATCCAGTAAGCTATTTCGCCTTTCCGACCCCCTCTTACATGCCCGTCCAGATATCCTGCCTGTAGTTGCAGCGCTTCGGAGATCTCTGTAATGGGCAGTGCCTGAATTTGCTGAGCATCCACTTTGGCCGTCGAAGCGGTCAGGTCCTTGGTTACCAGCTCGCGTTCCGCCACTACCGTTACGGTTTCACCCAGCTCCAGGCTGGTTTCCTGCATTTCAATCTCCAGCTGGGTGGTCAGATCAATATCAATATCCACATTTTCGGTTTTAACGTCAGTATATCCGATATATTGGGCCAGAACAGTATAATTTCCGGGAGAGATATTCAAAATAATAAAACTCCCGTCAACATCGGTACTCGCTCCAAACATGGTTCCGATTACCGTTACATTAACACCAATAAGGGGTTCTCCGGTATTTTTATCTTTAACGATACCGGCGATCTTCCCGGTGGAACCTGCCAGTAAAAATTGAGATAATGTCAGGATAAGGAGAAAAACCACAAACGATCGGAATGAAACCATAGATTCCTCCAGAGGCTGGTCCTAAATACAACATAATTTCCCAGGAATCCAACTCCGATTGGCAATACATCGTACGCCACTATATTGATAGTTACTAATTTAAACATTTTTTACAAACAATCAAGAACTATTTAACAAAGTCATCTGTCTTACCGGCGTTCAGAAATTCAAAATCGTCTTATAAGACCGGAAAGAGTCAGGTCCCTGAGTTTTATTGAATTTCAGATATAATTCACAAGGAGTAAAAAAAGAAAATTATTTTTTTGCAAATCTAATCAGATGCGTGTAAATTGATTGAACCATTTTGGATCTTCCAAAGGGCATTACTTTTTGTAAGGAGAAAATAATGTACCGAATATTATTCATTCTTTTTCTTAGTATCACAATGATTCAGGTTGGATTCGGACAAATTTCAGAAAAAATTGATATATACTTTTCCGGTGGAACAAGCTACCCGGTTGAATCGGTCATAGGAAAAAGTTTTGAATTTCCACAATTGAATAATTTAATTGCACCTGACTTTGCCCAGAATGCCCTTAATCTCCAACCTGATGTTACCAATTTTAAAGAATTCTGGAAAACCGGAATTAACATAGGAGCCGGGTTGGCTTTTAAAGCCAATAGATATCTGGCCATTATGACTGATTTCAACTATTCAAATTTTACTTTTAATAAGGGTAAACTGGAACAGCAGGTCGGAAATTTCTTTGCCGATCCTTCAGGTATAGATATTCCCTTCAGCCTCCCTTTTAATTCCGCCGGTCTGGAAATTAACCAGGGATCGATTAACATGTACCAGGTTATGGCAAATTTCAGATTACAAATGCCCATGGAACTGCTGCGGCCTTATATCATCGGCGGAGCCGGTTACCTGCACATCGGTCAGGAATCAATTAATATAAATTATTATGATGAGCCTTACACAGATTCGCAGGGGAGCATTTCATTTTACGATCAGATCCCCGGAACAAAACAGGATGCTCTGATTTTAAACGGCGGAGTTGGTGTTCTGTTTTATGTCAAAAAGACTTTTCAACCGTTCATTCAGGTCGGTTACAACCTCGCTCTTACCAATGTAGATAATACAATTTACTATCCGGTTCGTTTTGGTTTTAATTTCAGCCTGAACTAGTGAAAATAACATCCCACTACCACATATAACGGTTTTTTACAAACAGCGGTATTGGATCCGGCGCCATCACACTATCCGGATTTTCAACGTCGCTGAACAGGATTTCCCGGTGCAGGGTTACCCCGGTCTTTCGCTTTACTTTTTCCAATGTCTGGTAATAATGCTGCCACTCCCCTGGATGCTCCTGATTAAAATATTCCAAATGGTACCGGTTCTGAAACTCATCTGCCAGAAACGCTTCAATAATATGCTGGTACTCCGGGCTTTTTACCAGGTCTTTGGGAATTCCCTGCTGCCTTGCTTTTTGCAGTAATAAATCATTTCTGAACATGTCGATGATAGTCTGGGCCATTCGGTTTCTGGTCTTAAGATAGGGACGGTGCAGGGGAGGCATTTGTTTGAGACGCTCCAGAAATTCCCGGACTGTCATTGTCCTATTCCCAAATTCAACCAGTGTTTGATTTTTCAAGCTTTCAAGGTTTGTTTCTATAAGAGTCAGATCCCCAGTATGGATGGCGGGCTTGAAAATGTCAGGCTTATCATAACGATCTCCCATCACTTCCCGGGTGGATGCCACCAGACGATCCAGGAGATGATTATTTATCTGAATTTTCTGATTTCCTGAGAGCTCACTCAGATGTTTTTTGATCATTTCATCCGCTTTCCGGTTTCTCAGTATATCAGTAACCATCTGCAGTTTCATGGTTGTTCCCAGTTCGGTCACCTGCTCATTCGGACGGATATTCGATATTTTTAATATATGATAACCATAGGCGGATCGCAGCGGGGAAGAAATATCGCCGACCTTCGCGGTGAAGGCCCACTGTTCAAGATTCTGATCCATATCTCCGAAACCGACATATCCCAGGTCGCCTCCGTTATTCTTCAAAGAAGGATCATCATAAACTTCCCGCGCCAGATCTTCAAACTTTTCCCCCCTCTTCACACGGTCTTCCAGTGACATGGCCTGCTGCTCCGTTTCTACAAAAAGATGCTGAATTTTAACCGTTTTCTCCAGTTCTCGCAGGGCCTGCTGAATCTCTTCCGGTGAGAGCTCTACCCGACAGAGAAAATTTTTCTGCAGATAAGTCCTGATGGTTTCCCGGTCCCTTATATATTTGATCCGGTCCTGAATGATTGAATCTTTTTCCAGATTAACTTTTTTTGCCGCCAGAAAGTAATATTTCTCATTGATCAGGTAATTCAGCTGACTTTCCCTTGCGGTAGAGAGAGGAGTACGAATGGCATACCTGGGATTCAGAGCAAAACTCATCCGGAATTCATCCATGGTAATTTTATCATGCCCTACCCTGGCAACAATTTTTTCGTCAGCTGATTTACGGGAACATCCTGCCAGGGCTATAAATATCAGCGATAATATAATGATTGGTTTTTTCATTTTTGAAACACATCCTTTTCTTGTACTAATCCATATCTTTTCTCTGCTTCGCCTGAAACTGTAAAATATACTGACGCAGCTCAATTGCAGCGGCATAAGACGGCATTATCAGCAGCGCTTCATTAACAAAATTCAATGCTTTATCGAACTCCCGCCGGTTGGCAAATGTAGCCGAAAGGCCGTAATAAATATTGGCTTTAATGGCCGGATTCTTTTCAGAAGCCGCCAATGCCAGTGCCTTATTCAGGTTATCCGTTGCATCTTTAAACCGGCCAAGATTAATATCCACCATCCCCATTTCCAGCCAGGAATAAATATAATCGGATTTTGAACAGGTGGAAATCTGGTAATGCCGGATTGCTTCTTCCAGACGGCCGGTATCTTTTGACATCCTGGCCAGCTGATAATGGGCATAAAAATTATAGGGATACTCTTCGATAATGGCCTGGTAAGTTGTCTCCGCCCGCCGATAATCCTTCACTTTCTCAAAGTAAGCCGCGGTTCGATAACATCCTTCATCCCATACAAGCCGGTTCTGATAAACGTCGGAAACAATTCCCTGTAAAACCGAATCTCCCTGCACAACATCGGGTGCATACAGCCGGTTATGCCGGAAGGGCCATTTGCCTGTGAGATTCCTGATGGATATTTGAGCGTAAGCATTATCCAGCCAGCAGATGCTTAATGAATCATCATCCAGAGGAAGTAATTCCTCACCCCCGGATAATTTCCGGCTTTCAGGCAGATATTTCTTTTCCAGTATTTTCTGCAGAAAAAGATTTGAGATAAGATAATATCCTTCCGTCTTTAAATGCAGGTGTTCCCAGAACAAGTCATAACCACTGATGCCGTCCCGGCTTTTATTAGTTATATAATCCTCAGCAGAAACAACCGGTACATCCTTCTGCCGGCAAACGTCATGGATAATCCGATTAATTTCCGATGGTGCTCTGAATTTCAACAGATCCTGGTCCCTGGCAATTGTCAGATGACTCAATGCCCGCTGTTTATCGCCGGCTCTGAGATAAGATTTCCCTAGTTTAAAATTTAGCAGGGGATGAAACGGATATTTTTCATAATAGGGCAATAGTCTGTCAATAGCATTTTGATAGTTTCCTTGCTGATACAAAAGTTCGGCCGTTTTCAAATCTGAATCCAGATTTTTAAGGGTATCAATCGCCGGGGAAACAAAAGGTTCGAACTGCAGATTGGAAGCAACATCACTAATGACCAGGGGAATTTTTTTCTTCCGGAAAATATCAATAATTTGATACAGATTTTCCTGAAAATTCCGGAAAATCCGTTCGGCTTCATTGGATTCCAGGTTTACCAGCCGACCGCGGGATACCTGGCGCATCAGATTTCTTTCCGGTAAATGGGAATGACGGGAAGAAACGGAATGGATCAATTTTTCCAGTACCTGATAAACCCGGAGGTCACTCAGCGTATATTTCAGAGATATTAAAAAGGGTACCTTCTTTTCCAACCAGCTGGCACCAACACCTTCCGGACCATAGAACTCATTATGGCCCATATAAACCAGCACAAGATCCGGCTGATATTTTACAATTTCCCCGGCAATTTTTTTAACGACCTGGCTGTTAATGGCACTGGCGCCCAGATTTATAACCTCAATTTCAGATTCGGGAAATAAATGGCGCAGCTGCTTACGCAATATTCCCGGAATATTGGCAGTCATCTGGTAGGGAGTACCAAACATGCTGGATCCGCCCAGACAGACTACCCAGAAGCCGCTGGATAATTTATCTTTCCTGAATAAAGATGGTTTGAATTCCGGCACAGAGGGGGTACCGGTTGGGAAAAATCTTTTGAGATAACTTCTGTTTACCTGGTACCATTCAATATTATCATAGCTCACCTCCCTTACCAACGGATTTCCCATGGAAGGGCTGAACAGTCTTAAGCTCAGTTCGGCCACCAGCAGAATTATAAACGGCATTGCCAGCGTAAAAATGCTGAAGACTAATTTCTTTTTTTCTGAAATATTCATCTTAAAACAGAGTGTAAATAAATGGCGCCAGTGCAGATCCTTCGGTCAGCACAATCAGTGCCCCCAGCAGAATTAGTAGAATGATAATGGGCGCAAGCCACCATTTTTTGCGCACCTTCATGAAATCCCAGAATTCTTTTAAAATTGCCAATTTCCCCACGAATATGTTCTCCCTGTTATGCTTTGTTAAAATTGCCTCTCATAGGTGACGTGCTCTTTTCTTTCCCCGGAAATATCAACCCAATAGGATTGTCCGGATTTATTTAATTCCATGGGAAGAAAACTCTTACCCGACAACTTTGCAATGAGTCCTACCGGAGTTAATACGAGATAGAACAAAACCGTCAGTATTACCCGGGTCATCACCCAGCCCATTATAAATCCAATATAGGAAAAAAGAATAAAAACCGGTTTCAAAATAACCGGGACTATCCAGCTGACAAGAAACACGGTGGCGGCAGCGCCCAGAATATACCAGCCCCGCTCATGGCTATATATAACCTGCAGGATGCCGATCGCCGCCATGATAAGGCTGAGACCCGTCCCGAACTTGCGCCATTCCTTCTTGTTATTGAAATTCGATTTATCCAATTCTGTTATCCCTAATCCAATTCAAATTGTTTTTTCCAGTTGATCTGATCACGGAATTCCGGTTGCTCTTTTTTATCCAGAATAAAATTTCCCATTACTAGATAATCCATCTCTGTACGCATAAAACATTGATAGGCATCCGAGGGTGTACAGACAATAGGTTCTCCCCTGACGTTAAAAGAAGTATTCACAATAACCGGGCACCCGGTCAGCTCCCGGAAAGAGTTTAAAAGTTTCCAGTATATGGGATGAGTTTCCCGGTGAACCGTCTGAATGCGGGCTGTATAATCCACATGAGTTACCGCCGGAACAGAAGAACGTGTAACATTCAATTTGTCTATCCCAAAATACTGTTTCTCCTGTGCGGTCATTTCCTTCTGCAAGTCCTTTTTGACCTCGGCTACCAGGAGCATATAGGGGCTGGGCTGCTGAAGATCAAAATATTTTGATACCTCCTCAGCCAGAACCGATGGTGCAAAGGGCCTGAAAGATTCCCGGAATTTTATTTTCAGGTTCAATTTTTTCTGCATCTGCGGAGAGCGTGCATCCCCCAGAATACTTCGCGACCCCAGCGCCCGCGGCCCGAATTCCATTCGTCCCTGGAACCAGCCAATAACATTTTCCTCCGTCAGTAATTTTGCAGTTTTTGCTATCATTTCATCTTCACTGAACTGCCCATAGGGAATCTGCCTGTTCTGCAGGAAATCCAGTACTTGCTGCTGGGGAAATTCGGGTCCCAGAAATGACCCCTTCTGCCGATCGCTTCCCTCATGAACGTGCCGGTCCTTGTTCAGATAATCATGCCATACCGCCAGGGCCGCTCCCACCGCACCACCCGCATCACCGGCGGCCGGCTGAATCCAGATACCCTCAAAATCCCGGTCCCGCAGAATTTTGCCATTGGCCACACAGTTCAGTGCCACACCGCCGGCCAGACATAAGTTCCTCGAACCGGTCAATTTTTTTACCTGCACCGCCATACGACGCATGGCCAATTCGGTCACATCCTGAATGGACCGTGCCAGGTCCATTTCCTTCTGTGTGAGGCGCGATTCCCGTTTACGCGGCGAACCACCAAATAACTTATTGAAACGTCTGCTGGTCATGGTTAAACCGGCACCGTAATTAAAATATTTCATATTTAACTGAAATGAACCGTCCTCCTTGAGATCAATAAGTTCATCCAGGATAAGGTTTACATATTTAGGTTCTCCATAGGGTGCCAGACCCATAACTTTATACTCGCCGGAATTCACCTTGAAACCGGTGTAATAGGTAAAGGCTGAATAAAGCATTCCCAGGGAATGAGGAAAAGTAATTTCTTTTAACAAACTGATCTTATTATTTTTGCCATAACCCAGACTGGTGGTAGTCCATTCCCCTACCCCATCCGTAGTAATAATAGCGGCTTCTGAAAACGGGGAAGGGAAAAATGCCGAGGCTGCATGGGACATATGATGTTCCGGAAACAGAATCGGTCCTTTGTAAGCGGGCAGTTCCCCCTGTATAAGACTCTTCATCCATACCTTCTTCTTGATCCATAAAGGAATAGCTTTAATGAAGGATTTTATGCCCAGGGGAGCATACTGCAGGTAAGTTTCCAGGATCCGCTCAAATTTCAGAAATGGTTTGTCATAAAAAACGACATAATCCAGTTTTTCAGCGGTGATTCCTGCTTCGGTGAGGCAGTAATGCAGGGCATGGGAAGGGAACCTGTAATCATGCTTAACCCGGGTGAACCGTTCCTCCTGGGCAGCAGCCAGAATCTCTCCGTCTCTCACCAGAGCGGCTGCGCTGTCATGATAAAATGCTGAAATACCCAGTATATTCATAAAGAAGATTATCTTTTAAAGTACTAATACCCTGTTTGATATGAGTAAAACAATGCTAAAGTTCCTTTAGGATAACAATTTGATAGGGGCCGAGAGTGAAGTTTTTCTGCAGGTCACGGATCTTCCATATCCGGCCGGTTATCAGATCGGTAATTTTCTGTGAGTGGGAAAAAATCCCGTCCATATCCACGTGTTTGCTGGTGCCTTTAGAATTAGCCAATACCACCAAAGCATCATTTTCCAGGGCTCGTTTAAATCCCAGAGTTCCGGGATCTGGGAGGCCGGTACGGAAAAAGGACAGAGTGCCGGTTATGATAACCTTATTCTCGCGCCGGATATGAATCAGCTTGCTGGTCCAGTCAAATAATTCCGGGTTAAACTTAACGAAATCGCTCTCCCGCGGCAGTCCGAACGGATGCGTCTTTTCGGGATCATATTGCAGTTCCGGCCAGATCATGGGTTTCCGGCAATCCGGATCGTCTCCTCCCCACATACCCGCTTCATCACCGTAGTAGATCATAGGCGCGCCCGGCAAGGTCATCTGCAACCCGATGATCACTTTTTGCTTCAGGCGCTCCCCGGCATTCGGCTTACGGACATCGAAAAGAGGGTTCTGGGCCGGGTTACCGCCATGGTCCATCCAGCGGTCCGGATTAACAATCTGAGAGGCTATTCTTTCCACATCATGGCTTCCCAGAAGATTTTGCAAGGCGTATACTGCCTCCTGCGGGTAATCCGTTGAAATTCTCGTGATACTGTCTGCAAATGCCACGGCGTTTATTTTATATTTATCATCAATTACAAACTGTTTTACTGCCCGGGTAAAACGGTAATTCATCACGGCATCAAAGATATCTCCCTGCAGCCAGGGAGCTGCGTTGAACATTTTGTTCTGCTGCCAGTCCTGCCACCAGATCTCTCCCACCAGGTAAGCCTCCGGATTGATCTTCTTTACCCACCGGCGAAAGGTTCGCCAGAAATTTTTGTTGACCTTCTCAGCGACATCCAGGCGCCAGCCATCAATACCATCAGATGGATCCCCGTCTCCGTCCGGATCCATCCAGCGTTCAACAATCCGGTGCAGATGCATCTGGAATCCGGGCACCAGACCATCCTCCGTTTCCCTTATTTCCGGCAATTCCCGAACTCCGTTCCATCCCTGGTATTCAAACTCATTCGCCGGCGTGGAAGGATCATCCCAACGGGTAATGATGAACCAATCCTTAAAGGGGGAATTCTGCTGGTGTTTAATTACGTCCTGAAAAGCCCAGAATGAGTATCCGACATGGTTAAAAACCCCGTCTACAATTACCCTGATTCCCCGGGTATGACAGTTTTGAATCAGCTGCAGAAAGAGACTGTCAGCAGCTGACCAGCTCCAGGTTCCCGATTCGGTGGGATTCTCCAGAGCCCATAAAACAGAATCTTCAGCCGGATGAGGACCGAAATTGTTGTCAATATGCCGATACATGGTCGCATCATATTTATGATGTGAAGGGGATTCAAATAACGGATTAAAATAGATGGCATTAATTCCCAGGTCTTCCAGATAATTTAAGCGGTCCAGGACTCCCTGCAGATCTCCGCCATAGCGGCGGGCTCCCGTATTGGTGTAATAACCCCGGCCGTTTTCTTGTTCCCACGGTTGAAGTTTATACCAGTCGGAGGTCCAGGGATGAATACGCCATCCCGGCGAAGACAAATATGGCCAGGTTTGAGATATATCATTTAGGCTGGGATCATTAGCGAGATCTCCGTTCCGGAATCTTTCCGGAAATATCTGGTACCATATGGCTTCCTTGCTCCAATGTGGAACGGAAAGTCCGGTTTGCACCCGGGTATACTGGCAGGCCGCCGTTCCGGCATATAGCAGAAGCAAAATAAATATACAGACTCGTAAAAATCTCACGCTGGAACCTTTATAATATTCTAAAAAACTGATAATAGAAATGAAATTTTAGGAATAAGGAAAGAAAAGAATAACCGGGATTCCGCCCGACAAGATGGCATAAACACATACTCACTGAATTCCATTAAGCAGGAAACTCCCTTTCACAACAGGCGTTGTTCCGTTTCCGTATCAAAGAAATAGATTTTATCCAGATCAAGACCAATATCAATTTTTTCACCCGCCTGATGCAGTTTCTCAGGGGTCATTCTCATGCAATAACTATTATCTCCTTCACTGAAATAGACAAAAATCTCATTCCCGATGGGTTCAACCACATCTACCAGAATCTTCTGGGGAGAACTGGAATGTTTGGTCTGGTTCAGAGTAAGATCATAAAGATGCTCCGGCCGGATGCCAAGAACAACCTGCTTTCCTGTACTTTTATTCAGTTTGGATTCCAGCTTCTCGGGAAGATCGATATTAAAAATACTGGATTTAAATTTCAGCGTACCGTTTTTAAATAATTCACCCCGGATGAAATTCATGGCAGGGCTGCCGATAAAACCGGCAACAAATCGATTCACGGGATTATTGTATAATTGAAGCGGGGAATCAACCTGCTGTATAATGCCATCTTTTAAAACGACGATTTTGTCTCCCATGGTCATGGCTTCCACCTGGTCGTGAGTTACATAAATCATGGTGGTTTGTAGTTTATGATGCAGACGGTTAATTTCGATACGCATTTGCACCCGCAGTTTCGCGTCCAAGTTGGACAACGGTTCGTCGAAAAGAAAGACTTTGGGTTTTCTCACAATCGCTCTTCCCAGCGCCACGCGCTGTCTCTGCCCGCCGGAAAGCGCCTTTGGCTTACGGTCCAGGTAATTTTCAATATCCAGAATATGGGCGGCTTCCTGTACCCGTTCTTTAATCTCATTTTTGGGAAATTTTCGCAATTTTAATCCAAACGCCATATTATCAAAAACCGTCATATGAGGATACAGCGCATAATTCTGAAAGACCATGGCAATGTCGCGGTCTTTGGGAGCTACATTATTTACCAGCCGATCATCAATTAATATATCACCGGAACTGATTTCCTCCAGGCCGGCAATCATTCTCAGAAGTGTTGACTTTCCGCATCCGGAAGGTCCTACCAGCACAACAAATTCCTGATCGGCAATGGAAAGGTCTGCCTCCTTTATGGCCATTACTTTACCATCATACACTTTGCTGACCTGTTTCAATTCGACCGATGCCATTCCTTCACCTCACTGTTGGTGTGTACATGTATTTTGCCTTAAATTATGAATTGTTTCGGCCAAATGGAATAAAAAAAAGAAGAAGTGATCTTTATTTTTCCAGAATGACTGTCCGGGTGCCAACAGCCGGTATTTCCATTGAAATAGAATTATTCTCAAGCGGCAAACTGCTCCCGGAATCTAAATCACGGGCCACCTGAATCTGATACTCCGCGGGAATAACCAGCCGGATATTTTCCTTCCGGCCGGCTTTATTAAGAACCACCAGCAGTCTTTCATTAATATCTGAACGGATGAATGCATAAATGTTATCATTGGCCAGCAATGTTATAAAATCACCATGTCGCAAGGCAGAATGATCCCGGCGCATCCTGATGATATCTTTCACCGCGCTCAGCATATTCTTTTCCTGCTCATTCAGAACATCGCCGAATCTCATTGGACGCCGGTTGTCCGGATCGGCTGCCCCGGTCATTCCGATTTCATCACCGTAATAAATAACAGGAACACCCGGTATTGAAAGCAGATATGTCAGATATAATCTGGATTTCCGGTAACTGGAAGGATGATCAACATGCGGCGGATTCTCCCAGCCGACTTTAGCGGCATCAGGTGTATTCAGGGACAAATCACCATCTGCAAAGGCCATATAACGAACCTTATCATGACTGTCCATCAGATTCCCCATGAGATGATTGCCGCCGTACACATCAAAAGTCTTGTTCATCTCATCATCCAGTGTCCTGAATGAAGCATCCGGATTTAGAAAAACATTCAGGGCGACATCAAACAGATTGAAGTTGAACTGGGCATTAAGCTGGCCGTTATTCACATAAGAGTTGATCAGATCATAACCACCAAAAGTTTCTCCGATCTGAAAAATTTTACGACCTTCCTTCATTTCTATATTCTTCTTCAGTTTCCAGGTAAGCATCCTCCAGAAACTGTTGGGGACATGTTTCACCGCATCCTGACGAAAACCATCTATTCCGCTGGTCTTCATCCACCACACCGCATTATCGGTCATGACTTCCATCGCTTCGTGGGATCCCTGGTAATCAAAAGAGGGCAGAAAAGTATCAAACCAGGTAGTGAGGCGGTATTCATCCCATAAACGGATATTTTTGCGGCCGTCGGGCAGGTTAAACGTGCCGAACCATTCCGGATGCTCCTGGTAGAAAATATGTTCCTGATGTACATGATTGGCCACAAAATCAAGAATTACCTTAATTCCCAGGGCATGAGCTCTTTTTACCAAGCTTTTAAACAGTTCCATGTCTCCAAAACGGACATCCACCTCCGTAGGATGGATAGGCCAGTAGCCATGATAACCCGTAAAATAACGGTGTGGCGGGGGATATTCCCGGAATGCATGAAATGTATTTTGATTGATCGGAGAAAGCCATAACACATTCACACCCAGATCCGTAAAGTATCCTTCATTCAGTTTATCGAGTATCCCCTGCAGATCTCCTCCGAAGAAATTTGCGCGGGGATCGACCTCGGGATTGGGAACCGGGCGGGTATTACTGGAATCGCCATCATAAAACCTGTCAACCATGATGGCATACACAATAGCATCGTGCCAGTCAAATGTCTTCTTTGAGTCAGATCCCGGTTTTCCGTTCAGGAAAGGAATGCTCTGAAATCGGGTGGATATTCCATCCTGATGAACAGCTGCTCTCAACAATCCATTTTTAAAAGGCGATTCCCCGGTAAGAAAAATTGTGAATTCTTCTCCCTGTACACTGATATTCCCTGAGGGAATTTCCATGTTGTCAAAGAGTGCATAGATGTTTTCTTTCTTCAGAGCGGATTCGGATTCCGGGCTCACATAGTCCAAGGAAACGAAGGAGGTATCTTTATTCTGCCAGGAATTCAGAAGGTAAAGAACAGCGGTTTCTTCCTGCGGAGATCTTATGGTAATTACGGAATTATAAGAGCCGAACGGATTAGGTATTTTATCCGGATTTTCCGGATCCAGGATTTCCTGCCCATCCATAAAGAATTTATATTCGTATCGTCCCGCTTCCAGATTGACGGTGCGTTCGAAAATACCATCACCATCCGGATCCGTCAGAGGCAAATCGGACCTGTTCCAGCTGTTAAAAGAGCCGAAGACGGTGAGTTGCCGGGCCGAATGTTGCGGTCTGTATTTAAAGGTATAGGGCTGCATATAGGTGATTCTTACGGGAATAACATAATTGTGGGATTTAAATGTAAAACGAACCAGCGTCAATCCCTCGCTCCCGTTTCGAGGGTGTAAGACAACCTGCCGGGTTTCAGGATTGTACGTAATATTTATATCAGAATGAAGTTTAAAACTCAGCTCATAATTTTCTGCAAAAAAAAGATCACCTTCCGGTATTGAGTCGGAAATGCCGGCTTTCAGTAAGAGTGGTTGAATAATATCCTGAATCCTCTCATTTTTCGCATGCTGGCAGGAATTCAGCAATGAACCCAGAATAAAGATTGATAATACAATTCTTTTAGAATAAAAATTCAAGTTACATTCCTTTCGATATCCTGATTGAAGTTGTTCTTTTTCATTCCTGCCGAAATTAATGCTATCCTAAAAAAATTCCCATGGTTTTTTGAAATTCATTCAGGAATTCCACTTTAATAAAATTGATCGTGATTGTTTACATTGCTGCGAGGACATTTTATTGATAAAAATGTCTCTTCTTCAGAAGATAGACTAATCACATGTGACCAGATGGGTTGTAAGGGCTTTCATTTAATTCAGTCTGAAACTTTCATTCCAAATTTGGTTTAATTTATTGCGATAGCTCTTCTTCTGGTATATTCTCAATTCTGTTGATTTTTAATCTTAGTTCTTTGCATAGAATTTAGATTGATTTACGTACATTGATTTCCGGTTACTGCTTTCAGTTTTTGAAAATCAAGTATGATTTTCACCCCGAAAATGGCCGGAGATCACCACAGTTCGAAATAACTTTCGGTTTTTTCTGCCAATAGCAAATTACCACCTGCAGACTTTCTTAAATACATTTTATATTCTACCATGATATCATATTGAATTAAATCCAAAATTTCGGAGCCAGAGCAATACTCTTAAAGATGATTTTCAAAAATTATATCCGATTTCAAACAATTTTATAGTATATTTTAACCTTTTGTTGAAAGAGCGACTTCAATGGATAAACGGAGCAGCGGAATTTTAATGCATATTACCTCCCTGCCGTCCCGCTATGGAATTGGGGATGTAGGAGGGGAAGCTTATAAATTTGTTGATTTTCTGGTCGAAACTCAACAGACCTATTGGCAGGTCCTGCCACTGAATCCAATTTCTCTGATAAGCGGAAGCAGCCCGTACGCCAGTTTTTCCGCCTTTGCCGGAAACACCTTACTCATAAGTCCGGAAGGTTTGCTGGAAATGAAACTTCTGGAGCAACAGGATATAGACAATTATCCTCAATTAGCGGTGGATGACGTCAATTATGGCCGGGTGCTCACAGAGAAAAAACGCCTGTACGCCAAAGCATTCATGCAATTCAGCGAACACAGAGATGAATATAACCATGAATATGGGGAGTTCTGCCGGCGGAATTCCGGATGGCTGAATGACTTCGCCCTTTTTATGGCATTTAAGGATCATTTCCAGGACAGTGACTGGGGAGCCTGGCCAGAAGAAATAAAAAATCGGAAGCAGGATGCCATTCATAAGCTGGAGAATGAACTGAAGCAGGATATCGAATATCAGAAATTCATGCAGTATATATTTTTTAAACAATGGGATGCGTTGAAAAAATATTGTAATGAGAGGGGCATCCGGATCATTGGTGATATTCCATATTATGTCAATTATGACAGTGCCGAAGTCTGGAGAAATCCTGAATTTTTTAAACTGGACAGTGAAAAACGTCCAACTCATGTGGCTGGCGTTCCACCTGACTATTTCAGTTCTACCGGGCAACTCTGGGGGAATCCCGTCTATAACTGGAATAAGATGAAAGAAAGCAATTATCAGTGGTGGATAAACCGTTTAGAGCAAAACTTAAGATTATATGATATTATCCGCATCGACCATTTCCGGGGATTTTTGGCTTACTGGGAAGTTCCGGCTACTGAATCCACGGCCATAAACGGACAATGGATAACGGTTCCCGGCGAGGATATTTTTCGCACCTTCGAAAAAGCATTTCCCCACCTGCCTATACTGGCAGAGGATCTGGGAGTAATCACCGATGATGTCAGAGAGCTGATGCGGAAATTTGAACTGCCCGGAATGAAAATTCTGGTGTTTGCTTTTGATGATAGCCTTCCCCGCAATCCCTATGCACCACATAACCATATCAGAAATTGTGTGGTTTATACCGGAACGCATGACAACAATACAGTTCGCGGATGGTACAAAGAAGAAACTTCCGATGCGGACAAATCACGTATCAGTGAATACCTGGGCCGGGAACTGCTGGAACATAAAATAAACTGGGAATTTATACGCGTTGCCATGATGTCAGTAGCAAATATTGTCATTTTCCCCTTGCAGGATGTGCTGGGCCTGGATTCTTCTGAGCGGATGAACCGGCCTGCCACATTGGATGGCAACTGGAAATGGCGCTTAAAACCCGGGCAGATCACGCCTGAGGTGCAGGAAAAATTAAAACGCATGACTTACCTTTTTAACCGGGAACGAACCTCTTAATACCTCTGACAGAGATCTTCCTCCAAAAAAACTCGGATGGGGGAAAAAGGACAAAGGATATAAGGCTAAAGGCTCAAGGATAAAGGCTTCTTCCTCTTAATGTACTTTGTATTTTGTATTTCCTGAATCCTGATTCCTAGTACCTGCTGCCTTGATCTTTGTTTTTTGATCTTTGTTCTTTGATCTTCTCTTTTGCCAATTGAATTCTGGCTACTAGTTTAGAAAAAACGGGTAATAGATAAAGGTGGAGGGGGTTAAAAATAAAAATGCCTGGTGACGACCTACTCTCCCACCCCGGAACGGGGAAGTACCATCGGCGCTAGC
>CAYWTB010000065.1:0-25760 GCA_964461135.1 uncultured Caldithrix sp. | reverse complement strand
GTAATTTAAAAACTTGGGGCACCTTCTCCTATTATTACTATAGAAATCTAGATATCACATAATATAAGGGAAAAATTTTCAAGTTCAATTATTTTTTTATACACGAGCCATATTTTTATTACGTGTTTTCCGGGTTAATCAAGAAATGTCATTGAATAAAAATTTACTGAGATTATTTTTCTGGCAAATGACCTTCCGTAAAGGATTCTGTCGTATGAATTAGTTCGGAATTTAATTCAAATGTTTCATCTTGATTTGGTTGATATAAAGTTTTAATATATGCGAGATTAAAATAGTGATTTGAGGACTTAATGGATTTCAGTCTGAAAGATGAAATTAACATTCATCCCACGGTCTACATCGCCCCAACCGCCCTCATATACGGGAAGGTAAAAATAGGTGCCAATTCCAGCATCTGGGATGGTGTGGTGATTCGCGGGGATATGGCTCCCATTGAAATCGGTGAGGGAACCAGCATCCAGGAAAATTCTGTAGTGCATGTGGATACCGACGTACCCACTAAAATCGGAAGCCATGTAACTGTAGGCCATGGTGCGATTTTGCATGGTGCAACAGTGGGTAATAATTGTATCATTGCCATACAGTCTGTATTGTTAAATAATACGGTGATTGGTGATAATTGCATTGTAGGAGCAGGTTCCATAGTTTTGGAAAATTCCGTAATACCGCCTAATTCAGTGGTATTTGGAGTACCGGGAAAGGTGGCCAAAACCGTCACGGATGATATGAGAAAAGGAATCCGGAAAAATGCCGATGTGTACGTTGAATTAGGGCAGGCATACCGGAAACGAAAAAAGAAACAATAGTATCGGGAAGTCCAGTCTTTCTATGAATCGTGAAAAAACCCATTCGTCTTTAAATATATTACTGGATAATATTGAAGGCACTAATCTGTTGCTGGAATACTATAATAATTTCAGCAGTAAGATTTTCGCTGCGCGGGATTTTAAAAGTATTATTCAAACCCTGTACCGGGAATTACGGAAAATATATGCCAAGCAACACATCGAATTTATCCTGTGGCAAAACAATAAGAAACTGTTACGTTTTACCTATCAGAGGGACAGCGGTAAAGTAGATACTTCTTCCGAGATAAAAACAGCCAATACCTTATATCAGTATACCCTTGAACAGCACCAGACCATCCTTACCAATAATTACCGTCATTTTTGTGAAACACTGGATGTGGACAGATTTGATCTTAATGCCAGTTCCTGGCTTGGCATACCCATGCTTGTACGGGAAAGGGTGCTGGGAATGGTGGTGATCTGGGATGAAAGCCCGGAACATTACTTCCGGTTGCAGGACAAGCAGTTTATGTCCATTATCACCGATATTACCACCTTCGCCGTAGAAAATGTTTACCTGTATGAGTATATCGCGGAAAAGAATACTCAAGTTAAAAGCGCTCCAGTTATTCCTGCCCCCATAATCCCGGGAACAACTACGGATAATCTTCAGGATTACCTGCTGGACCTTCTTACCCAGCCACCGGATGTCAGATACCTGGGTTTTTTCCTGCGGAGTCAGGGTCATGATAAATGGCGGCGGGTGAGCAAGAAAGCGGATAATAATATCAGTGATGATCTGGACGAAAAGATACAAAAAACTCTGATATATCTTAAAGATGAACATCTCAAACAAACTCCTTACCTGTTCTGGCATAAAAACCAGAAAGACAACTTTCTGCAGGAAATGTTTCAGGAAACCTTCAGCGATGTGCCGCTGGCATCACTCCTGCTGGTGCCTTCCCGGATTCAACATTTTTATGACGGAATTCTGGTTGTCGCATATGAAAAACGGATGGAACCTCCCGGCCCGGAAGAGTTTAATTCGCTGAATTTTTTCTATCAGATGCTGCTTCAGATCATTGAAAAAAATTTGTTACTGGAACACAAAAAGAGTTATGAAGCCTATATACAACACCTGGAGAAAATGAAACTGGTCGGCGAGCTGGCCAGCGGATCTGCCCATCACCTCAATAATATTCTCAGTGTTGTAACTGGACGCGCCCAGATCCTTCATAAGAAGTTAAAAGGAACACCCCATATTAAAGATCTTAGCATGATTGAACAGGCGGCAGAAGATGGAGCACAGGCTGTCCGGCGCCTGCAAAGCGTGAAGACCAAGAATTTCCCGGTAAATAAATTTGAATTATTAAATGTTAATGACCTGATTCTGGAAGTAGTTGAGATTGCCCGGCCCCGCTTTGAGCGGGAAGCCCAGTCCCTCGGACTTACCTATGATGTTAAGTTAACCCTGGGTTCGGTATCATATATCAAGGGTGACCCGGCAGCCCTGCGGGAAATATTTCTCAATCTGATTACCAATGCCATAGATGCCATGCCGGAAGGGGGTAAGCTTACCATTCAATCCACCATGGAAAAGGAAAAAATTATTACCTTCTTCAGCGATACCGGTGGGGGAATTCCGGAGGATTTGAGAGAAAAAATTTTCGAACCGTTTTTCTCCACCAAAGGAGAAAGAGGAAATGGTCTGGGATTGAGCATTGCTGCAGATATCATCGCCGAACATCGCGGGAAGATCTATGTGGATTCAATTCCCAACAAAGGCTCAATTTTTATGATTGAACTGCCTGCCGTTAAGGAAAAACCGCTGAATGACAAGGCTGGATTCAAATTCAGAGATGGTATCAATTGCCGGGTACTACTGGTGGATGATGAAAATGTGGTGGGAGAGACCCTGGCCGAAATGCTGCGGGAAGAGGGATGTGAAGTCACCATGGTGAACAATCCTACCCAGGCTTTAACCAATTTTAAGAACACTCCCTGCGATGTGGTACTTACTGACCTCAGTATGCCCGGAATCAATGGATTTGAACTGGCCAAAAGAGTCAAGGAAGTAAGAAGTGATGTACCGGTCATCCTCATCACCGGATGGAATCAGAATGACCGGAATATAGTAAAGCCCAATGGTTTAATTGATGAAATTATTGAAAAGCCGTTCAATATTAAACAGATACGGGAAGCTTTTCATAATATTTTGAAAAAGAACGGGCAACTGTCCACTATACGGTAAGAAATTCTTCCAGTAAAACCTCCCATTCCACCTGCAGAATCAAAGCCGGATTCCTCCCAATACCGGTCATTTACGACAGGGTTATCATCTTAATATGGAAGGTGATACTGCTGCTCATAAAAATAACGGCTCATTGATTGACAGGTTGAACGGGTCATTCAGATTCCCGTGTACATTAATTTTTTATATAAATTCCAGTTCCTGGTCCTTGTATTGCAGCTGGTACAGGCGGTAATACAAACCTCTCTTTTTTAGCAATCCCTGATGATCACCAGTTTCATGGATCCTGCCGTGATGCATCACCACGATCTGATCCATGTACTGGATCGTGGACAGGCGGTGGGCGATTACAATTGCCGTACGGTCTGCGAGCACTACTTTCAGTGCCTGCTGTATGAGATGCTCCGATTCACTGTCTATATTGGAAGTGGCCTCGTCTAATATCAGGATTTCGGGATTGAATACAATGGCCCGGGCCAGTGCCAGTAACTGTTTTTGCCCCTGGGAAAGATTCCCGCCTCTTTCTCGGATTTGAGCCTGATAACCTCCCGCCATTTTTTCAATAAAATGGTGCGCATTCACCATGCGTGCTGCTTCTGTTACCTGTTCTTCTAAAATGTCCGGCTTCCCCAGGCGGATATTATCCAGCACAGTGCCGGAGAAAAGGAAAACATCCTGCTGAACCACCGCCATGTGACTGCGCAGATTTTCCAGATCCCACTGACGGATATCCACTCCGTCCACCAGAATTTGTCCCTCCTGAATTTCATAGAATCGTCCCAGCAACCGGGTCAGTGTGGTTTTACCTGCGCCGGTATGTCCAACCAGGGCATAGCGGCTGCCAATGGGAATTTCCAGATTAATATTTTGAAGCACATATTCATCATGGTATGCGAAGGAAACATCATTAAAGCGGATGGTACGGCTGATTTCCGGATTTTTGTGGCCTTTAACGGGTGAAATAATATCCGGTTTGGTGTCCAGCAGCTTAAAGATCCTTTCCGAGGCAGCCAGGGCGGATTGCAGGATATTATACTTCTCCGAAAGATCACTGATGGGGCGGAAGAACATCTGGGCGTACTGAATAAAGGCCACCAGAATTCCGAAAGTGACCAGTTGATTCTCAATATAAAATGCTCCGCGGTAAATAATAATACCCAGCGCGACGGAACTCAGAAGCTCAACCATGGGATAAAACAGGGCGTAATAAAATATCGTCCTGATATAGGCGGCAGTGTGGTCCCAGTTAATGGCCCTGAACAGCTCGAAATTTTTTTTCTCCCTGTTATAGAGCTGCACAATACTCATTCCGGAAATATGTTCCTGCAGGTAGGAATTGATTCTGGCCAGGAAAAAACGAATCTGGCTGTAAGAGTCCCTCACTTTCTTGCGAAAAAGAAAGGAAATGATCAGCAATACCGGTACAACCGACAGCGTCCATAGCGCCAGAGAGGTATGAATACTGAGCATCATAACCACAATGCCTCCTATCAGCAGCAGATCCCCAAACACCATCACCAGGCCCTCGGTGAATACCTGGTTCAGAGATTCGACATCCGAGGTTACCCGGGTCATCAGACGGCCGATGGGATTTTTATCGAAGAACTGCTGGTGCAGACTCTGCAGTTTGGAGAAAAGCTTGTGTCTTAAATCCAGCATGATTTTCTGGCCGATGAACTGCATGAGCATAATCTGCGAATATTTGATAATGAAATTGCCCAGTAAAACTCCGAAATATATGACAACGATCAGTATTAATCCCTTCATGTGCCCGGGAAGAATATAGCGGTCAATCGCTACCTTGGTCAGATAGGGTCCCAGAATTTCCAGCCCCATGCCAATGATGATCAGGACAATGGAGCCCGTAATCATATGCCAGTATGGTTTTCCGAATTCCAGCAGGCGGGAGAACAGATGACGGTCGTATATTTTCCCTTCTATTTTATCTTCTTCCAGTCGCAGATTTGAACTCATAAATTTTCAATCCTTGGTCAAAACGTGATTCCGATCTTATCTTTATATTAGAATAATCCTTTTAATGTAACTCGTTTCTTTTTGTTTCCTATATAGTCCGGATAGTCTAGGCGCAGCCATTTTTCATATTCGGGAAAGTGTCTGAATTTTTTTTCATCTCTTTTAAAATCCACACCATGAATCACCCGTCTGCCGTTTTTATGCCGGACAGGATGAATCATATGCAGCATTTCATGAAAAACAATACCCCGGATAACATAGTCCGGAAAAATATTGTTATCGAGAAATGAACTGACAATCAGGCGGTTTCGGCGGTAATCAAAATATCCCAGGCGGCGGGTGGACGGTTTTCTGCTCCAGCCAATTACCGGGATTTTCAGGTCGCCATTAAAATATTCTTTATTGATTTGGATGAAAATATCTTTCAGGTTATGATATTTTCCGGCGGCGGAATATTTTCCGGCAGGATTGTCTTGTACTTTCCGTGCAGTATTCAGGAATCGGTTTTCGTAATATGCCAGTTTTTGCCGTATTTCCCGTTTTTCCCGGTGTCTGAGGACACGTGAAAAGAGCAGCTGAGCCAGCAGGGAAAAATATTCATTTTCCATGGAAATGCTGGCTAATGAAATCCGGAATTCCAGCTGATTTTTAAATAATTTTACGGCATGTGATAATCGTCCGGAAGAAGAAATCAGCAGTCGCAGCTGCCGGTCCTTCAGTTTGGGGAATTCAGTCATCACCTGCTGGACAATATGATAGATCTGTGAGTATCGAGATGTTCTCCCGCGCTCAATATCCAGAATTCCGGAAAGATTCAGAAAGGCCGTCTGATTGGAAAGAGACAGATCTCGCAATGAAAGATTATGCCGGTGCAGTATGTTCTCTATCCCGGTGAGATAGTCCTCAATAGTATCCAGAAAAGATTGGGGCACTTGTGCCCCCGGCAGGTGAAATAATTTATGATTGAGTTCTTTCTGATATTGAACTATGCCGGGTATCCGCCAGGTTTTTACCGACTGAGATTTATTTAAAAAAGTCCCCCCTTGAGGGCTTTTTGCACTCTTTTTCATACCAGAATCACTAAATCAGTATAAAAGCAAATTATTTTTCTTGCCGAATATAGTTTGTTAACAGGATTTTACTAAAACTGGTAACTTGATCCCACCGCAAGTATCATGGCGTCCAGACCCTTGTTTTTCACCTTATTGACGAAATCCTTCGGATCTACCTTGATAACATCAAAAGTATTATAGTGCATGGGAATAACCATTTTAGGCTTCAGGAATTCAGTGGCTATTACCGCATCATCAATGCCCATGGTAAAGTTATCCCCGATAGGTAACACAGCCAGATCGATCTTATTCATATCACCGATGAGTTTCATATCGTAGAACAGACCGGTATCTCCCGGGTGGTAAAATGTTTTTCCATCTGCATATACCAGAAAGCCACATGGATTTCCGGTATAGGTACCATCGGGAGCGGATGATCCGTGATGGGCGATGGTCAGTTTTACCCGTCCGAAGGGAAATTCATGAGAGCCCCCGATATACATGGGATGAACCTGCACTCCCTTGCCGGCGCAGTAATTGGCCAACTCAAAGGGAGCAATAATAGTGGCGTCATCCGCCTTGGCGATCTCAATGGAATTTCCCAGATGGTCTCCGTGGCCATGCGATAATAAGATATATTCGACTTTAATATCTTCCGGTTTTGCCTTGGCTAGCGGGTTATCGGATAGAAACGGATCAATCACGATATTTGTTTTCTGTGTTTCCAGCAAGAAAGCGGAATGACCCAAATAGGTGATTTTCGGCATTTTTTCTCTTCCTCGTTTTGTTTCTTACATTATTTAAAATGATTATTGCTTTTAATCCTAAAAAATGGTTTCTAAATCATTGATTTTTAATAGATATTGAATGATAATAAAATGAGTGTCATTGTCCCTTCCGGGACAATGACAGCCCGCTCAGTTTCGGAGCTAAGGCGGTTTTAAGACTGACCTTCAAGCTAAGCTTCGATAACTCCCTGTCTTGTATCATAAGCTTCGATAAAGCAAGATCCTGGGCTCATAAATGACCCTCAAAATGCCAGAGTGAAGCATGATACATGTTAACTGATGTACTGAAGCAAAATTTTTAAAAAAACACTTTTCTTAAATAAACCAGGCAATAATCATATTATTCAATATACGATATCTGCTCAGTCTGCACAAGGAACTATCCAGCTTGCTGACATGAGTTATTAAAAGAAGCGGGCGTCCAGGATTTCCACACGGAAAAATTCTGCGTAATTTTCGCTGCCGAAATACCAGCCGACTCTCACTTTAGATGGAATGACATATCCGTTAAATTGCCGTTCTTCCTCAATATAACCACCAAAAGGAATGAATTCCCTGCTGGAATCCTGATAACGCAGTGCCCGTACGGAATGCAATTTTCCGGTGGAATCAACCAGAAAAGCGATGGTTGAACTGAAGCTGTTAACAGACTGAGTTACCAGGGCGGAGGAATTGGTTTCACTTTCCCAGCGGGCGCCATTCCGGGGAAGAAATTCTGTGGGCAACCAGATGCCTTCGATCAGGAATCTCCCCGCGGCGGATTGACTGATACCATCACTGGAACTGTTCACAATGGGTATAAGTCCGAATAAGGTGAAATAGAGCCGAGCTTCATTCCGATAGTAATAATCCGCACCTGTTATCTTCAGGAACCGTTTGGCGGTCAGATTAGGTTGCCACACGAATCCCTGTCCCGCCCGGATTACCTGTGTGGCCGTAAAAGGTATCCAGTCCGATTTTGGATTGATCCGGATAGTTCCACGCATGTGAAGCTCAACCCCCTGGGCCACTTCAGAACCTGGCCGTATGGCGTGGTTCAGATACCGGCGGGCCACCTGCGGGAGAGAAGAGATGGAATCGGGATCAAATTTACCCATTTGTACCGGGTCTGCAGTCAACGCCTGCCGGATCTCCTCAATCTGGTTCATATATGAATTGTTTCTGAGATAAAGATATACTATGAAAATCATTACAACGATCAGAATGACCAGAATGATAATTTTCAGCATCGGTTTTTCCTTTTAATAGATGTTTTTACTGATGATATGTACCTTTTTTGAAACAGATTTAAAAAATCCCGGTTACTGTAAAATTATAAGTCTGAAATGATTTGGAAGATGAATTTTAAATCTGATTACAGGAATAATAAAAAAGGCTGACCTTTTCAGGCAGCCCCTCATGATAATTCGTCGGATAAAACAGTGGTATTATGCTTCGATCTGTGGATAGACGCTTATCCTGGAACGTGTTCTACCCTTTCGTTCAAACCTGACGTATCCGTTAATTACCGAAAACAGGGTGTCGTCTTTTCCTTTTTTAACATTCATGCCGGGATGATATTTGGTTCCTCTCTGCCGCACAATGATACTGCCGGCAGTAACGAATTCATTCCCGAATTTTTTGATACCTAACCGTTGACTGGCGCTTTCGCGTCCGTTGCGGGAACTTCCCACACCTTTTTTATGTGCCATAACATACCTCCGAATCGGCTCTCTTATGCAATATTTTCAATCTGAATTCTGGTAAAATGCTGCCGGTGTCCACGTTTCAACTGGTAACCTTTCCGGCGTTTTTTCTTAAATATAATGACCTTCTTTTCACGTCCATGCTCCAGCACAGTGGCGGAAACCTTTGCGCCCTTAATAACCGGTTTTCCAATTTTAATATCTTTTTCATCACCCAGAATGAGCACTTTATCGAATTCCACTGATTTTCCGATTTCCTGATGCAGGTACGGAACGCGCAATATCTTTTTTTCTTCCACCCGGAACTGTTTTCCGGCTATATCAACAATCGCAAACATTAGGTAAACTCCCTGAAATCTTCATCTGTATAATTTTAGCCACAAAATTTAACGGTTCATTTGTGTTGATACAAGCGGAATTTTATTTCACGCAGCAACTTGCCGTCACATCCATTTTAAGGGTAGATTTACATTAATAATCGAATAACCATCAGAATATCCAGGCAGGGCATCCAGATAAGGGAAAACCGAAATACTCCGGTATTTTTCCGGCGGTTGTGTAAGGCCGGTTTTTCGGTATCGCGATATTCCGTGATGGATAATTCTGATTTTAAATCCACCCGAAATTTTTATTGAAACGAATCGGATTCATCTTCCTCCTCATCCTCCTCCGAAACGGTAAGCATGCTGCTTAACAGGTCTTTAAACTGCAGGCCGGATTCCAGATAATATTTGCTCAGGAAGGAATATTCGGCCAGTCCGAAGAGTACAAACTCCATCAACAGGTAGCGGTTTTGTTCATCACTTTCGGGATGAAATTCCTTAACCACCTCCTGTAATCCCGGTATGCTGTTGAGAGCTTTCTCATAATCCTGGCGTGAGGTATCGTGAATAAGATCCAGGGTATGTCCTTCACTGAACCAGTTTACTATTTTCTGATAGGGTGTGGTTTCCTGTTTGCGTTTCATTTTTTCAGGATTGGGGAAATAATGGACAAATTGAGCACGAATTGCTTTCCCGATCAGTGAGTGTGCCACCTTTGCCGAACCTTCCTGTTCTCCTTCGTACACCAGTTCAACTTTGCCCGTAATCGCCGGCACTACTCCCGAGAAGTCCGAGATTCTCACAAAGGTATTTTTCTCATGGTTGATCAGCATGCGCCGCTCGGCGGTTGATACCAGATTCTCGTAGGCCGAAATGGATAACCGGGCAGAAACACCACTCTTGGCATCAATATATTCACTCTCCCGTGCTTCAAATGCGATCTGTTCGACCAGGTTCTTCACCAGTTCATGGACCTTGATTTTGTCCTTATTATCCTCATGAATGCGGGCTTCCTGCTCGGTTATCTGACGGGAAGCTGCAACATTCCTGGGGTAATGGGTCAAAATCTGGCTTTCAATACGGTCTTTTAACGGGGTTACAATGGCTCCGCGGTTGGTGTAGTCCTCCGGATTGGCGGTAAATACAAACTGAATATCCAGCGGCAGCCGGATTTTGAAGCCCCTGATCTGCACATCCCTTTCCTGTAAAATATTAAATAAAGCCACCTGAATACGGGCCTGTAAATCCGGCAATTCATTGATGACAAAAATGCCGCGATGGGAGCGGGGAATCAGGCCGAAGTGAATAACCCGTTCATCGGCGTAAGGCAGCTTCATGGCTGCCGCTTTGATGGGATCAACATCCCCGATTAAATCGGCGATGGATACATCGGGGGTAGCCAGTTTTTCAGTGTAGCGCTCGGAACGGTGCATCCAGTGGACCGGGGTATCATCTCCCTGCCGGGCAATCAGATCCCTGGCCTGCCGGGAGAGCGGTGCCAGCGGATCGTCATTGAGTTCAGAACCGTCTACTACCGGGATATATTCATCCAGCAGATCGATCATCTGCCGGGCAATACGGGTTTTAGCCTGCCCGCGTAATCCCAGGAGTGTTATGTTATGCTGAGCCAGAATGGCACGTTGCAGATCGGGTATAACAGAATGTTCGTAGCCGATGATGCCGGGGAAAATGTCTTCCCCCTTCCGGATTTTCTGAATGAGATTGTCTCTGAGCTCCTCCTTGATGGAGCGAGGCCGGTAATTCGTTTTCTTTAAATCTCCGAAAGTTTTAATCTTTTCAAAATTCTGTATGGTCATTTTATCGTGCTCCTTGTCAAGCTCCGGTTATTTGATAGATTGTTGTTATAATCTGACCGCGGTTCAGTGCAACCGTTTGCGGCGGTTGCGGATATAATCCTCAAATATGAATTCACCCAGGCTTTGCAGACTGCTGTAATAAGCCCGGCCCTGGTTTACCCGGGTAAAGTCCCGCACAAATTGCTGCAGGTAAGGATCCCGGGCAATCATGAAAGTGGTGATGGGAATATGTAAACGACGGCAGCGCGCAGCCAGATTTAATGTCCGGTTAACGATTTTACGGTCAAGCCCAAAGGGATTTTTATAGTACTTCAGACCCTCCTTGAGACAGGTGGGTTTGCCGTCGGTAATCATAAAAATCTGTTTATTCTGGGTTTTGCGGCGCCGCAGGATGTCCATGGCCAATTCCAGACCCGCTACCGTATTCGTGTAGTAGGGTCCCACCTGCAGGTAGGGAAGGTCCTTAACTTCAATAGTCCATGCATCCGTACCAAAAACAATAATGTCCAGGGTATCTTTGGGATATTTGGTGATGATCAGTTCAGCCAGTGCCATGGCCACCTTTTTGGCGGGTGTGATGCGATCCTCGCCATATAGAATCATGGAGTGAGAGATATCGATCATCAGCACGGTGGATGTGATGGTCTTGAATTCCCGTTCCTCCACCTCCAGATCCTGCTCAGTGAGAAAGAAATTACTGATACCATGATTAATCTGGGCATTGCGGATGGAATCGGTCATGGCAATCTGATCCATGGTATCACCAAACTGGAATTCGCGTCGGTCGGAAGTGGGTTCGTCTCCCAGACCGGGGTAGGGGGTACGGTGATTACCGGTACCGGTCTTGCGCAGCTTGGAAAAGATCTCTTCCAGTGAGCGCTTGCGAATGGATTGTTCGGATTTGGCCGTCAGGATAAACTGGCCATTGCCGTTATCATCATCTTTTATATAGCCTTTTTCCCTGAGTTCCTCGATAAAATCACCCATACCGTACTCATCACCGGTAAGCTGATATTTCCGGTCCAGTTCATTCAGCCACCTGAAGGCTTCTGCAACATCGCCGGCCGTATAATTGAGAATCTGCAGAAATAAATCCAGCAGCTTTTCAAAGGGGGTTTTTCCCTTATCATCCGGTACAAATTCTGCGAATCTATATCCAAGCATGGGATTGTCCTGTTTTTCTTCATATCCGGGATTTATCCTGGTTAAGATAAATTCTGTTTGTTCTTCAAACGCCTGAACGGAGTAATTGTTCTCTCAGGTTGCCGGTTTTAATAAGTTTTTTATTTCTCAAGAAGTGGAGGTGAAAAATTAAAATACCTGACCAAAATTGAAGAAAATTCTGACTTCTGAATGATGGATGCCCATATCGAAACGGGCCACAAAGGAGGCCGGAAGACAATGTGATTCCCAATCCCGTTTGATATGTAATTCCGGCAGGGAGAGGTATTGCGGTTTTGGATTGGTGATTCAGGATTTGCCGCTCTTTTAAATTAAGAGGTAATACCGAACCTTTATACTATAGGGAAATTTTGGATTAACTTCTAAACCCCAGGACATAATGGATTAAAACACCTGCCCGAAGTTAAAAAACACCCGCAAGCCCTCCGGACTGATCCCCATGTCGAAGCGCACCACAAATGTGGTCAGGTAATATCTCATGCCCCAACCCCAGTTCGAGTGCCAGTTTTCCGGGCGAAGACTACTGAACCCGGGGGCTACCCGTCCCGCATCGGCAAAGAGAACCCCGCCCAGCCTGCGATAGACTGGAAAACGGTATTCCAGTGAGGTCAGGATCATGGCCTGGTCCAGAAAACGGTCCGCTTTATATCCCCGGGCGGTCCAACCGTCGCCCACCATGCTCAGTTCCTGGTAGGGGGCAGTGCCCTGGATATGCTGGGTCCATAACCGGCCTGCGATTACATGCCGGGAGGCAAACAGGCTGTGGTAAATACTGCTTTCCAACCGGTACAGGGTATAGGTCCAGTCGCTCCCCATAAAGGGTCGTGAAAACCCGTTCCTGAAATAGATGCGAACGCCGCGCCTGGGATGTATCTGGCTGTCCCGGGTGTCCAGGCGCACACCGCCATAAATCAGGGAGACCGTGTTGGCCTGGGCGCCGGGGGTCTGGTGAGTGATGGTACCCCATTCCGGATCATATCCGTAAATCACATAATAGGCAAACTGATATCCCAGCTCTCCCACCAGGGTCGGTAAGAAAGTATGGGAAATCACCGGATTGATTTTGAAGAATTCGCGGGGAAACTGATATTCATTATCCTTGCTGTTATTCCCGATACCAAAAAAATTGCTTTTTAAAAACTTATCCCATTCTATTTTGATATTAAATGCCGCGGTGTACCGTTTCCCCTGGCGCAATTCATCATCCGGCATGGAGTACTGAAACGCATACCACTGTTCGCCCTTGGAACTGGCGAACACGACGAAATCGAAGGATTCCTGTTTTTTAAGATAATTCCGGAAAACCGCTTTGGCGCCTCCCCCGAATCCGGTATCCAGGTCATACATGATAAAAGGAAACATGTCAAACGTTCGTGAATCCGGTTGGAAATCCTGGGCGGGGGACTGAAAGGCTGTAAATAAAATCAAAAACAATAATGTAAAAAAAATGCAAGGATATAATTTCACGAGCAGGATCGCTTTTATCGTGGTCGGAAGGCAATATAACAGATTTGAAATGAATTACAAACAAAAACCGGCAACCCGGGAAATTCAGGTTACCGGTTCTGCAGGGAGCTTAATGCATCAAAAACATTTTTTTGACCTGTTTGTGGCGGCCGGTCTCCATCCTGTAAAAGTAAATACCGCTGCTCATAGTTTGTCCGGTGTCATTCCGGCCATTCCAGGGAATTTCATGCAGTCCCGGAGGCATATGTTTATTCACCAGGGTCCGCACTTTTTGTCCCAGACAGTTGTAGACTTCCAGGGTGACATGATTCTGGGTGTGTATGCGGATGGGGATAATGGTTTCCGGGTTGAACGGATTGGGATAATTCTGCAATAGTTCAGCGCGATCGATGACATTTTTTGGTGGTTGATCTTCTTCAATGGCTAAGAAACTGTGGCCGGTGGTCAGAAAATTTAGGGTGTCATGCTGTGCCACATAATCTTTGACCACCTGGAAAACTGAAATGGTGTCAATGATGATGTTACCGGGAGTAATTCCAAACAGATTCTGCAAATAGCCAACGGTACGGTCGCTGCTCACAATCCGGTAAGTAGAGTTTGGATCGACCGGCTGGTTCCGGATGGTCACCGAGGTCAGAAGAATACGGTTATCAGTGCTGTTATAATAGGAGGTAAAATCCAAACCGGTGGATTGCGGTAAATATTCAAAATCCCTGATAATGGGATGGATATTGTCCATTAAACCTTGAAGGATTCCGTAAATTTCTGCGCCATACAGATCAAATGACGCCAGACGGAATCCCAGTCCATCTCGGGAATCCAGCCCATATGGATAGGCGTGAAACATATCGGCCGGAGTCACCGGTCCGGGATATATTTCTTCCACGATGTGGCCGTTAGGTTCCAGAGCGCAATCCGCCCCTGGCACATGGTCCAGCATCGCCACGGTAAAGAGATTGCCCACCGGGGTGTCCCAGATTTCCTGCGGCGTCATGGGGAGGGATATCTGCGGGTAGTTATTCAGTAAGGCCGGTGCAGAAGAGATGGGTTGGTAGGGGTCTCCGATTACCGGACTGTATTGGGCAGTAATCCCCATTTTTAGTTGCTGGAGAATACCGTCAATGGTCGGTTCTGCCGGGATCATATCGTTGATTTCCTGAAGGGTATAATCCACCGCGGAAACGCCACTCCCATTATAGACCAGGGTAAGTTTTCCCACGTAATGATAAAACTCTCCGGCCTGCACAATGGGTATCCCGTTAACATATTCGATTTGTGACATGATGGTGTGAGAATGAGCACCGATTATGGCATCCACCCCGGAAAGATATGGCGCAAGAGCCTTATCCAGTGCCAGGCCCATATGGGATAGCATGATAATGACCTGACATCCCTGCGCCTGCAACTGAGCGACGGCCGTCATCGCAGCGGTGACTACTCCCACCTGGCTGGTGTCGAAAGTTACCGGACTGGGATTGCTGATGACCACTGTAGAGGGAGTGGTCATGCCGAATATTCCTACCTTCACGTTTCCCCGCTGTTCAATGGCATAGGGACGGACAATCGAGTCCAGTAACGGGACCTGCGACATATTTAATGCGTTGCTGCAAATGATATCAAAACTGGAGTCCAGATGGGCAGTCGCCAGAATGTTTCCCAGATCCACCGGTCCGGGATCGAACTCATGGTTGCCCAGCACCAGGGCATCGAAACCAAGCATTTCCAGGATCTGCAGTTCAGGAACCCCAAAATAGGCATTAAACATCAGGGTGCCGACCATGAAGTCCCCACCATGTAACAGAATTGGATTGGGTTCAGTCGCTTTCCATTGACCAATGACGCTGGCCGCGCGGGCTATCCCGCCATATTCACCGGTGGCGATGGGATAGGGCAAAAGATTGGAGTGGCTGTCATTGACATGGATGATAGTCAGGGTATCCGGTTGGGCCAACAACATTCCCGGAATGAACAGCGCCAGAATAAGGATAAACAATACTGACTGTAAATATTTTTTCATAATGATCTCCTTTGAATAGTGATGTGAGTATTTTCCTGATTATGAACTTTTAGATTCATTGATTTTATATATGTCAAATGATATGCCAATGTATCTTCTGATGGATTATCATCAATAATTATAAGGGATTACACAAAATATTGTCCCGTAACCTGATAAAGAGATAATTATACTTTTTTAGACGGGTGTATGATTTTGTGTAAAATCATCGCCTGGTGATTTGTCTACACTTTTCTTTGACTTCGTTGATCATGAATTATGCCTGTCATAAACGAGTGAAGAAAGGTTAATTCCTCTAACCGTCCTGCCCGGAAATTTTTGATAGAGCCGTGAAATCAGCAGATAGCTAAAGATGCCCCAGACCAAACCGGCAATCGGATCCAGGCCATGGTGGTATCCCAAATACACGGTGGAGATGGTCATTCCCAGGGTTAATGGAATCATGAATAGTCCCGCTTTTTTAAAATATTTCAGACATACCAATGTCCACATCACCCCTCCTGCAACATGGGAAGAGGGGAATGCTCCTCCCATAATACCGCCATTAGATTGGAGCAGGCGTGTGATCCCGGCAACGTAATAACCAGAGTATTCCCGATGAGGAAATGCCTGCAGCAAAGGGGTCATCCGCGGTCCGAGGACCGGAATCAGATAATAGAGTAAAAAAATGCTAAGGTAAGTCCAGGTGGCAATGGATAATACCTGGCTCAAATCCTGATATTGTTTTTTCAGGAACAGGCTGATCAGGATCAGGGGCATATATAAATAATATCCACTGTAGCAGAGGTTCATCAATTCATCCAGCCAGGGGTGGTACCAGTTCTGGAACCATATAGTTGGATATACACCGAAAAGCAATTTATCGGTAGCCACTATCCAATCAGTGGCCCAGTAATTTCCATAAATCATTGAACCCAGATGGGTCAGTTCGCTCCACCCGTATGAAATGATGGCCACCGGGTAAAGCAACCGCAGGGCCATCCGCATTCTGGTTGGTTTCAGTCTATGCAAAATACCGATAGTGACCAGGATGGCCAGTGCATAAAACAGGTGACGGAGAAAATGTACCTCCCAGTTTGGCACCGAGCGGTGAAAAATCAGTAGGCCTATGCTTATTACCATCAGAAAAACCAGACAATGGAGATCCATTAATCGCAAATGCTGGGTCGTGAGAAGATCTTTGACACCCGAAAGTATTTTAATGATTAATGGTTTCCTGCCGGTCACCAATATTATTATCCCTTCCTTACCTTCCGGTTTGGGTGAGTCCGACCGGGTAGACCGGGATGGGGGATATTCGGGTATGTGGACGCGATCTATGGTTTTTAGTGTGACTGTTGAGGTTGTCTCTTCCTGCAGAGTGCTGATAGAATGTGACATGATTTTTTTCTCCTGGTTATTTCTCAGTTATCCAGCCTTGATCCAGGTACCACTGGCAGGTACTGGCCATACCCTCGTTCAGGGTAAGATTTTCTCTGAATCCCAAACAACTTTTAGCTTTTTCAACTGAGCAGATCCATCCCTCCTGTACTGCCTCCCGGACTTTTTGAAGATTGAAGAACACTTCCTGTCTGCAGATTTTGCCGAAGGCTTCCGAATACGCACCTACCAGATAGACCAGGAAATGAGGAATATGTATTTTTAATCTCCTTTTCTGTAAAATGGATGAAATCGCATTCCCAATCTCTTCTGTAGAATAAGAGCGTTCTCCGCCTATGAAAAAAGTTTCATTCACCGCTTTGGGGTGTTCTCCTGCCATAATGATCCCATTTATCAGGTCATCCCGGTGGATCAGATTCAACCATTTTTTCCCAAACCCGAGGAGTGGTTGGATACCTTTTTCTATGAGCTGGATGTATTGTAGCATATCACGATCCCGTGGTCCATATACGGCCGGTGGGCGCACGATGGTAATGGGCAGTTCATCACGGTACCGTAGGACCTCCTTTTCCGCCAGCATTTTACTCCGGCCATAATGGGATATCGGATGGCAGGGCATACTCTCGGTAAGTGGATTCCCGTCTCTGGCAGGACCAGCAGCAGCCAGACTGCTCACAAAGATAAAGCGCTTCAGGTATCGACAAAATTTACGGCACTGCAGTATGATATTTTTTGTTGCCAGGTAATTACCCCGGTAGTAGTCCTCATTCCTCCGGGCACGGGTGACCCCAGCCAGGTGATAGATATATTGGACATCTTTCAGTAAATTTTCCCAGCCAATGCCATCATTCAGATCGCCCAGCACCATCTCCACGTTTAAAGATCTCAGGTAAACGGCGTTCAGTTCATCTTTGGCCAGACATTTGATCTGGTAGCCCCTGGAAACCAATTGTTCAATCAGGTAGCTGCCCAGGAATCCGGTGCCACCGGTCACCAAAATGGTGACCTGCTCCGGTGAATTTAAATTATGGCTAATCATTTGATCTATTCCTTTCTGTCAGGTGAATAGACATTTCAGGTTATGACGATGAGCAGATCGAGGCCGATCCCGATCAGACAATGCAAAAACAAGGGCCACAGGATGGATCCGGTCCGGATGGCCAGGATGCCAAACAAAATTCCCCCGGCGATGGATGCGAAGATTTCCCCGGTTGGCATGCCGATATGCCATAAACAGGAGGGGATGGTTTGGATGCAGATGGCAAGCCAGTCTCCGGTGTATCGGCGCAATCCGAACAGCATAAATCCGCGGAAAAAAAACTCCCAGGCAGTATAAAAAAACAGCACCCTTAACAGCTCAAATTGCAGAAAAGAAGCAACTGAATGAGATACCCCTTTATGCAATGGATAAAAATTTTGCATCTCGGCAGTTTGGGATGAAGGTAACAGCAGCAGAACCCCAATAATCAGAAAAAGCAGTGACGTAATGGGAAGGCCCGCTTTCCAATTACCCAATTTTAATCCATAGTCGGTCAGACGATTCCGAAAAATGAACCGTGCAATTAACAAGGGGAAAATTCCCAGTACCACAAAAGTAGTTAGAAACATATAAAAGGAGGCCTGAACAGTATCTCCAGCCAGAAATTTTGCCATATAAAAATCCATGGAGCCGAAATATTTTTGAACTGCAGGCAGTATCGCGGCCAGTAACAGGATTGTGGTAGGTTTTATTTCATTTCTGTGAACCATTTGTTCAGGATTCAGATACATACTGATGCTCTTCATATTTCACGACCTTTCCTTTTTGATCCAAACCTGATAACCATTGTAATGTTTGCCGGATGGCCTTGGGAAAGGGAGTTATGGCATATCCCAGTTCCCGAATTGCTTTATTGGAGGAAACCGCCCAATGATCCAGAAAGGTTTGGACCCATTCCGGGGTGATGAGCGGATACATTCCGGTGATTTTTGCAAGCATTTTAAAAAATGTAGCCAGGGAGAGTGCCATCCCTTTGGGAACATAAACCATACGACGTTTGATTCCACTGATCCGGGAGAGGCATTCAAAGAACTGATTGAAGGACAGATTTTCACCACCCAGAACATACCGTTCACCTGGTCGTCCGGCATGGGAAGCTGCCAGAAAGCCCTCTACAACATCTTTCACAAACCCATAGTTTCCTATGGTTTCGCCGTTTCCCGGAATCATCCGCCACTGACCCTTCAAATACTGTTGAATCATCCGGGTCACTGAATTTCCTTCACTTAACAAGCCCGGTCCAAATACCCGGGTAGGATTGACCATGACCACCGGTAAGCCTGCTTCTGTATAGGAATCCACCAATTTTTCCATCTGGATTTTGCTGGCCTGGTAATTACTATAAGACCAGGAAAGGGGCGGGGCTGATTCGTCAACCGGCGCATGATTTGGAGCAGGAGGAAGGGTAAGTGAGGTGGAGGTAACCACTATTTTCCGGGCCCGCGTTCCCCATGCAGCTTCCAGGATATTTCTGGTTCCGGTTACATTGACGTCAAAAAAGGTTGCCGGATTTTTTGCCCAGTTTCGCGCATATCCGGCCAGATGAAAAATGACTGGATACCCTCGCATGGCCTTTTTAATCAGGTTATTGTCAAGTAGATCGCCCTCACAGAGCCTAACCCGGTTTCCAAATAATTGACTGGCCAGAGAAACGGAACGGCATAAAAGTTTTACCTGGATATTTTCCTTTAGCAGTCGATATACAAGATGACTTCCGATAAAACCGGTTCCCCCGGTGACAAATGCTTTCATGATGATTCCCTCATTATTTTTTTGCCACTGAGTCCCTATTGATATCATTTGGCCAGTCAGATCGTGAGAAATCCTCTAATTCCAGAGTGATCGATCCCAAAAATATGTTGATGCTCACTTTCACCGGCACTGCTGCGGGATCCGCACTGATCCAGCCTCGAAATGGACCGGAAACCCCGGCCCAGGATTTGCCGACCCACTCCGCTTTACCCTCAAATTTCACAGCAACAATCGGTTCGGGGAGCGCACCTACTTTAATCATTCCCCGCTGACCGGTAAAATTCAGACGGGTCTGGCACAGCTGAAATTCCACAATATTTTTGAGAGTGATATTGAATCCGGAGCTCGAAAGACACCGCATCATCATAAACATACCCAGGGCATCATATATACCATCCTCATAGAAGAGGCTGTCCTTGCGGACAATTTGCTGATGATCCTGCGTCTCCAGAAGGATCATATTCTGTTCGGGATTATAGATATAGGTAGAAACGCGCTCTTTCTCCCTGCCTGAAGTAAGTGTAAAATGACGCAGGGTGGGCCGGTAAGGATTTAGCATACCTTCATTGATGAAGAAAACATTGATGAAGGGCAGATTTGCGGATCGGGCATGCATCTCCACCTGATAAATGGTACCGGGGATATCCTGTACTTTTTTCTGGAAAATCTCCAGCGTACCCAGACGAAATATTCCCCATTTTACCTTGTATTTCAACCACTCGCCGTCGCTGAAAGCACTCTCCTTACGAAAATCGGACTGAGCCATCAGTGAAGGTACCAGATAGAAGAAGCCAACAAATATCAGAAACATAAATTGTTTCGTCCGGGATTTGCGAGTGCGAGTTAACTTCTTATCCATTATGACCTCCTTAATTCAGACATTTATGTGAAATTTCTATTGGCTTTCACATAGTATATGCCAAATACAATGCCAGAGTATTTGGGTCAGGATAAATTATTAAATATTAATGGGATAGAGTACGTCAGATTTGAGTAAAACCTGGAAAGGATTGTCTACTATTTTAGACAGTAGTATTCTATTTTAGAAATTTTGAAATGAAATATTTTAATATAATTGTGTCCCTTGCTCAGCTTGATGATAAAATATTCATATATATTTTTTCAATTCACCAATCAAAGTCATTTATTTACAGAAACAGTAATCGCGTATTCAAATGTTTTGTAATTAACCCTCCCCTGGCCCTATAAATAGGGCCTTTCCCCTCCCTTATGCATAAGGGAGGGGATAGAGGGGTGGGTCAAAAAATTGTATGAGAATCCCCTTTTCAACTGATATTCGATGTCATCCTATTTGAATAAATACAATTGGCTATTCAATAATGACTTCAAAATACTAAGTGAATCATTATCCATATAAATTTAAATTTATCTCATTTTGCTGAGCTAAGGACATAATCATAAAATATTAAATGGCAGAATAATTCAGGATTTTCTGAGAAAGAATTCAGGGGGAGGCAAATCAGGATTTCGGAATCGTTTTATTTATATTGTTAGGTGTTGATTAAACCCTGTTTTTAAGTGTTCTTTCAGGACCCTTGATTCCTTATGGTTTTTCCCGGTTGATCGAATTTACCTAAGATTATTGTATCTCCAGTTCCCTGATCAGGCGGTTCAGATAGGTCCGTTGAATTTTCAATATTTTGGCGACCTGAGTTTGATTATTTCCCGCCGTCTTCAACAATTTTGAAATATACTGTTTTTTAAAAGCATTCAGCGCTTCCTGCAAAGGTTGCGCCTGGAAGAGCTTATTAGTTTCCTTGCCGGTATTTATTTGAAACAGCGGGAAATCTTTGGGGGTTAGTTGGTTGGATTTGCAGAAAACCGTCGCCCTTTCCAGGGCGTTCTGCAATTCACGGATATTCCCCGGCCAGCCGTAGTTCACCAATTTATCGATAAGGGTTTGGGGAATCCGGCAATTGGGTTTCCCTAATTCCCGGCTGTATTTTTCCATGAAATAGCTGATCAATACCGGAATATCCTCCTTGCGGTCGCGAAGAGGGGGAATAGTAATCTGGATGATATTGATCCGGTAAAAGAGGTCCTCCCTGAATTTACCTTCCTTTAACTGCATTTCCAGATTGCGGTTGGTGGCGCAAATTGTTCTTACACTGGATCGCAGAGTCTCCAAACCGCCCACCCGTTGAAATTCTCCATATTCGATAAAGTGCAGTAACTTCGATTGAAGATTCAGAGGCAATTCACCGATCTCGTCCAGAAAAAGAGTACCGTTATTGGCCAGCTCCACCCGACCCCTTTTTTGTTTCATCGCCCCGGTAAAAGATCCCTTCTCATGACCAAAGAGATCACTTTCCAGCAGGGTTTCAGATAAGGTTGCACAATTAATATAAACGAAAGAAAAATCCTTCCTGGGGCTGTTTTGGTGAATAAAATGGGCCAGCAGCTGTTTGCCGGTACCGGTTTCACCCGTTAAAAGAATGGTGCTGTCCCGTTGCGCAGCAATTTGACAGTTCTCTAAAACGTCCTGCATAAGTTTACTGGTTCCCAGGATCATTTTCCGGCGATCGGCGATTTCCAGATCCTGAATAATCAAACGATTGCGCAAATGTTTTTGCTCGACAAGGCGTTCCAGAGAGAATAGCAGGTAATCTGGTTCTACCGGTTTGGTTAGAAAGTCGTTCGCTCCCTGTTTGATGGCATCCACAGCGATGGGTATGTTTCCGTATCCGCTCAGCATTACCACAATGGTCTCAGGTGCCCGGTCTTTTACATCAGGCAGGAAGTCTATCCCTGAGCCGTCAGGTAATTTCAAATCCAGCAAGATGACATCCGGTTGAAACTCCGCCAGACTTTTGCGGGCCATCTCAAGGGTTCCTACCGATTTCACATCGTAATTGTTCTCTTTTAAAAACCTGGATACTTCTTTTGCCAAATCGAGATCATCATCCACTACCAAAATTTTAATCTTCATGCATTTCCCCCATCAAATAAACCCGTTTAATCTATTTTATTGAAATTTTTGCGTCAAGCGGGAATTTGAGCATTACAATTGTTCCTTTCCCGGTCCGTGATTCTATTTTTATTTTTCCCTGCAATATTTTGGTAAATTCCTGCACGATGTATAATCCTAAATGGAAACCCTGTTGAATATTTTTGATTTTCTTTGTTTTCTGGAAAGGGTTAAAAATTGTTTTCAGCTGGTTTTCGGGAATTCCCCCCGCTTCATCTTCGATCCGGATTTCCACCTGGTTTTTTTTCGATTCTGCTTGAATTCGGATGATGGCCAGTTCCGGTGAATATTTAGCGGCATTTTGAATGAGATTGAGTAAAATTTCCTGTAACAGCAATGGCTCGGAAATCAGGCGGATCTCACCCGGGCAGTGAAGAATTAATTTCAGTTTTTTTTCCTGGATGATTCCCTGCAAGTTGTCAAGAACTTGCTGGATTTCCTGGTAAAGATATACCGGTTCTCTGCGTAACGTTTCCTTGCCGTGTTTATAATGTGAGAAAATCAATAATCCCTCAATGAAGCGCTGTAACCGGAAAATGTGTTCCTGTATTCCTTGCACAGGCTGCGAGGCCGCAGTTTTGCCTGGCACTATATTCGGCTGGAGATTCTTTATCTTCCATAGAATGGTATTAAGCGGCGCGCGCAAATCATGAGCGACTTCCGAAAGGAGTAGTTCTTTCCAATCCGCCATTTTTTGAGCCTGTGTTTTTTCCAATGATTCCTTTATCGATAATTCCAGGTAACCGAGTTTATCAAGTTGAAGACGCGCTCCCTGCACCATTTGATTGGCCAGATCGATATCTTCCTTCCAGAAACGGTTCTCTGCCCGCTTTTCACCCAGCAGCCACCATGCATGTTTTCCGATGGAAAACATTATAATCCAGCAAGCAGGCAGTTCCTTTTGGGGAAGGGAAAGTTGAGGTTCAATGCGGTCCGGGTGGCGGCTGTTCACCCAAAGTTCATGATCATTAAGATCCCCATGAAAGGATTCTAACCAGTTTACAGTGGGATCGGAATACATTAAACCTGCTTTCCCGGACGTAGTCTGTTGGGTATCTTTGCTGAATACGAGTGCTTCCTTTACCGGTATTACTCTCTGATAATAAGAATTCAGGAGAACGAGGATCTCCCCTTTGTCTGAAACGTTCTCCAGCTGTTGCATAAATTCTTGCAGGATCTGGAAGCGATCATACCGGATCCGGAAAAATTTGTAATCGATGAAATGCTGGACATGATTTTTTATGGGATTGAACAATAATGCCACGGTAATTGCCGAAGCCAGAGAGACCAGCGGAGACGTGTGCTGAAATATACTCTGATCCAGAACAAAGGAGATTACACCCACGATACTGATATAGACTGCGATCATTGAGATGAGAACTGTGGTATAAACCAGACTGCGGGATAAAACGATTTCAATATCGAAGAGGCGATGACGGACAATGGCAATTGCTATGCTGAGCGGGGTAATCATGAAGAATAACATATAGACCCATTCCGGAATGAGCGGTTCGATATGGAAGACCTGAGGGAGGGTCCATAAAAAGATAAAAGGAAACGCACCCCATAATACGCCCCATATAACCCATTGGACTTTTAGGCGATTAATGAGGGATGGTGCATAATGATGGTTTTTGATGATGGTAACCAGGGCGTAGAATAAGGTGAAAATAATAAATAGTCTGAAGAATCGATAGAATTCAAAATACTGGTTGATGTTATCCGGTGAAGAGTTGTAGAATTTGCGATAGTAGAGAATGATGAGTGCCAGAGAACAGGAAACCCCCGCAATCTGAAATATCCGCCTCTGCAGGTTGATTTTCGCCAGAGAAGCAGTGGATTCCGGGAAATGTAAACTGAAAAAGAGGAAAAAGGTAAATGCCAGCGGATAACTGAAGAAATAAACGATGATCATAAGGGAAGAGACCATAAAAGGCAACTGGATTCCCGGCCAGCCCTGCGCCATGATAAAGGCAAAAAACAGGGAAGTAAAGGAAAAATATCTTTCCCCCGGACTTCGGCTGTGATGCCACACAAATATAGATATCAGAAAGAACAGAACGGTGAGGATCAGGGTTATGGAGAGAAATAATTTATCATTGCGAGCCACCAGCTTCAGGTGAATGACCTGGCCGCGGGAAAGCCGGATGGCAATCTCTTCACCAATCTTTCGACGGTCCACGATTTCATCCACATGATGCAGCTTATTTACCACAAAATTATCGATGGCAGCGATGCTATTGTCTGATTCCGGAACGGGGATTTTTGGGGAAGACAGGGAAAACCGGATGCCATGTGGAGTTTGTTCCAGAGGAACGGGAATCCCAGGCCTAAGAGAAAGGTTGTATATGGCTCCCGCACTGAGTAGTATGAAGAATATGAGAATAAGGTAATAGCACTTTTTATTCAATTCCATCACGCTTCCCAACCGGTGTGCTTTAATTTACATATAGATTTATTAATATTCAAATTTGAAGTCCATATTGATAAAAAATTTACGGGAAATCCAATTATATCTGCCTTTATCATGGCGGTTTCTTTGGGAGAAAACCCGTACTTTTTGTTATGAAGGGTATTAATTTGCCAATAAATCGGTCTATATGTTTACAAATGTGTAAGATTGAATTCATTCATTTTTAATGATATCAACACAACCGAAAAGGCAGTATGCCATGGCACAGCCTGGCGGAGCAGCCGGTCCGGATATAAATCTGACCGAGGTTGTATAACCTATTTAACCTGAATAAATCACCAATAATTACACGGAGTGCGCGGAGATACATAAATAACAATTGATTGGATAAAAAATATTGGGGTTTTTTTTAAAATTTTAATCGAATCCCGGATACTCTGTAAACTAAACTGGTTTTAAGATATAATTGTGAATATAACCTGTGTCACCGATGGTTTATGAATAGATCAGGTTAATTCATAAACTTTCAATCAAAGCCACAAAAGCAGGGAGATTATTTAGGTAAGTTTAACCCTTCATATTTTAGAGCGATCAGTAAATAAAGAAATCAATAAAGTATTTAACTTGTTTAAATCACTAATATGGACTAATGCCCAAATATACCGGATTCTTTAATCCCGATCTGAAGACCGGGCAATTTAATATCTAAGAATATAACAACTTTGATACATTATTTTGTAGGTTCATCACAAAAATGAGTACCTACCAAATTAGGTAAACGATTATGTTTTTCAACCGGCGAAATTCTGTTTGAGCACTGAC
>CAYWTB010000064.1:0-27020 GCA_964461135.1 uncultured Caldithrix sp. | reverse complement strand
AATTCACAAATAGGGGCTAACGCCCAAATATACCGGATTCTTTAATCCCCGGTCTAAAGACCGGTGCCATTTAATTTCTTTGGATATTACAACTTTGATACAATATATCGTATTTTGTGAATTAAGCAGGTTAACTGATTTTCAAATAAACAATTTTTTCAATCCTCCGATGATACAAGAGATAATTGTTCATTCACACTGTTGAAAAGACACATAATCAACAGGAGGAGCTAATGCTCAAATCATTCATTCTTGGTATGCTTCTTTTTTTTACGGTTATTCAGGCTCAGAAACCATCGCCGGTAATTATCCTGGCCGGAAAAGAATATACGGCAGGTACCCGCCTGGTGTCCGCCGGAAATGGGATATCTTTTATCGTTCCCCGTAACTGGAAAGGAGCCATGCCACCGGATCAACAGGTCTTCCTCATGAGTTCAGACCAGCATCCGGGAGTGGGAATTGCCATCCTGCAGAGTAACATGGATCAACAGGCCCTCATAAATTATCTGCAACAACCGCAAAACTTGGGAGATAACGTAATTCTTAAACCGCTGGCTAAACCGGTAGTCAGGAATTCCCGTATCTCCATGAGTTACACCAGCATGGTCAATATCGGGAAAGCGGTTGCCCTGGCCGGTCCTGACGGGAACAGTGTCATCTTTCTGTTTGCCGGACCGGTCAATCAGAAGACCTATTATATGAGCATCCTGGATAAACTGGCCTATTCGGTGCAGTTTTCCGGAGCCGATCTTTCCTATCTATCCAAAGCCTGGAGTAATGCTCTGGAAGGCAACAAATTAACAATCTCAGGACCTGCAAATGAACAAGCACCTGCAAAAATTTACCACTTTTGCCCCAAGGGCCGTTTGGTGACCACCACTGGAATAAATTCAGGAAATTCCGGCACGGTAGAGGGTCAATGGAGGGTGGTTATCCAAAACTCACAGGTCTTGCTGGTTCTGGAACCACCCGGCAGTACAGCTGAACAATACTTACCGGCCTTCTCGGGAAATATGCTGTTGCTGGGGAAGGAAAAATATTTTCTGCAAAAAAGTGAGTTATATGAAAAATAAAACAGGATTATTATTACCCGGAAATGGGTTACGGATAATCCATCAGCCAATTTTACGCCCGGAATACGCCGGATCCGCTTAATATCCTCCGGATGGTATATATTCAACACCACCTGTATTCAAAACACCATGCTAAAATTTCCCACCTGCAAAAAAGAATTGATTTTAGGTACATTATTATTTATAATATTTTAAAAATGTTCATAATAATTGAAAATTATCAGTAATCTCTCTTTTATCTGTTCTTTTCAATCATTTACCTTTTTAGTCTAACAGTTACACTTAGACTTACACCGGTTCACTTCAACAAAACAGAGATATTTTATGATAATTTTAAATCGTCGTATCAGCTCGCGATTTATACACCGCAAAAGTATCATTTTTTACCTGTTCCTGGGGGGATTATCTTTTTCAATACGGAAAACCTGACGGGAGAAAACTGCGCCAGAAAAGCAGGACTGGAGATGCAAAACAACTTACCCCTGGCAGTTGAAAATTTGAATTATACATTGGAATTATTCCCGGGTCAGGTTTTTACCGGGTCGTGGTATTACTGGACAGATGGTAGTCCCCTGAGTGCTCAGCTTCAGGAATCTCCGGAGGTCCCCTGGCTTTCTATTTCACTCGCCACGTTTACATCTGATACCTGCACGGATATAATCAACGTCATGTTTAACTTAACGGCGCCGGCCAATCCGGGAATATATACCACCACCATTGTCGATCAGAATGGTAACTGGCCGAACGACCTGGTAACGTTATCTGTCACCAATACCCCCGTATCTGCATATAGTGAATCTGTACAAATTAATCCCGGTCAAACATATACCAATTATGACAGCATCTATTTTACTCCCTTTACAGGTGTGGGTTGTCTCCCGTTCTATATTCCCGCCTCAAGCGGCACTGTAAACTATTCTCTGATACCATCGGTTTCCTGGCTCACCATTACTCCTTCACAATTCATTATTTCCAGTACAGATACAACGATTGTAGAAGAGAAGTTTTTCAACAACAAGCCCGGTAATTACTCCTGTTACGAAGTATTTACCGCCCAATATTTTTCCTGGCCTGAATTCACCCAATGGAACCTGGATGTGGCAACTGGAATAAAAGACCTCTCAAACGGAAAAACACCCTCACAGTTTGAGCTCTATCAGAATTTTTCCAATCCGTTTAATCCCACAACGACTATAAGTTTTTCCCTGCCAAGATCTTCCCAGGTGAAAATGGAACATTGCACTCTTCTGGGGCAAAGAATAAGGACTCTGGTCAATAAAAATTATCCGGCCGGGACACATCAAATTCAATTCAACGGGGAAAATTTGCCAAGCGGTATTTACCTGTACCGGATCCAGGCCGGGGATTTTGTACAAACCCGCAAGCTGATCCTGATGAAATAATTTGAAGCAGATATTTTTAAAGTTAATATTTTATAGCCGAACCATCTGTTCTACAGTAACAGAATTTTCTATTTGATGACTGGCGAAAATGTTTTATTTTAATATTACCAAACTAATAAGACCGGAGGACGATCATATGAAAAACAGTGTTACCATGCTTCTTCTCGTGAGTGCCATAGTAAGTGCCATCATAATCCCTGCCCGGACACAAATCAGCATAACATCCCCCGATTTGTTCAGCTTTATCGGGACCCATAAAATCATGGAGACCGATACAAGCGGGTCCGTGACGGTTAATGTCGGATCGGCCGGAGCCAGCCAGAGCTGGGATTTTACCGGAACAATCGTCCGGGGAAACATTGAAACCTGGGATTTCCTCGATCCGGTGAATACCCCCTACTCGGCCGATTTCCCCAACGCAAATATTGCCTTGAGAGTTTCTTCCGCCAGTTACAGCGATACCGTTTATACCTTCTTCAGAATTGATAATTCGTCTTTTACGGAAGTAGGCCAGGTTCTCTTTTTTCAGGATACTACCATGCTTGAGCAAAAATCAGTGCTTGTGATGCCCCTGCCCTTTACCATGGGAGCTCACTGGATAAGCAGGGATTCCAGCGAATTCGGGGTTCCTGGTTACAAGATCGTAGAAATAGAGATTCAGGATAATACGGTGGATGCCTGGGGAAATATCAATGTCCCGTCCGGGCAGCATGAATGTCTGCGGCTTCGCGAAGACGGTAATTATATAACAAATACCTATGTCAATAATATACTGATACTTTCGGACACCATCAGAACCGTTAATTACACCTGGATGACAAAAGAGGTAATTGTTGCCGCGCAGGCAGAGAGTCAGGCAAACGATACCAATCCGAATTTTACTAATGCCTCCACTTTCAGCCGTAACATTCAGGCCCAAACCTCCATCGAGGAACCGGTCAGTAATACTCCGGACAAATTCAGGCTCTATGCGAACTACCCCAATCCCTTTAACTCAAGCACCGAAATTAAATTTGATTTGCCGCAAAATTCGTTTATCAATTTATCCATTTACAACGTCATGGGACAGAAAGTGGATGAGCTGGTAAACCGGAATTTGTCAGCAGGTAGTCACCGGATTCGGTGGAATGCTGACCGGTTGCCCAGCGGACTTTATTATTACCGACTGCAGGCGGGAACTAATCATCTTGTGAAGAAGATGATATTGATGAAATGATATAACAGAATGTGCAGTATTTGGCCCGCATTATTCCCAAGTTTCTCTTGGGAATGATCCCAAACGGATCCTTAAGGCATTATGTATTTATCGTATCAGTGTCATCTTGTGGCTTTTGGTAAACTGCTGCCGGCGGTCCAGGGATTCTGCCCGCATAATACAGATGTAAGTACCGCTGGCAACCCGATGCCTGCTTTGATTCAAACCATTCCAGATGATGTCATGGATACCTGCGCTGCGGTTCTCATTGACCAGTTCAATCACTTCTTGCCCCAGTATGTTAAAAATTCTGATGGTTACGTGTGAATCCTGCGTGAGACTATAGGTAATTTTGGTTTCCGGATTAAAAGGATTGGGATAATTCTGTGATAATTCATATTCCTGCGGTAACGCTTCCGGCACCAGCAAAACGGCGTCATGATACGTCACCTTACCGTTGAAAGAGACATCAGCCAGCCTGTAGGCATAATATTCTTCCCTTCGGATAGTTTCATCAACAAACTGATAATCCGTTCGCATATTAACAGTTCCCTGTCCCTCAACCCTTCCGATGAAATAAAATGGCCGGGAGGTATCTTCAATAATCATTTTCCCATCCATAATCATTTCATATTCATTGCCAGTCACGGTTTTTCGCTCTATTATCCAGTAGTAATTTTCGATTTCACTTTCGGTCCTCCAGAGCAATCGAACGCTTTGTTTAAAAGGTATCACACTAAAATTAATGAGACTAACCGGCAGAGGAGAATCATTACCAACAAAGCCTGTAAAATGAACTACTGTTCCGCCTGAGCCAGTTATCCCATTAGATTGGATAATCAGACCGGCAGTATGTGTTGCATCCGCATTTGACTCAATTTCAAAACATATTATCCAATCGGTGCTTGGGCTCAGCCCATGGTTGTTCAGGCCGGACAGGGTGGCTAACCCTCTGGAGAAACTGGACGATGAGATAGCCTGGCCATCCGGTTCTCCATTTTGGTCAGCATCCAGGAATATATGCACTCTATGTACATCAGCATCATCAGCACTACCGGTCCGGATCACCGAAATAGCTGTCAGCTTGGCATTTCCGGAGATTTCGCTGAAGGATAATTTTACAACCATCGGCGTAGTTCCGGGAGAGAACTCAAAGTTGACCTCGTATGCCGATACTGTTACCGATTTTTTTGCGAATACAGAAGACTTGTTGAAACTAACAGGAAAAATATGGGCCGGAAAAAACGGGTAGCGTATCCTGGATTCCGAAAAAGTCTATTCTTGTTTTTGAGTTTCTGATCTTTTTTATAGGAAATCCCGGCTTGATTATTCACTACGGAAGATTTTAACAATTCCTTTTGCATTACAAAATCCACTTTTCTTCTGATCTTCCGATGAACTTTTTTATCCTCAATACATTATATTTTTTCCTACATATATATTCGCATAATTTTGTAGTTTCTGTAGAATTTTTTAAATTAGTAGTAGTATTTATTCTACAAACAAATAAAGATTCGTATCATTTACACGATTAATTATGGGGGAATTTTTTAAGAAAGGAATTATATTCAGATAAACTGGATTGAATAAACAGTTATCACGCTATGGTATTCCACTGTTGTGATAAAATATTGCCTGATCAATTGTGGCAATAATATTACGTCATGCCATTGTTTATTTCAATTAGCAGAATAATACTCCATGATGACTGCGATCCGGTATTAAAAACCCCCCGGCTCTAAACAGATCAAGCACTATAAAATAAGAGGACATGAAAAAGAAGGTGCTGCGGCTCACTTCGTCAGATACGGTTATGAAGTAGTAGAAGCAATGACCTTGCCATTGCTAATTAGAATCCAAGATGGGCAAAAAATATTACAGATTCAGCAGGTGTTCCTCGATTACATAGCGGGTGATGTCGGCATTATTCTTCATTTCCATTTTTCTGAGCATTCTCCGCCGCAACGTGCTGACGGTACTGCTCTTGAGATCCAGCTCCCGGCCAATTTCCTTAATTGATTTTCCGGCAGCTATCCGCAGCATAACCTGGTATTCTCTTTTGGATAGCTGCTGGTGCTTCGGCTGATACGGTAATTCGTCTAAATGGGATACCAACGCTTCAGCAATGGCCCGGGATACATATTTTTCACCCGTTGCCACTCTGCGGATAGCCGAAATCAATTCTGCGATACTTTCCCGCATGCTTAAATAACCGCAAGCACCGGCTTTAAAAGCCTGGATAGCATTTTTCCCCTCTGAATACAGGCTGAGAATTAATATTCGCGAATTGGGTCGCATATTCTTAATCTGCTTGAGTATCTCCAGGCTATCCATGTCCGGAAGAGCATTATCAAGTAAGATGACATCATAACCATGGCGCCGTATATTTTTTAGTGTTTCCTCCCCGTTGTCCGCTTCACCGGTTACGGAGATATCCTTATAGTTGGACAGAATTTGCTTTATACCTTCCCTGAAAAGGGTATGATCATCAGCCAGAAATAATTGAATCACTATTTTCTTACTCCCGATATAATGAATCTCTTACATTTAGAAAAATATTTACCTGTAATTTTCTTGATATTTAGCCTGAAAAATTCATCACACAAAGTCGTGTAAAAATGGGATTAAATACTTTAATTCTTTATTTACTGATCCCTTAAAATATGAAGAGTTAATCTAACTTAAATAATCTCCGTGCCTTTGTGGCTTTGTGTGAAAGTTTATGAATTAAATAGTTTAAGTTTCCAAATCAATTATATAAAAAATAAGTGCTTTCCTCTCAGATTTGATCCGGCCTTATATTCCTCTTCAAATTCATAACTTCCATCTTAATAATGCTGCTATTTTCTGCTACAAAAAATGGGCCAGATCTCTCCAGAAAATGAAGATTTTTATTTAAACGGCTGACATAATGCCATTACAAGGCTTTCAGCCCGCTCTATGGGATTGAAACTAAATATCTTTCTCATCATTGGCGAATAGAATTGTCGGATTTTATCACAAAGTGTGAACAATAATTCACACCCGTTGACAAGGTAATATTTTAACCTTCATCTTTTTTCGAAGATAAAATGAGTGAGGAGTAATTTTCTGACACCGGGACAGGCCTTAATCAAGCCAACGGAGTTTGTGCTTGACCTCACCAAAATTATCATCACATCCATTGGATCTGCTAAAAAGCATTAAATGGAACAGTTACCTGTATTTCTCCATAGCCGGGCCAGTGATCAAGTCATATTTAAAATTCGGGATTTTAAAGCAAAGGAGTTCCCGGATAAGCCGGATTATTCTGAAAACTGAAAACTTTTCCTTTACTGATAAAATTACTCAGGCAAATGAATATGGCCTCTATGGCTTCATCATCCACCCCGTGAGGTATAGTATAACGGTTTTCCGAACTATTGTATCTCAATTTGTAATTGGGCTCTGCAAAAAACTTTTGAGTCTTTTTTACCTTTGAGGCTTTTATTCTGACACAGGAAATGGGAAAATTGTTTAAATAAAAATCATATTCACAGCGATCGATGTATTGATAACCAATAACCCATTTTCCCAGACTTTTGGGAATAGCTAAACTTGGATTTAGCAAGGGATCCAGTGGCATTTTTCCTCCCGATTTAGCTTCCTGAAATTCTTGCGCATATTTTATGAAATTCAACTATATTCATTAACGGCAGAAAAAAGGAAATATTAAATTTTTAAAATATTTTTTGCCCTTAGAACCAGCGGTATAATTATGCCATTTAAGTCGTTTTATTTCAATTATTTACACTACCTGTAAAATCTGCCGGATTTTACGAGTAAAATTTCGTTTAATATATCGGTTGAATTCACATGTTTGGAGTGATAATGACAGGTGGAGTTACTTCCCCTTCTCACTTAAAAAATATCCGTAAGCCCTCGCTACAATTCCGGCACATGTCATTACCGTCCCGGTTCCTGACCACTCCGCGACGAAATTCATGATACTGCCGGCTGTTCCAGATTGTTACGAAGTCCGCTTCATCCATAGACCCCAATTGGTAATTGGCATCCTTATCGAAACAGCAGGGAATTACCTTTTTATCCCAGGTGATTACCGAGCCATACCATATTTTCTTGCAATATCCGGAATAAGATCCCTTCAGGCGGTAGCGGCCGTTTATTTTCTCATAGCGCTGATAGCGGGGATGCGTAGGGAGAATCTCTTCCGCCTTACTGAAATCATGGATCTGGGGTGATTTATAGATCACACGGTCCACGCCCAGTTCTTTTCCCAGACGCCTGATATTGTTCATTTCGTGCTCATTATGCCGCATCACGATAAACTGAATATCAATCCAGGGAAATGATTTTTTCATTTTGCGGCGTTCGGCAGTCAGCTGGCGGGTTCCCTTCAACACACGGTTGAAGTAACCGGCCTGCCGGTACACTTTATAGGTCTCTTCGCTGGCCCCGTCGATGGAAAGAATCAACCTGCCCAGCTTGCTAGCAGCCAGCTCCCGGGCAAAACGGGGATTGGCCAGACGGGTGCCGTTGGAACTGATTACGGTGAATATCTTTTTTTGATAGGCATAATTGATCATGCCCGTGATCGCCGGGTTTATAAAGGATTCACCCTGGAAATACAGCAGCAACACCCAGGTATAGTCGGCAATCTCATCAATAACCCGGCGATAATCTTCCAGTGACATATTATTCTGGGGGCGGGATAGAGTCTTGAGACCCACCGGGCACTGGGGACAGCGAAGGTTGCACAGGGCAGAGGGTTCAATTATAAAAGTGTAGGGCTTTCCCCACACAAAATACCGCCGTGTCAGCCGGGATAGAAAATATGAACTCAGCATCAGGACGGCATTGGCGAATTTTTTCCAGCTCCACAGCGGAAGCAGAAAAGATATCCAGGATTTTAGCTTCACATCAATATCTCGAAATCTTTGCCTATCTCATATTTTTTAACCACTCCTGCATACGCTGTTCCATTTCCTGTGGTGTTAGTACCCATTTTTGAGTGGCAATGGACCAGCAATGACCAAAGGGGTCTTTAACCTTTCCGTTTCGATCTCCCCAGAAAGCATCCATCATTTCCTCCACTACTTCACAACCCGCCTTTAATGCCCGGTTATAAAGTGCATCACAATCCTCCACATAAACCCACAGGCTGGCCGTTGAATTGATCTCGGGTCCCTGTTCCCAGTTTCCCGGCCAGGCATCAGCCAGCATAAAATTGGTATCTCCCAGGCGCATCATGGCATGCATGACTCCCTTTCCCCCGGGACCAGGCACCGGTGGCCCACTAAGCTCGGCCCCCAGTGCTCTCTGATAGAATTCAATCGCTTTATCACAATCCCCGTTAAACCATAGATGGGTGGTCAGCGTGTTCATTCCCTCCGGAACCGGTTTTGCGGCTTTCTGTGCCATTTTGCCCCCCTTTATTTTTTATAGTCATACATTTTCTATACAGTACGGCCTCAAAGTCCATTGACTAACGGAATCATATTTTATCTACCAATAATAAAGACAATATTTTAAATCATCAACTAAAAAAGAGAGGATCGCTAAAAAATTTTCCACAGGAAAAATTATATGCACCACTGCTGGCGGATCAAGGCATACGGTACCTGAAAAAAGGCTTCGTTTATCTGGAATCAAGTGTCAGTCTCCTTTACAGATGCTTAAAATAAAGGCAGCATCCAGCAGTTCTAAAAAATTATAAATCGTGACAGACAGAAAAAAAGTGCAGTAATTTCTTCTTTTTATTAGTTATCCCTGTGCATATTTTACTAAAACCGGTGGGAAGGAATTCAAAAGATCTAACGCCGTGGAAATGCACATTGTATCTGCGAAAGAAAGATTAACTATGGTGTATTACAACTGAAAACCATGCCGGACCAAACTGGTTTTAGAAAAAGTTGTAAAAATGATAAGATGACTAAACTCAGACTCTTATTTAAATTAAAACAGAGAGAAGGATTTTTCGGTCTTTGACGACGATCCAGCCACTTTATGCTGACTCTATATTGTTCTAATGCATAATCCGGGGATTAATTATGACTCCATTAGTAGCGCTGATTTATGCTTTTTTGTTAGGACTGCTTCATGGTATCCTGCCCGATGAGCACACCTGGCCAATTACATTCAGTTATGCCATTGGGGGAGCGAGCGGCAGAGAAGGAATGAAGGCCGGACTTTATTTTTCAGGGGCTTTCACCGTTCAACGGGCCATTATGGCGGAACTTTCCTTCCTTGCCCTTGCCCCGTTTCTTCGTTCCCCCGAAATCAACGGAATTGTCTACATCGTGGTTGGTCTGGCGATGTCCGCTGCCGGCGTAATTGTGCTGCGCAGAAACCGTTACCTTCATTTTCACCTTTTCGGACACCACCATGATGAAGCCGGCAAAATGGAAATGACCCGCCGGGTGCTTACCAGACAACATAAGGCCAATAATGCAGCAGTTGCCGCACCACCGGTCAGGTGGACTGTGATTCATGGATTTATTGCCGGTTTTGGAATTGGCGGATTTTCCTTATTTATAAACACCGTGGCGGCACCCGCCATGGGCAGCGCCTGGCTCGGATTCCTACCGGGGCTGCTGTTCGGAATCGGCACCATGATCATGCTGGTGATAATCGGTGCTCTGTTCGGAGCATCACTGCGATGGTTTCATTCGTTATCGGAATCTGAGATTAAGCAGATTGGCGCACAGACCGGGGGAAGAACGCTTTTCTTTGGTGGTCTCATCTTTATGCTGTTTGGCTTTGCAACACTAGGCGGTTTGGAGCGTCATCTCCCGGTGGATACCGGCTATGTCTTAGTGGGATTATTCATGATTGTGGTGGTAATCCCTGCTTTTGTCTATTCTCTCAGAAAAGTTTTAAAAGCACGAAAACAGGCACATACCTAGCCGGGGCAATATTTACCTGACGGAAGAAAGTCCGTTTCTTCCTGCCGAAATAGAAAGTTATGGTAAATTTTCTATGAGAATTTTTCATTATTCCTTTATATAAAAAATTTATAATTCCGAAAGAATTTAGATATCAAAAATTGAGGTTGGGCTTTGGCCTATCTGGTAGAATCATTGGCAGATTTTGTAACGAAAACAACCTATGACGACCTGTCGGATTCGGCGCGAAATCATGTGAAGATTCCCACCCTGGACAGCCTGGGATTCAGAATTGGTGCTCTGGCTCTGGGAGCGAATGTGATTCACGTTATTCAGGAGCAAGTAAAAGATTTCGATGGAAGCAACCATTTTACATTGATCGGCGGTGGCAAGACATCCCCCCGAACCGGGCGGCTTTTTTCAATGGCGCCCTGGTTCGCTACCTGGATTTTCATGACAGTTATCTGGCCAGAGGACAAACCTGCCACCCCAGCGATAATATATCTTCCATTTTGGTTGCCTGTGAATACGGTAAGAAAAATGGACGTGAATATATTACCGCGCTGGCCACAGCTTACCAGGTTCAATGCCGCCTGAGCGATGTGGCACCGGTTCGAGCCAAAGGATTTGACTACACCACTTAGAGCGCTTACGCGGTTGCCGCTGATGTAACGCGGGTCCTCAGATTGAATCAATCTCAAACAACTAATGCAATTGCAATTAGCGGAAGTTCATACAACGCCCTCCGGGTAATCCGCACCACTGTCAAAAAATACCACGCTGAAATCCCCCCAGATAACTTGAAATCAATAAGACTTTTAGGAAAAAACCATTTCAAACGGGAGCTGAGTGGAATCGGAACCGGTTTCCGCCAAACAGATAATTAGTGCATTTACATACATCGATTGTTAAAATAAAATCAATCACTCGCCCGTAAGTTCGTCATCGAGAAAATGTCTATGCCAGCAACTTTCATTGAATCAGTCAAAAATGTAGGGTAACAAACCGGCTGTCAGGAAGACAATATAACCAGAACCAAAAACACAGGAGGTCAGGACAAACAATAAAGCTCCCTTAATCGCAGGCAGAAGTCTGACTAGCTTTTTCTTTTAACCTTATAAGCCTGCATCCTGGCACCTGAATCCTCTGTTTGCGCCTTACAATCTGTACTTTGCATTTTAAACATGCCTGGTGCCTTAAAACCATCTTTTACTCATACCGCAGCGCATCGATGGGATTCAGGGTGGAGGCCTTGCGCGCCGGATAAAAGCCAAAGAACACACCTACCGCCCCTGAGAAGAGAAATGAAATAAAAACAATTTGCGGATTAATGATGGCAGTCAGCTGGGTGAAGTGGTTCAGAATAATGGTAATTCCAAAAGACAGCAGGATGCCAATGGCGCCTCCGGCCAGGCTCAGCACAATGGCTTCAGTGAGAAACTGCAGCATCACATCACTGCTTCGGGCACCTACCGACAGCCGGATACCGATTTCCCGGGTTCTTTCCGTAACTGACACCAGCATGATATTCATGATTCCGATTCCACCCACAATAAGGGATACGGCAGCAATAGATCCCAGCAGCAGGGTCATCACCCGTGATGTTTCCGAAGCCGTCTCGGCAATCTGGGTCTGGTCCCGGATGGTAAAATCATTATCCTCACCGGGGTTCAGGTGATGAGCCTGGCGAAGAATGGTTTCTATCTGGTCCTCCGCCGCCTGCATGCTGGCAGTGGATACGGCACTGGCATTGATCATATCTACCCAGCGGCCGCCCTTTAATCGGTACAGAACTGTAGTAGCCGGCGCTAGAATCAGATCATCCTGATCAGTCCCCAACCCACTTTGTCCTTTCGCCTTAAGCACACCAATGACCTTAAATGGCACATTGCGGATGCGAATTTGCCGACCGGTTGGATCTTCACTGGGAAACAATTGATTCGCTACAGTCTGGCCCAAAAGCGCTACTTTTTTATTAGCACGTTCATCACGCTCGGTAAAAAATTCCCCATCCTCGATCTGCCAATCACGTATCTTGAAATATTCAGGCGAAACGCCATAAATCGTGGTAGCCCAGTTCCCGGTACCACCGATAACCTGCCCGCCGGTGCGCACCACCGGTGAAACCGCACTGACCAGGGTGGCATCCTTCTGGATGGCTTCCACATTATCAAATGTAAAACGATTAAAACTACCAGCTCCCCGGCTCACTCCACCGGATTGACTGAAACCTGGAAAGATAATGATGAGATTGGTGCCCAGGGAATTAATTCCCTCTTCTATTACCGTTTGGGATCCCTGCCCGATGGCCACCATTACAATAACCGCACTCACACCAATAATGATACCCAGCGAGGTTAATAAACTGCGACTGCGGTTTTTCAATAAACTTTTAAAGGCTGCCTTAAGCAGATTTTTCAGTTGTAACATATATTGGTTTCCCCTCAGATTTTGCTTTTGATTGCTGCAGGCTCCATCCGGCAGGATTACTCTTCCTCCGGTATTTTGGCCAGATCTTCCCTGGCATTGCGGCGTTTTTCCACCGAAAAATCTTTCAGAATATGTCCATCTCGTATCTCGACAATCCGCCTGGCATACTGGGCAATGTCGCGTTCATGGGTCACCAGAATGATGGTAATCCCCTGGTCATTCAATTCTTGAAAAACAGATACGACATCGATTGAAGTGCGCGAATCCAGGTTTCCGGTGGGTTCATCTGCCAGGATAATGGCCGGTTCATTCACCAGTGCCCGGGCTATGGCCACTCGCTGCTGCTCCCCTCCGGAGAGCTGATTGGGTTCATGCTCCACCCGGTCTCCCAGATCCACCCGTTTCAGGGCTGCCAGTGCTGCCTGCCGGGGATTTTTAATTCGCCCGGTGCGGTCATAAAATAGCGGCAGCTCTACATTCTCCAGGGCGGTTGTCCGGGCCAGCAGATTAAATCCCTGGAATACAAACCCGATTTTCTGATTGCGGATGTCGGCATACTCATTTCGGCTCATTTTTCCAACCGATTTTCCATCCAGGTAATACTCACCGGTTGTGGGGACATCCAGGCAACCGATCAAATTCATCAAGGTGGATTTGCCCGATCCGGAAGCTCCCATCACGGCCACAAATTCACCCGGCGTCACCGTCAGGTCAATTCCCCGCAGCGCATGAACCGCCACATCACCCATGTGAAATGTCTTGGTTATCTGTATTGTTTCAATGACGTTATTCATCCTAAACCTTTGCTCTTTGAAGTAATCCGGCACCAGCGTCAAAATCCCACTTCGATCCGGGTTTTACCGGATTCATCTGATTCAGCTCAACCTCGCCCCTGGCTTCTGGCTGGCCCCTCAGGCCCGGCTTTTGCCCGGCCCCACTCCTGTTAAAACATCCTGCCCCTGCCGCCGAATCCGCGGTTGGAACTTTCAGCATTATTTTTTGCTTTTTCGGAAGGCTCCAGACCGGTAATAACTTTCATCCCTTCCTTCAAATTCCTGCTTTTGACAATCTCGGTATTCGTACCATCGGTCATACCGGTTCGCACAAAATCCATGGCCAGTTTTCCATGCTGGTCCAGGTACCAAATTTGTCCGAAATTTCTTGATCTCTGCGAACCCGATTGATCACCCATTGAAGGGCGGTTTCCTGTTCCAGCCTGACCGCCCATCGGTAATCCGCGCTGTTTCCGCAGGGAATCCGGCAGCGATTCAAGCTCTTTCTGCCTTTTTTGGCGGAACTCGGCAACTGTTTTTTCGTCGGGTTGAAACCGCAGGGCGGCATTGGGAACCAGCAGCACATCTTTCTTCTCTTCGGTGATAAAATCCACTGTAGCCGTCATTCCCGGCAGGAGGAAATTCTCTTTATTGGTAGCCCCAATAACCACCGTATAGGTAACCACATTTGACACCGTGGTGGGTTCTAGCCTGATCTGCTTGGTTATTCCTGAGAATTCCTTCTCAGGGTAAGCCTGAACATCAAAGCGTACCGGCTGCCCTTCTCTAATCTGCCCGATATCACTTTCGTCTACTGCTGCCAGAATCTCCATTTGAGACAGATCTTCCGCAATTTTGAAGAGAGTCGGTGTGGAAAAACTTGCTGCCACAGTCTGCCCCGCTTCAACATTGCGCTGGGTAACAGTTCCGGATATGGGGGCCAAAATCACTGCATATTTCAGATTACGTTCCGCCCGTACTAATGATGCCTGCGCTGATTTTAAGTTAGCTGTCTGTGTTTTAAGATTGATCTTGTAGGGCAAAAATTCAGCTTCGGAAATCATTTCCTGATCAAACAAAGGTCTATTCCGGTCAAAATCTGCCTGCGCTTGTTCCAGCAGAGCTTCCGCTTTTTCCACACTTGCCCGGGCATCCAGCACAGAGGCCTTAAGCAATACGGTATCCAATACCGCCAGCAGCTGACCCTTTTTAACATGATCATTAAAATCGGTATAGATCTGGGCAATGGTACCGGAAACCTGCGTACCCACTTCCACCGTGGTTACCGGACTCAGGGTACCGCTGCTGGAAATGGTATTTTCCAGGTTACCGACGGTAACCTCAGCAAACTGGTAGTTCGCGTTACCGGTTCCCGCAATTGCACTGTAAATCACCTTAACAATAACCAGCAGTACAATAATGCTTAGAATACTTAAAATAATTTTCTTTTTCATTAATTTACTCTCCACATTACTTAATTGAATATACTGATTGCAGCATCCACCGTTCCGCCATAATAATGAATGGTCATATATCTCAGCAGCAGGTTATAATCCGCACTTATTTTCTGATAGGCCGCATTATAATAGTTGGCCCGTACCTGGCTTAATTCGATATAGGTAGCCGATCCTACCCGGAAGCGTTCTTCGGAAATTTTCAAGGCTTCACTGGAATATTCATACTGGGCATGAGCAACTTCACGTTGTTTCAGCGCCGTTTGATAATCCAGCAGTGCCTGTTTTATCTGTGATCCGATCTGTAATTGCAGGTTTTGCAGGGTGAGCTGCTGGGTGGACAATTGCAGCCGGGCCTGTTGTACTGAAAATTTTGTTGAAAAGCGATCAAATAACGGAAGAGAAAAAGAGAGACCAATACCGATGTACGGATTTTCATCTATAAACTGGTCAGAGAAATCCAGACCCGGGATTCCACTCCTGTAACCGGAACCAGAACCGACGGAGAAGGAAAGCGATGGCCAGTAATCCGAGCGAGCCGCCTGAATCTGATACCTGGCTGCCTGTATCTGGTATTTCTGGGAAAGGGCATCCATCCGGGCTTCTATCACATCGGAGGTTATTATTTCGGGAGATTTATTCACAAATCCCAAAATCAGGCTATCTACCAGCAGTGTCTGAAACTGCAGGCCGGCTTCAGCAGGTTTCCCCAGGATCTGCAGCAGATCCAGACGGCTGACGGCGTAGTCCCGCTGTGCCTGGATCAGCTGGAGTTCACTCTGCTTCATATCCGCCAGCTGCTGGTAAACATCGGCCCTGGAGCGGTTGCCGGCCTTCATGAATGCCTCTATCTGCTTCAGCTGATCCTGCTGCGTTTGAAGATTGTCCGTGGCAATGCGAATAAATTCACTGTCCAGAACCACCTGCATAAACTGGGAGACAGTTCCAAAGACAATGGTCTGGCGGTTCCAGGCGTAATCCGCCGTATCTGAGGCCAGGTTCATGCGCGAAATTTTCAGGTGCGCTACATCATAAAAACCATTAAATAAATTCAGATTGGAAGTAATGGATCCGGTAAATGACTCGCCGGTATTTCCGGTTTTAGGATAGTTTTTTGAGGCTGAAAAATTGGCACCCAGATTAGGCAGAAAATTTGCCTTTGACTGTTTGACATTGATCTGATCCGAATACACCACGTTTAAAAACTGCTGCAGACTGATATTCCCTTCCAGGGCCATTTGTATGGCCTGGGCCATGGTAATATTTTCGGATTCCCGGGCAAGGCCATTTCCTGCCAGAAGTAAGTATCCAAATACTAATAGGACCGGCAGAAACCGCCTGATGTTTTGTACTATTATTTTTATATTAAAAATCATCCTGTATTCATCCCTTTCTGAATCATCGGACCATTCTTTAATTGGGTCTTTTTCCGCCCGGTCGCTGCCCTCGCTGCTGACGCATTTGCTCCCGTTGCTCCTGTAAATATTTATCATACTCTGCTTTCTGGGCGTCAGTAAGAATTTCCTTTATTTTCTGATCCCGTTCCTGGAAAATAGCCTGCATCCCGGAACGCATCTCCTGGCGGTCTCCCGAACTATTCTGCCGCAACTCCTGCATTTTCTCTCTGGCCGCTGCCATGATGGGCTCTATTTTGGAAACCTGTTCATCGGAAAGGTTCAATCTCTTCTGTAACTCCTCCAGCCGGTTATCCCGCGCCTCTCGGAAGAACTGAAGATTACTTTTCATCTCCTGATATTTTTTTAGCTGTTCTGGCGTTAGAATATTTTCAATTTGTTGATTGGTCCGTTCCCGCAGGTCAGCCATAGCCGCTTTAATGGCCTCGGGATCTCTCCGGTTCAATTCCCTGATATGATTGGCCTCGTTGCCGGCGTTTTGCAAAATCGTCTGTAATTCTCCGCTTTGTTCTTTTGTCAATTCCAGATTTTTCTGAATCCTTTCAATAATCGAATCATCCACCTTTTGCTGGGAATAAACACTTCCTGCAAACAAAATAAGAACCAGCATAAAACCCAAAAATTTTAAATTTTCCATAAACTTCTCCTTCTAATAATTTAATCTCAGTAAATACACATTTCAGAAAATGAATAATGATTCCATGATTTCCCGTTGCCGGGAAATGGTTGTTTCCTTTTTTTGTAATCACCCGTAGTGCAACCCATGTTTAAACAAACCTCAACCCTTAATTCAATACAGAACAAATCTACCATTCATTTGTAAATATACTTTTTCAGGATTGTAATAAATTGTAACAGAGAGAGAGAGAGAGAGAATAAAAAACGAAATTAAAGATAACCAGGAAGTGGCCGCGTTGCGGAAGATCAGAGAAAGTATAAAGCAGACGTAACTTATTTCAGGAATGTTCCCGGGTATCTGGATCCCGGAAAATCTGGTTCCTGCTTTCAGGTAGCTGCATTCCACTTTTGGCCGTTTCATCAATGGCAATGCCCGGGGTATTTTTTTATTTTTTAAATTTCAGATATACAGTAGTACCCGCACCCGACCTGCTCTTTACAATAATTTCACCCCCATGGGCTTCCATAATATTTTTGCTCAGATTGAGCCCCAGGCCGTAACCGCCTGTTTTCCGGGACCGGGATTTGTCCGCCCGGTAAAAAGGTTCAAAAATATACGGTAATTCCTTTTGGGAAATTCCAAGACCAAAATCCCTGATTTCGATGCTGATACCTTCAATGGATTCCCGGATGGCTATTTGAACTGGCTTGCCATTACCACGGGAGAATTTCAGCGCATTTGATATAATATTTTTTAATAGCATCTGCAGGCGTTCGGAGTCTGCCTGAATAAATAATTTGGCCGGACTTTTCCGGAGCTTAATTCCAGGCTTCTGACCGCTAAATTCATGGCACATTGCCTTTAAGATTGAAGACACATTCAGTCTCTCCAGCTTAAGGCTGCCATGGGTGCTTTTCAGCCGTTCGGTTTCCAGAATTTCCGTCACCATATTTTCCGTTTCAATGATATCTTCACGCAAGCTCTCTTTGGCATCGTTGTCTTCCAGGAATTCCAGGGCCACTTTCATACGGGTGAGGGGAGAACGTAATTCATGACTAACGTCCAGCAGCAGTTGATCTCGTGCCCGTAGCATTTCCCGGATCCTGCGGGTCATGGAGTTGAAGGAGCGGGCCAGCTGGCCCAGTTCATCCGCACGCCGCACCTCAATTTGATAATTCAGATTACCAGCTGCCAGTTGATCAACACCTTCGTGTAAGGTTTTGATTGGCTTCAGAAACCACTGGATAAAAAAGTATACAGCAATAATGATGAAAGTTGAACAAATAATCAGAATGATTGTCTGCTGTTGGGCGCCGGACAAAAAGGTTTCTCTTTCCGGTCTGGTAAAAACAATCAGATATCGGGATTCGTTCTGGTTTATCAGGACCGCCAGTCCTCTTTTGTCTTGTAAATAGCCGGCATGTGTTTCCGGATTTATAGGGTTATCCCGGATGAAGGATAGCTCGTTAAACTGCGGCACATTCTCCTGACTGGCCCAGTTAAAATTATTATCAGCAAAGCGAATCTGGATTTTGGCACTGTCCGCAAAGGCCCGGGCACGGACAGTGTCGGGAGGAACTCCCAGATTTTTCACAATGTAGTGCGAATAACCCACAAATACGCCCGGCACCCTGGAAAACCTGGGAGCCTGATAGATTATTTTATGTGAAAAAACGGGGATAAGAATGATGATGACATAAGAGGCGATAAACACCAGTAAAATTTTCAGAAAAAGAGAACGCCGTAATTTTCCCACGATATCAATTTTCATCATTTTCCTCCGCCACAAACATATAACCGGTTCCCCAAACGGTTTTAATAAAGCGTGGATGCCTGGGATCATCATGCAGTTTATGGCGCAGACGGCTCACCATCACATCCACCGAACGATCGAAGGCCTCCCATTCTATTCCCCGCACATTGTCCAGAATATAGTTGCGGTCCAGCACCTTTCCCGCCCGTTTGATAAACAGGGACAGTATCTCAAATTCGGCAGTGGTCAAATCCACCGCTTTCCCATCCAGGGTAATGGTGTGCTTCTGGAAATCCACGGTGAGTGGTCCATATTTCCGTATTTCCTTCTGGTTCTGCCGGTACCCACGCCGCAGGACGGCCTGAATGCGGGCTACCAGCTCCCGGGGTTCAAATGGTTTAGGCAAATAATCATCCGCACCCAGTTCCAGGCCCACTATGCGGTCGGTTACTTCACCCCGTGCAGTAAGCATAATAACAGGAACAGTATAATCCCGCCGGATCTCCCGGCAGATCTCGAAACCATCCCTTCCGGGCAACATAATGTCCAGAATGATCAGATCCGGCAGATCTTGTTTCAGACTTCTCAATCCCTCCTCCGGATGGGAAAAAGTTTTGACAGTGAAGTTATATTTCTTTAAATACTCCCTCAGCAGCGCATTTAATTTCTCATCATCATCTATGATCAGTATTGTGTGACCCATTGTAATTCTCATCTTACCTTTACCGGCTTCTCGTTCACACCGGTATAATTTTTCACATAAAGTAACTATAACCCGTCACAAATTACAATATTTCCGTTTTGAATATGCGAAATAATCATAAATAAATCATGTCAAATTCGTAACAATTTGTAACAGGGCCGAAAAAGGATGTTAATAGATCTCCGGTGATGATAAGTGAAAAAAACCTGAGTAAACGATGAAATATGATGGAGATTAATCTGATCCGGCCACGGCAGGCAGATCCCATAGTTGTTGATGTTGAGCATAGACGGGTCCCGGTAATTGCACCAGTAGCGGATTTTTCGATTCGTCCAGCCAGTAGATTATTTCCCTCATATCTGCCGGATCCATGGCAGTACAACCGGATGTGGTATCATCCGGCCCTGCCCAGTTGTGCAGAAAAATACAGGAGCCGGCTCCCTTTTCTGTAGGATTGACATTATGATCCATTACCACTCCCTGTTCATACCAGATTTTCCCCCGCCACATTCGCTCGGAGGAATGCCAGTCCACTGAATCAACTTCCGTTCTCATCACCAGGGAATTATAATATGCCGAATTCACATCATCCACGCATTCAATCATCTCAATGATATGAATGTAGGGCATCTTCAAACTGCCCATCTCCTCCGGTGATGCATAACCAAAAACCGCACTCAGGGTGAACACACCGGCCGGACTCTTGCCATCACCCTCCCGTTTCTGAGGGGACAAGGAACTGTCCGGCTGCAGCAATCCGATTCCCCATCCCAGCCCGTTCCTGCCGACTATGGCCGGAATCATCGGGGCCACCTTTCTCCAGGCAGCAGAAGAATTATCCCGCTGGAATCGATACAGCCAGGCATCCTGGGTGTCAAAAGAACCGGTCATCACCACAATCATCTGCCGGCTGGACGAAGGTATGGGGGAAATATTTGATAACTGACCCAGAGAAGGCGAAACCAGAATTATGACTGCCAGAAGATGACAGGAAAATTTCCATTTAAAATAATAAGACATTTTTATTCTCACCTTTCATTTATCTGTTTAAAAAATCTTCTGAAAAGTTACCACGACAAATTTACTTTATCCTGGCTACTGCTTTCTGCTTTCAGCTTTCTGCTTGCAGTTTTTATCATAATTTGGGCAGGCCATTGATAATCTGAATTATCTCCTGCACATAAGAGCATTCACACTGAACCGGGCAGGACTTCAGATTTGAGCGATACAGGCAGTATCCGGGACACTCCTCTGTGCCATTGGCTCTTCCGGAAAATATCTGTCCCTGGTAGAGATCCGTAAGCCGCGAAACCGGTAATCCGAGGGTAGAGCCACAGGAATGATTAAATAAAAAGATAGCTGAGGTTAATTCCTCAAAATGCACCTGATATCCCACCAGTTTAATATTTTCATCCTGCAGAAATTCCTCCCTGGTAGACCAGTATGTTACACAATTAAAACACGATTTAAAAGAATACTCCATTATTTTCTGTTCACACCTATATAATATTCATCTGAAACCCGTTTTATTACCATTTTATTAAACTCATAAACATGGTTGTGATGAGGTAAGGCTTTCTAACATTGCACCATGACAGCTTGACTTTCCTGTGGACGAAAATAATAAAAATGAATCTGCTTTAACAGTATTTTTATAAACTTCATACTTTTTACCACAAATGCCGGTTATATTTCCCATACTGTTTCTAAGCCGGAAAATCCATAATAGAAAACCGCTCTTGCCTCGCTCAATGATGAGTGGATTCCCCTCCCCTGAATCAAAAAGATGCGAGAAACATCGCATTCATTTCTAAAATCTCTATAAATATTTCATAAATTGTGGTAAAGACTGGGAAAAAAATAAAATAGGAAAAAATATAACAAATAAAATGGAATTTATTCGAAGAATCGAAGAGCATGGCGAGATACCGGCCGGTGTTGATGTGCGCTACTTTGGATATGGTGCTATGGCATGCCATTTCACTGCATTATATATCCTGGGATTACGGCGTTTTCCGGTATCATTGCTGGGGGAAGGTTATACCGCAGTGTGGTATTACACGGACCCGGGGAAATGCATTTTTTACCAGGATAAGCTACCGCGGCAAGGCTGTCCGCAAGATCGTTTTTTGAATCCTTTAACCCGGCCAGGCATCTGGATGCCGTTGCGGGTAAATCCTGATTATTCTCCGGAGTTTATCCCGGCAGTTTAACGGTTGGGAGCCTGTTAAACAGGTTGGAACTCTAACTCTATGATGGCCCGGAGTGATAAAGAATTTATATGAATAAGTTAACACTAAAATAGGATAGGACTTTAAAGTCATTGACTATTTCTGCCGTACCAGCTTTCTGGCCGCATCTGTAATTCTTCGGGTATTGGGGAGTACTTCATTTGCCAGGGAACGGTTAAAGGGGAGGGTCCGGTCGGTACAGACCCTGGAATATTTAAACGGGATACCCGCCTCTGCAGCCACCGCCGCCAGCTCTCCGGAAAGACCAAATCCCGTATAATCCTCATCCACCACCAGCATGCGGCCGGTTTTGGAAACGGTTTCGCAAATAGCGGCAGTGTCCAGGGGGGAGATGCTTCTCAAATCGATTACAGCAGCAGAGATTCCTTCCTGTTCCAGCATTCCTGCCGCCTCCAGTGAGCGATGCACACCCACACCCACGCTGAGGATGGACAGGTGGGATCCCTCACGACGGACATCCGCCTTACCCAGCGAAAGAGCGTGCCAGTTGTCAGGTACCGGTCCGTGTGCACCTTCCGGCGGCACATCAAACTGTACTGTTTTCCGGGTTGCTCCCCCCATATAATCCAGCCAGTAATCCGCCAGTAATTTGTGCTCCAGGTATATCACCGGTGCCGGATGTTCGATGGCAGACAGCAGCAGTCCCCCGGCATCCGCAGGATTTGAAGGGACTACCACCGACAGCCCCGGTATGTGCGCCAGCCAGCCCCACAGGCTTTGTTCATGCTGGCCGCCGTCACCATATCCGCCACCGCAGGCTGCACGGATCACCAGCGGAACTCGCCATTTTCCACCGGAAAAGGATTCAATTTTAGCGGCATGGTTAAGCAGGGCATCCATGGCAGTTCCGATGAAATCCACCAGCATCACCTCCACCACCGGCCGTAAGCCGGCCATGGCCGCGGTTACCCCCGCTCCCACAAATGCCGCCTCACTAATGGGTGTGGCCCGCACCCGGTTTTTGCCAAAACGTACCAGCAGATTTCGTCGCAGGGTGTGGACATCTTCTCCCATAATTATAATGCGGGAATCCTGCGCCATAACTGCGGTTAAAGCATCTTCATTGGCCATGGAGAAACTCATTCGCCTCATAAATGAATCCTGTTTTAATCATATACCTTCCTGCAGCACCTGCTGTATTTCTGTTGCAACCTCACCCTCCAGTGATTTGAGTTTTCCCGTCTCTTCTTCCAGCAAAGCACGAGTTGCAGGCAGGGGATCTTGTTTCCTGGCAGTTCGATCCTTAAACGTCCGGGCAATTAATCCCAGCATTTTGCCCACACTCTCCGTACGCCCATACAACGAAGCCCCTTCTTTCCTTACAGCAGATTTTATCAGATTTCCGGTGGTCCTGGTCAATTCGGTAAGCGGTTTCCGGATCATTCTCAGCAGCGGGTCGCCCAGAAAATGGCCTTCCAGGTGAATACAGCGGGTATGCAGATAAGCGGGTCCCTGGCCGGTCCGCAGGATATTGAAAGCCTGTTGGGCTGAATTCCAGACCTCTTCAACTTTCCAGCCCTCCGCTTCAAATGACGGCATACCGAAGCTGCGAGCGCGCTCTGTTAACCGGCCGCCGGTCATTTCATTGGAGCGGGTGCTGATGGCCCAATTGTTATCTTTACAAACAAATAAAACCGGGAGTTTCCATACTACTGCCAGGTTCAGACTTTCCATAAGCATACCCTCGTTCATGGCTCCCTCACCAAAAAAAGCAACGGCCACCGTATGGGGCCGCAAGTGGAGAGCTGCCAGTGCAAACCCGGCTGCAGCCGGGCCGGAGAAGCCCACAATGCCAGAAGAAGCCACCAGCTGTTCGGGCCAAAAAAGATGCATGTGCCCACCCATACCGCTGCATAATCCGTTTGAATTACCCATGATTTCCCGTAACAGCAGCACCGGATCCACCCCCCGCATCAGCAGAGCGGACGTACCGCGGTGATCCAGCGCCATGGCATCTCCCGGCTGCAGCTGACTCACCACCGTGGCAACTATGGCTTCTTCACCGGTCCCCAGATGCATCTCACCGGAAATCCGGCCTTCCTCCCACAGGCTCGTTACCGCCTCTTCGAACAGACGGCTGAAAAGCATCTTCCGGTACAACGACCAAATATCCATGAATAAACCAGCTTTATATTTTATACAGTATAACTAAAAGATCTATTTTTACCAAAAAAAACGTGGGATTATTAATTATTTTGCAGAGAACGGAATTCTGATTTTTATCAGCATCATTATTTAGACAAAATTGACTATTAAAACAGCATGATTTTTATTATTTTACAATTCAGGTGAACCAGGCGAGGTAAATAGAGTTAGATTTAATAATTGTCTTTAAAAACTGGCTGTAAATTAAAAAAAAGAGATCCATGAAAAGATACTTTACTCAGATTATACTTGTAGCTGTTCTGATAAACAGTACCATGGCACAGGACAACACCGCCCGTCTAAATGGCACCATCAGCGGACATGTGCTGGACGCGGAATTTCAGGAACCTCTGGAATACACCAACATTGTTCTTTATACCCACAAGGACAGTACACAGGTAACCGGAACCATTACTGATAAAAACGGACGTTTTGAACTGAAGAACATTGAGGCCGGTGCTTACGATATCGAATTTATATTCATGGGATTCGAAACCAAACGAATGAATAATATCCGGATCCGATCCTCGAACCCGGATGTTAAGCTGGGAAGCATATATCTGACTCAGACTTCACTCAATTTGAATACGGTGGAAGTAGAAGGAGAGCGTGCTCCCGTTTCTTATCAGATTGATAAGAAAGTAATTAATGTGGATCAGCAATACTCCACCATTTCCGGTTCAGCGGTGGATGTACTTGAAAAAGTCCCCTCCGTGAGTGTGGACATTGAAGGGAATGTGAGTTTACGGGGCAGCGGCAGTTTCCGGGTTCTTATAGACGGACGGCCCACCGTGCTGGAAGCCAGTGAGGCACTGGATCAGATCCCGGCCAGTACCATTGAAAATATTGAAATCATTACCAATCCTTCTGCAAAATATGATCCGGAAGGAACCGCCGGAATTATTAATGTGATTCTTAAGAAAAGTAATAGAACCGGCCAGAGCGGGCTGGTCAATCTGAATGCCGGATTAAATGACAAATACGGCGGCGATATGCTCTATGAATTGAAAAACACACATTTTAATACTGTGCTGGGAGCAGATTACAATCACCGGTTTTATTCGGGAGAAGAACGGACCGAAAATATAACGACCCGTGAAAATATAACTTCCAATATTTACTCCCAGGGGGATACAAAGCGGGGACGAATATCCCAGGGCCTGCGGGGAAGCGTGAACTTAAGGTTAAGCGCAAAAGACAACCTCACCTTGAACGGACGGTATGGAGACCGTACCTCCCAAAGAGAATCTGATCTGAATTATCTTGAATGGGAGAGCCCGTTAAATAACCAGGTGTCCTACCTGAGCACCACCAAACGTGAACATTCCGGCCGGTTTTATCAGATGAACCTGTCTTATCTTCATCTTTTTAGGGGAAAAGGTCATCAGTTAAACGGTGAATTTTCCTATGATAATGATAAATCTGATGAAGTAACCACCAATGAACTGATTGCCAGTGATGGGCAAATAACCAGTGGACAACGGTCCACCGAATCCGGACCTGGAAAAGAATACCGATTGAAACTGGATTACACCTTTCCTCATCACAACAAAAATAAATTCGAAGCCGGGTTCCAGGGTGAATTCAATCAGTCAGATGAGCGCACTACACTGCAGGAATTCAATGCCAATCTGGGCGATTATGAATTACTGCCTCTACACAGCAATTCCACCATGTACAAACAGAACATCCAGGCGCTATATACTCTTTACGCCGGCGAATGGAATAAATTCGGCTATCAGATGGGTTTGCGGGGAGAATATACCGACCGGGCCATTGAATTCAGTGGTGTGGATGAACACTTTACAATAAACCGCTGGGATTATTTTCCGACTTTACACTCCTCCTACCAGTTGCCGGGAGGACCGCAGCTGATGGCCAGTTACACCCGGCGCATCGAACGGCCCCACGGGTGGGAACTGGAACCCTTTGAAACCTGGATGGATGCCTATAACCTCCGGGTAGGCAATCCGGCTTTAAAGCCGGAATATATCAATTCTTTCGAAGCCGGTATTCAAACCTACTTTGGAAAGAGCCTGTTCTCGACCGAAGTATACTACCGGGAAACATACAACAAGATTGAACGGGTGCAGTCGGTATATGCCGATAATATCACATTGCACACGGTTGAAAATATCGGAAAGGACTACGCCCTGGGCAGCGAACTTCTCCTGAACACCGATGTCAGTAAATACTGGAATTTAAATCTGCTGGGCAATCTTTACAACTACAGGGTGGAGGGGGTGTTGCTGGGAGATAGTTTCTCACGCCAGAGTTTTAACTGGAACGGCCGGATTGGAAATACCATCAAAATCGGGCAGTCTCTGCAATTCCAGCTGGATGGTAATTATCGTAGCCCTACCGTGTCCTCGCAGGGACGCAGGAAGGGATTTTTTGTTACCAGCGCCGCCGTAAGATATGAATTTCTGCAAAAAAAATTATCGGCAACTCTGCAGGTCAGAGATCTGTTCGGCACCGCACGCTATGAGTATATTTCCCAGGGTCCCGGTTTTTACAACTACCACTACGGCACGCGGGAATCACCTCTGGTCATGCTGAATATTCGTTTCAATATTAATAATTTTAAGCAGGACCGTCAGCAGGATAGAAACGGGAACAGCGGTGATGAGGTGGAAGACTTCTGAGCAACCGGGGTATTCGACCTGATTATGGAAACCTTATTTGAATTAATCATAAAGCCGGCCACAAATCCTCAGAGATCACAGAGGGATATTGGGAATTATAGATACCATATTTTTGAGGTTAAAAAGTGTTTTTCTTTGTGTCCTCAGTGTCTGAATGGCAAAAAATAAAAGCCACAGAGCATAGAGTGATATTGAGATTTATAGATTCACTATTATTTGGATTGAAATGATTTTCTCCGGCTCCTTAGTTTTCTGGTGATTAAATTTGTGAATTAAGCATTTATAAAAAGTTTCATC
>CAYWTB010000063.1:0-27039 GCA_964461135.1 uncultured Caldithrix sp. | reverse complement strand
AAGCAATTAACCCCTTTTTACTAACAGTTGCACTTATTACTTGAAACTACATTATTAAAAATTTTCTAACCAGAGAAAAAATTGAGACTGTTTTTCTTAAACAGTCTCAGAGTATATTATAAAAATTTAGTACATGGTTAACCATTTACAGATAATAAGGTTCGGAGATGAAGAAAGTAAAGATAAATCGCTCCCGCTGTAGCCTTCTCCGCTTGATATGCCGGTCAATTTTAAAGCCAATGGGCTGGAAGACCCGTATCGTGCCGATAGAATCAGCCAGATATGTTCTAATAGGAGCGCCTCATACCTCCAATTGGGATTTTGTAATCGGATATATGGTAATGACGTCCATCGGATTGAATTTTAACTGGGTGGGCAAACATACTCTATTTCGAGGGCCTTTAGGAATACTCATGAAATGGCTGGGTGGCATTCCGGTAAACCGTAATATCAGCTCAAATTTCGTGGAGCAGGTTATTTCATATTTCCGGCAGTACGACGAATTGATTGTGGCCATTGCCCCGGAGGGAACCCGTAAACGAACCGAACGCTGGAAAAGTGGCTTTTATTATATCGCCCTGGAAGCGGGAATTCCTGTTGTTTTGGGATTCCTGGATTATGCGACCAAAACAGGAGGCCTGGGTGCGGTTGTGAATCCTTCCGGAGATGTTCACAAAGATCTGGAAATAATGAGAAATTTTTATGCCGGGGTTCGGGCAAAATATCCTGAGAAATTCGGTGAGGTGACAATTAGCCCCAGAACAGTTTCCCCCTGAATAACACAATGCCGCCGCATCCTGACGCAGGTGCACCGCCTCTTTTTAACCTGAAAAATTAATCACACAAAGTAGTGTAAAATTAGGATTATATGCTTTATATATTTCTTTATTTACTGATCGCTTTAAAATATGAAGGATTAATCTGACTTAAATAATCTCCCGGCCTTTGTGGCTTTGTGTGAAAGTTTATGAATTAAATCGGTTAAAAAAATTATTCAACCAGCTTACCCGAAAGTTTTCGTAAGGTCCGGCGCAACCTTACAAAATCTAATTGAACAAAGACCAGACCACTGAAGATAATCAGCATTCCCAGCACCGCCTCAGGCTGGATTACTTCACCGAAAACCAGATAGTCCACTACCAGAGCCACTAGGGGTGTTATATAGATAATTAGAGAAAGCGTTATAGCACTCCATTCCTGCAGTAACCAGTAGTACAGTGCAAACGCCAGTGCAGATCCCGCTGCTCCCAGATAAATTACGGCCGACATAACACGCAGGGAAATGTGAATTCCATGGTGATCTTCCAACAGCAGCGAGAAAAACAGTAAGAAAAGAACACCCTGAGCCATCTGATGGAAACTCAGTGAGACCGGATTGACTTTGAAAAGGTGTTTCTTGATCAGAACTACTGACATGGCGCCCCCGGCCGCCCCGGCAACAATAGCTCCCGCACCCTGCATGACATTCCGGTCAAATTGGGTCAGTAAAAGCTGATCAAAAAAAACAATGGTTACACCGGTGAGGCCCAGAAGTAAACCAATAAATTTATTCCAGTGAAATCTTTCGCTGCGAAGTAGGAAAGTGGTCCATATACCGGTAAAAAGGGGAAATGTGGCAAAGAATATTGCTGTAACTCCGGCACTTAAGTATTGTTCGCCCCAGTAAATAAAACCGTAATCCAGCACATACATCAAAAAGGCACTTAAGGAAACTATCCAGAAATCCCTTCTTAACATGCGTAATGAGACTTTTTTCAGACGTATGAAAATCAGGAGAAACAACAGAGCTAGCATAAATCGGAGAGCTGCACCGGCAAAAGGCGGAAAACCCTCCAGGCTGATTTTAATGGCTATCCAGGTGGTTCCCCAAACAAAACAAAGAAATATGAAGGTTAGAATACGCATACAATTCTTTTCTAAATCAGCTTGAGCGTGAAGGTGTTTAATACTTAAAATTAATGGAGACCAATATAGCTGGACTGTGATGGTTTTACAAGAAATTTGATGGGAACCTTAATGAGACAATATCCGGGACGCAGAAAAAACCGGAAAGTATTATGAAAACCGCAAACTTGAATCTGAAAACCGGAAGCTTTCAGCAAGAGCCCGCCTGGCAGCGGAATGGGCAGAAAAAGGTAAGAGAATTTACGATTTTCATGCCGGTCTGCCTGAAATCCGTCCTGATAGTAAAGACACCCGGATCTGGCACCGGACCTGGATCTGCCGAGGCCGCCAGACATGGTTTTATAAGGGAATTGCTGCAGATGATATTCTCAATTTGCATAAAAAAACTTTCCGAAACAAATTACCCCCTCTGAAAGAGAGAAAGCGGGATGCAAGAACCTACGGTTTAAAGATATTTTTTATTCTTTCTCTAGAAGCCGGTTATTATTTTTCATTTTGGAAGGCTGTTCAGAATTTTAAAGTGTATCATTTTACAGCAGGCAAGGGACCAAATTTTAGAGGGTTGAATCGGAACTTTAAACAATAAACCAGCTCCCGGTAACTATCTGAAGTGAATCCTGAACCATAATTTACTTTTTCGAATTTCTTTCCTCTGCCCGGATTTTAATGGAAGTAGAGATCAGTTCAGATTTAATAATCTTGTAAGTATGGAACTATTGAGTTTTTAAACATAGGTTCTCGAACCGAAGGTATAATCAGAAATTAAAAAAGGAATAATCAATGGAAATCTATTTTATCCGACACGGTGAATCGGTGGGAAACCGGGAAGAGCGTTTCCGTGGTCGCTACGATTTTGAACTGAATGAAACCGGTTTACAGCAGGCCAGGGCTTTACAAAAAGAATTATCGTCCCTGAAATTAAAGGTTATTTATTCCAGTCCTTTAAAAAGGGCATTGAACACCGCTCAGATCCTATCCAGCGGTAGAATTCCGGTAGTACGTGAAGAGGGATTTACCAATATTCACCTGGGATGCTGGGAGAACAAGTCTAAATCCGAAATCAGGCGGAAATATCCCGAACTATGGCAGTTCTGGCTTACCCGGCCGGAAACCCTGGAATTTGAGGGCCTGGAAACACTGGCGGCGGTTCAGAAAAGATCCTATGCTGCCTTGGAAAAGGTGATAAAAAAACACCCCGGTGATTCATTTGCCATCGTAACTCACCGTGCAGTACTGAAACCTCTGTTTGCAGCCATGCTGGGCTTACCCGAACCGTATTTCTGGAAAATTCAGCTGGATACCGCTTCTTACAGTACCGCCGAATATAGTGATTTCAGAGGTTTTACCTTTACCTGTATCAATCAAACCAGGCATCTTTCTTCATTTATCAGGGAGGATCTGGGTTAAATTTTCCGGTTGTGTGGGCCGATTTTCAATATCATCACTCCAATTTACGTACAGAAGAGCCGTATAATTCCTGTATCTTTCAGTCTCTTATTGAATCTAATTTTCAATAGTAAAGTATTTTGGGTTATAGCTGAGTGAGGATCTTATGAAGAATAACAGGAAAAATAAGGTGTGGATTTATTCCGAAGCCACCCTGCCTACCGGATTCGGTGAATTCAAAGTTATTGTTTTCCATAATAATATAGATAACAAAGAACACCTGGCTGTAGTGCGGGGAGATATTGAGAACGGGGAGAACGTTCCGGTACGCATTCATTCGGAATGTCTAACGTCTGAGGTGTTCGGATCCCTCAAATGTGACTGTAAGGAACAGCTGGATTCCGCCCTGCGATTTATTGCAGAGGAGGGCAGGGGAATTGTTATATATATGCGACAGGAAGGACGAGGCATTGGACTTGGAAATAAGATCCGTGCTTATGCTCTTCAGGAAATGGGTTTCGATACTGTTCAGGCAAACCATCAACTGGGTTTCCCTGATGATCTTCGCCGCTATGACATCGCTGCGGAAATGCTGAATATTATGGGGGTTAAATCCATAAGACTACTCACCAATAATCCCAGAAAGATCCGGGCCATGCAGGAACAGGGTATTTCGGTAATCGAGAGAGTTCCTATAGAAATGAAACCTAATGCGGTGAATGAATTCTATCTGCGAACCAAAACCAGGAAATCAGGGCATCTTCTTCATTTTCTCCCTGCACCCCTGGAACATGAAAGAATTATTGAAAATTAGAGCAAAGCCTCAGGTCATGGGAATGAAATCTGCCCGTACGGTTGTGTATTTTTTATTCATTGTTTTTCTATCGTGTAAGGGGAAATCCGATATGGGAGTTAAAATGGGTGACAGAGCACCTTCCTTTCAACTTAAGGATGATAACGGTATTGAGCATAAACTGGAAGATTATAAAGGGAAAAAGATAGTTCTCTTTTTTTATCCCAAGGATGATTCTCCTCACTGCCGTACGGAAGCCTGCAATTTGCGGGACAATTATCAGGAACTTCAGCAGCAGGGAATAGTCATACTCGGGATCAGTTATGATTCACCTGAATCACATAAAAAATTCAGAAAGAAATACAATTTACCATTTACCTTACTGAGTGATGACAATAAACAGGTAGCAAAAAAATATGGAGCGGCCGGAGGAATCCTAAGTTTATTTGGTCCTCGAAGATACACCTACCTTATAGATGAAGATGGTACAATCAGATATATTTTTAAAAAAGTGGATGTCGATTTTCATGCCGCGGAGATATTGGAAGCATTCCGGCAGGTTGAATAAACCGGGTAAATAGATCTGTCTTAGTCCGGTTCGATGTGATTTCTGCTATCACTCCGAAAGCAGATTTAGCAGCATTTGACTGATTGGAGTGTCAATTTTATAATTCTTTCCAAACGTTCAAACACATGGCATCATAGCCGATACTATCGGTATAAGTGATCAGCCCTTTCTTCCTTTCCTTTATTTCTCCGGGGGAAATTTCAATTCATGTTTTTGCCGCTATTGAGTTTTTCCCCTGTTTATCCCGGGCATATAATCTTTTTTTATTCTGAATACCTGTTATATTTTGCTAATTTTAGGTTTATTAATCAGGTGATTTCATGGCTATTAAAATATTACACCGGTTTCGGTATGAAACCGGACAACTATCTCATATAAAGCCAGCCGGCTTGCGTGAGAGAATAATGGCGCAGTTAATTGACGGAATTATTCTGGGGGTACTGACCGGTACGATTCTGGCGTTGTTCAGCCGGGGGCGTTTATTTTCGGTGTGGATTTCTCCGGTTTTTCCGCTGTATCTGCTTCAGAAAGCGGGTGAATTTCCTTCGGAAGCCGTTAACTGGTGGTGGGGAGGATATTATGTAACCCTGTCATTACCATATGTGGTCAAAGTACATTTTTCCTATCCTGCACCACTGCAGTGGGTGATTTATGCAAGTTATTACAGCTTTTTTCACCGGGGGTGGGGACAGACGCCGGGAAAAATGTTAAAAGGACTGGTGGTCATGTCGGAATCACATCAAAAAATAAAATGGTCCTCCGCCATTTTACGCTGGTTTTACTATCTGCTTTCTGCTTTGCCATTGGGGTGGGGCTTCTGGAGTATCGGATTCGATCCTTCCAGAAAAGGATGGCATGATCAACTTGCCGGGACACGGGTCTGGCGTTTCTTCGATCCTGAAAATCCTTCCTGATGAAATCGCAGTATTCTGGGCTTCTTATTCCGCCTTAACTTTTTTGATTTCTTCGGTCAACTTGGGCAAAACCTGGAAAACATCTCCTACTATTCCATAATCTGCTATCTTAAAAATAGGAGCTTCGGGATCTTTGTTTATGGCTACAATATATTTTGAGGATGTCATTCCTGCCTGATGCTGTATGGCGCCTGAAATCCCGCAGGCAACGTACAGGTTGGGAGATACGGTTTTTCCGGTTTGTCCCACCTGCTCTCCATGGTCTCGCCATCCGGCATCAACTACTGCCCGAGAGGCTCCGGTGGCAGCACCCAGCGTTTTTGCCAGATCTTCTATCAGGTGCCAGTTTTCGGCTCCCTGCATACCTCTTCCACCACTGACGATAATCTCGGCCTCAGTTACATCCTGTTTCCCTTCCGCTGAGGCTTCTATTTCCTCCACCACTAATCGGGGAGCCGGTAAATCCCGGGAAAACTTCACAACCTGCGGGGTTTCCTTCTGTTCCGTGGCAGGGAAAACATTGGGACGCAGGGTGGCCAGCTGGATGCCCGAAGCCAGAGTGATACGGGCGTGCAGCTTTCCGGCAATTATGGGACGCCGGTAGAATAATTTATCACCTTCCAGTTCGAAGCCGATAATATCCTGAGCTACCGGTGCATCCAGATAGAATCCCACCCTGGGCATAATATCCTTGCCCATGGCCGAGGCACCCATCAGAAGATGCGTGGCACCGGCTTCTTTGGCTGCCTCGGCAATCAAATATGCAAAGACATCCGGGCTGTATTTCGTGAGATCGGGAGAATCTGCCAGGTATACTTTTTTTGCACCATAATCACCCGCTTTTTCCGCGAGATCATCAAGATTGTGACCGATTAACAAGACAGATACAGTGCCGGAAGTATCCGCGGCCAGTTTACGGGCGGCCGAGGTGGCCTCAAATGATGCTTTTTTTATCACATGATCACGGATTTCATAAATGACTAGTATATGTGACATAAAGGTTGCCTCCGCAAATTATTGATCAAAATTTTTCAGTTAACTGTCTTTACAGTACCTTGGCTTCCTCTTTCAGCAGGCGAACCAGTTCCGGTACGGCTTCCGGTCCTTTTCCAACGATTCGGCCCGGTTTTTTCTGGGGAGGAAGGGATAATTTCTCTACGGTCAGTTTTTCCTTGCTCAAATCAGCAGAAACTTCTTCAATCGGGATTTTCTTGGCCATCATGATGCCTTTCAGGGACCGGTAGCGCGGTTCATTTAATCCTTTCTGACACGAAACCACAGCCGGCAGTGAAAAACTGACTTTTTCCTTTCCACCTTCAATTTCCCGCTCCGCAACTGCTTTATTACCATCAATATTAAAACTTACAACCACTGTGGCGCACGGAAGTTGTAAGGCTTCGGCCACCATCTGGGGAACCTGTGCATTATCATCATCAATAGCCTGTTTTCCAAATAAGATCAGGTCAAAATTTTTCTCTTTTAGGGCAGATGTCAACGCTTTAGCGGTGACTAATGGGTCGTTTATATTTCTGGCTCCCTCAATACGGATCGCTTTTTGTGCCCCCATAGCCAGAGCGGAACGGATTGTAGCTTCAATTTCCTTGGGCCCAAGGGAGAAAACAGTGACTTCACCTCCGTTTTTCTCGGTTAACTGTAATCCTAATTCAATGGCATATTCGTCATACGGATTAACAATCCATTTAATTCCCTCTTTCTGAATTTCTTTTCCGTTATCAGCTATTTTAGGGCGTGTTTCCGTATCGGGAACTTCCTTAACACATACGGCAATATTCACATTTTTCTCCTTTGTGCTTATAGAAGTAGAAAAATTAAGTAGATTTTTTTTATGCAACTTTCCTTAAATAAATAATAAGAATCATTCAAAATTAAAGCAACTGATCTTTAATTTACCGGAACTTTAATTTTACAGGAGTCACCGTCTGAACCTGAAAAGAAAAAGTTGCCGGAATGGGTCTGAAGAGAGCAGTCATATTTTTAATTTTGGCTTGACTGCACTGGGATAAAGGTTTAAATTTTCAGGCTTTAAAATTAGAGTGTTTTAGTTGATCGATTTTTAAGGAGGTCATGCTTTTGAGAACGGATTATCTGAAAGTGGATGAAATAGCTAAACAGCGCGAATGGTATGTGGTTGATGCCCGGGATTATGTGTTGGGTCGGATGGCAACAAATATAGCACGGATTCTTCGCGGAAAAAATAAACCGGCATTTGCCCCGCATCAGGATATTGGTGATTTTGTGATAGTGATAAATGCCGATAAAGTTCAGTTAACGGGAAAAAAAGCTGAACAAAAAACCTATTTCAGGCATACCGGATATCCCGGCGGAGCTAAATTTACGTCCTATCGTCAAATGATAGAAAAATTTCCGGAGCGGGTTATAGAAAATGCAGTTCGTCTGATGCTTCCCAAAAACGTACTGGGCCGTCAGATGCTGAAAAAACTGAAAGTGTATGCGGGGGATCAACATCCTCATCAGGCACAAAATCCAAAACCGATAAAATTTTAATCAAGGGATATAAAGATGGAATATTACGACGCAACTGGCCGAAGAAAAACTGCTACTGCCCGGGTACGTCTGGTGTTCGGACAGGGCAAGGTGGCTGTCAATGGCCGGGAATTGCTTGACTACTTCAAGCGGGAAGTGCTGAAAATGGTCATTGAACAACCTCTTAAGGCTACGGATACCCTGGGTAAATTCAATATTACCGCCAATATTCACGGGGGTGGTTTGACCGGCCAGGCCGAGGCACTTCGTCTGGGAATTGCCCGTGCACTACTTAACTGGAACGAGGAATTGCGTCCGGAATTACGCTCTGGTGGCTTCCTTACACGTGATCCCCGCAAAGTGGAACGTAAAAAATATGGTCGTCCAAAAGCCCGTAAAAGGTTCCAGTTCTCAAAACGTTAATGACTGGTTTGAAAATATTGACCCTTTCCTTTATGGCAGTACGGGGAAGGGTTTTTTTATAAATAAAACGCACACTGTCTATTCTTTCAGCGGGTGTTCCTGGTAAACGGGAATTCTGAAGGATTATAGCAGTGGAGGATAAAACCCAAAAGCATGAAGGAGTACGTATGGTTAAAGTTTCACTTGAAGATTTATTAAAAGCCGGAGTCCATTTCGGGCATCTAACCAGACGCTGGGATCCCAAGATGAAGCAATATATTTTTATGGAGAGAAACGGGATCCATATAATCGATTTGCAGAAAACCCTGAAAAACCTGGAAATCGCTGCCAAAGCTCTGAAAGATATTTCTGCCGCCGGAGATCCCATATTGTTTGTGGGAACTAAAAATCAGGCGAAGGGCATACTCAAACAGGAAGCTATTCGGGCTGAAATGCCTTACATCGTGGAACGCTGGTTAGGTGGAACCTTGACAAACTTTTCCACCATCAAGAAAAGTATCCGGCACCTGGAAAATCTGGAAAAGATGATGCTGGATGGAACGGTAGAGAAATTAACCAAAAAAGAACGATTGCAGATAGATCGTGAAATTGAAAAAATGAAGAAAGTGTTTGCCGGTATCCAGGATATGAAAAAAATACCGGCGGCCATATTTGTGGTGGATATTAAAAAGGAAGAAATCGCAGTTCGTGAAGCATTGAAACTGAGGATTCCTATTTTCGCTATTGTGGACACAAACTGTGATCCCACTCAGATAGACTATCCTATTCCGGGAAATGACGATTCTACCAAATCGGTCACCCTGATTGCCAGGGCGGTGGCCGATGCTATACTGGAAGGGCGTGAAGCCATACAGGCAAAGGCGGTGGAACAAAAGGAGATGGAGATCAAAAAGGAAGAAGTAACGACTAACGAATAGGGAGAATTTAATGGAAATTTCAGCACAGCTGGTTAAAGAATTGAGAGAAAAAACCGGTGCAGGGATGATGGACTGTAAAAAAGCCCTGTCGGAAGCCAGTGGTGATATGGAAAAGGCAGTGGAAATCCTGCGAAAACGGGGCATTGCCAAGGCAGAAAAAAAAGCATCGAGAGAAGTAAAAGATGGTCTGATTCATGCATACATTCATCCCGGTGGTAAACTGGGAGTCCTGGTGGAAGTGAATTGCGAAACAGATTTTGTTGCCAGGAATGAAAATTTTCAGGAATTTGTTCATAATTTATCCATGCATATTGCGGCATCGAATCCACTGGCCACAGGAAGGGAAAACCTTCCTCAGGAAGTGGTTGACCGTGAAATGAGGTTATATAAAGAACAGGCAGCCGAAAGTGGTAAACCCGAACAGATTGTCGAAAAGATTGCATCAGGGAAAATGGAAAAATTCTACTCCGAATCCGTATTGCTGGAACAGCCTTACATAAGAGATCCGGATAAGACCGTGAAGGAATACCTGACGGAAGTGATCGCCCGGATCGGAGAAAATATATCAATCAGAAGATTTGCAAGATACCAGATCGGAGACTGACGATGACTGAAAAACCTGCTTACCGGAGAATACTTCTAAAATTAAGCGGTGAATCTCTTTCGGGCGGTGCAGGTTTTGGGATTAATGCTGATGTACTACAGCAATATGCTCTGGAAATTAAGAGTGTGGTGGATCTGGGAGTTGAGGTAGGTGTGGTGGTGGGTGGTGGAAATATTTTCCGTGGTATTTCCGAGGCAGCACGTGAGATGGATAGGGTTTCGGCGGATTATATGGGGATGCTTTCCACCGTTATAAATGCTATGGCCATGCAGAATGCTATGGAAAATGTGGGGCTTTTTACACGCGTACAAACCGCCATTCCAATGGAACAGGTGGCCGAACCTTTTATCCGCCGCAGGGCCGTGAGGCATCTTGAAAAAGGACGGGTGGTCATATTTGCTGCCGGAACCGGAAATCCCTATTTTACTACCGATACCGCGGCAGTTTTGAGAGCCATAGAAATAGAAGCTGAAGTTATTATGAAAGGCACCCGGGTGGATGGTGTCTATTCTGCCGACCCCGAAAAATTTCCGGACGCTGAATTCTTTGCTGAACTGAATTATATGCAGATCGTGGAAAAAGGTCTCAGAGTGATGGATCCCACCGCGATCACCCTCTCCATGGATAATCATCTTCCCATAATCGTGTTCAATATGGGTCTGCCCGGAAATCTAAAAAAAGTTATTCTTGGTGAAATAATAGGAACAAAAGTAAGGGGTGACATATGACGGTAATTGAAATCTTACGTGATGCCGAAAACCGTATGAAAAAATCAGTTGAACATTTGAATTATGAACTTACCCGCATCAGAACAGGCCGGGCGACCCCGGCTCTGATGGATGTGGTGAAAGTCCATTATTATGGATCCGTTGTTCCTTTAAATCAGGTGGCTACCATCTCAGCTCCTGAACCCCGCCTTCTGGTGGTTCAGCCCTGGGAAAAAGGAATGATCGGAGAAGTGGAAAAATCCATTCTGCAGTCAGATCTGGGCCTGAATCCCACCAATGACGGAAATGTTGTACGGATTCCCATCCCGGAACTCAGTGAAGAGAGACGGCAGGATTTGCTTAAACTGGTAAAGAAATTCTGTGAAGACAGCCGGGTTGCCATCAGGAATATTCGTCGTGATGCCAATGACCAGATTAAACATCTGGAAAAAGAACATGAAATATCCGAGGATGAAAGTCATAAAAATCTGGACAAGATCCAGACGCTTACGGATGAGTATATTAAAAAAGTGGACGAACATTACGAATCGAAAGAAAACGAAATCTTAAAAGAATAATTATAGATTTCTGCAATTGAACCATGGTATCAAATTAGATAATTCCTATATTTTGCGGGTGACCTCAGGGTGCCCGTTTTTTTATTCAGGGTGGTATGGTTGCCGGGCGACCGTGTAAAGACATTGACGGATAAGTATAATGACTGGGAATTACAGCAAAATATTGATCATTGCGGGTGAACCTTCGGGAGATCGTCATGCCGCCGGTCTGGTCTCTTCTATCCATAAAATCCGTCCGGATATTGACTTCTGGGGGATTGGTGGTGATGAAATGTCTGCTCAGCAGGTGACCTTACTCTATCGAATTGAACAAATGTCATATCTGGGACTGGCTGAAATAGTACGGCATATTCCCTTTATAAGGCATGTTTTCACTCATTTGCTAAAGTGGGTGAAGGAAAATCAACCACAAGCGGTAATTTTAGTGGATTATCCGGGTTTTAATCTCCGATTGGCAAAGACCATTCATAAATTGAATATTCCTGTTATTTACTATATCTCTCCGCAACTGTGGGCCTGGGGATTAAACCGGATAAAAAAAATCCGCAGATATGTAAACCTGTTACTGGTTATTTTTAAATTTGAGGAGGAATTTTATGCCAAGCACGGGATATCGGCAACTTTTGTCGGACATCCTCTGGTAGATGAAATTATCCTTAAATACAATGAGAAGGAATTTCGCAAAAAATATAATTTTAATCCCCAAAAACCACTGATGGGATTATTACCCGGCAGCAGAATAAATGAAGTTAAACTGCTGCTGCCGGAAATGCTGAAAGCAACGAAAGTATATGAAGAAAACAGTGAAGTGGAATGGGTCGTAGGGAAAAGTGTTAATGTTCCTTACAATATATATGATACTTTTCTTAAGGATTTTCCTGCTGTAAGGTTGATAGATCAGGATATTTATCATCTTATGAAATACGCTCATGTTGTTCTGGTGGCCAGCGGGACTGCTACACTGGAAACCGGATATCTGGGGACACCCATGGTGGTTTTGTACAAAATATCTCCACTCACTTATCATATTGGAAAATATCTGGTCAAAATACGGAATATAGCCCTGGCAAACATAGTCCTGCAGGAAGAAGTGGTCCCTGAACTGATTCAGAACCAGGTAACCACAGATAATATCAGGGGAGAATTGGAGCGGTATTTCCAGGATAAGGGATATTATCTCAGGGTTTCACAATCATTATCACGAATTGCCCGGTTGCTGGGAGAACCCGGCGCTTCCCGGCGTGCAGCAGAAGAATTGCTTGCCTACCTGGACAGGACCGGCTCTGTTTAAAATTATTATGTTTCACCGAGAACAAAATGTGGGCATTTGGATTGACCATTATCCTCCGGCTCAATTCCAGGTTCAAAATCTGTTTTGTTTTTTGAATAGATGATTTTCCGGATGGTATCTTCGCTGAGATAAGGAAATTCCCTTTGAAGAATGGAGAATATTTCACAGGATGAACGGTTCGAATGTAAAAAATGAAAGCGTTTCTTCAGATAATAATCCCGGATGGCTCGTTCATTCAAGAAGCCTTTCGATTTGAGCTCGTAATAATAATCATCCGGTAGAAATTCCCTGATTGGATTACCACGCATTACAGTCTCCTGAAATAAATGAATTGATAGTTACCTTCTGGCGTGGTATCAACAGGAACGAATATACCTCAGATTTTTTTTAATAAAGGCTGGTAATCGAAGGATGCGATATGGGTCTCTCTTTATAACCTAGTCGTAAATTTATCAGAATTATATTTATTTGCAAGAGAAAAATCCGGTACCATTTAAAATTTTAATTCATTCGCCTACTTGAATTTTTTGATTTTTTTTATTCAACTTATTAAAAAACGGTTAATTTTATTAAATTTAAAAATTATAAAAAAAACAAAAATATGTGGAAAATTGTAGCGGAAAATTTAACTCAAAAATTTAACCGTAGAATAGTTTTTAAAGATATATTCTTTCAGATTGGAAGTGGTCATTCCCTGGCAGTAACCGGTCCAAACGGATCGGGTAAAACAACGCTGGTTAAGGTGATCTGCCAGTTGCTTCAACCGTCTTCGGGAGTAGTCAAATATATCAGGGACGGTCAGGGGGTTGAACGGCTGGACATTTATTCCTGTCTTGGCCTGGTGGGACCCTATCTTCAGTTATATAATAATCTGACCGCTCTGGAAAATTTTTCCTTTTTTTCCAGAATTCGCGGCCTTCCGGTGGATAATACCCGTTTCCGGAAACTGATGGATAGAGTGGGATTGAAAGGTCGGGAGCTGGATGAGCTGAGAACCTTTTCGTCTGGCATGTTGCAACGGATGAAATATGTTATTGCTGTTATGCATGAACCTCATATTCTTATTCTGGATGAACCGTCTGCCAATCTGGATGAAGCCGGTATTATGATTGTCCATGAATTAATGGAAGATCAGAAAAAGGATAAAATTCTGATTGTGGCCACCAATGAACCAGGGGAATTAAGTTTTGGTGAAGAAAAGATTTACCTTTCTTTATAGTTCTTATATTGTCTTCCTGAAAGATCTGCATCTGGAATTCCGGTCCCGGTATGCGATTAACGCCATATTTCTGTTTGCTGTAACCACCCTGATGGCCATCAGTTTTTCCGTTGGGCCCCTGCAGTTGAGAAGCGAGCTGCTGGCTGCGCTGTTATGGGTGATACTCTTCTTTTCCAGTATGTCCGGTCTGGCACATATCTTTGTCAGGGAGGAAGAACAACAGACGGCTGATACGCTCCGGCTGGTGACCACGCCTAATGCCGTTTTTTTAGGTAAATGGTTCTTTAACATTATTCTGCTTCTGTCACTGGAAGTGGTGATTATACCGGTTTTCATTGCCATGATGGGTGTCAAGGTGGGCAATGTGGCAGTGTTCCTTCTGATCATAATTATCGGAAGTGTCGGACTGGCTTCCATAGCGACCCTCATTGCCGCCATTATTTCCCAGGCAAGCGCAAAAGGTGCTCTTTTTGCCGTGCTGTCTTTTCCGGTTTCCCTGCCGGTTCTGATTTCGGGTATCCATGGAACCCGGCTGGCACTGGATGGTGGAATTTTCGCAGAATGTTTATCTGATATACAGATTTTATTTTCATTTTCAGTTGTAATTCTTACACTTTCTTTATTATTATTTGAGTTTATCTGGAGGAAATAAATGTTTTTCGATAAACAATGGTGGAGATATTTTCTGGGTGTTTGTATGAGCGGGGTAATTCTGGCTGCTTTTTTATATGCACCCCCGGCAAAAGGACTGGGAGAGACGGCCAGAATTCTTTTCTTCCATGTTCCGACCGCCTGGCTGGCCACACTGGCCTTCCTGGTGTCTGCTGTTGCCAGTATTCAATTTTTGCGTACCCGCGAGAGAAGATATGATCTCTGGGCATATTCCGCCGCTCAAATAGGACTGATGTTTTCTGTGCTGGCCACGGTAACCGGTTCCATCTGGGCAAAAAAAATCTGGCAATCCTATTGGAACTGGGATCCCAGGGAAACATCCATCTTTATATTGTTGCTTATTTATGCAGCTTATTTTGCTCTCAGATCGGCAGTGGACACGGAAGAACAGAAATCAAAGCTGGCAGCTGTTTACTCGGTAATTGCTTTCATCACCGTGCCATTTTTCATTTTTATTATTCCCCGGGTATATGAATCCCTTCATCCTGATCCACTGATCAACCCCGAAGGCAAAATAAAAATGGATAGCCGGATGCTTCAGGTTTTCCTTGCATCGCTTTTCAGCTTTACCTTACTCTTCTATTGGATGCTTCGCCTTAAGGTCGAAACCATGAAAGTGAAAATTTTTTCAGAGCACCTGGTTCAATGATTGAAAATATGAAAGGGAAAATATGTCAGAAATATATGTGGTACTGGTGGTCTGCCTGCTTATCTGGGGCGGAATTTTTTTCTTTCTCCTCCACCTGGACCGTTTGCTGAAAAAAATTAAACAAAAATTAGATTTTAAGGAAGATTTTGAAGATGAACAGCGTTAAACGATAATTTGAGACTTGCTACCACCAACCAGGAGGAAAATAATGAAACCTAAATATATAATCGGCATAGTCATAATAATTGTTTTTATTGTTTTTGCGGCAATGAATCTCAGTAAATCGTTAACTCCCTATGTTTCGCTTGATGCTGCCAAGAAAAGTAACAAGGTTGTCCAGGTGAAAGGCCAGCGTATCCCCGGAAGTGAAAATTTTGATCTGGAAAGCAAAGTCTTTACCTTTAAAATGTCTGATGACAAAGGTGAACCATTTGAAGTTGTTTACCATGGGGTGAAACCGGCTAATCTGGAACAGGCCGAAGAAATTGTGGTGATTGGCCGTTATGTGCAGGGTCGTTTCGAGGCCGATCAGCTTCTGGTAAAATGTCCCTCTAAATATCAAGCGGAAGGAGCCTGATTATGATAAGTGGAATTTTAGCCATATCACTGGCCTTCGTTGCATCCACGGTCTCTGCAGCGGCCTACTGGCTGTTTTACAGAGACCGTGATGAGCGTTATCTTCAACTGGCCAATCGCAGTTTTGCCATTATGGGAGCAGGAATCTTTTTTGCCGCAGTTCTGCTCTATTATAATATATTCAATCACAATTTTCAGTTGAATTATGTCTACAGCTATACGTCCCTGAATTTATCTCCCTATTATCTCATCTCCACTTTCTGGGCCGGGCAGGAAGGGACATTTCTCCTCTGGCTGCTGTTTGGTACAATTTATGGTATTGTTTTAATCAGATCCATAGCCCGGAAAGAACCCATGGTGCTGTTTTTCGTAATGCTGGTTCAGGCATTTCTTCTTCTTATCCTGTTGAAGAAAAGTCCTTTTGCCATGATCTGGCATGTTCATCCTGATGCTGCCGTGGGCATCATGCCCCGGGACGGCGCCAGTCTAAATCCACTCTTACAGAATCCATGGATGATTATCCATCCACCTATTATGTTTGTGGGATACAGTTCAACGGTTGTGGCCTTTGCCATTGCCCTGAATGGTATGGTGAAACGGAATTTTTCCCAGTGGGTGAGGGATGCCCGCCCCTGGGTAATATTTTCAACACTGTTCCTGGGGACTGGTATCATCCTGGGCGGCTACTGGTCTTACGTTACGCTGGGATGGGGCGGTTACTGGGCATGGGACCCTGTGGAAAATGCCTCATTTGTTCCCTGGATTTTCATGGCGGTTCTGTTACATGGAATTGTAATTCAGAGCCGGCAGAAGGGTCTGGTAAAAACCAACCTCTTTCTTGCAGGCCTCACCTTTATATCGGTACTGTGGGGTTCTTTTCTTACACGTTCTGGCGTTCTGGCGGATTTTTCAGTACATTCATTTGCAGAATCCGATTTAAATCTGTATCTGATCTCCTTTGTGGTGCTGTTTACTGGAATTTATGCCTATTTTTATGTTAAAACACTGCGTAACATGGAAAGTCCCAAATTTACCGAGGGTATTCTCAGCCGGGAAACCTTTATTCTGCTGGGAATGTTGTCCATGCTTATCACAGGTATAACTGTTTTTATCGGGACCTCATCACCTATTTATACCGGCCTGTTAGGAAAACCTTCCAACGTGTCTATAAATTTTTATAATACCATTAGCATCCCAATTGCCATATGGATGCTGGGAACTCTAGCTGTTGCTCCACTGCTGGTCTGGAAAGTATCGGAACTCCGGGATAAGAAAACTCTGCTGGTAGGTGCCGCGGTGGCGCTCGTTCTCACTATAACAGGTATAATAACCGGACTCACCAGGCCTGTTTCCATTGTTCTGGTCTTCTTTTCTGTTTTTGTAGTGGCAGTAAACGGTTATGTGGCATTTAAATTTATTATCCGGATGCCTGCTAAAAGTGGAGCCTACCTTTCCCATATGGGTATCGGACTGATGATCATCGGAATCGTAACATCATCCATGTACAGTCGCAGTGAAAAAGTGACCTTGCCGACCGGCGTGTTTCAACATACAAAGTTTGGGTATGATGTCCAGTTTGTTCAGTTTGAACAAAAAAACGACGGGAAAGACCGCGTGAAATTAATTGTAAAAAAACCGAACGGTTCCTATGAGGCAAATCCGCAGTTCTATTACAGTGAATATACACGGAGTTATATGCTTTCACCGCATGTTAAAGTGGGATTAGGCAAGGATATCTATATTTCTCCCATTTCCTACATACCTGCGGGCCAGGCAAATTACCAGGAAATGGAACTGCAAAAAAACAAGAAGGAAACACTGGATAATCTGGATTTTACTTTCCATCGCTTCATCGTGGGAGATCATATGAGTGAGTCTCCCATGTTGGTAAAAGCGGATATCACTGTATCGGTACCCCAGGAAAATTCCAAAAAGGATTATTCTATTCAGCCCGCCATATGGATGCAGGACGGGAAACTGCAGAGCAGCGAAATTGACATTCCCGAAACAACTTACAAGGTACAGCTTGAATCCATCGATGCTAATGAGGGGAAAGTACTGCTGGCTGTTCATTCCGTGGCATCCTCCCCGGTAGGGGGTAAGGACATTCTGGCAGTGGAAGTGAGCGAGAAACCGCTGATCAGTATCCTTTGGCTGGGATGTATTGTCATGATTTTAGGTGTGTCGATAAGTCTGGCAGATCGCATTAAAAACCGTGAATAAATTGAAAATTGAAAAGGCTATCCAAAGAGGACAGCCTTTTTTATGTCTTTGTTATCTGTAATAACCATAACCTCAGTTTATCCGTTTTCATGTACAATTATCTCACCAAAATGTGATTTCAGTTTTTCAATAATCCGGGGTAGTTGTTCACTATCCACCCGCAGGATAAGCTCACGTTTATCTGCCGGCATCTGGTACTTTGTTAAAAAAATGCTTACTATCTTGGCGGGAAAATGACGGATGACATCAGCTACTTCCTTTACACTTCCGGGGCGATCATCAATCACCAGAGTCAGACGGGGAATATTCCAGCGTGCGCCGGTCATTTCCAGCAGAGCCTTCATGATATCATGCCGGGTAATGATGCCCACCAGTTTGTTCCCCTCGGTCACCGGCAAACCCCCTATCCGGTGTTGATGCATAAGCAAAGCTGCATTTTCAATGGTATCATACACACCTGTAGTGATGACATTTTTTTTCATAATCTCTCGCACAAGCAGTGAGACGTGCAGGTTTTTTACGGAATAATAGTCACGCTCAGTTATCATTCCCACAATTTTGTCTTTTTCCAGTACGGGTGCCCGGTGAATATGATGGGAATGAAAGAAATCGATAATGTCATTGGCGGGGGCATCGGGGGACATATAAAATACGGGTTTCGACATCCATTTTTTTACAATCATTGCAATTCAGCTCCTGTTCTGTGTGCAGAAATATATGAAATATTGTCTTTAGATTGAAACTTTTTAAGAAACAATTATCCAACCTTGAAAATTCATCACACAAAGTCTCCAAGAACACAAAGTCATGTAATAATGGGATTAAATGCTCTATTTGTTTCTTTATTTACTGATCGCTCTAAAATATGAAGAGTTAAGCTAACTCAAATAATCTCCGTGTCTTTGTGGCTTTGTGTGAAAGTTTATGCTATGAATTAAATAGGCTAAATGAATAATTTCAGTTGTAATCTACGATTGGTAATCCATACTATCCGTTTTTATGAAAAATCTATGAGGATATAAAAAGGCCGGTTATTCTGCAGGCTTTTCCCTGGTACTATTGCTTCTCGTCTTTATTCTCCATCTATTGCATGATTATCTCTCGACTCCCGGACCTGTGTTGATTTAGACCTAATTTTACATATTTTAAAATGGTGGGGATAAGGGGGTATATATGGTTTGCGGCAATGGTGTTTACGCAGTCCTTCCTGCGGCCGACAGGAAATCCGGTAATTTTTTAACTGTTTTGACTCATCACAATATCAATGCCGGACAGGTTCGCCACAAAATCATCAGAGTTAATGGCCCTGGAGCCCTTTTATTTATCATAGCATGCAGAGACAGATTTCGCTATATTTTTATAATGGAAAGTAAACGGATAATAAATGGAGAAATATGCTGAGAAAAGTATAATGAAAACCCCTCTCAAAACAAAGCTTGATATTGCTAAAAACTGGTTACCACGCTATACCGGTGCACAGATTGATGAAATCGGAGATTATATTCTGCTGACTAATTTTTATGATTATGTGCAGAATTTTGCTGAACAGTTTCGTGCTGATATTAAAGGATATGGTCGCCCCATGCAGGTAGCTACCAACTCTCATGGTCTTTCCATTATTAATTTCGGAATGGGATCGTCAAATGCTGCAACCATCATGGATTTACTGGTTGCCCGCAATCCTAAAGGTGTTCTTTTTCTGGGAAAATGTGGAGGATTAAAATCTTCCACCGAGATCGGCCACTTCATTCTTCCCATTGCGGCTATCCGGGGGGATGGTACCAGTAATGACTATTTTCCACCGGAAGTACCGGCATTGCCTTCCTTTAAACTGCATAAATTTATTTCTAATAAGATTGTTGAGCATAATATGGAATACCGCACCGGGGTGGTCTATACCACCAACCGCAGATTATGGGAATGGGATGATAATTTCAAAAAATACCTGACCCACATATCAGCCATCGGTATTGATATGGAAACGGCTACGCTGTTTATTGTAGGACATGCTAATGAAATTTCCCGGGGTGCTCTGCTGCTGGTTTCCGATATGCCTCTGGTTCCGGAGGGAGTCAAAACGGAAATGTCCGACCGAATAGTCACAGAAAAATTCAGCGATCTGCATCTGGCGATTAGTATTGAAGCGATGACCGAGATTGAAGAAAAGGGAGAGGAAATTAAACATTTCCGATATTGATATCACAATTTTGTTTTTTACTATCAATAAAATTGTTTGAGAAAGGAGAAATCTATGAAAAAGGCACTTTTCTTGGTCCTGACAGGCTTTCTGATAATCATTATGCTATCGTGTCAAAATGAAAAAAAAGGTGAGATAAAGATGCTGGAGCAGGACATTGCCAAATTCAAACCCACGGAAATCGCTTTTGATACCTCACTTCTGGATCAGAAACAGATGATGGTAGTGGAGAAGTTATACCGGACTGCCCGGATAATGGACACGATTTTCCTGAAGCAGGTCTATTCCAAAAATATGGAAATTCTCAGAAAGCTGGAATCGTCTCACAATATGCTCGATTCCCTGAGACTGGTTTTGTTCAAAATCATGTTTGGACCCTTTAATCGTCTGGATGATAATAAGGCTTTTTATGGGGAGGGAAAGAAACCGCTGGGTGCCAATTTCTATCCTGCGGGCATGACAAAGGAGGAATTTCAAAACTGGATTGATAAACATCCACAGGAAAAAGGGGCATTTACTTCCGAATATACGGTCATTCGTCGGCAGGGTGATTCCCTGGTGGCAATTCCTTACTCTCAATTTTACAGGGATGATCTTGACCGGGCTGCCCGTTATCTGCAGGGGGCGGCAGAATATGCTGAAAATGAATCGTTGAAAAAATATCTACAGCTGCGGGCTGATGCTTTTCTCAGCAATGATTATTATGCCAGCGATATGGCCTGGATGGATCTTAAAAACAATCTGATCGAAGTGGTCATCGGACCGTATGAAGTATATGAAGATAAACTCTTTAATTACAAAGCGTCATTTGAAGCATTTATTACTTTGCGGGATCCGAAGGAAAGTGAAAAACTGGCCCGTTTTGGCAGCTATCTGGTGGACATTGAAAAGAATTTGCCCATACCCGAGAAGTTTAAAAATTTTAACCGGGGGTCAGAATCACCTATTGTGGTAACGCAGGAAATTTTTTCAGCAGGTGATACCAAAGCCGGAGTTCAGACCATTGCTTTCAATTTACCTAATGATGAAAGGGTGCGCCAGGCCAAGGGGTCGAAAAAGGTGCTGTTGAAAAATGTGAACGAAGCAAAATTCAAGAATATTCTCATGCCGATTGCAGACAAGGTACTGGATCCGGATGAATTGAAATATGTAACCTTCAATGCATTTTTTAATCATACCCTCATGCACGAGATTTCTCATGGAGTGGGGCCGGGCATTATTACCATCAAGGGCGAAGAAACTACCGTTCAGAAGGAATTGAAGGAAACCTACTCCACTATTGAAGAATGTAAAGCCGATGTGCTGGGAATGTATAATCTCGTTTTCATGATTAAAAAGGGTGAATTTGCACCTTCCTTTGAACGGGAAATCTGGGTGACTTTTCTGGCAGGAATTTTTCGTTCTGTCAGATTCGGTATAAGTGAAGCCCACGGGGCAGGAAATGCCATCATCTACAATTACTGTCTTGAAAACGAGGGATATGAATTTGATAAGGCAACACAGAAGGTCCGGATAAATTTTGACAAAATTGTTCCGGCCATAAAAGACCTGGCCACACTGTTACTGACTATCCAGGCGGAAGGAAACTACAAAGGAGCCAAAAATCTGATTGCCAAATATGCGGTGGAATCTACTACTCTGAATACCCTTAATAGCACGCTCACTGATATTCCGGTTGACATACGTCCCATATTCCAGATTCAACAGATGATGACGGTACAGGGGGAAAAAAGATAGAAAGTATGAAAAAGGGGACTTTGTAGTCCCCTTTTTGCCTTCGGAAAATAATTCCGGAATTTATATCCGGGCTTTCCGGTTACTGAGTTGCCTTTACCATAATTTCATTCATCCGCCGGATAAATTCGGCGGGAGAGTCCAGATTATCGTTCAACAGAACCGCCCCCTCATACAATTGAATTATGCAGGTCCGCAGGAAATGATCCTTGCTGCTCATTAAATTAATACGTGATAAATTTTTGATCAGAGGATGGTGTGTATTTATTTCCAGGATTTTCTTGGATCCGGCGAATCCCTTGTCCATGAATTTCATCATTCTCTCCATAGAGCTGTCCATAGCTTCTTTGCCGCTTACCAGGGTGACCGGAGAATCCACCAGACGCCTGGATTCAATCACATCTTCCACTTTATCACCCAGAGTTTCCTTAAATACGCTGATCAATGATTTGGCCAGGTTTTCATTGAGAGATTCTTCCCTGGCTTTTTCGTCTTCTTTAAGATCAAGATCGGCCTTTTCGATGGATTTCAGTGGCTTTTTCTCGTACTCCCCAATAGATGGCACGATGAATATATCAATCGGATCAGTTAACAGCAGGACCTCGATATTATTTTTCCCGAAATATTCCAAATTGGGATTTCGCTTGATGGCATCCTTGTTCTCTCCGGAAAGATAATAGATGTCTTGCTGGTCTTCCCTCATGCTTGAAACATAAGATTTCAGTGAAGTGAAATCTCCATCCTCGACGATAGTGGATTCAAAACGCAGCAAGTCAATAATTTTATCCCGGTTGGTGAAATCGGAATTAACCCCCGTTTTAAAAAGTGAGCCGAAGTTCTGATAGAATTTTTTGTACTTTTCAGGTTCATTTTTTGCCCAGTCTTCCAGAAATCCCAGCATTTTTGTCACGATTGTGTTTTTGATTTTAACGATAACCGGATTATTCTGCACCCATTCCCGTGAAATATTTAAGGGTATATCCTCCGTGTCTACCACACCCTTGAGAAAACGTAGATATTCCGGGAGAAGCTCCTTGGCATTTTCCTGAATGAAAATTTTATTGGAATAAAGCTGAAGTGATTTTTCCAGGTCTTCCCGGAAAAAGGTGGGAGGTGCAGTTGCCGGAATATAAATAAGTGCTTTAAAATTGACCGCTCCTTCAATGGCCAGATGTAAATGTCCCATAGGAGGCTCATAATCATTGGAAACGAATTTGTAGAATTCCACCAGTTCTTCATCTTTAATATCATTTTTAGGCTTCTGCCATAATGCAGTGACCCGGTTAACCTGCTCCTTTCCCACGAAAATAGGAAAATCTACAAAATTGGAATATTTCCTGATGATATCCTTAATTCTGTAATCTTCCGAAAACTCTTCAGCATCCTTTTTCAGGGCAAAGGTTATTTTCGTTCCGCGGTTCTTCCGGTCAATTTCCTGGATGGAATATTTTCCTTCTCCTTTGGATATCCAGCGATAACCCTTTGAATTGGGATCTGCATGGCATGTCTCAATGGTGACTTCGTCCGTTACCATAAAAACAGAATAGAATCCTACCCCGAATTGTCCGATCAGATTAGCATCAAGTGTTTTTTTCTCCTGGTTGATCTTCTGTAAAAATTCCAGGGTGCCGGAATGAGCCACCGTGCCGACTTCACTGATCAGTTCTTCCCTGGTCATCCCGATTCCGGTATCCTCAATAGAAAAAGTCTTCTTTTTAGGATCCACCTCGATAAGGATCTTGAGATCTGCGTCCGGATCCGCTACATTTTTATCTGTAAGCATCCGGAAGCGGATTTTATTGAGCGCATCGGAGGAATTGGATATCAGTTCCCGCAGAAATATTTCCGGATGAGTATAAAGAGAATGAATAATCAGGTGAAGAAGCTGCTTCATTTCAGCATGAAATTCGAATTCTTCTATCCCGGTTTTCGTCTGCTTTGGCATATGTTTTTACTCCTTGTTATTAATATTCTAGAATCATCTTTATCATTCACGAACCTTAAATTTAACAATAAAAATAGGTATCATCAATAATTTTACAAATCTGTCTCAAATCGCAGGAAAATGTATTGTTATTTGATTAGGGATAAAGTAATATTTAACTTTAAAATTATTTGAAATGAACAGAGGGAAACATCAATGACTATCTGGAAAAAAGATTTTTCGATTGAGGCGTATAACACTCTTACCGGTCAGAGTATAGAAGAACATTTAGGTATAAAAATGGTGGAAGTGGGTAAGGATTTTCTGAAGGCCACCATGCCGGTGGATCACAGGACAAAACAGCCTTTCGGAATTCTTCATGGCGGCGCCTCGGTGGTGCTCTCTGAGACACTCGGCAGTCTGGCATCCTATGTTGCTCTTGAATCGGAAGATCAGTATCCTGTAGGAATCGAAATAAATGCAAATCATGTTCGAGCGGTAAGTGAAGGATTGGTAACCGGAACTGTTCATCCGATTCATCTGGGCAAATCGACCCACATCTGGCAAATCAGAATTGTGGATGGTCATGACCGGCTGGTGTGTATAAGCCGCCTAACGGTTGCAGTACTGAACAGAAAAAAAGACTTATAAAACTTCGAATTAATTATGGATACGATTACTCAAATAACATTGGGCGCCGCTGTGGGTGAGGCAGTGCTTGGCAAAAAAGTGGGAAACAAAGCTATCCTGTGGGGCGCCGTTTGCGCTACAGTGCCGGATCTGGATGTTCTGGCAGGTCCCTTTATGGATACCGTCAGCCGTATGGCATTCCATCGTGGAATGAGTCATTCCATCACATTCGCTCTGTTTTTAGCCCCTTTACTGGGTTATCTGATTTATCTTATCCATAAAAGACAGGCAGCCGGTTGGCAGGATTGGACCAGGCTGGCATTCTGGTCAATAGTAACCCATCCCTTGCTGGACAATTTTACTTCATACGGTACTCAGTTTTTCTGGCCCTTCAGTGATTACCGTATCGCCTTCAGCACAATTTCGGTGATCGACCCCTTGTATACAGTCCCATTTCTGATAACCATTATTGCATTAATGTTTTATAATCGTTCATCACATAAACGAAGGGTACTCAATTACCTTGGAATCACCGTGAGCACTACCTATCTGGCCTTTACCGTCGTCAATAAACTTTATGTATCTCATGTTTTTCAGAAAAGCCTGCAAAAGCAGCACATTGTTTATAATGCAATAATGACCTCTCCTACCCCCGGGAATAATTTCCTGTGGCGTGGCGTGGTGGAAACCCCGGATGGTTTCTGGGAGGGATATTATTCCCTGTTTGACAAGCAAGCTCCTGTTGAATTCGATTTTACTCCCCAAAATCATGATCTGATACGGAATCTCATGAAAGAACCGCAAATCCGGACACTAATATGGATCACCAAAGGGTTCTATTCGGTGGTAGATAAAGAGGGTTCGATTTATCTGAATGATATGCGCTACGGACGTCTGATTGGATGGGGGAAATTTGAGGGAGAATTTGTTTTTTCTTTCAGGATAGAGAAGCACTCTCTTGTGTCTCATAATGGCCTTGAAATTTTTCGTGAGCAGCCAGTCATTCAAATAAACCGCCAGATACTGAAGATGTTTGCCCTGAGGTTGCTCGGGAATACTCATTTTTAAAAGCTGAAACCGGAAGAAATTATTAAATGTATAAAATCGTGATCCGAAAGATCCTGTTTCTGTTTCCTCCCGAGGCTGTTCATCATTTCATTATCAAATTGCTGAGATTTCCGTTTGCGGGGTTCTTTCTTAAAATAATATATGGATTTGATCACCCGGCCCTTCGCCGGGATGTTTTGGGATTGGCTTTTAAAAATCCCGTTGGGTTGGCTGCCGGTTTTGATAAGGATTCTGAAGTATACGATCAGATGGCGGCCATTGGTTTTGGATTTATTGAAATAGGAACGGTTACACCCAGACCTCAGCCTGGAAATCCCAAACCGCGAATATTCCGGCTGGTGGAGGATGAGGCACTCCTTAACCGGATGGGATTTAACAATCTGGGGATGGAGATTTCCCGGGATAGGTTGAAAAATCGTAATAAGGATATACTGGTTGGTGGCAATATCGGCAAAAATAAAATGACACCCAATGAACAGGCGGAAAATGATTACGAAGCCTGTTTTAAGACCTTGTACGATGTCGTTGATTTTTTCATTGTGAATGTGAGTTCGCCCAATACCCCTCTTTTGCGTGAATTGCAGGATATAAAGCCATTGACTGAGTTGTTAAACCGCCTGAAAACATTGAGTAGGCACCGTCCGGTATATAAACCGCTGTTTTTAAAAATAGCACCGGATATCAACGCCAGTCAGCTTGACGAAATCATTGGTGTAATAAAAAAAACGGAAACGGACGGGATCGTTGCGACCAATACCACGATTTCCCGTACTGAACTTAAAACTTCACCCCGGATTATAGAAAAGATTGGAGAGGGAGGAATAAGTGGTAAACCCCTTTCCCAACGTTCTACCGAAATTATTGCCCATCTGCGGAAAAAATTGGGACCCACTTTCCCCATCATAGGAGTCGGGGGAATTCACTCTCCGGCGGACGCCCTTGAAAAATTCAGGGCGGGTGCCACCCTCATCGAAATATATACAGGTTTTATTTACGAAGGGCCGGGACTATTGAAACGCATAAAAAAGCACCTGGTTGAAGAACAGGTCGGGCGTTAATTTTACTGATGTTGCTTTTTAGTCTCGGCTTTCCGGATATTACTTTTCACACCTATGATGAAGTTCAGGGCTCTTATGTCAATCGCTGATGGAAAGTGTTCAAATATCTGTATCTGAGCATAAAGCTGATAGAGATTTTCTTTAAGCTTTGTGTTTTTAACTTCCCGTTACATCACTATTAATTTCTTAATGATGAACCTGATGCGAAGCGTTCTGGAAATCAGAGAACCGGCAGATTATTCAATTTAAATTTTTCATAGAAATGACAGGGAAAGCTGTAGCAACAAGGAGATGTTTTAATAAACCATGAGCCCATTAGTGGGAATATTCATTGGAATATCTGCTGCCGGAGTAACGGGAACGTTTGAGATGACTTACCATGATGAACCTTATTTATAAATCACTTATTCATCATTCTTTTTGATTTTAATCCGGACATTTGTATTTAACCTGAAGTCGTAAAAAGTTATGAATCTCCTGGCGTTTGTAGTAGAATGT
>CAYWTB010000062.1:962-27461 GCA_964461135.1 uncultured Caldithrix sp. | reverse complement strand
AACTGCCAACTATTAACTTAATTGATCAGTATCAGACTTTTCGGAGTGGACTCAATCTTTCATCTTTGATCTTTGATCTTTCCAGGTCACCTCCCGGTAGCTGGTGAATCAATTATTTTAAATTTTATTTAAACCCAATTTGATAATTGGCTAGGATTGTTTACATTATGAGGTAAGACTGGGACGTCGAATTACAATGATCTCCGAACCGGAAGGTATCCCCGGAGGATACCCCGGTCGAAGGGGAAAGCGGGTAACCGCTTTCCCTATCCCGATGGATAGTGGGCGATATGTGCTGTCCTGAATTGGCAAAGGAGAATTCTCAGCAGGCACGCCGGTGGTAAAAGGATATTGATTTACCTGCCCTGAAACTTCCCCCCTTTTCCGGCAGCAGCTTTTTTATCCGGAATTATGACCATGAATGAATTATTGGTTGCAGTACTGGCAGGTGGGGAAAGCAGGCGGTATGGTGTTTCCAAAACGGAAGCGCGCCTGGAAAACCGCACACTCCTGGATATTGCACTTACAACCGCCGCGGAAATATCCGATGATGTGATGATCATTACCGGCCGAGCCGGCAAAAAAACAATTCGTAATATCAAAACCCTGCAGGATTTAATTCCCGGATGTGGTCCCCTGGGTGGATTGTTTACCGCCCTTCATTACACCCGGCGGCCCTTTCTGGCAACCCTGCCTTGTGATATGCCATTATTGACGGCTGACATTTATCCCATTCTGCTGAAAGCTGCTTCATTGCAACGGCCCGCTGTTGCGGTATCCCACATGGGCATGGAACCGCTGCTGGCAGTATGGCCGGTACGGATTTCACTTCCCTGCCTGAGAATCAGTATGAAGCTTGGAAAATTCAGCCTGTACCAGGCACTGAGAAAGTTAAAAGCGGTAAAAGTGAATATACCGGAAGTGTTGGATAATTATAATCCTGAGATATTCTGTAATATTAATTATCCGGAAGACCTGCACCGGTTGCAGACCAGACAGGAGAAAATTCATGTCTGTTGATCAGTTACCAACTGCCATGCCACCCGGACAGACAAAACATTCCCCACGGGAAGGCACAAAAAATCCGGATACGTTTACTCCACGGGATTTGACCATCATCGCTGTTTTTGGTGCCCTGTGGGGATTGATGGAAATAACCATCGGCGTCACTTTAAAAGGTCTCAGGATACCCATGAGTGGCGCCATCCTTACTTCTGTGGCTAGTATTATATTTCTTACCGGGCGCTATTTCGTGAGACAGCGGGGATCTATTCTGATGATGGGTGCCGTGGCAGCCCTGCTCAAGATTTTTTCTATCGGAACCGTAATCGCCGGACCCTTCATCGCCATCGTACTGGAAGCGCTGATGGGAGAAATTCTGATTTCCCTTGCAGGTGTCAACCGCATGTCCTATCTGTTGACACCGGTTTTTCTGCTCCTGTACACCATAATACATCCTTTCATCGCGCAGGGGATACTCTTCGGTGATGATATTTATAAAATTTATCTTCTGACGCTGCAGAAAATTGCCGATACACTGCACATCAGTTACAGCCATCTGCTCTGGGTTGCCCTGTCCTATGCCGGTATTCATGTGCTCCTGGGGCTACTGACCGGATGGCTGGCTTTCGCGCTTCCGCGAAGAGTGGAAACTGAAATGATGCAGTCGGAAAAAAATATCAGGATTCAGTAATGAAGAAAAGCCTTTTCATACTGACCGTATTCATGGCGATTGCGGTCTCCATAAATTTAACCAATCAATATATCCTGTTTCCACTGGCATTGGTGGGTGTTGCAATTTTAAACCGGTCGGTCTTCCGTATTCTCCTCAGATGGAAATTATGGTTTTTCCTGGCAGTGCTGATCCTGGCGGTGCCACTTTTTGCCGGAGATAAAGATGCGTCACTGTTAGGGGTCTCGTATTCCTCGGAATTGTTTCGAACTGGAATCGTGATGGTTCAGCGCAGTATTGTTATCCTGCTCGGACTTAAGCTTTTTACCAGCCGGATCTCGCTGGACAGGCTGGCCGCTGCTATGCGGCAGACCCGCTTCAAAAAGTTCAGCCAGGTGTTTTCCCTTTCCATGCGGGCACTTCCCGGAATAAGATCTATTACTGTTTCCACCTTTCATGAACACCGCAAGACGAGAGGCGAGAGGAATTTTTTTCTGCATACGTTCGATTATGCGGTAAAAGTGGCAGTAAGAGTTTTACAGTATGCAGAAAATTTCTCTGAAGAGCACAGTGAAAGAGAATTATCCAATGATTAAAGCACTAACCCTGATACCATTATACGTTTTTTTATTTCAAGCGGTCTTTCTTTTGCCCGGGGTATGGGCTACGGATGCCTCTTTGGATTCTCTCCCGGAATACCGGTTGAGTGAAATTGTTGTTCTGGGCGAAAAATTACCGGAAACTGACGTTATTTCAACTTATGAAATTGACAAAACGGAAATAGACCTTTTGCTGGCCCGGAATGTTCAGGAGGTTTTAAATTATGTGCCGGGTCTGTACTTTTCAAGATCAACAAAGAATGAATACTCATTCCGGTTGCGGGGCTTTGAGCAGAGGCAGGTTAATGTATTTCTGGATGGTGTTCCGGTTTCAGTTCCTTATGACGGCTTAATAGATGTTTCTCAACTGGTGGGAGAGAATTTTCAAAATATCAGGGTATCCAAAGGAGCCTCATCCGTTCTTTATGGTGCCAATACCCTGGCGGGAAGTGTCAATATCATCACATCCCTGCCGGATAAGAACAGGTCATTCAGCCTGCGGACAGAGGGATCCGGCCAGGGAAGGTTCTTTGGTAACATGCAGATTTCAGGTTTTCATGGTAAATTAAGTTACCTGGCCTCATTTGCTCTGGATAAATCGCCCAATTTCCGGCTGCCGGCTGATTCCCCGGCAATGATAAATGAGAACGGAAGCAGCAGAGATAATAGTGATTATCAGAAAAGCAGTGGTACCCTGAAATTGCATTATAACCTGAATTCAGTCAATCGTGTGGGATTTCACCTGAATATTATTAACAACCGTTTCAACATTCCCCCCAATGCTCTGGAGAACCGACCCCGGTACTGGCAATTTCCGGAATGGAAAAAAAGTGTCATCAGCCTGAACAGTGAGCACATTTTTTCCGGCACATTTCTTTTGCGTTCTATCTGGTACTACGATAAGTACAAAAATGTACTGCAAGCCTATGATGATGACGGTTACAACACCAAGATCCGTCCCTATGCTTTTACCTCAATATATGATGATTATTCCATAGGAGGGATTCTTTACCCGCAACTGAACCGTTTTTCTTTGGGTTCCACCAGGGGAGTGCTGTCTTTCAAACGTGATGTACACCGGGAAAAATCAGGCACATCGGCCCCGTTTGGAATATATGCAATGGAAATCTGGGCCCTGGGCCTGGAGCAGGAAATAAAAATTTCATCACAATGGCAGGCTCTTGCCGGAATGGATATTAATCATCTGCAGCCGCGCAGGGCAGATGATTCTCCCGTAAGGGATCCGCTCCTGTTATTAAATGCTCAGGCCGCATTAAAAAACAGTTTCAGCAGGAACGTGGAAATCCATGGATCGGTGGGAAGCAAAAGCCGTTTTCCCACTCTCAAGGAGCTTTATTCCGAGCGCCTGGGGAGGAATATTGCCAATCCTGATTTAAAAGCCGAGCGCTCTCTGAATATTGAAATGGGAATCTGCTGGGCCACCAACCGGGAGTACCTGGAAATCAGCGGATTTCTGAACTTCCTCACAGACTATATCGTCAATCAGCAGCTGGGTAATAATGTACAACAATACCGGAATATCGGAGAAGCCGTTTACCGGGGAATTGAACTGACTGTGCATAAGAAATGGAATTCGGCTGAAGCTGATCTTAATTACACCGGACTATATGCCCGTAATCGCACGCCCTATCGTGAAAGTGACTATATGGAATACCGGCCATCTCATCGGGTGAATGGTATTCTGCAATATATTCCAGCCCCAAAACTTCTGCTGAGGGTTGAAGGCAGTTATACCGGCAGCCAGAATTATCAGAATCCCGATAATCTATCCTGGGAAAAATTGGGAGGTTTTGTGCTATTAAATATGACGGCGGAATTTAAATTATCTTCCTGGACGAGTGCTTACCTCCGCTTAAATAACCTGCTGGATAAATTTTATTTCAGTGAATATGGTGTTCCCATGCCTGGCAGAGAAGTTGTATTCGGTGTAAAAATCGGGAAATAGACTAATGATAAAACATCGGCTCTCTCCGGTTCTGGTGGTGGGACATAAAAATTCCGGGAAAACCGCTTACCTGGAAATCCTTGCCCAAAAAGCCCGGGGAAAGGGGCTTCAGGTGGCCGGTTTCCTGAGCAGGGGTCAATGGCAGGACAATGAAAAACCGGTTTACCACCTGGCAGATCTTGGCAATAATCGGCAATATCTTCTTGCCTCGGAAACTCCCCATGCCAGCAGGCCGTTTTTTTATGGCAGGTACTACTTTAGTCCCCGTGTCTTCGATATCGGAAACCGGATCCTCAGGGAATGTTCGGTGGCAGATGTGGTGGTTCTGGATGAATTTGGTCCTCTGGAACGTGCCGGTAAGGGATTCCGGGAAGGATTTGATCATATCCTGAACAATTTTCAGGGGGTGTTTCTGTTAGCGGTCCGGCCGTCTCTGGTCCCTTTTGTTATGAAACAACTGTCAGAATTCCGCCAGGATCTGCTAGAGTCTGATACGCTGGTGAAAGGATGAAGTAATACCGGATGAAAACTTTCCATCCCTGCATTTTACACATTATCGGAAAAAAGAAAAGCGGAAAGACTTCCTTGCTGGAATATATTATTCGTGAATTAATAAATCGGGGATACCGGGTTGGGGCATTTAAACACTCTGTGCATACTCACCCGCTGGATAAGGCCGGCAGTGATTCAGACCGGTTGCGCCTGGCCGGCGCCAATCCTTCCGTCTTTGCAACTCCCGAAGGGTTGGCTCTTTTCTGCCAGCCGGATACCTCTGTTCATCCCGAGGATCTTCTGGAAGCTGCTTTTTCCGGTTGTCACATTGTCCTGGTGGAATCTTCCCGCCATGCGAAAGGTCCCAAAATTTTTATTCAGACAGATGAAGACGATGCGGCAGCAGTTGCCGAAATCACCGCTGTGGTAAATGCCTCCGGGCATCACCCGAATTATCCGGCCTTCCAACCCGGAGATTCCCGGTTAATTGATTATATTATCCGCACTTTTATTCAGTCTTCCGCTGGAATCGCTAATGGGAAATAAAAACAGATCCCGCCCAATATTTGAACCAAGCCGGCTCATCCTTAATTCTATTTTTACATGAATCTCCGTTGCTTCACTGCGGGATGGCTGTTTTGAATTCATGTTATTCAAAGATTCGCAGGTTTTTAGTAAATCATTGATTTTCCAGCCCCACTAGGAAACTATCAGTCTTCAGATTTTCCACCACCCGTCTGAAATGGAATCCATAGATGGCCATGGTCATGCTGAGTGAAAATTTCCCGGGATGTTTGAATAAGCTGAAGAATAGCAATTTCCAGAAAAATCGCTTGCCCCTTTCCATGACTCCCAACAGCCAGAGGGACTTGAAGAATGCCTGGATTTCCTTGTAGGAGACTCTTACCGCTTTGTGGGAAGGTGGCTGATATTCCTGCAGGAAAGTTTTTACCCGTTCATAATAATGCTTCTGAGAGTAAATTGTGGTCAGAACTTTCTTATAACCTTCCTGAAGTTTCTCATAATTCATTTTGGGGATAAAATTCATGGATCCATCCATATTATCTCCGCTCATAATATCCAGCAGGCGGTTTTCTGCTTTCATGCGCTGGAAAAGGCGGGTCCCGGAAGGAGCATTCAATAAGCCGACCATTGCGGTCACAATCCCACTGTTTTGAATAAATCTGATCTGTTGTTCAAAAATAGTCGGTGGATCATGGTCAAAGCCTACGATGAAACCGCCCGATACAATTAAACCCTGATACTGTAATTTTTTTACTGCTGACATGACATCACGATTCATATTCTGTGATTTACCACATTCGGCCAGACTTTCCCGGTTGGTTGTCTCGATTCCCACGAATACTGAATTAAAACCGGCTTTAACCATGAGATTAACAATTTCAGAATCATCTGCCAGGTTAATGGATACTTCGGTCAGAAAGGAGAAGGGGAAGTTTCTTTTCTCTAACCATTCAATCATGGCGGGAAGAATTTCAGTTTTCAGTTTATTCCGGTTGCCGATGAAGTTATCATCAACAATAAATACGGTTCCGCGCCATCCGGTCATATATAATGTATCTAATTCTGCCAGAAACTGTTCCCGGCTTTTGGTGCGCGGCTTGCGGCCATTTAACATGGTTATACTGCAGAATTCGCAATTATAGGGACAGCCCCGGGAATATTGAATACTCATGGTGGAATACTTACCTCTGTCCAGTAAATTCCACTGGGGAATAGGCGTAAGAGATATATCCGGGAATTTGTCACTGGAATAAAGCTGTTCAGGGCATCCCTTGCGTAAATCTTCAATGAATAAGGGCAGGGTGATTTCGGCTTCATTTAATACATAGTGATCCACTCCCGGAAATTCTTCATAATCCGTTGTAAATAGAGGCCCGCCGGCCACAATTTTTGTCCCGAGTTCGTTGCAGCGTTTGATAACCTCCTTGATGGATTGGTAATGAACGTTCATACCACTGAGAAATACATAATCAGCCCAGCGGAGGTGTTCGTCCGTCAGACTGGAAACATTCATGTCAATCAGTTTCTTTTCCCACTCTGCAGGAAGAAGAGCGGCCACTGTGAGTAAACCAAGAGGTGGCTCGGAGGATTTTTTTGATATAAATTTAAGAGCATTGCGGAAACTCCAGAAGGTGGTGGGCGTTTCCGGATAGACCAATAAAATTTTCATTAATAATTTCCCATGTTTTATTTTGCTATTTTATTCTTAAAATTAATGTAAGGAAAAATTAAATTTGTATTTGTAAAAGTAATGTAATAATGTGGTAATCTCGTGATAAAAAAATCGCAGTATTTTTTTCATCCTCTTTTTATTTTTATAATGGTCCAGATTGCCTGGCTCTCCCTGTTGGGCCTGTGGATATACTGGTATATCTCCAACTATATCATTCTGAAGCAGGTAGGTGATAGTTTATCCCCCCAGATAATTTCCAAAAGCACCAACATAATTGCCCTGGTCTGGGGCCTGATACTCCTGGTTCTGGTACTGGGAGGAATGTATCTTATTTTCATTTTTTTGGCTAAGCAGATAAACTTAAGCCGGCGCTATGATAACTTTATTGCCAATGTCACCCATGAACTGAAATCACCACTGGCTTCCATACAACTTTACCTGGAAACTCTCGATATCCGGCAGGTTAACCGGCATAAACAAAAAGAATTCCTGGAACTGATGATGAAAGACGTTGGGCGTCTGCAAAACCTGATAGATTCTATCCTCAGATTATCAGGCATGGAAAAGAAAAAAAACGTTTATAATTACTATGTTTATAATGTGAGTGAGGCATTTAAAAAGCTGGTTAATGAGGCTATGGATAAATTTAATATCCCTCCGGAAAGTATTAAAATACAGGGTGAGGCAGATGGTAAGTGCGTTCTCGATCTGGAGGGAATCAGAGTCGTGGTTGATAATCTTATCGATAATGCTATCAAATTTTCCCGTGATTCATTTTATTTATCGGTAGAGATGAAGTGCAAAGGTGAGAAGATCTTTTTGAAATTTACAGATAAGGGTATTGGTATACCCATTAAAGATCAGAAAAAAATATTTCATCGATTTTATCGTATCTATGGTCTTGATATACCCAATATTCGCGGAACTGGCCTGGGATTGCACATGGCCCGGGAAATTGTCGAATCTCATGGCGGAAAATTAACGGTTTTCAGTGAAGGGAAGAATAAGGGATCTACTTTTACGGTAGAATTGCCGGTATATCAAAAATCTAAAAGGAGATATCTCAGCCATCTTTTGAACCAAACCCAAAAACAGGAAGCGCAAAATAATGTCCAAAAAGAAAAATATATATAGTGGCAGTGAAATTTTATTGGTAGAAGATGAAGAGACCATGGCCTTAGGACTTCAATTTAATTTAAAGGGGGAAGGGTATGTGGTAACCTGGGCCAGGGATGGTGAAGAGGCCGTGAGATATTTCGAATCACAGGCCTATGACCTGATTATTCTGGATATAATGCTCCCATATTTAAATGGATTTGAGGTAGCAAAAAGAGTAAGGCAAAAATCGCCGCAGATTCCCATTTTAATACTGACCGCCAGGTCTGGCAGCAAGGATAAAATAAAAGGTCTGGAATTGGGTATTGATGATTATCTCACCAAACCCTTTCATTTGAAGGAACTCCTGCTTCGGATTGCCGGAATGTTGAAGAGAAAAGCATGGTATAAGTCGTATACCAACACCCCTCCCGTTTACCATTTCGGAAAAAATAGCGTAAATTTTGAGGATTATTCACTGCGGCATGGCGAGAGAAATATTCAGCTGACCACATATGAAGCCATGATTCTGAAATATTTAATAGATCATAAAGGGGTTATTGTCTCTCGGCAGGATTTGCTGGAGAATGTATGGAATGTAAAATCGGACATGGAAACACGCACGGTGGATAACTTTATCGCGCGGCTCAGGAAATATATTGAAAACAATCCCGCACGGCCGGTCTTTATCAAAAGCGTTCGCAGTGCCGGTTATATATTTTCGGATGAGCGGTGACATTGTGATCTCGCCAGCAATCTGATTTAATAATAAACTGTTAAAAAGATTCGCTGTCTTTTGGTAAAAACAAAACCACGAGGGTTCAAAATGAAACTATTCAGATTTATCCCGGCTACTTTAATTATTTTGTCATTAACCAGCTGTCATCAGCAAAATTCTCCCCAGGCTGGATCCTCCTCACAATCCGTCAGGGATGGGGTTTTCATTCATATAAGTCATGGAACAGACAGCCCGCAGCGTGTCCTTATGGCTTTGAATATGGCGGTTCTGATGTCGGATGATCACGATGTTTTGGTATATTTTGATATTAAAGGTATTGAAGTGGTACTGCAGGATTCACCTGACATCCGGTTTGATCATTTTCCCGGGTCAAAGACACAAATACAGAAATTGATAGATATAAATGTCCCGCTTATGGCCTGTCCCGGATGCCTGAAAGCGGCCGGTAAAACTCCGCAGGATCTGATGCAGGGAATGAAAGTGGCGGATAAAGATAAATTTTTCAGTTTCACCGGGGGGAGAATTTTAACGTTGGATTACTGATCCCGCCCATTATGGAAAATGCTCAAAAAGATGGTGGCGGTGAATTTTAATTATGATCATCTGTTAATGTTGAGACAAATCTGATAAGTTCTTTTATCAACCATAGACCGGATAATTGATTACTCAAATATTTAGTCCAAGTTTTTCCCTTTAATACGCCCTCATCGGACCCCCGTGATATTCAATTTTTGCCGGACAGGCGTTAAGGAATTCGTGTGGAACGATAAAAGATGCACAACAGGAACTTATCTGTGATAAACCTGCCACTCACCGATCTGCAGACATTGTTGAAATAAATAAGAAGATATATATAGTTATCAGTCAGTAGATCAAGTGTATCATCCTTCTCTTTTATTATTTGATATGGTTTGCCTCCGGTATCAATAGTAAATTAACCGGAAATTCTAAGCCAGTTGAAGTCTGGGGTTAATCAGTGATTATAGATTCTCGCGCCTATGCCCGGGCCGGTTTACTGGGCAATCCATCCGATGGCTATTTTGGCAAAACCATTTCCATCAGTGTCAGGAATTTTGGGGCTCATGTTACCCTCTATCAATCGCCTGAACTTCATATAGAAGCTCAACCCCAGGATGTAAATCGGTACCAGAATATTCACACGCTGGTTGAATCGGTAAATCTGCATGGTTACTACGGAGGAGACCGGCTGATAAAAGCTGCTATAAAGAAATTTTATGAATATTGTCAGTCCCGTGATTTAAAACTGGAAAACAAGAATTTTACCATCCGCTATCACTCTACCATCCCCAGGCAGGTAGGCATGGCCGGTTCCAGTGCTATTATTACTGCTACCATGAAGGCTCTGCTGATCTTTTATCAGGTGGAAATTTCGCAGGAAATATTACCATCCCTGATTCTGGCAACGGAGAAGGATGAATTGGGTATTAATGCCGGCCTGCAGGACCGGGTAATTCAGGTGTATGAGGGTTGTGTTTATATGAATTTTGATAAGGAATTGCTGGAAAGAAATAACCACGGGATATACGAATCTCTGGATCCGGCACTTCTTCCCCGCTTATACATGGCCTACAATACCGAGCTGGGTAAGGAGAGCGGACGGGTCCTGAATGATATCCGCTTGCGCTATGAAAAAGGGGATAAGACAGTAATCAGGACCCTGGAACGAATTGCCGAACTGGCTGAACTCGGGAAAAAAGCGATTATCGGGAGGGATGAAGAGACCCTCCATCAGCTGATCAATGAAAATTTTGACCTGCGTAAAAAAATCATGAATATCAGTGAACGGAATTTACTGATGATAAACCGGGCACGCAAGTGCGGAGCTTCTGCCAAGTTCGCAGGTTCAGGGGGTTCAATTATTGGAATTTTCAGGGATGATGAAATGCTTGATCAACTGATTCTGGAACTTAAAAAGATAAACGTCAGAGTAATCAAACCGTTTATTTTATAAATGAGGTAGATACATGGTACGCAAGGCAGTGATACCGGCAGCGGGTCTGGGAACCCGTTTTCTGCCTGTAACGAAGGCTCAGCCCAAAGAAATGTTACCCATAATTGATACACCCACCATACAATATGTGGTACAGGAAGCGGTAGATTCGGGCATCGAGGATATCCTGATCATTTCAGGAAAAGGTAAGAGAGCCATTGAGGATCATTTTGACCGCCTGACAGAACTCGAAATTCTGTTAAAAAGTAAAGAGGACCGTAAGTCATATCATGAAATACGCCGCATAGGGGAGATGGCGAATATTCATTTTATCCGCCAGAAGGAGTTGAATGGCCTGGGAGATGCCATTCGTTATGCCAGGCAGCACACCAGTAATGAACCCTTCGTGGTACTCCTGGGTGATACCATTATCGATTCGGTAATTCCGGTTACCCAGCACTTGATTGATGTGTACAACCAGTATCGCCAGTCTGTTATTGCGGTGGAAGAAGTTGCACCCGAAAAGGTGGAGCGCTATGGGATCATAGCTGGAACAAAAATCAGTAATTCCATCTGGAAGGTGGAGGATCTGATAGAAAAACCGAAAAAAGACGAGAGCCCCTCCAATCTTGCCATAGCAGGGCGCTATATTCTGACTCCGGAAATATTCAATGCACTGGACCAGACCGGTTCGGGAAAAAACAATGAAATCCAGCTGACAGATGCCCTGAAGCTTCTGTTAAAAAGGGAGGATGTTTTTGCTTATAAAATTGAAGGTAAACGTTATGACATTGGTAATAAACTGGATTATATGAAAACATTCGTGGAGTTTGGACTGAAGAGGAAAGAATTTTCCAGCGATTTTCGTGAATTCTTAAAAGACATAATTTCAGCTGGCCCGGGAAAGAACCGAAATATAAAGAAATAAGTTAGGGGGATCTCCGGTCATTCCGGGAAAATGACCAGAACAGGGGATTTATACAACCCGTAGCTTCCGGACTTTTAATGGGCAGGCAGCTATCTTACAGGTCGCCTTCTCCGTTTTCACTGTTTTCACGCTTGCTTTTATCAGAATCCTCCTTCTTCTTTTTCCCCAGTATATTTTTTCTGAATTCACTGGCTCGCTTGGCATAAGCCTGTAATTGCTCTTCCACCAGGTAAAAAAGGGAATTTTTTGGAAACTTACCATTTTTCTGACGTTTTCCGGGTTCCCGCCCGGTAAGAATCCGGAGACCGTCTTCTATGGTATCTACCGCCCAGATATGAAATTTCCCCCGTCTGACCGCCTGTTGCACCTCGTCTTTCAACATAAGGTTATCGATGTTGCTGCGGGGAATAATAACTCCCTGTTCCCCGGTCAGTTTTTTATCCTTGCAGACCTGGAAAAAACCCTCAATCTTTTCATTGACTCCACCGATGGCCTGTATTTCCCCATTCTGGTTCACGGAACCGGTTACGGCGAGGCCCTGTCTGATAGGTACATTTGCCAGACTGGAAATAAGAGCATAAAGTTCGGTGGAAGATGCACTGTCCCCATCTATGGTGGAATAACTCTGTTCAAAGGTGAGACTGGCGGAAAAGGCCGGGGGAATATATTGTCCGAACTTTGAGTTGAAGAACCCCGCAAGAATCAACAAACCCTTATCATGAAATTTTCCGCTCAGGCGGGCCTTTCGTTCAATATTTATAACGTTTTCATTGCCGATATAAGTTTTGGCGGTAATTTTGGTGGGTCGTCCGAAAGAAAAATCTCCGATCTGGGAAACGGAAAGACCATTGATTTCTCCCGCCTTTGCACCGCTCACATCAATTTTAAAAATATTGCGTTTGAAAATTTCCTGGACTTTTTCTTCAATCATACTATTCCGGTAGATTGATTCTGAAACGGCTTTTTTAACATGTTTTTCACGCACAGCTTTGCTTTTGTCCCGTTTGGCATAATGATTGGCTTCACGGATAATGCCCACCAGGGAGCCGAAGCGCAGACTGATTTTTTCCTGATCATCTACCAGTCGGTTTCCATAATAAATGACTTCCCGCACCGCACTGCAATGAAATGGCAGAAGATGTTCTTCCATAGACACTTTACTGATAAACTGAGAATATTTTTGAATGCTTTCCCTGGTTGAATCAGTCTCATAATCAAAATCCGCCCGGATTTTAAATATTTTACTGAAGTCCTGATCGTAGGCCTGCAGCAGATAATAAATATCATTCCAGCCAATGAGAATTACCTTAAGATTAAGGGGAATGGGCTCAGGGCGGATCCCTGCTGCCGAAATGAATCCATAGAGCTCGGACACGTCCTCTGTCCGGATCTCTTTGGTTTTAATAACTCTCTTCAAAGAGTCATAAACATATGAATTCGTCAGGACTTGATAGGCTTCCGTCATGAGGTAACCCCCGTTGGCGCGATGCAGGCTGCCGGCTCTCAACATGGTGTGGTCGGTTACCTGGGCACCCATGATGACTTGTTTTTCGATACGGCCGAATAAATTGTTATAGGTCGGATTTGGTTCATATATTACCGGTGCGCCCTTGCATTTACTGTTATCCACCAGGACGTTAACCCTGTAACGAATGAAGTGATCTCCAGTCGTGGACATATCACCATCTTTTTCGGATTCCTTGCGGGTTTCAGTAAGAAATGCATCTATATTGGTTATGGTATCACTTCGTACGTCATCCAGATATTTGACTATCTCTGTGTGGGAGACATAATCGGATTTGAGATCCTCGATATAACGATCTACTATGAAAGACGCTACTTTTTCATTTAATGCCCGTATATTCTGTTGAGATTCCCGGTCAATTTTAACAATTTCCCGCACCACGGCATTTATTTTTTCCTGTACCGCCTCCAACCGTTTTTCAATCTCTTTTTTATCCTTTTCACTCAGTTTTTCAAAATCTTCGGTGCTCAAGGGTTGGTTGTTTTTCAGAATAATCGTCTGAAAACCGGCCGGTGTGCTATGAATCTGAACACCCATCTCACGGGCTTCCGAATCCAGCCGGTTCATTATCTGGCGTTTCCGTTCGGTATTCTTCATCAGAATAGAAGCATTCTGCTTCTCATACTCCTCACTGTCAAAGGTGGCGGGAATTTCTTTTTTAAGTGTATCAATCAACTCCTGCATGTCACCGGCAAAATTTTTACCCCGTCCTGCTGGAAGACGCAGGGCATTTGGCACGTCCCGTTCATGAAAGTTATAAACATATATCCAGTCATCCGGTACCTGACGTATTTTAGCAAGATTTTCCAAAATATCCCTGACAATGGTAGTTCGGCCAGTACCGGACATGCCGGTTACAAAAACATTATAGCCACTGTGTTCCATTTCGAGCGCCAGGCGAATCGCTTTTATCGCCCGATCCTGCCCGATAACGGTGTTCAGGGGATCAAGTTTATCGGTGGTCTCAAAAGGGAAAAGTTCTAAACTGATGTTTTTATGAAGCTGCTGGGATTTTAACTCGGTAACGGCCATTTTGATGTCCTTTATTTGATATTTTTTATCAAATTAGAAAAGGCCGGTGATTGAATCAATCAGTTTTTCTTTTAGTCCCCCCTTGAGTGCCATACTTTCAACACCGGATTCTAAAAAGTGTCCGTAATTTTTGGCCGTCCGAATATAATTGAACCCGTAGTTTTGATTCGGGCAAGGTAATTTTTTTGAAAGGTTGATTTTCTGGATTTTCCTGGAGGAAATGGTCGGGCGAAAAAGCCAGCTGGTAATCAGCAGGGAAGTTTAGGCAGTAAAGACTCAGGAGTAATAATGTTCCATGATTTTTTCCTTCCGGTGCTGACAGGCAAGTACAAATGCTTTTTTATCCCCGTGTTTATCGACTGAAAAGAATTTGGTACGGGATTTACCGGTGCGATCAGTCCAATTCACACGATATGCCTGATAAACTGTTCCACTATTATTTTTCCTTTTAATCTTTTGAACTCCTACCACCCCGGTGTTATTGCGCTTGTTTTTGCTGACAATTGTCTTAATGGGGATCTTATTAGATGCCACATCACTGTGCCGCCTGACCAATTTTTCCATGGATTTTTTGTAAAACCGCCGGGCCTTCATCAGCGCTTTTGCTTTACCGCCGTATTTCCCGTCGCTGAATAATTTGGATATAACTTTTCCCTGGAAGCGGGCCCGAACATACCACCCATATGTACGGCAGGCCTCCGAATCAATTCTTGAAATTCCTTTGTTTTTCGTGATGGGCATAACATTTCTCCACTCAACATCGTTTTACGTTTACAACAATTAGAAAGTTTGATAGCTTATTCCCTGCAGGTATTCATCCTGTGAAATCCGCTCCGCAATCCTAAAACATCAAAGGTAAAAGGCGTTTTTATAATGCCGGATGTCGTATTTATTTTGATGTCCATCAACGACTACTACATCAAACCGATAACTCTGATGTTCAATTTTTGAAATATCTGCTCCCGCTATGAATATAGATGCCAGTTTATATAATTGTCTCTTTTTTGCCTGAGTAATACGTAATTCCGGTGGACCGAATTTCCGGGAAAAACCGGCTTTAACTTCGATGAAGACCAGACAATCTCCGTCTAATGCGATAATATCAATATCACCTCGTTCGGCACGCCAGTTCCGGAAAAGAAGGTTATATGATTTCTTTTCCAGAAAATTGCCGGCAATTTCTTCTGCCCATTTTCCCTTATCGGTTGCGTTAGCACTCATATGCTTCTGTAATTTGTCGTCATTTTTTACCGGTCACCTGTTGAAGCCAGTACGCTTTCACGGTATTTTTTAAAAGTAAAGCGATAGTCATAGGTCCTACTCCCCCGGGCACCGGTGTTATGGCCTTAGCTTTTTTTATAACTTCATCAAAAATAACATCTCCCACCAGACGATATCCCTTTTCATTATCAGCCGGAACCCTGTTTACCCCCACATCAATGACCACCACGTCCTTTTTTACCATTTGTCCGGTCACAACTTCCGGTTTGCCCATGGCGGCTATCAAAATATCCGCCTGCAATGTATACTTTGTTAGGTTGGATGCTGCTGTATGAACAATGGTTACAATAGCATTTGCACCTTTATGTTTTTGAACCAGCATCATACTTAAAGGTTTCCCAACGATGTTACTGCGTCCCAGCACAACTACATGCTTTCCCCTGGTATCAATACCAGTCTGTTTAAGTAGCTCCACAATACCCGCGGGTGTTGCAGGTTCAAAGATAGGCTGGCCAATCATTAGGCGACCTACATTATAGGGATGAAAACAATCCACATCTTTGTGAGGCTCCATAGCTTCAATAATTCTCTGTTCATTAATATGAGCAGGCAGGGGCAGCTGAACCAGCAATCCATGAAATTGTTTACTTTCATTGTAAAATCGGACTTTATCCAGAAGTTCCTGTTCACTGAGGTCAGATGACAGGCGGTCCGTGATGGAATGGATTCCCGCCTCTTTACAGGCTTTGGATTTCATATTCACATACACTTCTGACGCAGGATTATTTCCTACCAGAATCACGGCCAATCCCGGTACTTTTCCCTGTCGGGAGAGGATACTTACTTCTTTCCTGACTTCCTCACGAATTCTCTGGGCGATGGACCTGCCATCAATTACCTTGGCCATTTTGATCAAACTCCTTTTTACTGAAATTCAATCTCTGAATATTTTCAGCTTTCCCATTATCCTCATTTATGGCAAGAACAATGCCATTAAATCTGTTATTTTCCTTGGCGATTGAATAATAGATATGAGTTTGAAGGATGAAGCGGTCAATGGCTTTACGGGTATCCATGCCGATTACCGAGTCGAAAGGCCCGCACATGCCGGCATCGGTGATGTAAGCAGTACCATTATTTAATATACGTTCGTCGGCTGTCTGGACATGAGTATGGGTGCCAATTACCGCGGACACCTTTCCATCCAGGTGCCAGCCGAGGGCTTGTTTCTCAGCAGTAGCTTCTGCATGAAAATCCACAACGATAAGGTCAGTCTCGGACCGTAGCCGCCGGACTTCCTTCATCCCGCTGGTAAACGGGCAATTAATAGGGTACATGAAGCTCCGGCCCTGAAGGTTGAGGATACCCACTTTTTTCCCGTTTTTTGCTCTGATCACGACTGATCCTACACCCACATTGCCTTCCGGATAATTAAGGGGACGCAGGAGGTAGCCGGCATAGGTTACCAGTACTTCCTTTTTGCGTGGTTCCCAGATGTGGTTTCCGGATGTGAGACAATCAATTCCCTCTGTCTTCAAGCGATCAATCTGTTTGGGAAGGACACCCTTTCCTTTATCCAGATTTTCCACGTTGGCAATAATAAAATCAATGTCATAATGCCTTTTCAGGCGGGGGAGAATATCGAGGATTATATCTGTCATTTCTTCTCCCACAATATCTGCAATAAATAATATATTCATACTACAATTTAACCATGCTTGTATGTGGCAATTTAGATATGACCTGCAAGTTTAGCAGGTTCAATGTTATCCCGAATATTCCCGATTAGGTTGCATACTCAAAAGCGCGGTATTCTCTGATTACTGTCACTTTAATCTGACCGGGAAATTCCGAATCCGCCTGAATCTTGTGGGCAATTTCTCTTGCCAGATCTTTGGCACGGTTGTCATCCATATGATTACAGTCCACAATCACACGGACTTCACGTCCGGCCTGAATGGCATGTGCTTTTTCTACTCCGCTAAATTTTTCGGCGATTTCTTCCAGACCATGCATACGTTTAATGAAAGTTTCCAGGGTTTCCCGGCGCGCTCCCGGGCGGCTTCCTGAGATGGAATCCGCCGCCGCTACCAGAATGGTATAAGGGGAAGTTGCATTTACTTCTTCATGATGGCTTTCTATGGCATTAATTACTAGGGGATTTTCATTGTATTTCTTGAGTAGATCTGCTCCCACCCGGGTATGCGGTGCATCGGTATGACGGTCAATTGCTTTTCCGATATCGTGCAGCAATCCGGCTCTCTTGGCAATCTTGGGATCCAAACCTAATTCAGTAGCCATCATTCCTGCCAGATATGCTACTTCCAGGCTATGATTAAGCACATTCTGACCATATGAAGTCAGGTATTTTAATTTACCTATAAGTTCAATAACCTCATCAGGTAGTCCGTGGACACCCGCATCCAGCATAGCCTGTTCCCCGATATCCCGGAATGAATTCTTTACATCTTCTTCTGTTTTTTGGACAAGTTCCTCGATACGTGCAGGGTGAATACGGCCGTCAAGAATTAACTTTTCCATGGCAATTTTAGCAATTTCCCGTCGGTAACTGTTAAAGGATGATAAAATGACCACTTCCGGAGTATCATCGATGATCACATCTACACCGGTTACCAGCTCAAATGCCCTGATATTCCGCCCTTCACGGCCGATAATCCGGCCCTTCATGTCATCATTGGGGAGGGTAACCACGGATACGGTGGCTTCAGCGGATTGTTCAGCTGCTGTTTGCTGGATGGCCGATACTACGATTTCCATGGCTTTGCGGTTGGCTTCCAGCTTAGCCTGGTCCAGAATCTTGTTGACAATTTTTTTCCCTTCCTCCCGGGCTTTTTCTTCCATATCCTGAATCAGTATCTGCCGCGCAGCGTCGCGGGTGAGGCCGGATATTTCCTCCAGTTTATTTACTTGTTCACTGATTAACTGATTCAGCTCTGCGGTCTTGTTCTCAATATATTTTTCTTTCTCACTGAGCCTCTTTTCCAGAATATCTACATCTTTTTCTTTTTTATCAATGATTTCGGCTTTGCGGTCAATCTCTAATTCTTTATGATCAAGATTTAACTCTTGTTTCTGCAGATTTTCTCTTTTTGTATCAACCTCTTTTTCCAGTTTCTGTTTATGTTCAAATAATTCTTCCTGGATATCAATTAATTTTTCTTTTTTGAGAGATTCTGCTTCTGATTTTGCTTCCTCGATTATTCGTGCCGTTTCAGATGCGGCACTTAATATTTTATTGTTTGAGGACATTTTCAGGAACAACCACAGACTGACCAAGCCGACCACAAAACCGATGACGATTCCAACAATCCATTCCATTTCTAAATTTCCTCCAAAACTTTCATCTCGAGATGTGTCATAAGTAGTCGACTGATTTAAGAATAATAAAAATCCCTGAACCATTAGGGCGGATTTGGAAAAGAACCGCATCATACACGATGGGTGCTTGCCTAAACGGTTCACGCTTCCTCACGAAGAGGCCTGCATTAGACGCCCAGAGTCAAACTCCCTTTTTTATAGTGTTGGTTCTTCCCAAATACAACACCCTAACAGATTCAGGGACTATTTCAAATAATCTGAATACTGATCTAAAAAAGTATCTACATTCTCCGTTATTTCTTGACTCGTCGATTCTATTTCTTTTACGATCTGATCATATTTTCGTTTCAACCGAAAAAGTTCGTCACTGATATTAACGGCAGTTAATACTGCAATCTTGAGGGGCGCATGAACCGGGGATCCCTCGGCCAGTTTGCGCATTTTCTGATCCACATAAGCGGCCAGCTCCTGAACATATTCGGAATCGACCTCCGATTTCAGAGCATATTCAGACCCCATGATATTGACTTTTATTGAAGATTTTTCCATTTTAAATTTAATGATTTAAAATTTTGGTTACCTAAATGTTCATAATTGTATTTGATCTAATTTGACTGCAAGGCGTTCTATTTTTGTTTTAATTTGAGTTTCCTTCTCCTTTAATATTTTATTTTCAATCTTCAATTTTTTTAATTCCTCTTTCAACTCTAAAGTTTCATTTTCCAGCGCGTGAGAATTTAATTTCTCTTCCAGCTGGTGAAACTTTTTTTGCATATCATTATTTTTTTCATCTAACCTGTTGACAATAAAAATCAGCTTTTTTATGCGCTCGATTAATAGGGTATAATTCCTGAAAATTGCTCTGATTTCGGCATCCATGCTCATGTCCTGAGTTTTGCCTGAAATGACCGCTGGACCGCCTTATAAATCTTTTCGATTAACACATTTACTTCATCTTCGGTCAACGTGCGCTTTGACGATCGGAAAGTGAGACGAAATGCCAGACTCTTCTTCCCTTCCGGTATCTGCTTGCCCAGATAAATATCGAAAACATCTACTTTTGTAAGTAACGTACCACCCTCTTTCTGAATGGCCGTCACAAGTTTCTCTGCTTCCAGATCACTGTCGATAATTAATGCAAGGTCCCGTTCCATAGAAGGAAAACGGGGGATCGGCTGGTATTTTTTGTCGGTTTTTCTGTTGTCGAACAACGCCCGTACAACAAAATCTGCAATGTATATATCTTCTTCAATATTAAATACTTCTGTAAGTTTTTGGTTTAACCGACCGCAGAAACCAACCGTTTCCTTCCCGCAAATTACCGATATCCCGTTTTCCTGTAAACCGTTTTCAGAATAAGAAATAAATCGCCAGTTGTCAAGTGAAATTTTGTGGCAGATTGCCTCGGTCAAACCCTTAATGTCGAAAAAATCAACAGGCTGTTGAGTAGAGTACCATACATCACCATCCCTGCTGCCTGTCAATGCAACAGACAGGTGCAGTTCTTCTCCGGGCAGTTCATTTTTTTTCCCCGGCGGAATGAAAATCCGGTTGATTTCGAAGAGTCTCAGATCTTTTGATTTTCGGTTTAAATTGTACTGTACCAGCTGGGCCAGGCTGGGAAGCAGGGAATTTCTCAATCCATCAAGATCTTTGGATATGGGATTCAGAAGGGGATACAATTTTTTGCCGGTTGCTTTTTCCCATAGCTGGCTGTTAACCATGCTGCTGGAAATAACCTCCTGCAAACCCAGACCGGCAAGGATCTCTTTCAGTTCATCTATGAAAACATCGAACTCGTTGATCCGGACACGGTAATCGCTTTCAAAAATCCGGCGGGGCGGAATATTATCCAGGCCATAAAGACGTGCAATCTCTTCAGCCAGGTCGGCCATACCGCTGATATCCGGTCGGAAGGTTGGCACAATGACTTTTCCGTCTTTCACTTTCAGATCAATACTTTCCAGCAGTTCTGACATCTCTTCCTGCTTTAGGGAAGTACCCAGAAGAGTATTGATCGGATCCACCTGCAAAGATACCGAGTTTTCTTTAATGACCCCGGGATAAACGTCCACCACGCCCTGGTAAATTTCACCATGACATATCTCGGCAATAAGGCCAGCGGCACGGTTGAGCGGATAAACTGTTCCGTTGGGATCCGCGCCACGTTCGAAGCGTTGGGATGCCTCGGTAGATAATCCCAGCAGCCTTGAACTGACCTGGATACTTTCCGGTTTAAAATAGGCACTTTCCAGCAGGATATTTCGGGTGTCGGTATTTACCTCGGAATTGAGCCCCCCCATGATGCCACCAAGTGCTACCGGTTTTTCCGCATCGCAGATCAGGACCGTGCCTTTGGGTAAAGTCCGTTCTTTGTCATCCAGGGTGGTAAAGGTTTCTCCCTGGAGGGCTTCCCGTACCACTATTTCCGGACCGGCGAGTAAATCCATGTCGAATGCGTGCAGGGGATGTCCGGTTTCCATCAGGATATAGTTAGTAATATCCACCACATTGTTGATTGAGCGTATTCCCACGGATTCCAGGCGCTTAACCAGCCAGGAGGGTGAGGGACCCACCTCAACCTTGCGGATTACCCGTGCAGAGTAACGCGGACAACCTTCCTGTGTCTTGATGGTTATGCCTATCTGCGAACTGGCGGGATCCTTCAGTTCCTTCAGCCTGGTTTCCGGTTTATGTATATGCTGTTTAATAATGGCCCCGATTTCACGGGCGATGCCAAGATGACTCAGACAATCCGGGCGGTTGGGGGTAACGGCAATATCCAGTATGAAATCATTCTCTAGTTGCAGTGCTTTATCCAGCGGAACACCCGGAGGCAGATTATCCGGCAGTACCCAGATACCTTCTGATTTCTCGTGTAATCCCAGCTCCGCTTCGGAGCAAATCATTCCGTTCGATTCAATTCCTCTGATTTTTGCTTTGCGGATCTTCAGACCGTTGGGGAGGCTGGCCCCTGCTTTAGCAACCGGGACCACTTGTCCGGCGGCAACGTTTGATGCCCCGCATACAATGGATAACTCCTCTTCCCCGATAGATACCTGGCAGATGCGCAGCTTGTCCGCCCCGGGGTGTTCTTCCACCGAGAGGACACGTCCCACCACCACCCGGGGAATATCAAAACGCCGCTCAATTATTTCCTCAACTTCCAATCCTACCAGTGAGAGGCGGTCTGCCAGCTGATGGGGTTCCAGTGAGAGAGAAAGGTAATCTTTTAACCAGTTATAAGAAACTTTCATGCCTATCCTCTAAGTCTGTCTGCTTATGGGAGTGGCTATTCCCTGACTTCAGAATTGTCTGAGAAAACGCATATCATTTTCGAAAAACAGTCTGATGTCATCAATATTATATCTCAGCATGGCCATTCTATCCACCCCCATTCCGAATGCATAACCGGTGTATTTTTCCGGATCATATCCTACGGCTTTGAACACATTGGGATGCACCATCCCGGCTCCGGATATTTCCACCCAGCCGGTGTATTTACATACTTTACATCCTTTTCCCCGGCAGAATATACAGTTGAAGTCGTATTCCATACTGGGTTCGGTAAAGGGGAAAAAACTGGGTCTGAACCTGACATGAATATCGGCACCGAACAGGTATTTGGCCAGCTCCTGGATAACCGCCCGGAGATCTCCAAAGCTTACCCCTCTATCCACGAACAGACCTTCCACCTGATGGAAAAACGGCGAGTGGCTGGCGTCCGGAGTATCCCGGCGATATACACGGCCGGGAGCGATTATCCTTACCGGTGGGGGCTGGTTCATCATGGTTCGGATCTGAACGGGCGAGGTGTGGGTACGCAGAACAATATTTTCGCTGATGAACAGGGTATCCTGCATCGCCCGCGCCGGGTGATTTTCAGGGAAGTTCAAAGCGGAGAAATTAAAGAAATCAGTTTCCACATCCGGCCCGTCAGCTACTGTGAATCCCAAACGGATAAAATATTTTTTAATATCGTTCAAAACCAGCGTGAGGGGATGTTTCCGGCCAACTGCCGGCGTCCGGCCGGGAAGGGTAATATCCTCTTTCTGTTTTACCTTCTTTATGCTGAAGCGTGATTTCAGCTGCTCCGTCTTGGATTCAATGAATGAACGGAGGATGTTTATTTCCTTACCTAAGGCGGGTCGTTCCTCAGGAGGAGCATCTTTCAGCTGAGAGTAAAGTTCCTGGATGAGTCCTTTACGACCCAGATACTTAACGCGAAGTGATTCATAGCCCTGAGCATTGTTTACCGAGTCCAGGACGCTGAGAAAGTTATTCTTGATATTTCCGATTTTGTCTTTCATCTGACAGGCAAATTTTTTGAATCAAAATATCTGCAGTAAGGGGAAATTTATTTCCTCACTGTTACTTTGCTTATGATCATGGAAATTTAAAGGAGGATCAGGCAATAAAAAAATAGGAATTGAAAAATATTTTCAATTCCTATTGAATACCGGGCAAACTGGCTGCTCAGGCGTTTACCTGCTGAACCAGCTGCTGGAAGGCCTGAGGTTCATGCATGGCAATATGAGCCAGTGATTTCCTGTCAAGGTCGATGCTCTGTTCCTTAAGACCGTGGATGAACTTTGAATAGGATGTGCCATTCAACCGGCATGCTGCATTAATACGGGCGATCCATAGAGACCGGAAACTTCTCTTTTTTTGACGGCGATCCCGGTAAGCATATCCCAGGCTTTTTTCCACCTGATCTTTGGCGGTGCCGTATAATTTTCCCCGTGAGAGCCGGTAGCCCTTGGCCATTTTGAGTATTTTTTTGTGGCGTTTTTTTGCTGCCACATTATTTTTTGTTCTGGGCATGTGAAACCTCCTGAACTTGTTTTATTCCAAAATCATCTTGTGGACACGCGGTTCATCAACAGTATTAATATAGGACGGTTTCCGCAAGTTTCTTTTTCTTTTCTTCGTTTTACTGGTCAGAATGTGACTCTTATAGGCTCGTCGTGATTTAATTTTACCGGAAGCAGTTACTTTGAACCGCTTTTTTGCCCCGCGGCAAGATTTCATCTTAGGCATATAATCCCCTTTATAAATTTTTTGCTTCTGTCTGTATCTCTAATTTTTTGCAGCCAGGATCATGATCATACGTCTACCCTCCATCTTCGGTTCCGCCTCAACTTTTCCAACTTCATCGAGGAATTCTTTAACCTTCTCCATCAATTCTCTTCCAAAATCCTGGTAGGCCATTTCGCGGCCTCTGAAAAGTATGGTTATTTTAACTTTGTTTTTTTGTTCCAGAAATTTCCGGGCATGCCTTAATTTTGTTTCCAGGTCATGCTCATCGGTTCGCGGTCTTAAACGAATTTCTTTAACTGTGATAATATGCTGCTTTTTCTTGCTTATTTTTTCTTTCTTGCTCTGCTCGTATTTATACTTACCGAAATCCATGATCCGGCAGACAGGCGGTTTCGAGTTTGGGGATACTTCCACCAGATCCAATCCATAATTTTCCGCCTTTTGCAGTGCCTCCCGGGTTGGCACAATTCCAATCTGTTCACCGTCCGGAGAAATTAAACGAACATTCTGCACACGAATCTGATCGTTTACGCGAACATCTGTCTCTTTGCTGATAAGTGAATCCTCCTGCTTTTGTTCTTCTTATTTTTTATTTGCAATTTCTACTGCGATTTTATTAATGAAATCAGAGATTACCATTTTCCCCAGATCACCGGTTCCTTTTTGGCGCACGGAAATTTGATTGTTTTCAACCTCCTGATCTCCCACGATCAGCATATAGGGAATCTTGTTCACCTCGGCTTCCCGAATTTTATAGCCCACTTTTTCACTGCGCAGGTCCATCTCGCTGCGGATCTCTGCCTGGCGAAGCTCTTCCCGAATTTTACGGGCGTAATCATGCTGGCGGTCTGTAATGGGTAAAACAATGGCCTGTACCGGAGCCAGCCAGGTGGGGAATGCGCCGGCGTAATGTTCAATCAGAACCCCGAAAAATCTTTCCACAGAACCCATTAATGCCCGGTGGATAACTATCGGCTGGTGAGGATGCCCGTCTTCCCCGATGTATTCAACCATAAACCTCTCCGGCAGGTTGAAATCCACCTGAATGGTGGAACACTGCCAGGAACGGCCCAATGAATCTTTAATCTTTATATCGATTTTGGGCCCGTAAAAAACACCTTCCCCCGCATCAACTTCATAACTAAGGCTGCTCTGTTCCAGTGCATATTTCAACGCCTCGGTGGCTTTATCCCAGTTTTCCACCTGACCTACAAATTTTTCCGGTCTGGTGGACAGATATACTTCATATTCACTGAAACCGAAGGTTCGCAGAATGTAAAGTGTAAAATTCAGTACACGTGAAATTTCTTCATTCAGATTTTCCGGGGTGCAGAAGATGTGAGAATCATCCTGAGTAAATCCGCGTACCCGCATCAGACCATGAAGAACACCCGAACGTTCATACCGGTAAACCGTGCCCAGTTCAAACAGCCTGATGGGGAGATCACGGTAGCTCCGGATCTGGTTTTTATAGATGGTGATGTGAAAGGGGCAATTCATCGGTTTTAACTGGTAATCCACCTCTTCCACTTCCATGGGGGCAAACATATTTTCCTGGTAAAAGCCGGTATGTCCGCTGGTTTCCCACAGATGAAGTTTAGCAATGTGCGGGGTATAAACCAGCTCGTATCCGTTCTTATAATGTTCGCGGACAGTGAATTCTTCCATAATCCGTCTGATTCTGGCGCCTTTGGGATGCCACAGAATTAACCCGTTGCCGATACTCTCCTGGATGCTGAAAAGATCTAGTTCACGTCCCAGTTTGCGGTGATCCCGCCGCTTTGCTTCCTCCAGCCGGTGCAGATACTCTTCCAGCATTTTTCGTTTAGGGAAGGAAATGGCATATAACCGTTGCAGCATTTTATTCTTTTCGTCCCCACGCCAGTAAGCACCGGCAACGCTCAGCAATTTAAAGTTTTTACCGATTTTTCCGGTAGAGGGCAGATGCGGACCGCGGCACAGATCAGTAAAATCGCCTTCCGAGTAAGTGGAGATCCCGTCTTCCAGTTCCTCCAGCAGATCCAGTTTGAGATCTTCGTGCCGTTTTTTGAAATATTCGATCACCTCTTTCTTTTCCCATTCCTTCCTCTTAATGGGGAAATCTTCATCCACTATTTTTGCCATCTCGGATTCAATTTTGTCAAAATCATCCGGCGTGAGGGTATGGTCAACATCGATATCATAATAAAAACCATCATCAATGGCCGGACCAATACCGAATTTGGTTTCAGGAAAAAGCCGTTGTATAGCATGAGCCATAAGATGTGCGGAACTGTGCCAGAAAACATGGCGCCCTTCTTTATCATCGAATGTCAGTATTTGAATTTCCGCATCTTCCTTAATCGGTTCCGGCAGGCTTTTAACCAACCCGTTAACCTTTATTCCTGTTGCTTCTTTCCGAAAGCGGCCATTAATGACTTTCAGAATATCCAGGCCGGTGGTCCCCTTTGGAAATTCTTTTACGGAACCGTCCGGGAATTTAAATTTTATCTTATCACTCATTTCATAATCTTCCATTTGTTACATAGAAACAAAGCCACGAAGGCTAATTCGTGGCTTCCTGACTGTGGGGCGGGCCAGAGTCGAACTGACGACCCCTACGATGTCAACGTAGTGCTCTAACCAACTGAGCTACCGCCCCATACCACGCAAAAAAGTAACGAAAAATTTAACCATGAGGAAATGGAAATGCAACAACTAATT
>CAYWTB010000062.1:0-952 GCA_964461135.1 uncultured Caldithrix sp. | reverse complement strand
AATCTTTTCATCATTTATCTGCCTTGAGGAAAAATAATTGAAAGTAATTTTTCTACTTAGAACCGTTTAAATTTCTGATTATTTGAATATTTCCCTGAAAAATAATTGCATGGCTTTCCATGATCGTTCAGCTGCTTTTTCATTATAGGCGGATCCCCTGGAATTATCATTTCCTGCTGCAGGATTGGTAAAACTGTGAACGGCATTTCCATAAATATTCATCTGCCAGTCCACCCCGGCATTTCGCATTTCATCCTGGAAAGCCAGTACATCTTCGGTCTTCACGTGGGGATCATCTGCACCATGTAAAACCAGTACAGAGCCTCTGATTTTTTTGGCGTCATCCGGATCCGGGGTATTTAATCCCCCGTGAAAACTGACAAAACCCTTCAGGTCTGCACCACTGCGTGCCAGTTCCAGAACGGTTGTGCCGCCAAAACAGAATCCGATGGCGGCCAGCTTTTCCGGATTGACTGCAGCCTGGGACTTAAGCACTGCAAGTCCCGCTGCTGCACGTTCACGCATAAGGGCTCCGTCCTGATAAAATTGCCCGGCTAATTTTGCTGCTTCCTGGGCATCCTTTGCCACCGCTCCCTTACCATACATATCCAGAGCAAAAGCCACATATCCCATTTCTGCCAGCTGTTTTGCCCTGAGACGAGCATAGTCGTTAAGCCCCCACCATTCATGGACTACCAGTACACCCGGCCGTTTTCCCTGCTGATTGGGATTATATGCCAGATAACCCTTCAAAATAGCTGCACCATCGTTATATTCTATTTCCTCGGTGCGTACGGAACCCTGGCCCATAAGACCGAAGACGGCACTAAAGAGAAAAAGAAATACATATTTCATAAATTTGCTCCTTTTATTTAAATAATATTCTTTTCAGTGTGTTATCTTCTATAGGGCCAAATGACCCCTTCCCTGATTAACGTTAGATTAGTTCTGC
>CAYWTB010000061.1:0-27484 GCA_964461135.1 uncultured Caldithrix sp. | reverse complement strand
GCTTCAGCCAAGTTGAGACATAAACGTGAATTTACACAAAAATTTGGACTTGACTATTTCTCACCTGGGCAACCTGATGTATTGATAGACACTGGGAAACTTTCTTGGATCCCTGGGTACCCGGGGTCTGTCCTTCACGGGGCTGATCTCCATTTGAGTTATGAATATTTTAATGTTTCCATACCTTGTGTGACAGAACTGCATTCCCACTGACTGGCTATCGGACAGGAATTGGCCTGCCTACTGCAGGCAGGGGGTTAGGGTATGTTTTGACCTCAGGCTTTCAATTGAGCCAAATAACCCTTCACAGCAAATCTTGAGTTGAGGGGATGGCTATAAGGAATATGATTTATCAATGGATACAGTTGAAATCATTTCCATTTTATTTGAAGTTCAGGAGCTAAGAGAATCATCTTTTAAAAACATACAGGGAATAACCGGGAGTACACATTATGATGCTTAAATTCTGAAAAAAAACCGGAAAAAGTGTATTCTCCGGGTTTTAAAATAAAGAAAAGCGAATGGTATTAAAATAAGCGCATGATGTCATTATACATGACGAAAACAATCAGGACCAGCAGTATGGCCATACCCACCTGTTGAATTTTCAGTTTTGTCCTGGTGGTCAGGGGTTTTCGCCTGATTTCCTCGATTATTACAATTGCAATATGACCGCCATCCAGAGCCGGTATGGGCAGGACATTTATCAGTGCCAGCATCACACTCAGGTTGGCAATCAATTCCATCAAACTGGCAAAACCGGACTTGGCAAATTCCCCGGCCAGCTTGGTAATCATGATAGGTCCCCCCAGCATCTGCCGGGCCGAGGTTTTTCCGCTGACCAGCCACCACAAGCCCTTCACACTCATATCTGTAATAAAAATCGTTTTTTGGAAGCCCGAGGCAAAGGCCGGCAATAGTGGAAGGTATTTTTTCTCATAGTAAAAACCTATACCGATTTTTCCCACAATATTGCTTTTCCCGTCTTCACCCACTTCATCTACTGCTTCCGGCGTCATCTGTTTGTTATAATCCGTGCCGTCGCGGTAAATCAGGACATCCAGAGATTTATTGGGATTGGCCTGGACAATATTGGTCATTTCCTCCCAGCTTTTCACCGGTTTTCCGTTAATTGCCAGAATCTTGTCTCCTCTTTGTAATTCTGCCTCGCTGGCCGGAGAATTTGCTACAACACTACCTACCATGGCCGGCAGGCGGGGAAATATATCAAGTTGTTCTGCATTTTCACTCTGGGGAATTTTACTGTCGTAAATTATCTGCCGGGTGGAATCATTACGGCTTATCAGAAAGACCATTTTATCACCCAGGTGTGCAAAATAGTTATCCCTTACGTCATTCCAGGTGGATACCGGCTGGCCGTCGATTTTTAAAATTTGGTCACCAATCTCCAGACCGGCTCTCTGAGATGCACCATCTTCCGCCATGTATCCGATAGTGGTAGAGGGAATAATGGGTTCACCTTCAATATTCAGCAGGACGCTGATAATCACCCAGGCCAGAATCATGTTCATGGTCACTCCACCGATAAGGATCAGAATTTTTTGCCACCATTTTTTGGACGCAAATTCGTAGGGTGCGCCGGTCAGCTTGCTGGTATCCATGCTTTCATCAATCACTCCTGCCATTTTTACATACCCCCCGAACGGGATGGCAGAAATACAATAGTCAGTCTCACCCAGCTTTACACCGAACAAACGCGGCGGGAATCCTATGGAAAAACGTTCAACCCGCACGCCGAATAGTTTAGCCAGGGAGAAATGTCCCAATTCGTGAAAAAATACCAGTACACTCAATACAAAAATTATTGATAGTAAATATATCATTATTATCCCTTCAGTTTATCCACTGAATTGTTAGATGCAGATTTAGCTTATTTGTTTCGTATTTAAACCTGAATTTTAAATGCATATTGTCTGGCTTCTTCATGTATTGCCAATACCTCCTCTATACGGTATTCCTGTTGGATTGGATACGCGGCAAGAGTTTTTTCGATTACCGTGGTGATCTCGGTGAAACGAATGTTGCCCTGTAGAAAGCGTTGCACAGCTGCTTCATTTCCGGCATTAAGAACCGCGGGATGGGTTCCTCCCCCATGCAGAGCATCAACCGCTATTTTCAGGCCGGGAAACCTGGAAAAATCGGGGGTATCAAATGTCAGGCATCCGATCTTGTCAAGCGACAGGTAGTCGGTGTGTAAAGGCAGCCGGTCCGGATAAGTCAGCGCATACTGGATGGGGATACGCATATCGGGAATACCCAGCTGGGCTTTTACCGAACCATCATGGAATTCAACCAGGGAATGAATTATTGACTGGGGATGGATAATCACCTCTATCTGATTCACAGATGTTCCGTATAACCAGTGGGCTTCAATCACTTCCAGCCCTTTGTTCATGAGCGTTGCCGAATCAACCGTAATTTTTTCCCCCATATCCCAGTTGGGATGGTTTAAAGCCTGTTCAACAGTGACGTCCTTCAATTTTTCCCGGGGCCAGTTCCAGAATGGCCCGCCACTGGCGGTAAGGAGAATTCTGCGAACCGATTTAATATTTTCGCCCAGAAGACACTGAAATATGGCACTGTGTTCACTGTCTACCGGAAAAAGAAAACAACTGCCAGTATTTACCAGGTCCATGATAAGTTTGCCCGCCACCACCAGAGATTCTTTGTTGGCCAGGGCGACATTTTTCCCGTTTTTAAGGGCGTGATAAGTCGGCAGGACACCGGCACCACCTACGAGTCCGTTTAATACCATATCCACTTGCGGATCTTCCAGGATATTCAGCACACTTTCCATACCGGCATGTACTTCACAGACGTCCTGTAAAGCATCTCTTGCATTATTATAAAATCGGGAATCCGTAACAATCACACCCTGTGGTTTAAACTCCCGTGCCTGTCGTACCAGCAGATCCACATTCCGGTGGGCGGTAAGATACTGTACGGAAAAATTTTTCCGATGAATGCGGATCACATCAAGGCAATTCCGCCCAATGGAACCGGTGCTCCCCAGAACCGTGATTTTTTTGGGATGAGGTGAATCCATGGTTTTATGCGATCCTCACATATCCGGGACCTTCATGGCTCCTATACACCAACCGGTAAGCCGGTTGATGGATGGTTTTTTATGATGGACAATTCTGTGTTAACAATAGCGGTTTGTAAATTGTTTTTAAAAATTTCGGTTTTCTCGAACGGTAAAAATTGAATACGGTAAAAGTTTTCATATTTTTTCTGCAGTAGCCCGGCCAGTGAGTCCGCCTGAATTCCGGGATGGTACTGCCATACTGACGACGTGTGATTGCGTATATATTCTTTCATCATCTTTTTTTTATCCTCCGGCAACATGAGAAAATCCATCAGGGATTCATGGAATGTTCCTAGCAGAATAGAACCGTGTTGCAGGATAGCGTTTTCATAAATGCGCTGTGCGCTTCCAATTAATTTTTTCCCTTCAATTTCTACTTCGTAGCGGGCAGAAGTGGCAAAACAGACATAGGCCCGGTCAGTTTTGTAGATTTGACGGAAATCCGGTTGCGAAGGTTCAAATTCCGCCGGGATATCCAATCCTTTCAGAACTTCTACCACGGGAATATGAATCAGTTGGTAAAATTGTGCTGCATCCAGGCTGTTAAAGGGATAGATTACACTGTAGGTTAATTCTTCGGCATGTAGAATAGCCCGTCCACCGGTGGGACGGCGTACCACATCGATATTATTTTGCCGGCATAGTTTCTGATTGATATCGGAAACATTCTGATGATATCCCAGGGAAATACAGTAGGGCTTCCAGGTGAAAAAACGCAGCAGTGGCCGGTCAATGATTTTGTTCATGCCACGGGCCAGCAGATGGTCTGCAGCCATATTGAAATCCCCTGGAAAGGAGCGACACGGCCAGATATACCATTCTTTCAGATCAAAATTATCCACGAATCAGTCCCCGTTCGCTCCTCTCCATAAAGGCCAGAATAGTCTTAATCTCGTCAAACGGTTTCAGATCTTTCCTGATAACATCAGGGGCTTCACTGACCAAATATGTACTCTGAAAAATAATATGGTAGGCACGCTTAATTTCCAGTATGGTTTCTTTGGAAAATCCTTTTCTTTCCAGGCCTATGTAATTGGTTCCTCCATAACGGGCTGGTTCCCCCATTACCCTGATGTAGGGCGGAACATCTTTTAAAATTTTCAAGCCTCCTCCCACGAAGGCATATTGTCCGATTTTAACAAATTGATGGATACCCGTCAAGCCACCTACCGTGACCTGGTTATCTATTTCCACATGTCCGCCCATATTGACGCAGTTTGCCAGTATTACATTGTCTCCGATGATACAGTCATGGGCGATGTGTACATAGGTCATAATAAAACAGTTTTTTCCGATGGTTGTTTTGTAATGATAAGTAGTACCGCGATGGAGAGTGGAAAATTCTCTAATAATAGTTCCTTCTCCCACTTCCAGAAAGGTTTTTTCATTTTTATACTTGAGATCCTGGGGCGGAACTCCAAGAACGGCATAATGTCCGACCCGGCAGTTGGCGGCCAAGCGGGTACCATTATCCAGAAATGCTCCGGTACCGACAACTGTATGGTCGCCGATGATTACATCTTCGTTTACGGTTGCATGGGCCCCTATTTCAACCGTTTCACCGAGTTCCGCTTTTGGATTCACCAGGGCAGTGGGGTGAATCTTTGTCAACTTTCTCTCCTTGTATTATAGTTACATTTGTTTTCTGTTCAGCATAACGGCCATCATTTCGGCTTCGGCAACCAGTTCTCCCTCCACAAATGCCTTGCCCTGCATTTTTATGCTGGAACTTCTTTTTTTCAGTAATTCAAGTTCGAAAATTAACTGGGAGCCCGGAAACACCGGTTTACGAAAGCGGACATTATCCAGGCCCATGAAATACATCATTTTATCTTCCGGATTTTCTTCGGCATTCAACAGCATGATGCCGCCGGTTTGCGCCATGCCTTCGATGATGAGTACCCCTGGCATGATAGGATGGCCGGGAAAATGGCCGTTGAAGAATTCTTCATTGCCGGTTACATTTTTCAGACCAACAATCCTTTTGCCGGCTTCAAATTCGATAATTCGGTCTACCAGCAGAAAAGGATAGCGGTGGGGAAGAATACGCTGTATGGCTTCAAAATCGAATACGATTCCTTTGCGTGCCACATTCTGGTATTTACGGGTAAGCTGCTGTTTCTGATAGAAGCTGCGCAGGCGGCGGGCAAATTCAATATTGCTTTTGTGTCCGGGACGACCAGCCAGTATCTGTCCTTTAATGGGTGCGCCCACCAGAAAAAGATCGCCCAGCATATCCAGGACTTTATGGCGGGCAGGTTCATTCTTATAGCGCAAATTGGTATTGTTAAGAATACCGTTTTCACCCACAAAAACATCACCATTAACTTGCAGCGACTTACGGATTTTTTTCTCATCGATTTCATCAAGCTTCTTATCACAGATAACCACAGCACTATTCAGGCTACCGCCTTTAATAAGATTCTGATCAATCAGCAGTTCTACTTCGTGCAAAAAGCAGAACGTCCGTGCCGGTGCAAATTCAGCGATAAATTCTTTTTCCATTGAAAAAAGACCGGAATGCTGACTGCCAAGGGCCGGATTTTTATAATCAATCATCACCGTGATCCGGAAATCGTCCAGCGGAAGTGCCACAAGATCAATTCCCTTTTTTTCCTCATGAAAAAACATGGATTCCTGAATCACCAGATAATTTTTTAGCCGGTCCTGTTCCACCAGCCCGGCCTCCAGCAAAACATTCACAAAGGGCATGGAACTTCCGTCACCCACCGGAGGTTCGGGTGCATTCAATTCGATTCTGAGGTTATCAAGCTCCAGACCGGCAATGGCGGCCAGGACATGCTCCACCGTATAGATGACCACCTCATCCTTGTGCAGGTTGGTACCACGCAAACTGTCGATACCATTATCCGGCAGCACGAAATCCACCAGTGCCGGAATCTCCAATGTGGGGTTTGCATCAGTTCTTACAAAAATGATACCATGATCCTCAGGCGCCGGCCGGAATGTGATGGTGGAAGGTTTTCCGGTGTGTAAACCGGTTCCTGTATATGATATGGCACTGTGAATCGTTTTCTGTTTCTTTTCCATAGATCACTATCCTTTAAAATCGAAATTATTTCATGCAACTGGTTGTCTGACGAATTAAAATGTCAGATTTACAAATTTCACCTTAAAGCCCTCCGTGCATTAAAATTCACAATAATAATTTAGTTTAAATAAATTTATATCATCAAATCGCTTAATATTATTACAGTATTGCTGCTTTTTATACTATTTTTTTCCTTACCAGCTGGTTACCAAGAATCAGATCATTTTTAATTTTTAAGTTAATAAATTAATTGTTTTATTGAAATGAGAATTACTTTCTGCATTCTGTTACCTCTGCTTATTACTGAATAATATAAAAAGTCTGACCGGATACCGGATATTGCAAACGACTCCGGAAAATTGGATAACCAGGCAGGGAGACCAGCAATACAGAATCAGTCTTGATTTTTCAAGGCTTTTATTTCTTTTTCCAGCTGTTGAATTCTTTTCAGAAGTTCCGGTAACTGGTTTATGACAGCTTCAATGCGTTTGGTACGCATTATAGGCCTAGCGGGATAACCAAACACCACCTCTTTTTCCATAACACTTTTTGCTACACCGGATTGTGCCCCCACCTGAGCATAATCCCCGATGGTAATATGTCCCACCGTTCCTACCTGACCACCCAGCATGACGTGATGCCCTATTTTTGTAGATCCCGAGATCCCTGTTTGGGCTGCCATTACGGTGTTTTCCCCTACGTCTACATTGTGGGCGATGTGAATCAGATTATCCAGCTTGGCTCCCTTGCGGATGATGGTTTCCCCCATGGTGGCCCGATCGATGGTACAATTGGCACCGATTTCCACATCGTCTTCCACCACCACCCGGCCCACCTGCGGGATCTTATGATATTTGCCCTCAAACGGTGCAAATCCGAATCCGTCACTGCCGATTACCGTTCCGTTATGAATAATCACACCATTGCCAATTCGGCAGGACTCCCGGATGGATACCAGCGGATATAACAGGCAGTTATTTCCGATTTCCACACCGTCCATGATAACACAACCCGGAAAAATTCTGGTACCGGCCCCGATTTTGCAGTCCTGTCCGATGAATACCTGCGGTCCGATGGCGACTTTTTTACCCAGAGTGGCCGACGGATCGATGACGGCAGACTTATGAATGCCCGGTTTCAGCTGCTCCGGGGGAGGATTAAACAACAGGAATATTTGCAGAAAACGGTAGTATACATCATCCACCCGTAAGTGCGGCAGCGGTGAATCGAATTCCATTTTTTTATCAATGATAACGGCACTGGCCCCGGTTCCCTCCAGATAGTGCTTGTACTTTGGATTTGCCAGAAAGGTGATTTCTCCTTTTGAAGCGGAATCAATCTTGGCAGTTCCTTTAATTTTAATAGTACCATCACCGTGTAACTCTGCTTTCACTCGCCGGCTTAATTCCTTTAAAGTGAAGTTTGGCATGGAAAGTTTTCCTCATTTTTTAGCCCGAATTATTTATAATCACAAAGGCACCAGGACACAAAGTCATAATAATTGATGGTTTAATCCGTGTTTATTTTAAAACAGATCAAATTCACATCTTTTATCCTGCTTAATTCACAAATAGGGGCTAACGCCCAAATATGCTGGATTCTTTAATCCCCGGTCTGAAGACCGGGGCCATTTAATTTCTAAGAATATAACAACTTTGATACATTATATCGTAATTTGTGAATTAAGCAAGTTATTTAATACTCCTAATTTTTTTCCTAGTGTCTTTGAGTCTTAGTGTTAAAATTTCTAAATTAATTAAGTTATTCAGCTGAGATATTTTAATGTGGACTGCCGGATGAATCAGGAATAAAAAAAGCTGAAATGTCAATCACATTTCAGCTTTTTATTTATCCAATGAAAAGATCATTTCTGTTTATTCAATTCTTCAATAACCCGGTTGGTAATGTCAAATTGAGGCTTAGCAAATAACACCACCCCCTGAACTACATCCATGATGTAGTCATAATCTTCTTGTTCGCCGATTTTTTGAATAATCTGGTCGATCTTGTCATACAAAGGCTGGGTGAGTTCCATGTTTTTCTTATATAATTCTCCCTGAGGTCCCAGTTTGTCATAACGGTACTGATCAATCTGAACCGCAAGGTCCTGTGCTTGTTTTTCCTTCTCAGCCTTTTTTTCGGGACTCAATAACAGACTCTGATTTTCTATTTCCTTGATCAGACTTTCATATCGTTGCAGCATGTCGTTATATTCTTTCTCATAACCTGCCCGGATATCATCCAGCCTCTTCTGGATTTGTTGGGCTTCCGGATAATCGGCCAGAATTCTCTGAGAGTTAACATAGCGAATTTTCAACTGTGCATAGCTGTTATTCCATCCCAGAGTAATAAAGAACATTACCATGGTCAGAATGCCTAATAACCGATAATTTTTCACTGTAACCTCCTGATGGTTGATTGTCATGTCAATTTAATATAATTCATAAATATTTAATTTTTTAAAAACGTCCAAATTGAAAATGCGTTTTCCAACGTCCCGTACGGAACCCCCGGGCATCGAAATAGTCCAGTCCATAGCCGAAGTCTACTCCGATGATACCGATCATGGGCATGAACAGGCGAACACCGAAACCTATACCACGGCGCAGATTCTGAAGATTGCTCTGATCAAAGGTTTCCCATACATTACCTGCTTCCATAAACAACAGACCATATATGGTGGGATTGGGGGCAATTGGAATACGGAATTCAGTAGTAAATTTAAACATCGACTTTCCGCCGAGCGGTCTTCCGGAGCTGCTCAGTGGTCCTACTGCACCTTCGTCATAGCCTCTCAAACCCTCTGAAAAACTGAGTCCTGAACCTCCCATATAAAACAACTCACCGGGATTGATATAGTAATTTTTGTAGAGTCCGTTGATCACTCCCAGTTTTGACTGGGTATATAGAACCAACCCCCCCACTGTTGGGATGTACCATTCCACCGTCAGGATGTTCTTCAGATAGTCTTCGTCGCCCTGTAAAATGCCGCCCGATAATTCTGTAACCAGTGAGTAAACCGATCCCTGGGTGGGAAATTCGGGGCGGTTCCGGCTGTCTCTCTGAATAATCTGTGTAAGACTAATCTGGGTAGTTGGTCTATCGTAGAATAAATAAGACTGCAGCAATTCGGGATCCCGCACATTGAAAATCTTGGTTTCAGCAACACGGAATATCCAGTCGCCCCGGAAGTAGTTATCCGGCCACTGAAAACGGCGTCCTGCCTGGACCGAACCGCCCGTAACCGTACGGTCCCACGGATAGAAACCACCGCCGCTTCGTGTATTAAAAAGAGAAAATCCCGTCAGAGTTGGAGTGCTGAAAGTCCAGGGTTCGGTAAAGTTTAAGGAAATGGAGCGATAATAACGTCCAAAATACCAGTCGAAAGCCAGGCGCTGGCCATCCCCGCCCGATAAAGGGTGTTTCAGTGAAAAATTATTGAGGGCCAGACCCAGGCTTCCCACCATGCCATCCCTTTGACTGTAGCCGGCCGACATATTTGCGGTGTCGGTAGACTTTTCTTCCACATTTACTTCCAGATTGATATGTTTATCATCACCTTCAATTAATTTTACGTCAGGAACCACATTTGCAAAATAATTCAGAATCCATACATCCCGTACACTTCTCTCCAGTTTTGCCCGGTTAAAGGTATCTCCCGGATAAATCTTAAGTTCCCTGCGTACCACTTTTTCGTTGGTCTTGGTGTTGCCGGTTATTATTATTTCTTTAATCCGTACCACACTGCCTTCGATGATGCGAATGTTAATATCAACAGTATCCGTGCTGGCCGGAATTTCGCGGGGTTGAATATTGGCAAAAAGATATCCCTGGTTATAATAAAGATTCTGAATGTTTTCTCGGATACTTTTTTCGAAACTTTCCTGATTATAGATATCTCCCTTGGAGAATAGTAACTGGTCTCGAAGTTCCTGATCGGAAAAAATCGTATTCCCTTCAAAACTTACATCCCCGAAATAGTAACGCTGATTTTCCTGGATATAGACATCGATGTACATGTCTTTTTTATCCCCAGAATAATAAAGAGAATCCCGCACAATTTCTGCATCCCGGAAACCCTTTTTGCGGCAGTATTCCAGCAAGTGGCCGAGGTCTTCCTGGTATTTCTTTTCCTTGAAATCCGCTCCTCTCCACCAGCGATCTTCCTTAATTCCTTTAAATTGTTTCTTAAGTTCTTTTTCACTGAGGACTTCATTCCCATAGATATGAATCTTTTTTACCTGTACTTTTTTACCTTCATCGATATTTACTTCAGCCAGGACCGTGTATGGGTTGGTATAAAGTGTGTCAATTTGCACTTTAGCGAGCAGATATCCTTCTTCCTTATATTTTTTAATAAGATTTCGTCGTGCTTTATACATTTTAAAAGGTGTCAGCACCATTCCCCGGTAAAACTGCAATTCTGTATCCACATCTTTTTTCTTAAGTTTATCATTTCCCTTCACAGTCCATCCATCCAATCTGGGAAACTCTTGCAGTTTAATCAGCAGATCCAGCCCGGCGTAGGTTTGTTTTTCCACCAGAATCTTCACATCGGAAAACAGTTTCAGCGCCCACAGATTTTTTACCGCTTTCTGAATATCATCACTAGTGATGTCTTTCCCGGGGCGAAGGCCTGAGTTCAGCATGATGATGGAGGAATCTGCTTTTTCATTGCCCTCGATGCGGATATTGTGAATTTTGAATTTTTGCAGCTGGGAATAGACATTCGTGCCCAGCGCGGCACAAATCATGAAGGGTAATATAAAAATTATAAAACGTTTCATTTTTCCAACATTATTAAATTTAATAAAGTTTATAACTTAGTTTTTAATATATTGTTTTGCAATTAAAAATTAAATGAATGCTTCAGGCGGATTCTGAAATCCTGTAAAGCATCCCGGCTGTAATATTTAGGATCGAAATAGAACTTATCATACTCAAATTCCAGCAAAAGATTCTGTAAAAGGCGATATTCAACGCCAAATCTGTGATTCAGTCCAAATTTAGGTTCGTCATAGACAGAGACCAGCTGTCCCGAATAACTGAAATAAATATCCTTCATTAGATATTTACCCAGCGTAATTTCGGAACTTTGCAGAAGCAGCAAGGCCGGATCGAAACTGGTATTGTAATTGAATCGTCCGTAATTTGCTTCCGGTAAAAACTTCCAGCGCGGTTGCAGACTGTAGTAATAAATATTTGAGGTAATCTGTAGGTTCAGTCGGACGTAATCCAATCCCAGGCCTCTTTCCATTTTGCGCTCCAGTGGTCTTACCAGTGGCCTGATGAGAAGGTTATCAGTAAGCGTCATCCCGATATCGCTGGCTTTGCTGGAAATATTATCCACCGAGTATCCCAGATAAGACAGAACATTTTCCTGAGTCTCTCCAATGGTGGGATCACTGGACACCAGTTTGAATCGAAAGTCTTCCCAGCGCCCGCGGGAAACCTCCTGTTTGGTTTCTGGATCAATGGCATACAATACCAGATAGATGTCGCGGGGAAAATTGGTAGAATCCCGCACGGTAGTCCATGCCTTTCCGTACACTTCGGGGAACAGTTCAAAGGTATTGAAGATGGCACCGAAACGATCCACCCGGAAATTCATATCCAGATATTCTACCCGGCCGCGGGAAGATTCGATACTGCCGGCTACCCTGAAGCTTTCATCGGAAAGACGCCCGGTAAATTCCAGGCCTTCTGAAACATTGTCAATATTTAAATCCAGGTAAACCTCTCCGAGGAGCGCCGGAATATCCACGAAATAACGGTTACCGGTTCCGGCAATGGTTGTTATGTCCCACTTGATATTCATGAGGAAATCGATGACTTTATTTTCCTCTTCCGGGGTAGAAGGTTCGGGAGTTTCCAGAAAGGGGAAAGTGACCCGGCTTTCCCGCAGAACTATTTTTCCGCGGACCTCTGGTTTATCCACCGGTCCTGAAAAATAGAACTGTTCACCATTTTCCTTCCCATCTGCTTCAAAATAGCCAATATCGCCCGGATTCATCAGGCCGGGAATTGAGAGGGGAATGCCTCGTTTATCTGTTTCCAGTACCAGCACCCCTAAATTGATACCAAAATCTTCGAATCGCCATGGTTCAAGATAATTTTCTCCAACTTTCACCGAATCCAGGTTAAATATACGCACAGATCTGTTATTTATTTTTCCTTCCAGGTTACGTATGCGGAGAAACTGTTCGCCCTCCTTCAACTCGATATCGGCCTTCATGTCCTTCAAAGGAGGTATTACAGATTCAAATTCCATGCTTCCGTTATAAATACTTATTCGTCCCGATTCGATCTTTGGATTTTCCCGGGTGCCGGAAAAATTCAACAAAAGTTCGCCCAGACAAATGGGATTACGGAAATAACTTAAAAAGCTCGGGACCTCTGCCAGAATATTTCCTTCGGCATCCAGTTTAAGATTCATGGGAGAACCCGGGTCTGCCGGCATTATACCGGAAATTTGTACTGAATAATCCCGTTTATCATGATAGGTCAGCTTTCGGATATGGAAAATATGTTTACCTATCTGAAAAAGAGAAATCGAAGGCGGAATAGAATCCTCAAATTCTGCGTGCAAATCCGTGAAAACCCGGTCTTTCAGGATTCCATTCTGCATGTTTGCGGTACCGTGGATGTTGGGACGATCGGCCCTTCCTTCCAGAGTTAACTGATAATTCATATCTCCCTGCACCAGCCTGGCATCCTTAAATATGGTTGAGGCAACGAAATTACTTTCAATCTGATCCCCTCTGAAAGTAGCCCGCAGATATTTGCGCCGGATATCCCAGTTTATATCGGCAAGGATTATGGGCCTACTATTATAGTTTAAAGCGGTATTGGTACACTGAAAGATGGAATTTTCATAAGATCCCTGAACCACCGCCGAGTAGTAACCGTTGTTATTAATAATAAAATCTTGGGCCTGCAGGTCAAATTTTACTGTTGGTTGGTCGGTAGTGCCGTTAAAGGAGATGGTTCCCAACAGATTTCCTTCGCCAATGGCCTGGGCAAAATTACTAAATCTGCCGATATACTGATTGATGGGAAATTTAATAATATTCAGAATTCCCTGGAAAAGAGCCTGTTCGCCATAACCGATCGATAAATTCCCGTTGATCATGGACGGAACATCCAGCTGCAGTGCCAGATTATCCGCGTTATTTTCGATTAAAAGATTCCCTTCCACCGTTTCAGGCCGTGTCTCGAACAGAAAGTGTCCCCTGAATTTCAAATTGGGCTGAATAAGATTGGAGGCATTACCGGTAAAACTGAAAAGCACTTCCTGAGTCTTGCGGTTACTAAAGCTGATTTTAGTGGTGGGGAAATTAACCGGGCCGGAGAAATAGAAATCTCCACGGTATTTTTCATTCATACCTTTCAAAAAAGTAAGCGTGCTTAATGAATCCATAGGAAGATCTTTCAATTCAAGCATCTGGAATGTCGGATTATTCCATAAATCGCTCACCTGAGCATAAATTTTGAGTCCGGCTGGAGTGGAACGGTTGTTTTGAATGGTTATATGATCCTTAACGAGTTCATAGGTTGCATCAGTGGCCAGTATAATATTTTCTCCCTGCCTGAATTCTCCGTTAATGGTACCGGTAAAAGTGAGGGTCGGGAAATCCCCGTGCACCAGAGTATGATAATTCATGGAGGTGTTATTTAACCGGTCGATAATCGGAAAAACATCTCTGCTGATATCTCTGTTACTGTTAAATTCAAGCCCCATAGTCATGTTATTAAAGTCAATACCGCCATGTCCCCGGTGTTCCATTCCAATGAAGTAGGCATCAAAGTTTTGGAATTCCCAGATTTTGTTCTGAAAAGTAAATTCCAGACTGGTGCGATAGAAAGGGACAATACTGTAATGAAGCTGGGATGAATAAATTTTCCCGGTGACTTTTATTTGAGAGACGGGGCCTTCCACCTTGAAATGTCCCTGCATTTTTCCCTGGTTCAGCAGTTCCAGGATGGGAGCGGAAATTACAAGGTTTTTTGCTGAATACTCATCAAAATCAATTGAAAAATAAGGACCGGGATGAAATATAGTACCCAGATGCCCGCTCAGTACAAACCGTCCGTCTTCCACATTCCCTGATACCGGAGACAGCAGCATTTTCTGCCCTTCAAAAAAGAGGTTGAAAGTATCGGTTTGCAACCCTTGCCCGAAGAGAATACCCGTCAGATTTCTGATTTCGATTTTACCTGATAAATCGGCATCTTCAAGTTTAAAACTGGAGGATTTTATTTGGATGCTTCCGTTGATATCCGCTTCATCCAGCGTAAAGTGGTTGTTGACCAGGAACGGGAGGCTTTTTTTCAGATGACTATTTTCAACACTTGCCAGGATTCTGTAGCTCATTTCACGCGGTAAAATGTCCCCGGTTAGAATCAGATCCCGCGATAAGGATTCGAACAATTTTCCCCGCAGATTCAGGGTGATCCGATTTTCCGGACTCATGAGGATGTATCCGTCAGTTTCCGATACAAGTTTTGCCGCATTTTCGGGAGATTTCCCCCATAGAATATGACCGTTCTTAATTAATATTCTGTCAATTTCGCTCAGTTTATTTAAACCGGCGAATATTTCCGTCAAATCCATTGGTTTCTGGACGGTTTGGGTTGTTGAATCTTTATCGTTTGTCCATAAGACTAAAGTGGGATTTCTAAAGGTGATAGATTCTATAACCTTCAGAGGATCAAGTTTGTTGAACAGCAATTTATGAATACTGTATCCGATCTGTATCTCATCCAGTTTGAAAAGATAGTGTCCGTCTTCGCTGCCGGCGGTAATATTATAAAAGGCCATATAACCGAAACCCAGAGAAAAATCACTCATAGCGAATGATTCTCCCAGATATTCTTTCAGTCGCTGCTGAATGGTGTTACTGATCTCAGACCTGATTGGCGTTAAACGCCATACCAGGTTTATGGAGAGGATGGCAGTAAACAATAAAATGAAAAAATAAAAAACCCAGGTATTTCTTTTCATCCGTTTGAAATTCAAAAATCAATTAAAGAATTAAATTCCCAGCACCTTTTTAATCGACAAAAACCGAACTTTCGTTCCCGAAAATTTAAAATTGAGTGATCTTTTTATGAAAAACGCTTTCTGTATAAATTTTAATAATTTAAGGAAAAACATTTTATTATCAAAATGCATGATTTAATCTTTTAAACAGATTGAGGAATCCATACTCGTTCAGATAGATTCCTGATTATGTTACGTTCTTCTTTTCTGCCAACTGCCGATTGTCTTTCTGCCCCCTTGCATCTTGAAGCTCATAATAGCGGGTTTCTGATTACCGGATCCTGGAGCTTTGTGCCCTGATTCATATTCCCTGCATCTTCTATTGTTGTCTGAAATCCTTTTTTCAGTGTCGAAAAAAAGAACACTTTGATGTGTTTCTTATCACTTTTTTTGTTTCAGGCAAATTTTACCAATTTTTGTAATGTATTGTTATTAAATGATATACGACTTTTCTTCTAATTCTTCCTTCTAAAAATTTTTGTGGCATATAAGTTGCGGATTCTTTTTATGCTGATAATCAGTAAACCCAAATCACCTATCGAAAAGGGATTTTGCCAATTTTATGAAGTGTCTCAAAACAACATTTCTTTCATACATCCTGTTGGCACCGGTATTTTTTTTCGGAATGGTTCCCGAGGTTTCAGGAGGTTTGATTCCTGGTAAGGAGATAATATCATTCACTGCGGAACAGGCAGTTTCGCATTCATACCCTGAAAGGCAAAATAATCTCACGGTCTTCTCACCATTTCAAGGGAGTGAAGAATTGATCATGAAAGATCACAAAAAAATCCAGTTTAAAGATTTCCTTCCGCGGGAGGAAGTTTTCATATCAGGAAAGTCCGGATCGTGTAATAAAATAGTCGTCATCAGCAGTCACAGTGGTGTCGGGAAAAGCTTTATCAGTCTTAATCTGGCCTGTTCACTCGCTAAAACCGGACAAAGGGTTTTATTATTGGATGGCAACATTCAGCATCCCTGGCTTCATACACTTTTATATCCCGGCGAGGACTATCCCGCTACACAGTGTTCTTTAAGCGAAAAAGAAGCTCTGCGTGATGCGGTAGTTTCGGTTGATAATGAATTTTATTTTCTTGGAAATCTGCGGTTGCCGGGAAAAATTCAGAATTTACAGGCAGATATATATGATTGTCGGGATATGTGGTGGGCCATTTCCTCCTCCTATGATTATATGGTTCTGGATACTCATACGGGTTTGAATGAAATGAATCTGGCACTCTTCCAGGAGGCGGATGCCGGAGTGGTTGTGAGTACACCCGATCTTAGAACAGTTTTTGATACTTACACATTAATTAAAGCTTCCGCCCCCTTCCTGAACAGGCCGGCGCTTTATCTGGTCATCAACCAGGTTTTTGAAAAGAAGGTGAGTGAAGAGGCCCGTAAAAACCTGAGTTTCGCATTCCGGCATTTTCTGGAAAGTGATGTCAAATTGCTGGGGATGATACCAGCGGATGACTCACTGAAATTCTCGCCTCATTATCAAAAACCAGTATGGCAGCTCTCCCAAAAAATGCAGGTCATGCAGAAGATTGAAGAAATGGCGGAGGTGCTGGCCAGTTCACACGGCAGAGCAGTTCCTGCCGGTATCATCAGTAATGGTTAGAATAAACTTCACGAATGGAGCTCTAAACAGGTTAAATGCAAGGTTCGGAATAAAGAATGATAAAAAATGAAAGTCATGACGATAAAAAATGGAGGCCAAGTTATCCCATGAAGGTACAAGTTGAACCATTGTGGCAGGACTATTTTGTGAAGAAAGATCCTGAATTAAGAAACCGTTTGATGCAGAAATATCTGGGAGTTGTACACTATGTTGTCAGTAAATTGTTCAAATCAATTCCCAGTTACGTGGAACGGGATGATCTGGTAAATATCGGGGTTATCGGGTTGGGAGAAGCACTGGACCGCTACAATCCCTATTTCGGTATAAAATTTGAGACCTATGCCATTCCGCGGGTAAAAGGAGCGATCATCGATGAACTCCGTAAACAGGACTGGATTCCCCGTTCCCTTCGTTCCAAATCAAATATGATCCGTAAGGTTGTCGAGGATCTTGAGCAGGTTTACCGGGGCGATGTTCCCTCTCAGGAAGTTGCCGAGCATCTGGGTATCACTGAAGATGAATATCAGCACTGGCAGTCACAGGTCAACAATACCAGTGTAGTCTCACTGGATAAACCCAATCAGAATTATGATGAACACAACCTGTACGATGTGGTGGAAGATGAAAACAGCGCAAATGCCCTGGATAGTCTGGAAGACGAAGAAATGAAGAAGATACTGGTAAGGGTCATAAAAAAATTACCGGAAAAAGCCCGTCTGGCCATTACTCTCTATTATTTTGAACATCTGACGTTTAAGGAAATCGGAAAGATACTGAATGTGTCTGAATCGAGAATCTCACAGATTCATAGCGAGACCACCGAGCGTATGCGTAAAATGATTAAGCATGAATTGAGCGTATAAAGATATGTTTAACTAAAGGTGCATATGGTTGTGCACTTTTAATGAGGGAGAAGGTTAATCCATGAAAAAGGAAAATTACACGGAAGTAAGGATGAGGGATCAGATCAGTCAATTAGAAAAATTATCCACATCATTTCCCATAGCTGAACAGGCACTGAAGTGTATTGACAATTCCGATGTTTCGGTGTCAGAGCTTATTAGATGGATTTCAGCAGATCCTGTGCTCGCTGCCCGTATTCTGAAGCTTGCCAATTCTGCCTATTACGGTTACCGGGGCCAGATATCCACTCTAAACCATGCTATCGTAATTATTGGATTTAAAGCGCTGCAGAACCTACTGATGGGAATTCTGGTGGTGGATCAATTATCCTGGAATGCTCATTTTGACCAGCCGGAATTTAATAACTGGTGGATACACAGTACTGCGGTAGGTATAGGGGCCCGGTATCTTGCACGCCGGGCCGGTTATCCGGTTCCGGGTGAAGCATTCGCAGCTGGCTTGCTGCACGATATCGGACACCAGATTCTCATTCAGCATTTTCCCGAAAAATTCAGGGAAATACTATCCCTGGTCAGCAAAAGAAACATGCCATATCAGGTGGCTGAAAAGAAGATTCTGGGATATGATCACACCCGGGTAGGCGGTTGGCTGGCTGAGGCCTGGAATCTGCCCCACAAACTGGTAAATGTCATATACTCTCATCATGAATCTGACAAACTATCGGAAATAAATGATCTGGTTAATCTGGTTCGCATGTCCGAATTGATTTGTTCCACCATGAAAATTAATAATACCCCCGTAGAATTTGAAACAAGGTTCACCGAAAAAGAAATTTTAAAAAAGCTGAATGATCAATATTCAATTAATGGTCATCCATTAAAACATTTTCAGGAGAAGATACGGGAAGAGTGGGAAAAATATTATCAATCTGAAGAGATAACAGCCTTCTCAAAAGTTTACTTTTAATCTGCAAATTTCAAGGAGAAGACGGATGATTTCCGAAAAAGAGAAGGAAATGGAAGTTGAAGAGATTTTTGATACATTCAAGGAACCGGAAGAGAAAAGTCCTAAAATTGACGTAATACTTGAACATTACCTTTCACTGGTGGGTGAGTTAAAAAAAGATTTACATTTATTGCGCGGTGATCTGTCGCATGAGAAAAGAAAAAGTGGAGACCTGTCGGATTCCCTGGAGGAATATCTTTCCATTCAGAAACTGGCCTCGGCAGTTTCCCAAAATCTGGAAATCCTTGAAGTAATAGACCATTTAAATGAAGTAACCAGACGACTGATACCGGTGATAGACAGCGAAGTTTTTCTGCTGGATGGGGATCAGTTCTTTTCTGCAAGTAATAAGAAAAATAAAGATCTGGATCTTATTGTTTCCTGTGCCAGGGATGAGGGCATTATCCAGTGGCTGTGGGATCAGGGGCATCCCATGGTAGTACCTCTGGCAGATTTTATGATTTATAAGCAGTTGAGAAGAAGAAAAGGTAATGTTATCCTGGTACCCATGCTGGATAACCAGAAGGGACTGGGAATTTTTGTATTGATTACCTCAAAGGATCAGTCAAATTTCAGTCTGAGGGATCTGGAACTATTGAATGTTTTCGTTCAGCAGGCTTCACTGGCAATCCAGTATAATCAATTAAAGCGAACAGAGCAGAAACAGAGAGAGCAACTGGTTGATATGCAAACACGTCTCATGAAGCTAATAAGGTCAGCCACCATCGGGGATCTTGCCGGCGGTTTTGCCCATGAAATTAATAATCCATTGCAGATTATCATGGGAAATGTTCAGATGGCCAGAATGGGACATCGACTGGAGGAAAGCCTGGAAATCATTGAAAAACAATCAATGCGTATTGCAAATATTGTAAGAGGATTATTAAATATGACCAGGCATAATAATGATTCCGCAACCCAGTATCTTGAAATCAATCCGCTGATAGTTAATACTCTCAATCTGATCCGGGGACAAATAGAGAAGAGAAGCATTAAAATTGAACTGGAACTCAATAAAAATATTCCGGTGGTTCAGTGTAGTGCCATATATTTCCAACAGATTCTGTTGAACTTTATTCTTCATGCAAAAATGCAGATCGGCAATAATGGTGTAATCAAAATAAAAAGTACTGCTGAAGATAAAAACTGGATTACCATCGAGATTAAGGATAGCGGCGTGGCATTGCCCGATGAATACATACGCAAGATTATGGATCCCTTTTCGGAACTGGAGAACTCTAACGAAGTGAATCTTGGACTCACCGTAAGTGTTCAGATGATTAAAGAACTGGGGGGTGATGTTAACATCCGTGCAACAGGAAAATCGGGTAACAGTATTATCATGAAAATTCCAACAGTATCGGTCAGGACGAAAGAAGAGAACAGTAAGATTGCCTCTATGGGTTGAGGCCGGGTACAGAAAAGCCGTCTTTTAGAGCTTTCTCTCCCGGTTAAGACATTCCGCAGCAAAAATAAATGTTTCTAATATTGGTGTCAGTTTATAACCCCTTGCTTTATTTTCAGGGGTATTTCACAAGACACATGACACTCCTGTGAATTTTCTCAAAATTCAAATTTTTATCATTTTACTCAAGTATTTTTCATATTTTTTGTTTAAATTTTGTAGTGTCCATTTTATATTAAAAAATTTGACGGATAAGGGTGAGGCTTTAATTTAAAAAACCGTGAATTATTCCATTGCCATATTTAAGTAAACATATTGTAATAGCATAAAGAGCACTATATATTTATAAAATATTCTTACCTTAAATTAAAGGATTATAAACCATTATGATAGAGAGCTTGAAGAGCCGGGCAAAAGTTCTGGTTGTGGATGACAGCCAGGAAAGCGTGGATTTGCTTGAGTACTTTCTGAAACCGGCCGGTTATGAAATTTTAAAAGCCAATGACGGGGCAAAAGCGCTGGAAATTGTCGAGGAAAATCCACCGGATATCATATTGCTCGATATTATGTTGCCAAAAATTAATGGATATGAAGTCTGTGAAAAATTGAAAAAGCGTCAAACCACCTTCCATATTCCTATTATTATGATAACGGTCTTGAAGGAATTAAAAGATAAAATTAAAGCGCTGGAAGCCGGTGCGGATGATTTTCTGACCAAACCATTTGACAGTGTGGAATTATTGACGCGCGTTAAATCGCTCCTTCGGATTAAGTCGTATCATGACGAAATCATCCGGCGAAATCAGGAACTGGAAAAACAGAAAGAAACCCTACTCAGAGAAGATTTGTTGAAAAAAGAACTAACCAATCTGATTATTCACGACATGAAGAATCCTCTTTTTGTCATCCAGGGTAACCTGCAGATGATGGAAATGAACAAGGAAATGGCCACGGATGAGTCAAAAGATGTTTATACCCAGCGAATTGCCAGAAGCAGTCGCAGCCTCCTCCGCATGATTCTTAATCTTCTGGATATCAGCCGTCTTGAGCAGAAGAAAATGGAAATAGAACCGGTTCACACCGATTTAAATAGTCTGGTAAGTGATATTATGGAATCTTTTAAGGATATTCCTGAACATCAGTCAAAGTCGGTTCATATGAAACTGCGGGAAGAACTATCCAGAGTCTATATGGATAAGAGTATTTTCGAACGTGTCCTGGAAAACTGTTTCAACTATGTCTTTCAGAATACTCCCGAGTTCATGAGTATTAATGTGGAAACAAGCAAAGCGGAGAATCAAAAAATCCGGTTATGTATTTCTCATGACGGTAAGCCGATTCCGGAAAATTTTAAAGAAAAGATCTTTTTGAAAAATGCACAGCCGGAATTAAAGAAAGCGGGATATAAACCTGCACGCGGCCTGGGGCTGATATTCTGCCGCCTGGCAATGGAAGCTCAATATGGCAGCATAAATTTGGATAAAAATATGTCCGACAGAAATTTATTTGTACTGGAGATACCTACCCTGGATTGGGCAAAAAAAAATAAACGGACCTGAACTTACCGCTGCCAAATTTCACTGTACCACCACCATAGCAATGGCCGCATCCCTGGAATGCGTTATAGAAAGATACACTGATTTATCCTTAAGTATCTCCGCAGTTTTCCCATATAAGTGTACTTCCGGTTTTCCTTTTTCATCGTTGGTTACTTCCACATCTTTCCAGGTTATTCCTTTCCCCAGACCATAACCGGTTGCTTTGAATACCGCTTCTTTCGTGGCAAATCTTGCTGCATAGCTCCCCCTGTTCTTTTTCCGGCTGCAGTAATCGATTTCGTGGACGGTAAATATTCTTTTTAAAAATTTATCACTGTAATTTTCCAGAAGTTTTTCGATTCTGTCGATTTCTACGATATCGATACCTATGGAATACACACTCATCCTGTTCTCCCTCTTTTATTAGTTAACCTGATTAATTTGTAAATTTTGCCATCAAGGCTCCAAGGCATCAGAAATTCACAGGTTTTGAAGAAAAGTCAATTTAATTACAATTATTCTGAAACTTCTATTCATTTTAACATGTTATTACTGGTTTTCTGTCTGATTTTTTTAGTGGCTCTGAAGTATCCGACGAATAAAAATATGTCACAAATTATATTCTCCGCATAGCGAGGATCATTCTCCATTCCGCTGCTTTTAGCGGCTGGACGGATAAACGGGAATTCTTAAATAAAATAATTTTTTCAAGTTTGGGATGGTTTTGTAATTCGTCCCGGGTGATGGGAGCTGTCAGATCGCGAGTGATCTCTATGTCCACCATCACCCAGCGGGGATCTCCGGTGGTACTTTGGGGATCGTAATGATCACTGTTCCGGTCAAACTGGGTGGGATCAGGATATGCCTCTGCGGTTATCTTAACAATGCCCTCTATGGTTTGCGGCTTGGTGCTGCTGTGGTAAAAGAAGGCCAGATCATTTTTTTTCATCTCCCGCAATAAATTCCGTGCCTGATAATTTCGTACCCCACCCCAGTGGGTGCATTGATTTTTGCTGTTCTTCAGGTCAGTCCAGCTGAATTCCTGCGGATCAGATTTCAGCAGCCAGTAATTCATGAAAATCCTCCTCACTATATAATTAATTCGTTTTTTTCCCTGAATCAGATTTTTGGTCTTTAGCAAATAATATAATAACCTTACCTTACTGGCTCAGCAACTTGAAATTGAAATTAAATAATCACAAACTTTTCTAATCATTAAATCTTTCTTCTCAGTCACCTTCATTGGAATGATATAAAAGGAAGAGGTCAGGAATTCTGAAAATACCTTAAGAATATCTCCTGCCGTTTACATGATAGATCTTTATCATAAATTTGTCCCTCTGAACCAGGTAGTTCCTTTGGGGAATTATCCTGATATGATCGTACTTGGGAGAAGAATGAAGTCAGCAGATAAACCGTATTCAGGTACATAAAGGGAAGAATCTTCGGTCTTTTTTATGGAAATTTCAGGCTGTGGAAGATGCTGATTTTACGGTTTCCAGACGGTTTGTCACTATAGGGAAGAATAAGTAAAAAGAATTGTTTGGTAAAAGTAATGTAATGAAACTTTTGAGTCTTAAATCCATTATATTATGAAAAATTTGAGTAAAATTACAGGACAGGAATCAGAATGAAAAAATTACACGTTTTATCTCTCCTTTTCACATTAATATTGGTATCATTTCTTTTTACTCCTGAAGCCGGTTGCCAGGTTACAGAAAAGGCTGGCTCAGAAAATTCTTACCTTCCCGGTCAGATTCTTCCTTTCGATCCGGACGTGGTGCGGGACACCCTGGATAATGGGATTGTTTATTATATCCGTAAGAATACCAAACCGGAAAAAAGGGCGGAGCTGCGGCTGGCGGTGAATGCAGGTTCCATCCTCGAAAAGGACGATCAGCAGGGTCTGGCCCATTTTGTGGAACATATGGCCTTTAACGGCACCAGGCATTTCGAGAAAAATGAACTGGTCAGTTATCTGGAATCCATTGGTATGCGGTTTGGCCCCGATATCAATGCCTATACCAGTTTTGATGAAACTGTTTTCATGCTTCATATTCCTACAGACAGTATTGATATTATCCGGACTGCTTTTGAGGTGCTGACTGACTGGGCCCATTTTATCTCCTTTAACGGGGAAGAGATCGATAAGGAGAGGGGTGTGATTATTGAGGAATGGCGGTTGGGAAGAGGTGCTGAATCCCGTATTCTGGACAAACAATTTCCTGTGTTGTTTCAGGGATCCAGGTATGCGGAAAGGTTGCCCATCGGGAAGATAGCGGTGCTGGATACCTTTCATCATGAAGCACTCAGGCAGTTTTACAATACCTGGTATCGTCCCGATCTTCAGGCAATTGTAGCAGTGGGAGATTTTGACATTAGCCTGGTAGAAGGTCTTATCCGGGAACAGTTCGCAGATCTGCCGAATCCCCGGCAGGAAAATATACGTCCGGATTATCCGGTTCCCCCGCATGACAGCACTCTATTTACCATTGTTTCTGATCCGGAAGCCCGGTTTTCAAGGGCAGAGATTTATTATAAGTTTCCACCTTCACCTGAAACAACCGTGAATGATTACCGTGAACAACTGGTTGAATTGCTCTATAACCGTATGTTTAATCAGCGGCTTTCAGAACTGTCAAAGAAGCCGGATACCCCTTTACTCTTTGCCAGTTCAGGAAAGGGACGTATTGTAAGAAACAGTGAAGCGTATATGCTGAGTGCGGTGGTTAAGGATAATAACATTCCGCGTGGATTTAATACCCTGTTGCTGGAAGCAAAGCGAGTAAAAAAATTCGGCTTCACCGAATCTGAACTGGAAAGAAATAAAAATGCTGCCATCCGCATGATGGAACAAGCTTTTACTGAGAGAGAAAAAACGGAATCCAGCCAGTTTGCGGCCGAATATATCCGGAATTATCTGGTTGATGAACCAGTTCCCGGAATTGCTCATGAATTTGAACTGTTCCGGACACTGATGCCGGGAATAACTTTGGATGAAGTAAATGCTCTGGCTGCTCAGTGGATCAGCGGGCGCAACCGGGTTGTTCTCTCTTCCTACCCGCAAAAAGAAGGTATTGATACCCTGACTGCTGATACTTTGAAAGAGATCCTGACCGCGGTGGAGCAAGAGGATGTTGAACCCTATATCGATGAAGTAGCCGGAGTTCCCCTGCTGGAATCCGTTCCACAGCCTGGCCAGGTTATTAAAGAAAAATATTTCAAAGAAATCGGGGCCACCGAATGGCAACTGAACAATGGTATACTGGTAGTATTAAAGCCAACGGATTTTATGAATGATGAGATTCTGTTTACTTCTTTCAGCCCGGGTGGATATTCCCTGGCACCGGATTCCTTACTGGTTGCCGCCAGAACGGCAGTGGCGGCGGTAAAAGAGGGAGGGCTGGCTCAGTTTTCGCAGGAGCAGCTTAAAAAACTATTGGCCGATAAAGTGGTCAGTGTTTCTCCCTACATTGATGAACTCAGCGAAGGAATAAGCGGTAACGGATCTCCCAGGGATATGGAAACTCTTTTCCAGCTCATCTACCTTTACTTCACCCGGCCCCGCCAGGACAGTTCTGCTTTTCAGGCTTTAAAGGAAAGGTTCCGGGGATTTTATGAGAACCGTTCTGCCAGTCCTGATGCTGCTTTCAGGGATACTATTACGGTAACAATCACACAGCATAATCCGCGCTATATGCCGTGGACCGGGGAAACGGTAAAAATGATGAACCTGCGTAAATCGATGGATTTTTATCGCGACCGTTTCGCTGATGCCAGTGATTTTACTTTTATATTTGTTGGTAATTTTGAAACAGAAAATATCAAAAATCTGGTTGAAACCTACCTGGGCAGCCTGCCCGACTTAAACCGCAAGGAAACCTGGCGCAATGTGACCTATGATTATCCTCATGGTATCATCAGACGAGAAGTCAAAAGAGGGGTGGAGCCTAAGAGTCTGACCAATGTTCTCCTTCTGGGGAAATTCCGCTGGAGCCTGGAAGACCAATTCAAAGCCGATGTGCTTTTAGATATCCTGCGCATTAAATTCAGAGAACATATCCGGGAAGATCTGGGTGCCACATATGGTGTACGTGTAAACGGAGACTTCTCACGTTTTCCCAGAGAACGGTACCAGATAAACATTTCTTTCGGTGCCCAGCCTGAAAAAGCGGAAAATCTGACTCAGGAAATTTTTTCCCAGATGGACAGCATTAAAACCTATGGTATTAAGGAAAAATATATCCAGCGCGTGAAAGAAATTAATCTGAGAGAGTATGAAACGTCCTTAAAGGAAAATGACTACTGGCTGGATGCCCTGGAATCTCGTTATTTCCTGGGAAAAGATCCCCGGACTATACTTAAGACCAGGAATATGATACGGGATTTAAAGGCATGGGACATACAAAAAGCGGCAAAAGATTATTTAAATCTTGATCACTACATACAAGTAACATTATATCCGGAAAATTTTCAATAGGTAAAAGCCCTTTCACGGGTGGGTGTTAAGGTTATCCCTGAATGTTTACTTCTGGAACGGCTCTTTTTGTACAAATCTTTTCCTGCAGACTATCGCCTCGGAAAATTTCTTATTTTCGTTTCCTGGTCTGCAGTCGTTTTCTTTCCGCAACATCAACATGAATTTTACCGCAGACTACTTTTTTTTAGACGGGATTTTTATTTTTCCAGGAATAAACCGGTTATTGCAAGAGGATCAGTTAAGCGTGACTTCCACCTCGCATCTGGTCTTCCTGTAACTAATGGTATTTCTGATGAGGAGTGTCCAGTTACCTCATAAGAATTATAAAATATTTCAATGATATAGAATTGCAACGACAGTAATTCAGGCAAATGAAGCTTGTTTTTGGAAGTCACCTGATATAGCTCCTGGCTTCCCGTACGGGGATTGAGGAGTGAGTGAATAAAATTGTCATGCGCCTCCTAATATTAACCGGATACCTTTGGTTTTTAATGAAACAAAATCGAATATTCTGCAAGCACCAAACTCATTATTCTAATATGGGAAAAAAGATTGCAACATTCGCCAGGGAAGGCCAGTAGGAAGGAGATAAGTGTCCGAGATAATTAAGCGAGGTTTCCACAGCAGTATCAATATCAATTTTTCCATAAATTAAGGAGGATTTGTTATGAGACGAGTTAGTATTATCATCTTGATGTTGTTGTTTTAACGGCAGGCTTGATAGCACAAAGTGCAGATAGAATTGAAAGGACCGACTGGAAAGCTTTCGGGGAGAATCTTATCAATGCGGTTGCCAGTGAAAATCAGGGATTGAAGGTATCCGCCATGCAGCATATGATTACTTATCACCAGTATCTGGACGTGAAGGATGCCACGTTTGATCTTTTACGCATCTACCGGCTTCATCCCGAACAGAGAATGCGGCAGCTGGCCGCGGTCACCCTTGAGTATGTGGGGAATTCCTGGGGGAAGGATTTCCTGAAAAGAAATATTAAGTTTGAGAAGAATGAGGTGATCATGCGGCAGATTTTGGATTATACTTAAAGGGCTCAAGAGGAAGAGCTGGCTGCCAAGGACAAGAGGATTTTTGCCGAAACGGGAAGATAAGATATTTGAATCAGAAGTGAAGCCCCCTTATTAAAATGGGGCTTTTTTTATGTGCGTCTTTCTTATGATATTAAGACACTTTTCCCGGATTTATATTGAGATTGTATTTATCAGTGAAATATCCGCTTAAAAGGGAATTCATACATGAGATCCGATGATTTTTGGGATTTTTTGAGTATGGCGCCCGAGGGTAAATAAACTGATGATAGGGCTTCACAAAACTCTTAGTTTATTATTATAAGTCATGATATTTGGTACAA
>CAYWTB010000060.1:0-27757 GCA_964461135.1 uncultured Caldithrix sp. | reverse complement strand
ATTCCTCCTTTCTTTCTTCTGATAAAACTGTCAACCTATTTCAGGACGGGACACTTGGGCCTTTAGCCCCGGGCCTTTACCCTTTTCCCTTTTGCCTCTTTTATCTTTAATTTGATCTTTGATCTTGCCTTATATTTGTCTCAGGTGCGGGATTTAATCTGATATTTGTTGATCAGGCGGTGAATAGTCCGGCGGTCAATACCACAGGCATCGGCCGTTTTACTGATGTTCCAGTCATTGCGATCCAGCTGAAACAGCAGAAAATCCCTTTCAAAATTTTCCAGTATCCGGTCTTTGGCCTCTTTGTAGGACATGTTTTTCCAGTTTGGAATTTCATCCGGCTGCCGGTTTTTGACCAGGTGTGAGGGAAGATCGGAAACTGTGATCAGCGGTGGAGATGCCAGATAGTAAGTTCGCTCTATAATATTCTGAAGTTCGCGGACATTGCCGGGCCAGTGATAAGCCTGGAGAATCCGCCGGGCATCTTCATGTATGCCGGTGATCTGCCGGTTATATTTCTGTTCCAACCCTTCCAGAAAGTAGTCCATAAGCAGTGGAAGATCTTCCGTCCTTTCCCTTAAAGGGGGGATATTAAGCTGTATGGTATTAATACGGTAAAAAAAATCTTCCCGCAACCACCCCTGTTGCAGGGCATTATCCGGATTACGGTTGGTCGCGCTTACCACCCTTATATTAACCGGACTTTCCTTCTGCCCCCCTATTCTCCGTATTTTCCGGTCTTCCAGCATGCGCAGCAGTTTAACCTGCAGGTTATGAGGCATCTCACAGATTTCATCCAGAAACAGGGTGCCTCCGTTGGCTAATTCCACCAGGCCGGGCTTGGCCTGAAAGGCTCCGGTAAATGCTCCTTTTTCATAGCCAAACAATTCACTTTCAAATAACTGTTCCGGCAGAGCGCCGCAATTAATGGGAATTAGAGGATGATTCCGGCGCAGGGAGTGCTTATGTACGCTCCGTGCCACCAGTTCTTTCCCCACACCGCTTTCACCGGTTATCAGGATATTGGCGTTTCCGTAGGCCACCTTTTTTATCATGTCAAAAATTCTTTTCATTGCCGGGCTCTGGCCCACAATATTGTCGAAGCCCTCTGATGTGGATTGCTCATCTCTGACTGTCACAATCTGTTTGAGCGCACTTTCCACCGAGGAGAGAAGCTTATGCCGGGAAAACGGTTTTTCTATAAAATCAAAGGCCCCGTTTTTAACGGCTTCTATCCCGATCTCCAGAGTGCCGTAGCCGGTTACCATGATAAATGGTAAATGGGGATAATTTTGCCGTAACAGTGCCAGAAATTCCATACCGTCCATTCCCGGCATCTTGAGATCACACAAGATCAGCGAGATTTTCTGGGAGGTATGAAGCAGGGAAAGAGCATCTTCACTGTTTTGGGCTGTATGGACGGTGAAGCCGGCTCGACCCAGGATTTTCTGATAACTGACCAGCATCTCTTTTTCATCATCCACTACCAGGATATCAAAATTATCCATGATTAGCCTCCAGCTCTATAATAAACATCGCTCCTTCTGTATAATCGCTGGCTAGTTGTATGGTGCCCTTGTGATTCAAAATAATGTTTTTGGCAATGAATAATCCCAGACCGGTTCCCTTATCGCTTTCCTTGGTGGTAAAGAAGGGTGAAAAAATCCTGTCCTGGTATTCCATGGGAATTCCCGGTCCGTTATCCTCATAAATAATCCGGTAATAAGTCTTACTGTTTCGTGCTTTGGTTTCATTCACCCGAATCCTGATAACACCTTCCTGCGGCGTTAAAAAATCCAGACTGTTGTTGATTAAATTGCAGAAAACCTGTTCCAGCTGATTGTAATTTCCCCAGATCCGGCAGGGATATTCCGGCATGACCAGCTGCAGGTCCGTTTTTGATTTTTTAATGCGGGGTTCCAGTATTTTAACGGCATGTTTAATTAATTCGGCCAGATTGGTTTCTGCAAATTGATGCGGCAGCTTGCGGGAATAATGCAGAATACTTTTGGTGGTTTCAGCAATTTTGCCGGTTTGTTGAATGATAATATCGAGGTCTTCTATACATCCGGAATTGATTCCCTTTTCATTCAACTCTTCTTTAAGATATTCTGCACGGGTCAGGATAATACCGGCCGGATTATTGACCTCATGAGCGATTTCTGCAGCCACCTCACCTAGGGTGACCAGCCGGTCCGCCCGTTCCAGCTTTTCCTGGTAGAACTGGTCTTCCCTGTGACGGGACTGTTTCAGGCTTTCCACCATCAAATTGAATTTATCTGCCAGTAGCTTCAGCTCATCTCTCCCCGGCATTTTAATTTTAAAGTTAAAATTTCCCAGTGATAGCTTGTCCAATCCTTTCATGATCAGGTGCAGGCGGGATTCAACCTGGGCCTGATAGACCAGATTCAGTAATATCCAGAGAATGATGGTAATGATGATGCCACCAAAAATCGCCAGATTCTTGACGGTTACATATAGCTGCTCGGAAGGAGTAAAGGTGGCTTGTACATCCAGCACGGCGATCAGTTCTCCCGGATTATGATGACAGGGTGTACATTCTGCTGCCACGCGGATCAGATGATGATGATAATAACTGTTGTCATCGCGGTAAAAAAGTTCTTCTGCTTTATCTTTACGGCCGTCAAAGGCAAATTTTGATAGGAGATGAATATTTTTTTCAATTTCACTTCGGTCTGATGAATATAGAATTTGCCCGTCAGGACGAGAAAGACGAATGGCGTTAAGCGAGGGATCCAATGCCAGCAGTTCCAGGTTTTTCTGGATTATGGTAGAATCGTTTTTCATCATTCCTTCATAAATGAACTGGTACACCACCTGGCTGGTGGTTTCAATCATGTTGGTGGAAAATTCAGAATAATTTTTATCCAGTAAATGCACGAATAAACCAACCGGAATACCAACTACCAGCAGGAGAATTATGGCAATGAGCGACATTAGACGAAATTTGAGGGAACGAAATTTCTGCTGTGGAGACATGGATTATTTCTTGATTCTATTAAAGTATTCTTCACATTTATTTTAGAGCACATAAAATATAATATTAGCATGGCCGGAAGGAAATCTCAATAAAAATAAACACGTTTAACCATATGATTCTTGAATTTACATGTAAATCATCCGTCTAATATCAATATTTATTATGTGTGCCCGGTTAAAAAAGGAGGCTTATGAGTATTTTACCAACTCACGCCCCAGGCCCTTTCTTTGATTTTTAATTTTTCTTTTCTGCCAAATGTTTTTTGTATCTGTATCCATCGGATTTAAAGATTTACCATAATAGTCCAGCCGTAGAAATCACATGAGGCTTAAGAGCTGCTGAGGGATTTAACGGAAGGTCGGTAAATAAATAGCCCTTCAAATATAAAACTTCGATATACAGATAAGCGGGTTAATGATTAACCGGTATCTGAAGGATAGAGGCGATAATTTCTGCTAGCTTTACTTCGGAAATGGGCTTTATCTGGTAGGATAAGACTCCCATTGACAATGCCGAGGAACAGAGGGGCATATTCTCGGGGGATAAGAAAAGAACAATCTTGGTTTGTACATGAATGGAGCGCAGTACTTGAATCATCTGAAAAATTTCATGTTTGAGCAGATCGATGTCCAATATTATCAAAGAGGCGTAATGGGATAAATAATGGTTCACCAGTTCGAGACTGTTTTCAAAAGTTTGTATTTCAACCTTTTCAAGATTATTGAGAGAATCTTCCACTACCGAAAAGAGATCTTCATCGGCAGTAAGAACCAGGATTCTGTTCATGTTTTGTCATTCCTGTCATCAACCAAAGCATATTACATATTTTATGCCAAAACATCAAATTCAAGATAAGACACTATTATTTAATCATTTAGACCCAATCCGACTGTTTCCCTTCCATGTCGGGAGTGGGGCATAGATGTCACACAAATAAATTAAAATTATTTAAATTATTAATTATATTTAAATTAAAGGCCTGTGACACAGGTGACCCAACTGGGGCAGCCATGTCACTATAAACACGGGAGAAATTAAGACAGTGTAAGAAAGGGCAAATAAACGTCCAAATGGTGTTAACCGGTGGGCGGAATTTATGAGCTTGTTTTACAATCTTTTAATTTTAAAGAACAGGGCGATAACCAGGATGGTGATAAATAAAGTAGCCACACCGAAACCCCGGCGCCGGACATAGTAATCCCTTATTTCCTTGTTCGCCAGTGTAATGACGCCGGTGCTCTTTTCCTCCCCTTCTTTTGTTTTTTCTTTTACCTGTGATGGATCAAAGGTGTGCACAAGAGTTCGGGTATGAATCAGCGTCTGATTGGCTTCCTGGAGAAGGAAAATAATATCCACATCATCCATTCCTTTTTTCTGAACGTCTTTTAATTTGGTTTCAGCGCTGTCATACAGGGTTACAAAACCACTGATATCGGTGTAAATTTCGCGTGCGGCAACATAGCCGGAATCACCTTCACTGTGGCAGGCGGTACAGACTGATGCCTCACCCACGCTTACCATGTCATCACTGGTCTCTTTAACCTCATGATAACCATGGCATTGTTCACAGCCATGGATTTCCATTTCGCCGAATGGTCGAGCCATAGGACTGGCTTCAAAATATTGCATGTTGTTGACATGGCAGTTTCCGCAGACATGTGCAACTGACTCTATACCGGGAGGAGTTGCACCATGGTTACCGTGGCAGTCATTACAGGCGGGTGCGCCCACGTCTTTTTTCTCCAGTAGATCCATCCCATGTACACTGATCGCATATTCGGCATATTGGTTAGTCGGAATATGATAATCTTTCATATAGTCCGCATCACCATGGCATTTGTTACAGGTGGCAGGAACATTTATTGCATACACCGTGGAACGTCCATCAGTGGCGGAAGTGATTTCATGGGCACTGTGACAGCTTACGCATTCAGCCACTTTCATATCGCCTTTTTTCAGTTTCTGACCATGCACACTGGTATAATACTGTTGAAACTGATCGGTTGCAATGCGTGGCTGATACTTACGCATAAAGTCTATGTGTGAATGACAATTCCCACAGAATGCGGGTGTGCTCTTCCTGTCCGGTACTCCCACGAATCCTTTTTTAGGACTCATGGCGATTTCTGGATCATTGCTGGTGGGATCCCCCCCGTGGCATCCGGCGCAGGATAATCCCGGCTGCAGGTGAACATCATAATCCTGAAAATCGCTGGGGAGTATGTCCAGTTCCTTATGGCAGGAAATACAATGATCATCTTCCAGCAGTTGCTGAGATATTTCAGCCGTTAGATTCCTGACGGATAACATAATGGTCAGTATGCTTAATATCAGTATTGTCGGAATAATGATTATGGTTTTTTTCATGTCGTATACCTTTATACTAAGTAACCCACAATAGTCATGATTATAATAAACGCAAGGGATATTAATCCGATAATGTTCATGGGATTGGAAACGCCTTTTCGTTTTGATCCGAATTGCCAGAAGGGGGCAAGCATCCAGGCCAAACCGGCCAGGCCGAAGAATACGATTCCCACCACTTCTCCTTCAAAGACCAGAATATGAGCAGGGAGAAATTTGAGGGTCTGAAACATGAACATAAAATACCATTCCGGTTTTATACCGGCGGGTGCGGATGTAAATGGGTCGGCCTTAAAACCCAGATCCCAGGGATAAAATACCGCCAGATACAGCAGGATGTTCAGAACGATCAGCCATAAAAGTGCATCCCGCAGGAAAAAATTGGGAAAGAAAGAGATAGATTTCTTTTGATTCTCGGCCAGTCCCTGTAATTCTTCCGGCTCACTCATCCCCTGTCTTTGAACAAATAAAAGATGAAGGGTAAGAAAAACCGTAAAGATAGCCGGCAGCATGGCCACGTGAAATGCATAAAAACGGGTGAGAGTGGCACCGGTGACGTCATCACCCCCTCTCAATACCACCAGAAGGGCCTTGCCAATAAAGGGAACGGATCCGGCAATATCCGTACCTACTTTGGTTGCAAAAAACGCCAGTTCATTCCAGGGAAGAAGGTAACCGCTGAATCCGAAGCCCAGCGCCAGTGCTAGCAGGATAAAACCGCTGACCCAGGTCATCTCCCGGGGTTTCTGGTATGCGCGTGTAAAGAATGTACTGAACATATGAACAAAAACAAAAAAAACCATGAGATTGGCAGACCAGCTGTGAATGGATCGAATCAGCCATCCGAAGTTGACCTTGGTGAGAATGAAACGTAAGCTTTCATAAGCGGAATCTGCTCCGGGACGATAATAAAAGAGCAACAGGATACCGGTAACGACCTGTGTGACGAAGAGGAACAGAGTAACACCGCCCATGTAATACCAGATCATATGGCGATGAACGGGAACTCTTTTATGATTTACAAATTCGACAACAGGAGAGAGATCAAAACGTTCATCGAACCAGGCAAATAATTTTTGTCCAATGGTTTTCATACCTGTTAACCTGTGGGTTTGGTTATTATGATTTCATCGTTTTGAACCAGAACATTGAAGGGCTCCAGTGGCCGGGGTGGGGGTCCCGATACATTTCGACCGTTCAGATCATAGACGCCGTTATGACAGGCGCACCAGATCTGCTGGGTATCACTGCGATACTGCACGATACAGTCCAGATGGGTGCAGGTGGCGGAAAAAGCCAGGAATTTCTTGTCATTGGTGCGTATTAAAATAACCGGTATCCTGCCGAACTTAATAATTTTTCCGCTGTTGGGAGGAAAATCTGTAGTGGCTCCTGCTTTCACGGAATTTACAATAGCCTCGGGAATTTTGGGTGGAACCAAATAGGAAATCACCGGATATAAAACGCTTCCCAGCCACCCCGCCAGTCCACCCCCGATAACCAGATTAAGAAACCTGCGGCGATTGGTTTTCATGGAATGTTATCCGTTTTTTTATGAAGTGCTTTTTTAAAAGTATATTTCATTTATTACCTATTTCCAAATAAAAAAAATGTCCATCTTCTCAGTTCAGATATTATCCTGCTTCCAAAAATTCTCTTCCTTTAAGACTTCTGATTTCCTATTAATGGTACTTTTTTGAAGTTTCTCCGTAACTGCGGTTATTCTTCCTTTTGAGAATCGGATTTCAGGCGGATTTTGGCATATATGATAGACATAATTAACAGGACAATTCCTAATACCATAAAAGAGATAATCCTAAAAACCGGCTCCAGCCTGGCGATTCCAATAATAATAATATATATAACTGAGACCAGAAGGGTCAGTAAGGCCATCCAGCGGTATTTTTTATTTTTCAAAGCTACACTGATAACATAGTAGAGAATCGCCATCCCGATCCATGAGAGACTTACATATCGCTGAGGGAAAATGTGATACAGTGAAAAAGGAATAATAAAAAAAGCAGTGGTAAGATATGAATTTCTCATAATTTCAGTTTTCAAATCCAGGCGATGGCGCTGCCAGTTCATAATCCTTGCACTCGTTAGTGCCACAATTCCGAAACTCAGGCTCTCCAGGCCAATGCTTTTGTCCAGAGCCAGATAGCTGAGGATGATGACCAGAAAGATAAAGAAATTGGCCAGAACAATGATTTTGGAACGAAACCACAAAGCAGTACTTATAACCAGTAAGCTTTGCCAGCATAGCCATATGAAGAAATCCGGAACTTGAAAATGGACAATGATGGCTACGCTTAAGGCGGCATAACCAAGAATGGCATAAAAGAAAGTTGAATATTTACTTTTTTCCCGTAACCAGAAAGCAACAGACAATCCCAGAAAGACCACAGATGCGAGTAAATGTTCAAAGAAAAGTGACCCGGAAAAACGTGTTACGCTGATTATTAGAAAAAGGCCGAATCCGGCGAAACAGTTTAAAAAGGTGCTGGCAATAACAAAACTGTCTTCCGGCAGGTCACGCGTGCGGACCAATATTCCCGTGGCATAAACCAGCATGTAAAGTAAAATAAAATAGATGTTTGCCAGCGGGCCTGAAACAAACAGCAGAACATTACCCAGAAACGGATTATTGATAAACCACATGAAATGCATAAAATAGGTCAGGATGAGACTGTAGATCATCAGGCTTTTCCATTGATAATGCAGTTTGAAAAAAACACTGACGGCCGAAAATACCAGTAGGAGTAAAAATACCGCATAGGAATATCCCGCCAGAATGGCGGTTATATATCCCAGGGAAAGAGCCAGCCCTGCAAAATAGGGTGAACGAATACGGATAGCCGTTACCAAACTGATAGTTACCACTATCAGGAGCAGAAATATTAAAAGAAATTTGCTGGTGATAACACTTTGAACCGAGAAATAATGCAATCTCAGGGTAGAAAAGTAAAGGAAAGCCAATCCTCCCCCTAACAAATACCGGGATAAATAGGAAAGGGTTTTCTTCCAGATAAAAGACAGGAAAAGAATGATACCCACTGCCACGTAACCCATCAGGCTGGGGAGTATGGGTGGCAAATTTCTATAAGGAAAGGTGAGCAGAAAAATAATACCAATAGCCAGGACCACGATGCCCGCTTTGGCTAACCAGAATTGTCCTATTCTCAGTTCCAGTGTATCTGTTGCCTGTAAAATGTTTTTCGGAAACAGAGAAAACTCCTCTTCGTTTTCTGCTTTTTCCGAACTCATTTCCAGAATGGATTCAATGCGTGCAATGCGATCTTCCAGCGACCTCAGAGATGCTTTTATCTGTTTCAAATCCAGATTTTTATTTTCCGCAGATTCCATTAAAACGCCTCGTTCTTTTGCTGTGGCAGTTTCTTAATCCCGGGAGTTGAATATTCAGTATTCGCCTCAGACAAAACATTACTGTTTAAACTCTTTTTCTTGTTAATTTGATGATGACTAAAATCAGAAAAATATGACCAGGAATAAAACAATTATATATGACAAATGGGACATAAATTTGAAGCGGAGAATACCACTGCTATGCGTACACGATTCCCGGATAAAAGTAGCAACCTATAGACCTGGTGAAACGATTTACATGTATTAGCTACCCTGGCAGAATTTTCACTATTTTTGATTTTTAAACAGGCATATTACTTCAAAAGGCATTATTTGTTAATCCGGGACGGAAATTCTGTCACATGTATTCTGCTTTTGAAAAAAATAAAAATAAAAAGTTGGTTACTCGATATTGAATTTAATCTGGATAAGACTTTAAGTTCAAAAGCCACATATAATATATCCAAATTTAACAGATTGTCAATAGTTTTGTAGAATAATGTTTAGAATTGTATGGAAGCAGGTTATATTTTGGGATATTGTCATGCACTGCTTATCAATTTTATATTGTACCTTTTTCACCATAGATTATTCCCAATAAACTGGACAGTACCTAACGTAACAGCAGGTTTAGTGAATCCGGAGCATGAATCAGGCAAAAATAGAAATTTCAAAATCCAAATTACAAAATAAGCCATTAGGCCCCCATAGGGAATTCGGTTTCCTTTTCCCTGTACTCCTTTTTGAAATCCTGGACGATTTCATCTCCACCAGTAGGCGGATCCGCCTTCCGGCTGATCGATTGGCCTGCTGGAAGGAAGCGATTTAATCGGGAATCCTTTACCACCGGCACTTATTTATAACCCAGGAGCATGCTCAGAATAATAGAGATTATCAGGAGAATTCCTGAAATCAGAAAAAAGGTGCCAAAAATTCGAATGTAGAGCATTTTTCTGGGTGAGATTTCTGAGAGAACCACCTTTTTCTTCAATTCCCCGCTCTCTTTCAGGGCTTTATACTCGGCCGGACGATCTTGTTTATAATCTTCCACAGGTACCAGGCCGGTAAAGATGACCGGATCAAGCGGAAACGATTCGGGGCGGAGATGCGAGTTAAAAAAGTGGATGGTAAAGATAAACCCCACCGCCAGCAGGGCTTCGTCACCATGAATAATTACCGCTACATTAATTAGCCAGCCGGGCAGAAACAGGGTAAAAAATTCAGGAAACCACAACATGAGACCGGACAGGCCAATCACCGCGACACCCCAGAATACTGCAAAATAATCAAACTTCTCCCAGTAAGTCCAGCGACCATATTCAGGCCTTGGACCTAAACCCAGGAACCATTTAAGAGATTTCCAGAATTCCTTTATGTCCTTCACCTTGAACCACATGGAATTTTTACCGAAAATGAGCTGTATCCAGGACATTTTATTCCGGATTTTTAATTTTACCAGCATAAAAAGATGAGCGAAAAAGTATCCGAAGGTAATCACCGCCGCAATGCGGTGAAGGATTCCGGCTGTTTTAACACCGCCTACAAATTCAGCTATGAAATCTGCCCAGCCGGTTCCCGCAAACCTGAGCATCATCCCCGTAATTGCCAGGGTCACGAAACTTATGATTACAAATATATGAATAGTCCGTTGTCCGGTTGTGAAACGCTGGATGTAATATCTTTTGGGAGCACCACCGGCGCTGGCTTTCTCTTTCTCCCGGTGACGTTTTAATGAACGCGGAAGCCACAGCATGGCATGAATGCCAAAGAAAAGGAAGACACTGATTAAAAGCAGGTGCATTGCCCAGTAGGCGAAAAACAAAACCGGATACTTGGCTCTGTCATGATGCGTGGCATGAGTAAGGTAGCCGGTAAAGCGCCGGTTGGCATCAGCGTGGCACTTACGGCAGGTATTAACAATATTGAGAATACCCACACTGGATTCCGCATTATTGACGGATAAAATATGGTGGGCACCATGACAATCCGAGCATTTGGCGGCATTCAGGTAGCCCAGTAGATAGGCTTTGCCATGGATGGTCTGGAAATAAGAGTTTGCCAACCGTTCATGGCAGGAGCCGCATATTTGAGTCACCTCTCTCATAAAGGGGTCCAGCTGAACGAACTGAATACGGTGAGCTGAATGACAGTTATCACATACCGGTAACGGTTTATCAGTATGAGTTTGGGTAAAGCTGTGCACACTGGCTACATATTTTTCATATATGCCCTTATGGCAGGTGGCGCAGGTCGCCGGAACATTTTTGTAGTAAATAGTGGACTGGGGATTTTTACTGCCCAGAATGTAGTGAGATGAATGGCAATCGCTACAGACAGCACTGGGTAATAATCCGAGTTTCACTAGCCCCACCCCATGAACACTGCGTGAGTAATCCATAAGCACATTTCCCTGCTTATTTGACAGGGAATCCGAGCTCTGGGCTAATTTGGCATGGCAGTCTCCACACAGATTGGGAATATTAGTCCGGTAAGTCTGGGCTTCGTCATTCAAATGGGAATAAACCAGATGGCTACCATGACAATTTGTGCAGTAAGGCGCATTGAGGTTTTTGTCGTCAAATGCCTGTCCGTGATTGCTGGCAAAATATTGTTCGGCGATCTCCGCATGGCAATTTCCACAGTCCACCCGTCCGGCGGTGACACAGGGGCGCGGATGCTGGGGTGAAATGTCTGAATGACAGGCCACACAGGGAATATTTTTATGAACAGAATTCTGGAGAGTTGTCTTATTAACCGTTAAGGACACCTTATTGTTGTTGACCATCTTAAAGATATCCGGTTTGGCATGGCATTTCAGACAACTCTGGTCTGATACCACCGATACCGGGGCCGCAACCCGGATTTTATGCGGGAGGTGACAATCCGTGCAGGCAGGGACCACCCCCGGCCGCTGTTCCCACAATGCTCCCTTTATAATTTTCTGATGGACCTCTTCAATCCTGGAATGGCATTGCATACATGTTTTGGCAATATTTTGGGGAGCAATAGTCGAACGGGGATCTGCGGTCGGAAGAATCAGGTGATTACCATGGCAATTATTACAGGTGGCGGTCACCATCAGTCCCATCTTGAATAATCCCTCTCCATGAATACTCTCAGAATAATTACTAAGAATATTTTTTTCCGGGATGTTATAGACCCGGGCCACCGGTGCTCCTTCCCTGTGGCATTTTCCGCACAGGGCGGGAATGTTCATTTTGTAAACCAGGGACTGGTCATTTGAGTGAGGCAAAATATGATGTGTTCCATGGCATTCATGGCAGGTGGGCGCATAAGGGGCCCCGCGTTCTAGTACCTGTCCATGGATACTCATGTCAAAATTTTTCTTCTCCTCTGCGTGACAGTTTCCGCAATCCACCGGTTGCAGGTTTTCCTGATGAGGCAGCTCTTTAATATCAGAATGACAATCCATACATTTAAGATTTTTATGTACCGATTGTGAGAATTTAACAGAATCTATGTACAGAGATACTTTTTGTCCATGGCGTTCAGTTGAAAAAGTTGGATCGGAATGACACATATAACAATCGTCATTGGATTGGGACACCAGGGCAGGTATATAGACGAAAAAAGTCAGAAAGGCAGTCAGAAAAAAATGAGAATATTTCATTTTAAGAAACTTTCCTGTTACTTATTATAATAATAAATTCACATAGTTATTGAAACCATCTTTCCCTTTTGCATTATTTACTATATAAATTCAAACAGTCGAAGTTTCACTTATATATTAATATATACGGGGTTGTGGATTATGTCAATACAATAATGATTGTGAATATGGTGATCTTACTGGTTTGCCGATCGTGCACCAAAAGAGATAAAACTTATTGACTATATTTCATTTTACAGCAGCGATAAAATCGTTTCCTCCGGTAGAATTACCACCCGGCGGGATATGTCCGGTCGTCCAATTATCTAGTGTTTGAATAAAAAAAGAATCCCGGGTAAAGACAGATTCCCGGGATTACTATGTCTGATGATGTTTTTTTTATCAGGGATTCAAACCGGTATGGCAGTCGGTGCAGAGGCTTTCTTTCCAGGCTTCTCCGATATCAACCGGATGTTTGAATTCCAGAGACACATTCACATCGGTTTCCCGCATATCACCCGGGTTTCCCTGGGCATTGATGAGATGGCATAAGTTACAATCCTTACTGATAACCCCCCCCTTTTCAGTAGCATGTATTCCGTTATGACACCTGAAGCAGCCGTTAAATTCAAGGTGCCCGATATGATTGGGATATGCACTCCAGCGCACCTTCATACCCGGGAAAACGTTTCTTGAAAAAGCAGTCTGAAATCCGTTTATGGCTGCTTCAACCAGTTCAAATTTAGTTTTAAATATATCCGGATAATTACTCTGGTAATAATTTGAAATATACTGCTGGATATGTGTCATGGCGGAATCCATGGTGGGATAGGTCTCCGAGCATAAATCCATCGTCACGGCTTTAATATCGGGCAGATTTGTAGGAATATTCCCACCTTTCATCTCTGTATTGACAAACAGGGAGGGCGCATTATACAGGTGAGAGGGACGATTATGACAATCAATACAATCCATGGTCCGAACCTCCAGAGTGTCCATTTGAGCTTTATCCAGAGGATTATCCTTATCCTGAAACACTTTTACCTCTCCTGATTCAAGGTTGGTAAATCGTACCCAGGCAATAGTTTCCCTGGTCTTGTCTGTAGCTCTATATTCAACTTTTACCCGAGGATTAATATGCCAGTGGATTCCTTCCATTAATCCCATAGCAGGGTGTTCTGATCCGATTTTTAATATCAGACGAATATTCCAGGGTGTATTATCTGTATCGGACAGATAATGGGTCTGGTATTGGATGGAATAAGCGTAAAATTTCTGAGGCCAATGGCACTGTTCGCATACCGCCCGTGCCGGTCTCAGATTTTTAATGGGGGTGGGAATTGGATTGGGATAAACATTGGCCAGGGTGGCATACACCTGATACAAGCCTGATAGCTTTGAACGCACATACCAGTTAGCCCCCGGTCCCACATGGCAATCCACACATTTAACCCGGGCGTGCGGTGAATGCTGGTAAGCGGTATACTCGGGATTCATTACACTATGGCAGAGTGTTCCGCAAAAGGTATTGGATTCTGTGAAATGGAACGCTTCGTAGCTTCCGATTGCAGAAAGAAAGAGAAAAACGGATGTTCCTATAGCAAAAATAAAAAAAGCATTGCGGTGATGAACATCATTTAAATCAATTTTAGGCCAGATGGGTTTAGACGGTTTCTTTTTCTTGTGTTCTTTCCGTGACCAGATAAACATTCCGACAGGAATCAGCAGGAGGCCGATAACCAGAACCACGGGCAGCAGAATGTAAATTACGAGTCCCAGATAAGTAGCTCTCTGTTCGAATACCACAGTAACGGCAAAGAGGAAAATAATCATGAACAGGCTGATAAGGGCAATAGTTGCGCCGATCAATGAAAGCCAGTTTTGGGATGAACGTGGTAATTTAAGTTTCATATAAAAACCCCTGCTTTGATTTAGAGTGAAAAACTTTATTAAAATTACATTACAGGGGGCAAAAAATTCAAGCATATTTGATAATAATTTGTTCAGCTTGAAATTCAGACAGCTTTTTGCCGCACAGAAAAAGAAAAAATATAGATTTTTGTTGAGTACAGCTTCGCGTACCACTATTTTTTGGAAATTCAACTCATCTGATTTTCCTGTGTGGAAAAGGCAGCGGAGAGTTTATTTTTGCTTGTAAAATTGCTTATTTTTCATTAATTTATATGGATTTAATAACCTTTTTTCACATGGAGGATCTGGTATGAAATTTTCCGTAATGAGGGATGAAATTTTCAATGCACTTCAGCGGGTGGTTAATGTTATTCCGCAACGTTCAACCTTCATGATGACTCAAAATGTTCTCATGTTTACCGAAGATAATCTCCTTAAAATGGTGGGAACAGATCTGGAAATTACCCTGATGTCCTGGGCACCGGCTTCCATTACAGAAGAAGGATCGATTGCCCTTCCAGGACGGTTGTTGCACGATATTGTAAGAGAATTACCCAATATAGAATTGCATTTCGATGTGGATGATCAGTTCAGAATGAAGGTGACCTCAGACTTTGGCCGTTATAAAATTTCCGGTGTGAATCCGGTTGAATTTCCCCAGCGACCCGAGCTGGGAGAGGATGTTCAGGAACTGGTACTGAAAAATGATTTGTTCCGGAGATTGATTGAAAATACCATTTTTGCCTGTTCAACAGATGAATTAAGAGCGGCCCTCACCGGTGTATACTTTAATATTACTCCGGATCAGATTGAGGCGGTTGCCACGGACGGGCACCGGCTGGCCAAAATGACCTGTAAAGGCGTCAATTTGCCGCAGAAAAATATTATGGCAATTGTACCAACCCGCTCCCTGAATTTTGTTCTCCGGAATCTGGACGGTGAGGGCAGCAGTACCATTCACTTCGGCAAAAAACATGCCCTGTTCGAATTGGAAGACTCCCAGCTTTTTGCACGATTGATTGAAGAAACATTTGTGGATTATGAACGGGTGATTCCCAAGGAAACACCGTTTGAAATGTTGGCGAATGCGGATGAGTTTTATTCCTCAGTAAAGCGGGTAAGCCTTTTCTCCAATCCATTGACATCACAGGTAGTGCTCAACATTACACCTCAGCATGTGGAACTGCATGCCGAGGACGTCGATTACGGGGGTGAGGCCCAGGAACGTATTTCCTGTGAATTTAACCGGGAAGAATTCCGAATCGCATTCAACTCCAGATATCTGCAGGATATTCTGCGGCATATCTCAACGGAAAAATTACAGCTGCGTTTCCTGAGACCGGATTATGCTGTTCTGGCAAACCCGGTGGAAACACCCGAGGACGAGGAACAGCTTATGCTGTTGATGCCGGTTCGGTTGGAATCTGAGTAAATGATATTAAACAACTTAAAACTAATCAATTTTCGTAACTATAAAAAAGAAGACATCATATTTAAGCCAGGAACAAATATCCTTTTTGGGAAGAACGGACAGGGAAAGACCAATATTCTGGAAAGCATTTATTATCTGGCACTGACCAAGAGTTTTCGAACGAATAATGATCAGAATCTGATATTAAACAGCGAGGATTATTTCAGAATTCAGGGCGAATTCAACATTCAGCAGGGAAGAGAAATGGTGTCATCAATCGCTTTTTCAACGCAGGAGGGGAAGCGGTTGAATTACAACAACCAAAAAGTCCAGAAATTTTCTGAATATATCGGTCAGATTCCCATTGTATTACTTGCCCCGTCAGACCTGCAGATCAGTCAAAACGGTCCTCACAAAAGGCGACAGTTCCTTGATATCATGCTGTCCCAGGCCAGTCAGCTGTATCTGCATCAACTTCTCCAGTACCGCCGTTCCCTGAAACAGCGGAACTCGCTGCTGCAGGAAGAGAATGTTGATATCCGTTTATTGCAGTCCTGGGATGAAGCACTGGTACAACAGGGAGCTACTGTAATTGAGAAGAGACTGGAAGCCGTAAAAAAATTAGATTATCTGGTAAAGGATTATTATGTTCAGTTAAGCGGAGGACAGGACAAGGTTAAACTGGTTTATCAGTGTTCGTTTCCGCTGAAAGAAGCTGAAAGTATTCAGGGAAATTTTAAATCGGCGCTGGAAAAGCAACTTGATAAAGACAGGAAGCTTCAAGCCACCACAGTAGGACCACACCGTGATGACATACTTTTTCTGATTAACGGAAAACCGATGAGATGGGTGGGATCCCAGGGAGAACACAAAACCTTGATTATTGCTCTGAAAATGGCGGAATACCAGTTCCTTGGTAACATTCAGAATGCGGTTCCCATTTTGCTGTTCGACGATATCTTTGGTGAACTTGATTCCGGCAGAATTACCAATATGATTGCAACCCTTTCCCGGATAGGACAGGTTTTCATTACCACCACCTCTCCCTATTTTTTCGGTAAAGTTGACCGGTGGACGGGAGACACCTTCTTTTATGAGATTAACCAGGGTCGAGTGAAAATATCGGAAGCGGTATGAGCCAGACAAAACCTTTAAACGAGTTGATTCATCAGTTCCTGCGAAGCATTGGCATCGAGGGCAGGATAGAGGAAAATCTGGCAATTGTTTACTGGGATCAGACGGTAGGAAAGGAAATTTCAGAAAAAACCGAACCATTCCGGATCAGTGAAGGGATTCTTTCCGTGCGGGTAAGTGATCCGGTGTGGAGAAATGAACTACATTTCTTCAAAAATGAAATCATACAGAAATTAAACAGAAAAATTGGCAAGAGTATTATTAAAGACATCAAATTTTATTAAGAGAGGATGTAATGGCTGAAAATAATAACAAAACATTTTCCTCCTACACGGCAGAAAATATTCAGGTTCTAAAAGGACTGGAGGCTGTGCGCCGCCGGCCGGCCATGTACATTGGAGATACCACTGCCCACGGTCTGCATCATCTGGTCTATGAGATTGTCGACAACAGTATTGATGAAGCCATGGCAGGATATTGCACAAAAGTTAAAGTAACAATTAATAAAGATGAAAGTATCACGGTAGAAGACGATGGCAGGGGAATTCCGGTAGACAGACACAAAGACATGAAGAAGTCCGCCCTGGAGGTTATCATGACGGTGTTGCATGCCGGGGGCAAATTTGACCACGCCACCTATAAAGTCTCGGGCGGATTGCATGGAGTGGGGGCGTCAGTGGTGAATGCCCTTTCCGACTGGTGCGAGGTGGAGGTTTCTCGGGATGGTGATGTGTATTTCCAGCGTTATGAAAAAGGATTGCCGGTAACACCGGTAAAGAAAATAAGGAAAACCAAGATTACCGGTACCAAGACCAATTTCTTGGCCGATGAAGGAATTTTTTCCAAAATCAAATATAATTTTGACACACTGGCGAACCACATGCGGGAACTAGCTTTTCTTAATAAGGGCCTGCGTCTAATTCTGAAAGATCAACGGGATGGAAATTCAGAAGAATTCCATTATAAGGGAGGTCTTATAGAATTTATTAAATATCTGGACCAGAGCCGCAGCGGGCTTCATAAACCTATTTATGTGAACGGAGAACGCGAAGGCGTTGAAGTAGAGATAGCTTTTGAGTATAATGATTCCTACAGTGATAATATTTTTACCTATTGTAATAATGTGAATACCATTGAAGGCGGAACACATCTCAGTGGTTTTAAAGCAGCCCTTACACGGTCATTGAATAACTACGGCAACAAGAATAATCTGTTGAAAAATATCCAGTTGCAGGGAGATGATGTCCGTGAGGGTCTGACCGCAGTAATAAGTGTAAAGGTAGGCGAACCGCAGTTTGAGGGACAGACCAAGACAAAGCTGGGAAATAGTGAAGTCCGGGGCGTGGTGGAGTCCATATTTAATGATCAGTTATCAGAATTTCTGGAACAGAATCCCACGGTGGGACGGAAAATAATTGAAAAGAATGTCTCGGCAGCCCAATCCCGTGAAGCAGCCCGGCACGCCAGAGATCTTACCCGCAGAAAGAGCGCCCTGGAGAGTACTACACTTCCCGGTAAACTGGCGGATTGCAGTATAAGCGATCCAAAACAGTGTGAGATTTACCTGGTGGAGGGTGATTCGGCAGGTGGTTCTGCCAAGCAGGGACGGGACCGCCGCTTCCAGGCCATCCTTCCCCTTAAGGGAAAAATCCTCAATGTGGAAAAGGCCCGCTTACACAAAATACTGGCAAATGATGAAATAAGAACGATTATCACCGCCATGGGAACGGGAGTAGGAGATGAAGATTTTGAATATGAGCGGTTGCGCTACTATAAAATTATCATCATGACAGACGCAGATGTGGATGGTTCCCATATCCGGACACTGCTGCTTACATTTTTCTTCCGCCATATGCGCAAACTGATCGAACTGGGTCACATTTATATTGCCCAGCCGCCTCTTTATAAACTGGTTTACGGAAAGGAAGAACTTTATGCCTATGATGAGGAAGAAAAAGAAAACATTTCCAAACGTTTCAGCAAAAACGGTAATGAAGCCAAAATAAATGTCCAGCGCTATAAGGGACTTGGTGAAATGAACCCGGACCAGTTATGGGAAACCACCATGAATCCCGAAAAACGCACGTTGCTCCAGGTTACACTGGAAAATGCGGCTGAAGCCGATCATATTTTCAGTACACTGATGGGAGATCAGGTGGAACCCCGCAGGAATTTTATTGAAAAAAATGCCCGTTATGTGCGCAATCTGGATATCTGAGCCAATTTAGAAACGGGATTTGAATTGAAAGATAAAAACAGAATTTAAAACAGGAAATACTTATGGAATTACAAAGGCAACGCATTCTGCCGACTAACATAGAAGAGGAGATGAAAGATTCCTACCTGGACTACTCCATGTCAGTAATTGTCTCCCGAGCGCTTCCCGATGTGAGGGATGGTTTGAAACCAGTTCATCGCAGAGTGCTTTACGGAATGAACGAACTGGGACTGCACTACAACAGGCCCTATAAAAAAAGCGCCCGGATTGTGGGTGAAGTGCTGGGAAAATATCATCCTCACGGGGATACGGCAGTATATGATACGATTGTACGGTTGGTGCAGGACTTCTCCATGCGCTATCCACTGATTGACGGGCAGGGAAATTTTGGCTCCATTGATGGCGACTCCCCGGCGGCCATGAGGTATACAGAAGTCAGGATGGCCAGAATTTCCAGTGAAATTTTACGTGATTTAAACAAAGACACCGTTGACTGGCGTCCAAATTTTGATGATACACTGAATGAACCGATTGTTTTGCCCGCAGTCTTTCCGAATCTGTTATGTAATGGCGGGTCGGGCATTGCCGTGGGTATGGCTACCAATATTCCGCCCCATAATCTGAGAGAGGTGGTTGGTGCTATCGTTGCAGCCATTGATAATCCCGATATTACGGTGGAGGAGCTCATGAGGCATATGAGCGGTCCGGACTTCCCAACCGGTGGAATTATTTTCGGGGCAGCTGGAATTAGGGAAGCATATACAACGGGCCGTGGGAAAATTATTGTGCGCGGACGTGCCACTGTGGAGCACGGAAGTAACAACCGCAGCAGTATTATCATCAGTGAAATGCCGTACCAGGTTAATAAGGCTTCTCTGATAGAGAAAATGGCCGATCTGGTACATGATCGCAAGATCGATGGCATTTCGGACATTCGTGATGAATCCGACCGTGATGGAATCCGTGTGGTTATTGAATTGAAACGGGAAGCCCAGCCGGAAATAGTATTAAACCAGCTTTATAAACACACCCAGTTACAGGTGACTTTTGGTATTATAAATCTGGCTCTGGTGGAAGGTGTCCCCAGGGTACTTACCCTCCGTCAGATAATTCAGTACTTTATCAATCATCGGCATGAGGTTATACTGCGACGTACCCGCTTTGATCTGGCAGAAGCTGAAAAACGGGCTCATATCCTGGAAGGTCTGAAAATTGCACTGGATAATATTGATGAGATTATCGCTTTGATTAAGAAATCAAGGGATGCCGAAACGGCGCGTCTAAACCTGATGAAACGCTTCTCCCTCTCAGAAATCCAGGCAAAAGCGATTCTGGATATGCGTTTACAACGGTTGACTGGCCTGGAAAGGGAAAAAATAGATAACGAATACAAGGAGGTGATTCAAACCATAGAACGATTACGCGCTATTCTGGCAAATATTAATCTGCAGCTTCAGATTATTAAGGATGAACTGCTGGAATTAAAAGATACCTATGGAGATGATCGCCGCACAGAGATCGTCAGGGATTTTGAGGAATTTTCGGTAGAGGATATGATCGCGGAGGAGGATATGGTTATCACCATCTCGCGGGATGGATTTATCAAGCGATTCGCGGTAAGCGGGTACCGACGCCAGCACAGAAATACCCGGGGAAGCACCGGTGCTGTGGCTAAAGGGGAAGATTTTATTGAGCATCTCTTTATAGCTTCTACCCATGCCTATATCCTGTTTTTCACCAATCTGGGCCGTTGCTACTGGCTGAAGGTGCATGAACTTCCCCAGGTGGGCAAAGCCGGAAAGGGTCGGGCTATTGTAAACATGATCCAGATAGGCAAAGAGGAGAAGATCAGGGCATTTGTAACAGTCAAGGATTTCATCGATGACGCTGATCTGATCATGGCCACCCGCAGGGGCCTGGTGAAGAAAACTGTGCTCTCCGCCTATGGAAATCCCCGCCGTGATGGTATTAATGCTATCAAAATAAATTCAGGGGACGAACTGATTGAGGTGAGACTGACGGATGGTTCCAGCAATGTTGTTCTGGCCACAACAGAGGGAATGGCGATCCGCTTTAACGAATCAGAGGTCCGGGAAATGGGACGGGTAACGGCAGGAGTCCATGGAATTTCCCTCAATAAGAATGATCACGTCATCGGTATGGTAGTGGTTAAACGTGAAGGAACCTTGCTAACCGTCAGTGAAAAGGGCTTCGGGAAGCGTACCCAGATTAAAGAATACCGCATTACCCACCGTGCCGGCAAAGGGATCAAAACATTCAAGGTTTCGGAGAAAACCGGGCGGCTGATATCAATCATGGAAGTGGTGGATGATGATGATCTGATGCTGATTTCCAATAAGGGAGTATTATTGCGGATCCATGTCGGTAATATTCGCTCTACGGGACGGAATACCATGGGTGTTCATTTAATCCGACTGGATTCAGGTGATCTGGTAAGTGATGTGGCGAGGGTAATTTACAGCGAGGACGATTAAAACAACGGATCACGCCGGAATTTTTACACCATTTATTTTGTTTTCATGAATGTCATAGCCCTGCTTTTTAAGTAAAGCGGGGCTTTGTGCATTATAAATGTTTTTTAAATTATTCACGGAACATGAAAGGATGTTCAGTTTTTATTCTGAATCAAATGGGCTTGTTTTCAATGAAAAATAGTCGATTCAGTCTGTGAAATTTTTGTCAATCACGAGAAAAAAAGTGGATTTTAGCATGTTAGGTTATTATATTTTGAGAAATTCATAACTAATCTGCGGAGGATGTATGAAGAAAATATCTGATTCGACTATCAGACGCATGTCAAAATATTATCGGTCATTAGAGCAACTGATTGAGAAACGGGTGGAAACAGTTTCTTCCGATACGCTGGCCGAAATGGATGGAATTACCTCAGCACAAGTCAGAAAAGATCTGTCGTTTTTCGGCACCTTTGGGAAAAGAGGTTTTGGTTATAATACTAAAGCATTAAAAAAACAGATTGAGAATATTCTGGGATTATACCGTACCTGGAACGTTGCCATTGTGGGCGCAGGTAATATCGGACGGGCCTTGACGGATTACGCTGAATTTAAAAAACAGGGGTTCGTTATCAGGTTGATCATGGATCGGGATAAGTCCAAAATCGGGCAGCAGGTGCGTGGGCTAAATGTGGAAGATTTTAACAAGGTTAATGATCTGATAAAGAGTGAACAGATTGATATTGCTATTATTGCCGTTCCGGCAGATAGTGCACAGTCAGTGGCAGATAAACTGGTGGGTGCAGGAGTTAATGCTATTTTGAATTTTGCGCCGCGCAGCCTGAAAGTCCCAGCAAGTGTAACGGTAAAATATGAAAACATGGCTGTGGAGATGGAAGCCCTTTCTTATTTTTTATCAAATAAAAAATAACAGTTTAAATTTTCCGATACACATGCCTTCTTCCTGCACCTCACCTGGAGAAGGCATTTTTGTTACAGGATTTTCCATATGAAATTCCCGATCATAATGGAACCGACGACGATCTTGAAAAGGCTCCCGGCGACGAACCCGACAAAAGTTCCCCATCCGGCCCGCAGTGCATGGCTGGGTGACTTTCCGGAAAGGAGTTCACCTATAAAGGCACCCAGGAAAGGACCGGCAATAATACCGATGAAGCCCAGGAAGATAATACCCAGAATTCCGCCTAAAACCGATCCCCACACGGCCGCCGGGGAAGCCCCGTATTTTTTTGCACCGATGGCCCCCGCATAGTAATCGATCAATACCATCATAAAAGTCACAACACCCCAAAAAACCATGAAATTCACGGCGTAGGCTTCCCAGTCGGTGCCCACTCCATAAATTACAAATCCCAGATAGATAAGCGGAATTCCTGGAACCATGGGCAGTACAGTACCGGCCAAACCGGCAATCATTACAATAATGGTAAGAATTATGAGGAGTGCATGTGTCATAAACTGCTCTTTCCTTTCATTTAAGTTTTGAGAGTCCGGTCCATTTCTCTAACTGTTGCCCTAACCAGGTTTCATCCTGGGCCTGTCTGTACTTGCCAGACTGTAGGCGTTGACGAAAGGCCTCATATAATATTACCGCTACAGCGACTGAAACATTCAGGCTTTCAACCATCCCCGCCATAGGTATTTTAATATTGAAGTCGGCTGAAAGCAGTGCTTCCCGGGACACGCCGCGATGTTCATTGCCAACTATAATGGCAGATGGTTGTGTCCAGTCCACCTCATATATGCTCCGGGCGGACGGGTCAATATGTGTAGCGTAAATAGTCATGTTCCGGGATTTTAGTGCTTGCCTGAGATCAGAATGGTCTTCGTGCCGTTGAAAATCCAGCCATTTTTTTGCAGAGGCTGACGACTTTTTGCCAAGCTTTGGAAAGGCCTCGTTTGTATAAAGCAAATGAACTTTTGAAATCCCCACCGCATCACAGGTTCGCAAAATGGCACTTACATTATGCGGATCGTGGATATTTTCACACACTACAGTTAAATCAAGCTGGCGTGCCTTAAGAACCCGGTGTATTTTTTTTAAGCGGCGGTCTGTTGGCATCTGGATTTTAAGTTTAATCCTTTATTAAATTTTTGCGGATTAATCCTGCTAACTAATGTAATTCAGATTGAGCTTCTATCTAAATAAAAATTTTGAAATGCCGATGATATCTTTTCAGCAATTTTAAGGTTTTTAAATTCATAAAACTAAAAACTTGATTTTTTCATTTCAGCTATGTTATTTTTAGCGATCCGTTTACAACCAATCGAAGGAGTCTAGGTATGAAAACATGTCTCGGTATTTTATTTATGATTCTTATACTTTTTTCTTTAACTCCAGCCCAGGGATTCCGGGATGTATACACCTACCCGCAGCAAAGTAACCTAACTGGTGGTCTTGGAATGACCTGGATTGACGGAGAACCTTACACAACAATAACCCTAGCTCCCGAGTTCGCCCTGGGAAAAGTAGGCATCGGTATTTTTCTGCAGTTCCTTATGGATAATAACAATAATTTCAAATTGAGGACGGATGAGTATAAAGGGGGTGCGGGAATTTTAAGGGCAATCCGATATGTCAGATTCGGTCAGAAATATGATCCCTTCTATGCCAGGGCCGGAACACTCGTCATGTCCTCTCTTGCGAACGGTTTCCTGCTGTGGAATTATACCAATGCCTCCAATTATGATAAACGAAAATGGGGTCTGGCACTGGACATCGATTTTGGAAAATTCGGTTTTGAATCCGTGACCAGCAATCTGCTTAATCTGGAAATGGTGGGTGGGAATCTGTACTTCCGTCCCATCAGGATTATCAATCCGGATGTACCTGTCCTTAAAAACTGGCGTTTATATGCAACCTATGTATATGCGGATAAATACGCATCCTGGGAAATTCCGGGAGAGACGAAGCACCTGGCTGCTTATGGACTGGGTACGGATCTTGTTTTTCTGGATACACCGCTGCTCAAATCGGGAATTTATTATGACTACGGAAAGTTTGAGGAGTTCGGTCACGGGCAGGGTGCCGGAATTAATGTGATATTTCCGGAATTTGTCGGCCTTTTTGCCCTGTCTGCCAAGTTTGAAAAAAGATGGTTGGGTAAACAGTTTGTTCCCAACTTTTTTGGACCTTTCTTCGATCTTGAACGTGAACTGGATCCATTTAAATACCCCGATGCCCAGATTAACCGGCTGGAGAATACTGAAAAAGAAGAAGGCTATTATGGTCAACTGGCAGGGCATATCATAAATAAGGTGACATTACGGGGCAGTTATCAGCGATTGAATGGGGTTAAGAGAAGCGGAGAGGTACATCTGGAAGCTCTGGCACCGGACCTGGTTCCCAAATTTGAATTAAGGGCATGGTATGATAAGCGGGGAATTGAAACATTTAAAGATTTCCGAACGCTGGATAACCGCGCGTTACTGGCAGCGGAAGTAGGATATCGCCTGAATTTTTTCCTGGTACTGTCCACCACTTATTACTGGTACTGGGTAAAAACGACTAATGACCAGGGGGTAACCGAATACAAACCGGTGGAACGAATTGAACCGAGATTGTCATTCAGTTATAAATTTTAAATAAACAATTTCCACCCCGCTAAAATACGGGGTTTTTATCATGCAGCTACACTGGTTGTCATCACCCTTGGAGGGGATAATGCAGTTGCTTTATCCCCCATTGTGCCTGGTATGTCAAAATCCGGTGGAGCAGAAGTATAACCGGATAAATCTGTGCCCGGCGTGTGCAGAAGAACTTCACCCGGTATCTCCGGAATTCATCCGGCAGGACATTCTGGAAAGACTTCAACCTTGCTTCCTGGACTCCCTGCTAGTGTGTTTTGAGTTCAATTCTCCCCTGCAAACCCTTATCCATCAGATTAAGTATGGAAAATTTGAAAGGCTGGGGCAACATCTGGCCCGGCTGGCTGCAGAAAAGGTAACTGCTTCTGAATTGTTCCCCGGAGTGCAGATGGTTCTTCCCGTTCCCCTTTACCCGGCACGTCAAAAGGAACGGGGTTTTAACCAGAGCTGCAGTATTGCCCGTGGTTTTTTCACTTCCCGAAAAAACCTGCTGTCAAACCGGGCACTCGTGAGGTCTCGACCCACCCGCTCCCAAACCGAACTGGACCGTGAAGACCGCCGGGAAAATGTTCATGACGCCTTCAGGGTTTTAAAGCCGCAGAATATAGACGGTAAAGAAATCGTTCTGGTGGATGATGTAGTTACCACCGGGGCCACATTGAATGAGTGTGCCCGTGTTCTGAAAAAAAACGGCGCGGCCCGGGTAGCCGGATTAACCCTGGCCACGCCGGTGTCTTAATCAAATAGAGTTTTTAGTGCTGGTTTTTATACATCTCCATCTGCTGCTGCATCATTTCCGCAGCATTGATTTTCTGAAATCCGGCAGGAATTTTAAAAAGATCGTCAGAGAGTGATTGTGCCTGAATATCTTTCATTTCCTGAATATCAATATCGAATGAAGAGGCGGTCATATTCAGTATATCAACCGCCTTCTTTTCGATAAAGAATTTTTCCTCTTCACCAAGCATCTTGCCTTTTTCGAAGGATTCTTGCATAACCGTGATCATATTTCTAAAGGCATCGAATAAAACCTGATTTTCGGAAGTGATCCAGAGGTTAGTGTAATTACCTTCATCATTGATTCCCGTATAAAGGTCACAGGAGTAACCATTGATCTTCCTGGTTTTTCCGGCAGCTTTCATGAAAAACTGGCTTTTCTCTTCGGACACATCAGGATTTTCCATTTCAGGGATCTCCGGGATCATTTCATTTAATCCCTGTTTCAGTTCGTCCAGCGAGGAAGTTATTACCACCCTGGAATCCCATTGAATTATATTCATGGATTTTGTATTAAGATCGTAAATGATACTCTGCTTTTCTCCCTCCTCCTCACTATCGATCCGGAATTTGCTGCCCTTGATATAAATAGTGGAAATACTTTCCTGTATATCGTCTCCTCCCCCATTGGCCTGTGCCATTTGTTTTAACTCATCGGGGGATTTTTTAAAAAGTTCCTGTACTGCGGACCGATAGGCATCGGAGTCGGTGTTTTCTATCTCACCGAGAGAAGGAAATGCATATGCAGGAATTGAAATGTCACGATTGACAATTTTACCTTCAAAACCGGCTGCCCTGGCCAGACTGCCGAACAGAAAAACAGCAATAATGATAAATGAAATCATTTTTTTGTGATACAGCATAAAATACCTCCTTTTTAAGAACATGCAAATATAGAGATCACAGCATTAAAATTCTAATAGAAATTGTTTTCTTAATCCATTATGCCGGTTGGCTATAATTCGTATGGCAACGGATTAAGCAGAGATATCTGAACAAGAGAGACCTGAGCCCGGTATGCCAGAATTTCCACGCCCTGAATAGATGCAAGCCGCAGGAGCCGGTCATACTCGCCGTCTATACGGTCAGCCGGCCTGAAAAGAGAGGCATCTCCCCGTTGTATAACAAAAAATATAACCGAGCCGGCAATCTTCGAGAGCTTCGTGCTATATTCAGAGATGTCGATTTAGGATCTATATATGACCACTTTTGGGGTGGGTTTCTTAGACCCAAATTTGATGACCCTGAATACCCTAATGATTTTGCTATTTGGGTTCGTCATGCGCTTCATGACAAAGTTTTAGTGGAAAGGCTGAGTTTAATCGATACAAAAGATTTTCCCGATCTGGAAAGTTTGAGACAAGAGTTTCATGAAATCATTTAAGAAAGATTGGATGAAATTGATTACTCCCCCAATGCGCCCCACGATAATCAGTTCGAATTTTTTCGTCCCCAAATTGTTGTTTTTGATACCAAAAAGACGGTTTCCAAACCTCAGGATTTTGTAAAGGAATTACCACAAAAGTCCGTAGGAAGTATTTTCTTTCATTTTATCGATGCACGTAGACGCAGGCCCAATGCTATTGATGATTTTCGAAATTGGCTGAAATATTTTGGAAATAAATATGACTCGCTTTGTGAAATTATTAAAGATATCGATCCATTCTTCGCTTCATTAACCAAACTAAGTACAGCAGATCACAAATACGGTACCATAAATTTGGGACAGGATTAACAGGTTCAAATATTAATTTAAATCCTGTAAATCACACTATATATTTATAAATTAACGGCTCAGTCCTGCACTAAAAACTTGCAAGAATAGTCGGCATTATCTTTTTTTTAGTTGAAATTTAAAAGAAAAGGTTCCTCCCCTTAATTT
>CAYWTB010000059.1:0-28297 GCA_964461135.1 uncultured Caldithrix sp. | reverse complement strand
TGATTCCTCCTTTCTTTCTTCTGATAAAACTGTCAACCTATTTCAGGACGGGACATTTTAACCCTTTACCTTATAACTTATGCCTTGATCCTTGAGCCTTTGGCCTTGGGCCTTTACCCTTTACCCTGTTATCCAGCACGTCTCACTCCCACCAGGCTAGCAGCTGCAGATCCGAAGCACCGGGATAGAACGGTGGCGATATATTGTTAAGCCGCTCATCATGATGGTATTTCTTTTCAAAACTCTGGAACATTTTGGCATTTCCACGATCCTTCTGATACACACTGCCCAGATAATTAAAGTTGCCGTTTTTATTCATGTCAGTCGCAGTGAGTGATCCGTCAATACTCATGAGAACACATTGCATATCCCAGTCAGACATGGCAGCATTATGAAAGATAATATCATTCCAGGCCACCAGAGCCAGCAAATCATCGGAATTGGGATTGCTTAACGGGTCATCTGCATACTGAATGGTGTTAAGAAGATCAATGGTTTTTGCGGTTCCGATGGTAATTCCCCTGGGCGGTGTATTCACGGGACCAGGTCCGTAAATAACTATGGGACCGGCACAATAGATGGCACCATTGGTGGTTATACCGGAAAAGGGAACATCATCATGAATTTTGGTGGAATTACGATAAACATCCAGGGTTCCGTCATTATTGAATTCGAATTTAATAGTATCGGCAGGATTAGGTGAGGAGAACCCTGCCGCGGTTGCGGCAGTAATCAGATCAGTCATATTCAATACCTGGGGAACGTAAACCCCCACCTCATACCCGCCCAAAAACTGGGTTTTGGCATTTTTGGGGGGTGCGGAAATGCCCTTCCCTGCGGTAGCCTTTCCATTAAAAACAATGGATTTATCATTCTGATGATTAAGAGTGGAGTTCGTATGAACCGGTCCCCACACCGTGTCACCGGGTGCCCAGCTTACACCGTTTTCCTGAAAGGTAAAAAAGGTATATTTGGTATAGGGATTGGAGAGTGAAAAATAGGCCACCACCGTATCTTTTATCCCGTGATAATCCGCCATGGACCCTACAGCAAGGGTATCGCCAGTTGCCGAAAATCCCAGGCTGAAATTTCCGTTACGAAACGGAATATTAGTCATGGGTCCGCGCCAGGTATTGTCCTGATAAAGCTTCGCAGCCGAAATATTAAGACCACTGACGGCAATCTGGTGAGCAACTTTCTTGGAATAAAACCCGGCTAAATTATCGGCGGCGCGGTTGGATATGCTGCCGGTCTTTAATTGGTAAGCGGAAAAGAGAAAAGTCAATCCAAATACGATCAGTAATGCAGCTCTACCCCCCATGAAATTACCTCCTTAAATTTTTTGAGGCCAGGTTGGTTTCCTGCCAGAAAACAGTACGGTACTCATTTTTATTGGGATTTTTGTCATCACTGTACACCGCTGGATTTTCAATCCGCATGGTGGTTCTGATCATTTTTATGGATTTCCAGTTATAGGAATTGGAAATATCCACCGGCTGGCGGTCCTGGGTGAGATAATCAAAACGGAAAATAGTCACAACTCCCACTATCATTCCGGAAACCGGCTGATTGTTTACTTTGCGATAGAGAAACCGGTCATCAGGATTGGTGGTATTAGCCAGTTCCGATTCCGAACCCACATAATATTCTACCGTATCAGGATGCCAGTCACGGTTCAGATCAGCACAGAACCTGATATGACTGGTATCCGCCAGCAGGATAACATTTTCCCCTTCCGGTACGGCGAAACCCATTTTATTCATATCATATTCAAGTATACTGTTAATCGATGTCAGGTTTTCCTGCACAATGAGATCATCATTGTGGGAATACAAAAACTTATTGGTAGAATCCAGAATCCCGAATGACATCAGGATAATAAATCCACCAATAAAAATTGAGCTCATGATATCCAGCATAACCGCCATAACCCGTTCTCCCTTTAATTAGTTAAAATACCAGAACCCATGCACATAACTCAGGGATAAACTGTCAGTGTTTACCGTATTTTTCACGGTAACCATCAACTTTTTATATAAACTGCGGGTGGAGATGGACGAATCCGGATAATCGGGATGAATATAGACAACCCGGCAGGAAATGTTGTAAACATTCTGCATGGTGGTTTCGGCTTTCATGAAATCATTATAATCATCAAAATCATCAAACAGGTCGATATTGCTCTCACCCGCATCCGGCCCCAGATCTGAAACCTGGGTAAAATCGGTGGCCACTTTTTCCACCTTGGTGGAATCCCAGCTCTGTTCATCAAACGGCAATTGCGAGGCTTCTTCAATAAAAGAGTTGGCAATGGATATGGTTTCCAGCTCATATCTGGTTTGATTAAAATAATCGCTGTTTTCAGTAAAAGATTTATTCACGTTAATGGCTAAAACAGACAACATGATGATCGCACCTAGAGTAAACAATGTTTCGCCTTTGCCCATGATTTTCCTCTTTTATGATATTTTCTATAATTAATTCATTCAAAAAAAGTGCCACCTCTAAAATGCCTTATTTTGCAGGCATTTCAGCATTTTCGACATCATGAATGGTTTTATATGTATAATATTTTCTCATACTAAGGAGGAATCAAAGCGATAAAGAGGGTGTGATGGAAAAATATCCGGCATTTATGAGACAAATTACCTTCAATAAAGCCGATTGAAGGAAGCGGGTGCCGGGTTAAAGAAAGGTGCCAGGTTTCAGGATTCAGTCGGCAGTCTGCAGAAAAACAAGATTTCCGAAAAATACGTTTTCCTCCGGAAAACAAATCGGGATGAAACCGTCCGTGGTTTCACAATAATCTGAGATCAAACAGGGAAAAGGGAAAAAGGAAAATGGAAAAAGAAACAGGTATCAAGCCTTGGGCCTTTATCCTTTATCCAGCATTCCCGACGACCCTGACTCCTTCCAGTCGTCTCGTCGGGACTAAACCGTCCATGGTTTAGCCAGCATCCAGAGACAAGGGAAAGGAGTGTGTCACTTTTTTTACTTCAGGGCCTTCTCTATGGCGCTGACCACCTTTTCACTTTCCGGTTTATCAGCGGAAGCGAAACGATTCACGATCTTTCCGGACGTACCGACCAGAAATTTATTAAAATTCCAGGTGATATCCCCTGCGAACTCAGGATCGGTCTTTTTGGATGTCAGGTATTCATACAGTGGATTTATATCATCCCCTTTCACTGATATTTTCGAGAACATTGGAAATGTCACATCATAATTAACGCTGCAGAATTCCTGAATCTGCTGATTGGTACCCGGTTCCTGATTTCCAAAATTATTTGCCGGAAAACCCAGTACCACCAGGCCCTTATCCTTATATTTCATATAAAGTTTCTGAAGACCCTCATATTGCGGGGTGTAACCGCACTTGCTGGCCACATTGACAATCAGCAATACCTTTCCTTTATATTGACCCAGCTTCACATCCTTACCGTTAATATCTTTCATCGTGAAATCATAAATTGACATTTGGTCAGCCTCCGCAGATGAAACAGGGTATATGTTGAGGAATAAAATTACTAACATGCCGATAAAAACAGAAAAATACCGCCCGATCATCAATTCCTCCTTTTTTATGAGTGTAAAAACTGCTTCAAAATTCATTTTTCTGATCATAATGGATTAGATGATGGAATCTCTGAATAGTAACAATTGGTTTTCCACCTGCCGGAAATATTTTATAAATCCCGGGGAGCACTGCAAAAAACCGGCGGACTCAGCCAGATCCGGAATGTAACAACGGCTGGTTTTACCAGAATCGGCTACCGTTCTCTCCCTTGAACGGACCGGTAATATTCCCTCCAGCCGCCATAAAAATTTCCCGGTTGGGGGACAACCCGCTCTCCATCAACAAAACAACCATCCATGGGAGCCGCATAAAACGCAATATAATTCTTAAGCTCCCTGAAATCAGCAGCGGGATCCGGGTAGCACCAGGCCACCCACTCCACCCGCTTCTTTTTGACCTGAATATCATAATAGGCTGCCGCACCTTTCCATTCACACCATGAACTGTCCCTGGCAGGATGCAGATACTCCATGTGAACATCTTCCGGCGGGAGATAATAGACCGGCGGGTGGCTGGTTTCCAGCACCCGTTTTGAATTCCAGCTGTCCGCGATAATTTCACCGGCAAAAAAAATCTCTATATGTCCGGAAAAGTTTTCACAGCGGGGCGGCCGGGGATAATCCCATACAGATTCCTGGCCGGGAGCGGGTTTGATACGATTTATCATAGCATATCTCGCAACTCTGATCCGATTCAAGAAGATAAGGGACCTGTATGATTTAAAAATATTACACAACATCTGCGGAGAACCGGGAATTCAAAGATTTGGCCTGCTTAATTCTCAAATAGGGGCTAACGCCCAAATATACCAGATTCTTTTATCCCCGGTCTGAAGACCGCTGCCATTTAATTTCTAAGAATACAACAACTTTGATACATTATATCGTATTTTGTGAATAAACCAGGTCGCAAGAGAATCATATCAATTTTATTGATTCCTCTGAAAATCCAAAACACTTATCAATTATTATGATTTTTAATTTATTGTCCTGGTGTCCTCGTGCTGTGAATTATCCATATTTGAAATCATTTTATGGAAAACTGAATAAAAGGTTCCGGTAATTACCGGAGTCAACAAAGGGATGTTTTTGCGAATTAAACCGGACCAGGGGGTTTAATCAGCCGGGGAGCCGGATACTTCTGCCCTTACCGCGGACCATTTTAATAACCTGAGTACCGGACCAATGGGCAGGAAATATATGATGAAAATAAAATAGAGCACATAATCCCCCGGAGCTGCGAAGGATAAAAATGCCACCACAAAAATTGTAAGGTGCATGCGGGCCACATTTTTATAGGGAACAATCATACCCTGGGTTGCCCCACTTTTAAAAGCATTCACATATAATTCCCGGCGGGAGAAAGCACTGAGTGCAATGAATATCCAGAAACGGCTGATGGTGAACTGTATCAGGTGCAGGAAATAGCCGCTCATATCATTCAGGTTCAAATCGAAAGGAGAGGTCTTCAAAAGAGGGAAAAATCCACTCAGAAATATACTGTGGACAAAATGAAAAAAGATGAAATGGAACGAGAAAAACGCCAGCATAAAAAGTGCTGCAGGGAGATTGATAAGAATACGGGAGATGAAATGCCGGCTGTCCGGTAGAAAATTCAATCCATATTTTTCTCTGGTTTGGGCATCCAGGGCAAACACAATGCTGAGCAACACCACCAGGAAGAAAAAAAACGTGATCTTTGAAAAACCGGTAATAAATAGTATGATCAGCAGAAAGAAAATATTCAGGCCGATAACCGGCTGGCCGGTTTTTGACTGTCGGGAACGGATTCCGGTTAATGCCGGCTGGTCACCCCGGATAAACATCCCGAATATTGTTATCAGAATGTAAGCGTAACCCAGGGTAAGGCTGGATATCCACAACCCCCAGATGAGATCGGTGGCGGACCATTTTTCATAGACTGCCAGAGTAAAATTCAGAAGGAAAATCAGTAAGCCCAGTGTGATGTCACTTTTTTTCGTGGTCATCTTAATGATCCAGGAGAATCATCCGTTTCCGTAATAATACTAAAATTCATTAATCGTCATAAACATTTGATAGTTAAGAGAAAACGGCTGATTGATCCCGGCAAAACAAATCGGCCATTTAAGTCTTGACGAAATTTGAAAATCATATTACATTGGGGCATGATGCCGGAGCTTTTATGAAGAGTGCTTTTTTTTTATGGGGCGTCGTTTTTCTGATTTCCGTTAATTGCGATCGTGGGCTGGCTCCTTCGGAACCCCAGGCAAAAAAAACCAGCATCTCCGGTACGGTCTATTTTCAGAACTGGCCACCACCCGACAGTATTTTTGATCTGCGCCTGTTGTTATTCCTGGATTATCCTCTTACTGATATTAAGTCGGAATTTCTCTCGGGAAGAGTAGTTATTTATCCGGCACCGGCTGATTCCGCCCGACTCCCCTTTTATGTGGACAGCCTAAACTACCGAATTGTCTTAAATCCGGGAACCTATAAATATTTTACGGTAGCCCAGCAGTATGGGCCCATTTACCTGCAGGACTGGCAGGTGGTGGGTAATTATGACACGTCAGCAGTGGATACGGGTCCCACACCTGTGGTGGTGGCCGAAGGACAGCAATTGGAAAATATCAACATTCTAGCGGATTTTGACAGTGTACTCTTCAGACCTTAGATTTTATTGATCAACTGCCTTTTGTCATATTTCGGCGCTTTTAAAAGCTTGATGTTTATTACTATCCGGATTTCCGAACTGTCTTTCTTCCCGGCAGAGAGGATTTTTCACACAGAGAACACAGATAAATCACGGAGGAAACAGAGATTTATTAGTATTTGATATTTCAATAAGCGAGCTAAATAAACAGTTGTTTTTTTTTGTTATTTATAGTTCGGATTAAACAGGTATGAAGTATTCCATTTATATTTTTCTGGCGGCTTTCATCACTCAGATCGGTATCGCCTTTTCGGCACAGACACAGAAGGTGAAGGGACGGGTAGTGGATGAGAAGAATTCCCCCCTGGCGGGTGCCGCTATATCCGTTCAGGGAACGGTGCTGGGGGCAGCCACGGATCTGGATGGTTATTTTATTATTGAGAAGATGCCTGCAGGGGAATTCGCGCTGAATTTTGTTATGCTCGGTTACCGCCCGGTGGAAAAAACAGTTACTCTGGCCCCGGGGGAAGTAAAAGATATCGGCACGGTACGAATGGAAATAGCCCCGGTCTCGGGAGAAGCCATTGTAGTAACCGCTGCCAAATATGAACAAAAAATGCAGAATGTGCCGGTAAGTCTGAGCCTTATCAGCCGACGGGAATTGGAGCTTCGCAACACTGTCACCATAGATCAGGCGCTGCAGTATGTGCCCGGTGTGAACATGAATGCCTCACAAATGAATATCCGCGGTTCTTCCGGCTACAGCAGAGGGGTGGGAAGCCGGGTATTGTTCCTGCTCGATGGCATACCATTCCTTACCGGGGATACCCGGGAGATTAATTACGAGGCGCTGCCTACTTATATGATTGAACGGGTGGAGGTGATGAAAGGTGCGGGCTCTGCCCTTTATGGATCCAGCGCCCTGGGCGGGGTAGTCAATATTATCACCAGGGATATTGACAAATCTCCCTTCTTTTATGCGAAACTTTACCAGGGGCTCTATTCCAATAGTGCTTATGATCAATGGAACTGGTCCGCTAACCGACGTTTTTTCAATGGTATAAATGGTTTTGTAAGCCGCAGGATTGGAAATGCAGGAATTCAGGCGGGCGGCTCCTATGCCGGGGATGACAGCTACCGTCAGAATGATCTGCGAAAACGTTATTCGGGAAATGGTAAGGTTCAGTGGTGGATATCCCCTTACCAGGAACTCACCCTTTCCGGAAATTACATGTACCAGAAACGGGAGAACTTTCTGTATTGGCGGGACCTGGACCGCGCCCTGCAACCGGCTCTAGATCAGTTGGGTGATGAGGTGATATCAAAACGCAGCTATATCAGCGGACAGTACCGTTACCTCCTGGGAAGAAACCAGTTCCTGACCATTCGAGGGATCTGGTTCCGCAATCAATTTACCGATAATATTACCGCTGCTGCGGGAAATAAATCCACATCCCGCAATATAAGCAGCGAGATACAATATTCTTCCCGCATCCATTCCACCCTGCTGGCTCTGGGGATGGAGGGAACCTTAAATAACGCGGAATCGAATATTTTCGGGAAACATTCCGGAAACAGTTTTGCCGGTTATCTGCAGCTGGAAGTTCCCCTTTCAGCAGCATGGAGGTTTACTGCCGGGGCCAGGGCAGATTATTTCGATATGGATTCAGTTACATCGGAAAGTCAGCTGAATCCCAAGCTGGGAGTAACCTTCAGTCTTGATCCGGCAACCACTTTCCGCTCCTCCTTTGGGCTGGGATTCAGAGCGCCTTCCATTGCCGAGGTTTTCACCTCCACTACGGCCAGCGGCTTTCAGATTATCCCCAACACATCTCTCCGGCCGGAAAAAAGCATCTCCTATGAAGTCGGCATGAATCATAATTTCAGTGATCGGTTTAATATAGATGCAGCCTACTTTTACAACCGTTACCGGGATTTAATAGAGGGGGAATTTCTGGAAAGCGGGCAGGTCCAGTTTCAGAATATCACCAGGGCAGAGATTCAGGGTGCTGAAGTGGTTTTTTCCGCAGGGATTTTTCCGGGCATTTTTGAAACACGAATATCCTATACCTATGTGAATCCCTGGGATCTGGATTCCCTGCAATTTCTCAGGTTTCGTCCCAGACACCTGCTATATCTGTACAATCAGCTGAGCCTGGGCAAAGTGCAACTCTTTCTGGATTACCGTTTTATAAAAAAATATGACCGGATTGATGAAAAATTTTTGGTGCTCATACCGGATGCAGACCAGCGCGTGGATGCACATGTAATTGATATAAGAATAGCTGTCCCCTTTCAACTTTCCCGCCTTCCGGTGCGTTTCACCCTGCAGATCAACAATGTGCTGCAATATTACTACGTGGACCTGGTCGGTTCGCTGGCCCCCTTACGCAACTTTACCCTTACCCTGGAAACCGGGTTTTAACCTGCTAAATTCACGAAAAACGATATAATGTATCAGGTGATGTCTATAGAAAAAGATTATGACAGGATTAACAGGATGAAAAAGATGTTATTTAAATTATTTAAAATTTTTGCCTAAACCATCTAAAGATATAAAAATAAATGATTTATTAATACATTGACTTCGCTAAATCCTGTTATCCGGTCTAAAATAAAAATAGTTTGAAACCATATGATAAAAACTATAGAAAATTAAATGATACGGTCTTTGCACCGGGGATTAAAGAATCCAATATATTTGGGCTTTAGCCCCTTATGTGAATTAAGCAGATTAATCTTCGTCCAGAATAGCCACGGAATCAATTTCAAGCAGCATTTCCGGTGTTACCAGGGCACTCACCTCCACCATGGTAACGGCCAGCCGGATGGCTTGAAAGAATTCCAAGTGTGCCCGGCCAATATGCTCCCAGTCACTTATGTTCTTCACAAATATGCGGTTAGCCACCACGTGATGCAGCGCACCGCCCGCTTTTTCCAGCGCTGATTCAATGTTCCTTATAATCTGGATTGTTTGTTCGTAGGGATCTCCAATTCCCACAATCCTGCCGTCTTCGCCGGTGGCGGTGGTACCGGCAATAAACACCTGATTCCCCACCTTAACGGCACGCGAATAGCCCACCACAGGTTCCCACTTTGTACCGGAAGATATATTTTTTCTTTTCATACATTTACCCCATGCCGATTCAGATCTGCAATTTACTATTTTAATGAATACCGGTTGGGTTCCAGGATACTCTGAAATTTTCATTTAAACCATCCAGTGTCACCATATCTTCCTCTGATATTGAGAAATCAAATATATCGGCATTTTCCCAAATGCGGTCCGGATGGGATGATTTTGGAATCACCACCAGCTCATGTTGCAGGGCCCAACGGATCATTATCTGGGCGGCGGTTTTCGCATATTTTGCGGCGATGGTCCGGATGATCTCATTACTTAATTTTTTACCGCGTGTCAGCGGGCTGTAGGCCTCCAGCTGAATCCGCTGATCCCGGCAGAATTCCAGCAGCTCTTTCTGATATAAAAAGGGACTGAATTCCACCTGATTAACCGCCGGCACTATTCGGGCCGTATCCAGCAGGTCCTGCAGGTGCGGGATGGTATAATTGCTTACACCGATAGCCCGGCATTTCCCCTCCTCCAGAACTGTTTCCAGCGCACGCCAGGTTTCCCGCCGCAAACCTTCCACCGGCCAGTGAATCAGGTACAGATCAATATAATCCAGTTGCAGGGTTTCCAGGCCATGGTGAAACGCCTTAATGGCTTTATCATAGCCATGATCACTGTTCCACAACTTGGTGGTGACAAAGATATCGGACCGGGGCACAGAACTTTCCCGGACTGCCCTGCTGACATCCCCTTCGTTATCATACAGCTTTGCGGTATCAATCAGCCTGTAACCAATACTCAGAGCGTGCTGTACCGCCCCGGCGGGTTTCCCCGCCCGGATGGACCAGATAGACACCCAGACCGAAACAGGGCATTTCAATTCCGTTATTTAACTGAACCTTACTGTCTATTTTTTTCAATCAGAATACCTCCAAATTAAATCAATTGCACTCCCGGTTGACGGCTCTGAAAAAATGACCTGAACAGGTCAGTAACGTTTCTTCCTCTTTCCGCTTACGGGTTCTCTGAAGGTGACTGCATCCGGCTGCTGCTGCAGAATTCCTTTTACAACATCGCCTATGGATATAATTCCCAACAATATATTCCCGTCCATCACAGGGAAATGGCGAAAATGTCTTTCATTCATGCTATTCATAACAGTGGTGAGGGTGTCATCTGCCTGACAGGTAATTACTTCTCTGGTCAAGATATCGGATACTTTCAGATCCAAAAATTTCTCACGATGGCGGGACAGGGCATGCAGGATGTCCCGTTCCGTTACAATTCCCTCTAATTTTTTGCCGTCCATCACCAGCAGCGCTCCGATATTATAATAATTCAGCGAGTCTATGGCCAGAGACAGTCTGGTATCCCGGGTGGTCTGGTGAATTTTAGCGTCTTTAAATTTCAGTAAATCACGAATTTTCATGAATAAACCTTTTCAATTTAATTCAGTAATTAACTTTATCGAACGTAATTCCGGTATTTATCCGTAAATATAGACCATTGACACTTTCATTTCAAACGGTATATCAGATCGTTGGAAGCAGGGAGAATTGATACTCTTCTGCCTATCCGGCAAAGAAAGGTAATAATTGGTTTGTATAAACATAGATTCTCGAACTTCCGGGTCAAGTCTGAGAAAATCTGTCGATTATTAGGATAACAGATTCTTTTTAAACAAGGACAGTGAATTAAACCATTTGGATTGTGATTAGAATATATGCGAGACAATTCTCACCCCTTCCGCAATAAATTCCAAAAGCTCAGAGCCAATCTTCCCCGTCTGAAAGAACTGATATTTCAGGATTCGTATGATATTTATAAGAACATGCCCATTGAGGTGGCCGTATATGACCTGGAAGGGAATTATGAGTTTGTTAACGATCGATATACAGCTGATTCGAAAATTTCCCGAGAAATAATCGGTAAGGACGACCTGTTCTACAGCCAGTTGCTTGGAATTCAGCATGATTCATTTCAGAAACGAAAAGAACATTTCACGGAAGTGCTGGAGAAAAAAACCGTTGTACAGTTCACTGAAAAACTCTATTTTCCCGGTAAAAATCAAACATTATACTATAGGAGAATTTTTCAGCCTTTATTCTCCTCGAAAAACAGCGACCAGCTGGCGGCCGTATGCCTGTTTGGGAACAGCCTGACCTCGGTGATTCATGCTCAGAAGGAATTGAAATACCTGGTGTATCATGATAAATTGACCGGACTGAAAAACCGGGAAGCATTTTTCGAAAGCGTTGATCAATTACTCGATTACACGGAAAAGGACCCCGCCATCAACGCCATTTTACTTTGTGATGTCAACAATTTTAAAGTGTTTTCCGATTCGTACGGACACCGATGGGCTGATTTCTGTCTGATGGAAGTAGCTAAAAGGATTAACAAAGTGATCCGTAAATCCGATCATGTTTACCGAATGACCGGTGAAGAATTTGCCGTTATACTGAAAAATCTGAATTATGAGTACGATGCCAGCCGCATCGCTGAAAAAATTATCAATGAACTTTCCCAGCCCTATCAAATGAATGATGAAAAGAGCAACTATCTGACCGTCAGTATCGGTATTGTCCTTTCCCCCAAGGATGGAAATGACCGGGAGACACTGTTTAAACGGGCCACCAATGCTCTTAAAAATGCAAAAAAAACAAAAAGTAGCGGCTTCCAGTTCTTCTCGGAAGATCTGACCGAAAAGTATCAGAAAAGACTGGATATGGAAAATAGTTTGCGTTTCATCATTCAGGAAAACCATTATGATGAGCAGTTTAAAATTCTCTACCAGCCGATTGTGGAAAAACGGATGGATGAGGAATACCGTATAATCGGCTGCGAGGCCCTGCTGAGGTGGCATAATCCGGATCTGGGAAATGTCTCGCCCGATATATTCATTCCCATTGCCGAAGAAACCGATCTGATTTGTCCCCTGGGAGACTGGGTTCTGTTCAAAGCCCTGAAGGATTTTAAAGCCATGGTGAAGAGGATTGACAAACCTCTTTTTATCTCTGTCAATTTTTCTGCCAAGCAGATGAAATCACCGGATATTGTGCCAAAAATTGAGCAGATTATGAAAAACACCCACATTGATCCTGAAGATCTTCATCTGGAACTCACCGAAACCAGCTTCCTGGATGAAGGTATTCAGGTTTTGCAGAATATTACCGATATCGAAAAATTAGGCCTGAAAATAGCCATTGATGATTTCGGGGTGGGATTTGCCTCCCTGAAATATCTGCAGAAATTTCCGGTGTCAATCATCAAAATCGACCGCTCATTTATTAAAAATATCAACCTCAGTCATGTCCACAAAAAACTGGTGGAATCCATCATTGTGCTGGGTAAAAATATGAACAAGGATATCATTGCCGAAGGGGTGGAGAACCTGGAGCATCTGTATGTCCTCTACACTCAGCAATGCTATAAATACCAGGGTTTTCTGTTCAGCAAGCCGGTAACCATCGAAGAGCTGGAAAATCTGATGAGCGGAACGAATAACTTTGAAATCGTGGCAAATTCCATGATGAACATGACGCAGGCAGAAAACCCCGCGAACCCTCTACCCCATTAAAAATATCCTGAAATGTTACAAGTTTCAGACAGATATTACGGTTAACGTCAACTGATTCATCTGCTGACAACCGATAACTGTACCTCTACCTCTTTGGCGGGGGCATCCGTCGACCGGAAATAGGCCGTCCAGTAAGTGAGGCTTTCATGGGTTTCCGAGGATACATCAGCAATGATACTAAAAGATTCGCCGGATTTCAGATGAAAAGTACGGGATAGGGTGGCATGACCATCAAAGTCAGAATAAACGGTCGACACTTCCGGGAATGTTTCCTGAACGGTGCCGGATGTCCCCTCCCGGCTGATCTTGAAGGATACCGGGGCCTGCACCGGATTACCGGATAAATCCACTGTACTCACCGTCATGGTACCCTGCACCGCAAATTCTTCCACCGGGCTGATTACATTTCTGTCGCAACCCAGCCATGATACGGTAAGAACAAGGAAGACAAAAAGAGATTTAAACCCTCTGATTTTTATACCTGCAGCATGCATGGTGGTCCTTTCCATCTGCAGACATATTAAGATACAGGCTTCCTACACCCCTTGATTCAGATTACAAAAAACGGATTTAAAAATTTATGCTGCTGGCTAAATCCTGGAAGATTTAGTCCGGCCGAGTCAACCGGAGGTTGACAGGGAATCGGGAATGCTGGAAAAACGATAAAGGTGCAATGCTAAAGGCTCAAGGCTAAAGGCTAAAGGTACCAGGTTTCAGGATCCAGTGTGGCGTTCTGAAATAGGTTTATAATTATTTGTGCAATTCCCGTCTAAAGCCCGTCTAAAGCCCTGCCTGCCTGGTCCGACGCCAGGCGGGCAGCAGGCAGGCGGGCAGGCCGGGCAAGCGTGTAATTCGTGGACAAAAAAACAGTTGGCAGTTGGCATAAAAACAAGATCACCACATAGTGGTCACCATGTGAGAGAACAAAGATTAAAGATGAAGGGAAAGCCACAAAATACCAAATAGAAATTCCATTAAGAGGAAGCAGCCTTTAGCCTTTAGCCTTGAGCCTTGGTCCTTATGCTTATTTCAGCAGAATCATTTTTTTCATGTGGACAAAAGATTTGCCAGCAAAGCCTGCCTGAGTGGCAGAAAGACGGTAAAAATAAATGCCACTGGCCTGCCGTGCAGCATTGCAGGTAACTTCATGAACACCCGCTGCTTTAGATTCATCCAATAGTTTCGCGACAATCTGACCGCTGACATTGTACACCTCAATCAGGACATGGCTCGGCTGCGGCAGTCCGAACCGGATGGTGGTTGCCGGATTGAAGGGATTGGGATAATTCTGCTCAAGGAAATAATGATCCGGCAGGTTTTCCAGCACCAGATGGCCCCTGCCCACTATGGCATCAACCGACACCCGGAAGGTGTCCCGGTCCGCCGCACCGCTGTCATCTTCCACCGTCATGTAAACCGCTGCCACCCCGCTCCATCCGGACTGGCCGGAGATAGTCAGAATACCGGAAGCTGCTCCGAATGACAACAGCAGGGGTGCGGTTTCGTATGTGAACTGATACTGCAGGGCGGAGACCGCTGTTTCCGGATCCTTCACATAGTCCCACACGCAAAGCGTGCAGGAGGAATCTGCTTTCATATGCAATGAATCGGGCAGTCCGGAAATGAGTGGCGGATCATTTCGTGGCTCAACATTCAGATAAAATTCGGCGGTATCGCTCGCCACCGAATCGCTGACCACCAGCCACAGGGTGTCCCGGCCGAACCAGTTTGCTTCTGCAGATATCTCAAATTCTCCGGCGCCGGCGATCACATTCAGGCAACTCCCGCACAAAACCGTATACTGCAGCTCTTCATCGGGTGTATCGGGATCGTTCACAAACGGATACCAGTAGGTCACAGGAACGGTCAGGGTCTCATCTTCCGCAGTCTGCATATCGGGGATTGCCGAGAGCAGCGGCGGGTCATTAATTGAATCAACCGTAACCTGGATAGTGTCTGTATCAGACGAGGAGCTGTCATCCATGGCAGAGAAAACGACCTGGAAAACACCGGACGAATCGGTGCTGGCAGAAAGCCGGGCTACATGCGTCTGGGGATCAATGGTTATTTCAAGATCTCCGGGTTGTGCCGGCAGGGACACAAACCCCGGTTTATTTGAACTGCTCAGCACCTCAATTACCTGTCCGCTAAATTGAATATTCAGGGTATCGTCATCCGCATCCCACACATAGGGATTCAGGGGGAGGGTGAATTGTCCGTCTTCATCAAAGCGAACGTCAGGAATATTCGCCAGAACCGGCGGATCATTCACAGACAGCACGGTGATATGAACTGCCGCCACATTAGATGTGGCACCGCTGTCATCATCAACCGTATAAGTGAACTGATCCGTACCGAAATAATCCGGGTCGGGAGCATACTCAATTTCTCCGCTGCTGTTAACACCTGCTGTTCCATGTACCGGATCCGATGCAACCTGAACCGAAGAGACATCCAGACTTCCGTCAGGATCGTGATCATTAGCCAGTACCGGAATGATCAAAGACATATCTTCCCGCAGCTGGGCATCATCATCTGCCGCCAGCGGCGGCTCATTCATAACCGTGGTTTGCACGCTGAGCGATACCAGCACAGTAACCGGATTGTTGTCGGGATCATTGCTGGAAATAATCAGATCGCTGGAATAGCCGCCGTCCGTTAATCCGGCACTATTCACCGCTACACGAACATTCCGGGATTCTCCGGGAGGTATGGTACCGGATGCCGGATTTTCCGACAGCCAGTCAGCCTCCGCAAAGGGTCTGCCAAGGGAAGTCAGATTGGATTCCGAAATGCTCCAGTTAAGGGGCAAGCCGCCGGTATTGGAAATAGTGAGAAGCTGGCTGGCCGTATCATTTTCACTCAAAGTGAAGGATAACGAGGCGGGCAGCACCTGTATGTCAGGATCTGCCGGCGGCACATTCACCTCGAAATCCGCCTGCATCACCGCTGCCGGGGCAGAGATGTTTCGGACAGCCACCCGCGTGGTTTGAAAACTGTAATCCCGGGTATCCGGTATTGTCACAGAATCAAGGAAAGTCTTGTTTGTGGATCCGGGAAAGGGATCACCCAAATTTCCGCTGTCGATATTTTTCTCCAGATTCCAGTTACCATCCGCCTGCTCCAGGGCCACAAGGTAGTGGCCTGAACCGGTATGACCGGGATACCACTCATTATCATTCTGGGTACCCACCGATTCATCCACATGATAAATGCACAGACCGGCAGCGGGAAGAGCGGCATCATAACCGGTTTTCTGACGGTTTTCCACCAGGAAATACTGATTTCCGGTGGCTCCCTGCCTCCACAGGCGATACATCACCATGTTATTTTCAATATTGGGTATATTACAGCCGACAGTATCCCTGGTAATATTGACAGGAGTAACATAGCCCATCTGCAGGCGGTTCCAGGCATCGGGATGGGCGGGTGAGCTTCCCAGAGGCCCATTCCAGCTGCCACCGGCCATCAGGCTCCAGCGGCCCAGGCCGCTGGAACTTCCGTCACGGTCATATACATCGGGAAGTCCGAATACGGCATGCCCCATTTCATGAGCATACACACCACAGGTCATATCCCCGGGATTCTGCCAGTATTCCGGTTCCATGGAGTAGGTATACACCAAAACTCCATCCACCACTTGCGGGGTGCGGGTAGCCCATTTGTGCGACCAGATATCGCTGTTGCTGCCGGTGAACTCCGCGCCGGGTCCGGAATGAATAACAAAAAGTGCATCCACATACCCATCATGATCATTATCATATTGCGAAAAATCCACTAACGGATCGGCCAGAGCCACTGCATCTTCGGCCAGTTTCTGGGCATTCTGGGGATAGGAACCGAATCCGTTATTATTATTGACGTAGTAGGCGTAGGTCTGGGGAGCGCTCATCCAGCCCAGGGAACCGGGCATATGCACAGTGACAATGGTCAGATTACCATAGGTCACCTCGTTATAATAATGCCTCACAGTCCCTGCTCTGGTTCCATAGAGAAGATTATCAAAATAAGTCGGATTCACCTGTGCCGTATTGTCCGAGAAATCAATCAGGATGGCTATGGCATTAAAGTTGGCTTCAGGAATTTTTTCCGGTCCGTAGGGACGCGAGCCGTCTGGCAGAATAGCAGGTGAGTTAACGCCCTCCTGCAGCAGCTGCGCCTGGTGTTTGAGATAATAGGGAACCTCAATCTCACCCTGCTCAATTTTCTGCTTCAGATCCGGGTGGGGAACATCTCCCCTGGCCGATGTAATCACACACAACAGAGAAAGCAAAAATGATGCAATTATAATATAAATGATATCCCTGTTTACTACGAAACAGCGGCTTCCCCGTCCTTGGGCGCTTAAATAACCGTTCCTTATCGCTTTCATCAACCTTCCTTGAATATTTATTCATGAAAAGATTTAATAACCGATTTTTATATTCTCGGAAGGATGTCATCTTTATTAAGCAGATTAATTCACAAAACATTATTTTATGGAAGAAATCTTATGGATACTAAATTCCCCACGTTGCTGTCTTAAAATTCCTGAATTCACATAAGGTATAAGTTTCCAAATATTAAGATGATTGAACAGGTAAAATAGTGTTGCGTTTTGATGCTTACTATTTTGTATCACTATAGAAAGATGGCATATTTGACTTGCAGTTTATTTGTTATCCGGGAAGTGATTAATAACAATACGAAAGGAATAGTTTTCTGAAACAATAATTTGTTATGTGAGCTAATTGTGTCTCTGTGGTTTTGATTTATGCAGGATCATTGCTGTCCAAAATAATATATTTTCCGGATCATTGGAAAAGCGCAGGTAACTGCACCCTTGATTTTTGGATTTTTTTCTCGATACTAAAAGTAAAGAATCAGGCAACAGAGTCAAAAGAATGAGCTACCTATTATTATCATATTCCGGAGCAAAGCCCTTAAAAAAATGGATCGCATCCGGCTTTCTGCTGCCCTTTGCTGTCTATTTCGTTTTTACGCGGGGACATTATAGTCTTATTGACAATGCGGATTTGATTATTCATGAAGCGGGACATTTTTTCTTCGGGTTTCTGGGAAATTTTATTCATGCAGCCGGTGGAACCTTTATGCAGATCACCTTTCCCCTGTTTCTGGCTGCCTATTTTTTCAGGAGCGGTTATCGAACCGGGGTTCAGATTTTTATATTCTGGCTGGGACAGAACCTGATCAACATCAGTATATACGCTGCCGATGCACAGGTCAGGAAACTGCCGCTGCTGGGAAATGGCAAACACGACTGGTTTTATATGTTGGGACAACTGAACGTTCTGCCCGAGGCGGAACAGGTGGGGTACCTGTTCTTTTCCCTGGCGATCCTGGTAATGCTGGGAGCCCTTCTCCTTCCTCTTTATCTAGATGAATAGGGTGTCATGATAACATCTGTCGTCTGTTTTGACATATCGTTTTCATATTTATCATCCTATAACTAACCTTAACCTCGAGCTAATTTTCCTTCAACCTGATTTCGTTGTTCTATCCCCCCTAATTTCCCCCCCCATCTGGCCACCCGTCCGTTACTGCCCAGTTAAAAAATATGCTGCAGTTAAGATAGACCTTCAGGAAAAATCGCCACAAATTCCGGTGCACCGAACGTAATAATTCTTTCTGTCTGACCCCGCACTCAACATATGCAAAAAAAAAACTTAATAGCTATTTTTGTGTCGAGTGCGGGGGAGTTTAAGAATTTTAGTGAGGTGCACCGTTGAATTTCCAGATTTTTCCTGACAGTCTTGACCTGTCCGGCGGCCAGACGGGTTTTTTGGTTCTTTTGCATCAAGGCAAAAGAACAAGTATTCAGAAATTTGGTGATCTCGAATCTTAGGGATTTAGTCAATTTTACACAAAATGTTTTTGATCCATATCTTTCACATTAAACGTACATTTCACCTTTCAGGTAAAGGCAAAAATAAGGTATTTCCTGAAAAATGTTTCTCGCGGGTTACTTGCCAGTAAATTTGACAAAGTTTTTATCACATTGGCCGGACACTATTGGGCCATCCCTCAGGACGTCTTTGCAGACTATCAGCCAAAGAAGTACGTAGTGGACATTACTTAAGCAATGTTCACCGGGTGAGAGATTTGTTTAACTATATACTTTTACATCAAGTTGTTCTAAAGAAATAGTTAGAGAAGATAATTTGGTTCTTATTTCAATGTCCCGAACGGGACGCAAAATCATTCCAGGTTTATAACTCTCACGCATTTTTTATAAAAAAACATGCCCTATTTCTCAAATTATTCTAAATTATTCCTAATAAAAAACGATAATAGTTTTGTAAACGGCAATTTGTTTTTATAAATTGCATGATGGATAAAACAGATCCGGGTCACGTGGCAAAAATAATTACCATCGCAAATCCCAAGGGAGGGGTGGGCAAAACCACAACCGCCATAAATCTGGCGGCCAGCCTGGCTATTGCCGAAAAATCGGTGTTAACGGTGGGAATGGATCCCAACGGTTCCCTCTCCGCAGCCTGGGGATTAACGGAGCAAGAAATAAAGGTCGGCATCTACGAAATATTCCTGGGTACATATGACTGTATTGATGCTATCCATCATTCGGATATCCCCAATCTTGACCTGATCCCCTCTAATATTTTTACCCATGAACAGGAAGTCCGTCTGGAGCAGATGTCCAAGAACCGTATCCTTTTGAAACGGAAACTGGCCGATCTGGCTACCAAGGGTAAGATCGATTATGACTACATCATCATTGACACGCCGCCAGCAGTCAATGATTTAACCATAGCCGCTCTGTATGCTGCCAACTCAGTGCTTATTCCCATGCAGACCGGATATTTTTCACTGAAAGTTGTGGAAAAGCTGCTGCATATGATTCAGCGTATCAAAAACGGAGTTAATCCTGAATTAAAGATTGAGGGGATTCTGCTCAATTTTTATGAAAAAAATACCAAAGCCTCATTGCGAACGGTTGAAGAAGCCCGCAAAATGTTCGGGGAACTGATATTTAACACCGTCATCCCCAAAAATACCGCTATCGGATATGCCGCCTTCGAGAAGAAACCCGTTATCCTGGTGGATGCCCTGGCACCCGGCGCAGTGGCATATCTCTCCCTGGCTGATGAGATAATGAGAAAAAATCAGCCGGAAAGATGGCGTATTGAATTTGATGATGGTGTAAGTAATCCATCCGACTCGCCTCTGGAATTGTCTAAAATTGGATAAATTCCTTCCCACGAAAGGTAAAGGACAAAGGCTAAAGGCTAAAGGACCTTCCTCTTAAGTTATTTTGTACTTTGTATTTTGTACTTTGTACTTTGTAATTTTCCTGATTCCTGGTACCTGATTCCTGACACCTTTCTTTGCGCTCTGCGCTATGCTATCAACTTTACACCCCCTTCACTGTTATCTTAAAGCAGTTGCGCCTAAACCATGAATTCCTTACCTTTATTGCTAAACTTTTAACCCTTGCAGATAAAGAGAGGATATATTCATGAGCAGGTTTTTCACCCAAAAAAGTAAATTATTGATTGTTTATTTATCAATCGCCCTGGTATTTTTATTGTTCGTTGCACTCCCGGCGTCAGATTCCTCCAAACCCGACTGGGAAGGAGGTCGTCCGGATGGCTGCACCACCATCATGGTGGGGAAAAAGGCTTCAGCCGACGGTTCGGTTACTACCTCGCACACCTGCGACAGCCACCGCACCCAGTCCTGGCTGGATATCAAAGCACCTCAGAAACATGCCGGGGGATCCATGGTAACCCTGGTGCGGCGTGCCAATGAGGATTCACTGGCCATGCCCGCCTACAAATATGTCCCCAGCGGGGAGATACCGCAGGTAGAGTATACCTTTGGGTATATCAATACCGCCTATCCATGTATGAACGATCATCAGTTAGCCATTGGAGAATCGACTTTCGGCGGTCACGAATCACTTCACTCCGATTCGGGTATGATCGATTGCGAACAGCTGGTTCAGCTGATGCTGGAACGCTGCACCACCGCCCGGGAAGCCGTTAAGCTGGGAGGTGAACTCACCGCTAAATACGGCTGGATAGATGAAGGCGAATGTCTTACCATTGCCGATAAGAACGAAGCCTGGGTTTTCGAGATCCTTGGACCGGGCAAGAACCGGGTGGGCTCAATCTGGGCAGCGCAACGGGTTCCCGATGATCACGTGACTGTTAACGCTAACGGCAGCCGCATCCGCCAGATCGATCTGAACAATCCGGATTTTTTCATGGCCTCAGATAATATCTACCGGGTGGCACAGGACAGCGGCTGGTGGAATCCGAAGCAGGGAGTATTTGAATTCTGTTATGCCTACGATCCGGAAGGACGCACCTCCTTTGCGGCCCGGCGCCGGGAATGGCGGGTATTTGACCTGCTGGCTCCCTCCCTGGGTCTGGATGGCAATGCCGAAAATTTTCCCTTTTCAGTTAAGCCCGATTCACAGGTCACCATGGCAAAACTGATCAGTATATTCCATGATTACTTTGAAGATACCGATTTCAATCCGGTTAAAAACATCAAATGGGAACATCCGGAAGGTCAGTGCGAAATTTCGCCGCTGGCCAATCCCTTCATGCCCTATGATATGCTTACGCTGTTCAAAATAAACGGTGGATGGGGAAAGCTGGGCGAACGCACCATTGCCCGCTGGTATACCATGTATGCCACTATTACCCAGTCCCGTGCCTGGCTGCCGGATGAAGTGGGCGGTGTCACCTGGTTGGCATTTGATAATGTGGCTACCTCCATTTATGTGCCCATTTACTGCGGTGTTACCGACCTGCCCCAATCCTATAAAACGCCCGGCCGGGTCAACGGCTTTACCCGCCAGAGTGCCTGGTGGGCCTTTAACCGGCTGGGAACCCTCACCGCTCAGCGCTGGGGGGACATGCGGCATGATGTAACCGCCGTCTGGCGGCCGCTGCAGGCCGAGTTACTGGCAAACCAGGCACAGGTGGAAGAACAGGCCCAGCAGTTGCTGAAGAAAAACAGGAAAAAAGCCCGCCAATTCCTGACCGGTTACACCATGGAGTGGGGAAATAAAGTGGTGGAGCGTGCCTGGAAACTGGGCGATGAATTGTGGACCAGATACGATGAAAAGTTTTGAGATGAAGGCAGAAGGGTAAAGGGCAAAGGACGAGGATGAAGGATTAAGGATGAAGGATGAAGGATTAAGTGAAAGGTAGGTTCCAGGATTCAGGTACCAGGAATCAGGGAAAAGACGATAAAGGACAAAGGCTGTATCCTCTATTTTATACTTTGTACTTTGTACTTTGTATTTTGTATTTCACTGAATCCTGCTTCTTGAAGCCCGCAGCCCTGGGCCTTGTGCCTTGCGCCCTGTTTACCCGATACCGGATAAAATATTCTAACAATAATATATGGTTTTAAGGAGTACTTATGAAACTGTTCACGCTTTGCAGCTCTATTCTGCTGGGAATGTTCATGAGCTGGTTTACCGGTTGCAGCTCTGCCGAAAACAGTCCTGCAATAGCCTCTCCGGATGGGCGAATTCACCTAACCTTTCAGTTAAAAGACGGCGTCCCATTTTACACCGTCTCCAGGGACGGGAAGGATATCATTACCGCCTCGAAGCTGGGTTTTTTGCTTAAGAACGGCCCACCCTTCAACAGAAATTTCAAGGTTGTAAATTCGCAGGAAAGCAGTTATGATCAAACCTGGACACAGGTGTGGGGTGAAGTCAAACAGATCCGCAATCATTATAACCAGCTCCGCATTGAGCTGCGCCAAAACGATCCGGAGGCACGGCAACTGGTCATCGTTTTCAGGCTGTTTGACGACGGGGTGGGATTCCGCTATGAATTCCCGGAACAAGAACACCTGAAGGATTTCCAAATCATGGACGAACAGACCGAATTTGCCCTGGCCGGTGATTATGACGCCTGGTGGATTCCGGTCTACCGCTATCACCGCTATGAATATATTCCGCAGCGCTCCCCTATCAGCCAGCTGGATACAGTGCATACGCCGCTGACCATAGAGACCGGCGACGGCCTCTACCTCTGCATCCATGAAGCCGATCTCACCGATTATGCCAGCATGACCCTGATCGGTTCAGCCGGCCATAAGCTGCGCTGCGACCTGGTACCCTGGTCGGATGGCGTGAAGGTGAAAACAACTGCGCCCACCCGGACGCCCTGGCGTACCATCCAGATTGCCGAAAAGCCGGGTGATCTGGTCACCTCCTGGCTGGTTATGAACCTGAATGAACCCAACCTGCTGCAGGATGTCTCCTGGATAAAACCGGCCAAGTACATCGGTATCTGGTGGGGCATGCACATGGGAAAGTATACCTGGGGATCCGGATCAAAACACGGGGCCACCACCGCCAATGCCAAAAAATACATCGATTTTGCCGCCAAACACGGTTTTTATGGAGTTTTAATTGAAGGATGGAATATCGGCTGGGACGGTACCTGGTGGCAGAACGGCAGCCTATTCCACTTTACCGAGCCACACCCGGATTTTGACATCGGGGAAGTGACCCGTTACGCCCACTCTAAGGGCGTAAAGATCATTGGTCATCATGAAACCGGGGCGGATATCGGCAATTACGAGGAGCAGATGGAAGATGCCTTCAGGTTCTGCAAGAAGTACGGCATCGACGCTGTTAAAACCGGCTACGTGGGTGATCATGTGGTCAGTGCCAGCGGAACCAGTGAATGGCATCACGGCCAGTACATGGTGGAACATTACCGCCGGGTGGTGAAACTGGCTGCTCAATACAAGATTATGCTGGACGTGCATGAACCCATCAAGGATACCGGTATCCGGCGCACCTGGCCCAATATGATGACCCGTGAAGGCGCCCGCGGCCAGGAATACAATGCCTGGGGCGAAAACGGGGGCAATCCGGTGGACTACCTGACCATCCTGCCTTTTACCCGCATGCTGGCCGGACCCATGGACTATACACCGGGAATTTTTAATCTCAAAATCGGTAATACCGAACATCCCGAAAACCGGGTAAAAGGTACACTGGCCAAAGAATTGGCCATTTATGTGGTCATCTACAGCCCGCTGCAGATGGCGGCCGACCTCCCGGAGAATTATGAAAACCAGCCGGCCTTCAAATTTATCGAGGATGTGGCGGTGGACTGGGATACCACCCTGGTACCCCATGGTAAAATTGGTGATTACATCACCACGGTTCGCAAGGACCGTCACAGCGATGACTGGTATATCGGGAGCATTACCGATGAAAACGGACGAACCCTGGAGGTACCCCTCAACTTCCTGGATGCGGACAGAAAATACGTGGCCGAGATTTATGCCGATGCCGCCGATGCTGACTGGCAGAACAATCCACTGGCCATCGATATTCATCAGGTGCTGGTGGATAACAGCACGGTTCTGAAACTACGCCTGGCCCCGGGAGGCGGACAGGCCGTCCGCCTGCGACCGGCCGCGGAAAAGGATGCCGGTACCATTCCACCTTATGAGAATTAAGAACCGTGGAAAGCCCCGGATCTTAAACCTGAAAGAAAAATTTTCACTGAATAGAGCGATTCATAAATACAATGACATAAATTTTAGACAGGATTAATGCCATAGGCATCACTATGTGATAGGATTCAATAGTAATTTAAATCCTGTAGATCGCCTAAAATAATTTTAAACCAACAGCTCTATCCTGCACACCGAACGGTAGAATTAATTGTTTCCTATTTGCTTGTTTTAGAGGCTTTTCACAATAATGAATACCTGAACTCGTAAAAGATTACAAGTAATCCATCTTTATACATGAATATTTCATCAAATTTAATGAAACGTATCTGGCTGTTCGGTAAAAATAAGTTACCTTTCTTGCCTTCCTCAAAAATTTATTTGATACCCTTTGATGTCACATTCGAATTGAAGACAATCATTTGTTTCCTATACAGAAAACGTCTTTTCTCTGTTACTTTTTGACGGACCAAAAAGTAACCAAAAAGTCCTCCGGCGAAATAAACTCGCCCAGGTCTTAAACAATAGTATTGTTAGTCAGTGCTCAAACAGAATTTCGCCGGTTGAAAAACATAATCGTTTACCTAATTTTGTAGGTACTCATTTTTGTGATGAACCGTTTTAGAATACACATGGTAATAAATACTTTTGAAAATAGAGTTCATCCGGTATATGAACCTATACATTTTCCACAATATATTCAGGTAAACCCGATGAAATTCTATCTTGCTCATCCTGTTTATCCTGTCCAATATTAATACGTTATTTTATTTATGAAAGAAAGTACTAAGGAATGCGGATGAGCGAGATCGGATGGCTGTACCTCATCTTTGCGGCGTGCGTAACCCTGCATAACCTGGAAGAAGTGATATTCTTTTCCAGGTTCACGACGGAAAAGCATTCATCCCTGCCGGTCACCCGTCCCCGCTTTATTTTTGCGGTAATTATCCTGACTTTAGCCTGTTACCTCATTACAAATTTCAGCTATATTGAGGGAGCATACTCACTGTGGAGCTATCTCTTCTATGGTTACGCAGCAGCCATGACCATAAATGTATTTATGCCTCACCTGCTCGCTTCCCTGAAATACCGGCGTTACCTGCCGGGACTGGTGAGCGGGGTGTTACTCATACTGCCGGCAGGTCTGATGGTTCTGATCCGTTTTCCCCGGGAAAATTATGTGAGTCTGGACTTCCCTCACATACTGATCCCCGCGGCAGTCATAGTCATAATGGCGGGATCCCTGCCCATACTTTTTAAACTGGGAAAAATTTTTATGCCCGGCGAATGATTGCTTCACCGGGCTTTCCATCGTCCGGATTCAATCCGGTAAAGATTTCAGTTTTGTATGTGCTTATTACTTTAGCTCAAACGCTAAGCCCTATGTCATTGCGAACGAAGCGCCCGTCTGACCACCGGACAGGCCTATCACTTCCCTTTGCCAAACAAGAAGTAATCTCATTTTCTAAAAGTAAACCAGGAGATTGCTTCGTCGCTTTCCTGCCTGCTGCAGGCAGGCACTCCTCGCAATGACACTTCCCGAATTATCATAAGAATTTTATTAAATATCAATGAGTTAAGGTCTATTTTTTCAGATTAAAAGGAATAATCATAATTTTATATTGTCTTGTTGGACTTTTGATTTTATAATAAGGCAGAAATTCGGCAAGCAGAAATCAATTCTAATTTCCAAAGACAGAATCAAACAGGAGACACTATTTATGTTCAAAGGACACCCGAAAGGACTATTCGTAGCCTTTTTCACCAACATGGGAGAGCGGTTTGGATTTTATACCATGGTTGCCATTTTTGTCCTGTTCCTACAAGCCAAATACGGGATGACCTCCGGGGAGGCCGGGCAGGTTTACGGCATATTCCTCTTTTTCGTTTATTTTTTCCCCCTGCTGGGTGGTATCGTGGCCGACAAACTGTTCGGATACGGCCGCACCATCAGCCTGGGACTGGTGGTTATGTTTTTCGGATATTTCCTGCTGGCGATTCCCAGCACCCTTCATTCCGGTTTTACACTGGTCGTGGTCGCCCTGACGGTTATCGCCCTGGGCACCGGATTTTTTAAGGGTAATCTGCAGGCGTTGGTGGGTAACCTGTACGATGATCCGAAATACAATGAAAAACGCGATCGCGCCTTTAACATATTTTACATGGGAATAAATATCGGCGCCATGTTCGCTCCCACCGCCGCCGAATCCGTCAGCAACTGGATCCTGCACAAATTTCATTACACCTACAATGCCCGGATTCCGGCACTGGCCCATGACTTTCTGAACGGTAAGCTGCAGGATGTGAGCGAACTCCTTTCCGTGGCGCGGCAGCAGGATGCCGCGGTTACTCTCCAGACCCTGGGACAGTTTGCGCAGAATTATATAAACGCTCTAAGTAAATCCTACCACTACGCCTTCGGTGTGGCCTGCGTCAGTCTGATTGTCTCTATGATTATTTTCTGGGGATTCCGGCGGCATTACCGGGAGGCAGATCTCACCGAGAAACAGAAAAGCAAGAGCGAAGTCCATAAAGCCCAGATGGTTATTCTCACCGCGGAACAGGTAAAGCAACGGCTCATTGCCCTGGGACTGGTCTTTTTCGTGGTAATCTTCTTCTGGATGTCCTTTCACCAGAACGGGCTATGTATGACCTATTTTGCCCGCGACTATACCGTTCCCAGTGTGGGACAATTTACCAACCTGTTCTTCGACCTGTTCGGACTGTTACCCATTTTTCTGGCCATCGTAGGGCTGGTATTCTTTTTCCGGAAAAGTAACAGCCGTACCATGCGCATTTCCGGACTGATCGGTTTTGTGGTTTTCGCATTTCTGGCTTATCTGAGATACAGTACCTACAGTGATGTCAATCCGTTTACTCCCCAAAAATTTCAGCATTTCAATCCGTTTTTCATCGTGGCATTAACACCCATTGTGGTGGGAATTTTCGGGTACTTGAACCGCAAAGGCAGGGAACCCTCCGCCCCGCGTAAAATCGGCATTGGCATGCTGATTACCGCCGGCGGATTTATCATCCTGGTTATCGGCTCCCAGGGTCTGCCCAGTCCGCATCAGCTGGGTGGTCATGTTGCCCCGGCCGATTCCATGGTGTCGGTCTACTGGCTGATCTCCACCTATTTCACCCTGACCGTGGCGGAGCTGTTCCTCAGTCCCATGGGAATCTCCTTTGTCTCCAAGGTCTCCCCGCCCCAGTACAAGGGAACCATGCAGGGTGGCTGGTTTGCCGCCACTGCCCTGGGAAATTACCTGGTGGGGATTATCGGATATTTCTGGGGAATTGTGCCCCTGTGGGCATTATGGACCATCCTGGTGGTCTGCTGCCTGTTGTCGGCCGCCTTCATATTTTCCGTCATGAAGCGGCTGGAACGCGCCACCGTCCAGAGCCAGTAAATTCCCGTCCCTCCTCCATACTGAAAATAAAAAAGAGCCCGGATATCATAGATGTCCGGGCTTTTTTATTACAGCCTGAATCATTTTCAAGCAATTATAACGAGTGCTTAGATATATAATATGAAAAATTGTCACAGAGAACACAGATGCAATTTAAAAACACTTCTCAGGAGAGTGATTTAAATTATTGGAAAATTAATCTACTTAATTCACAAATTCCAATTTTTTCACATGTTTTGTGGCTTTTATTTTTGCCACAGAACTCAGAGAAAAAATACTCTTTATCTCAAACATAATTAAAAAATAATTTTCAATATCTATCTATAATGTTGCTGTAATCATTGATGGTTTTCGGGTTAATTTCGTTTATTGATATTTCTCTGTGCTCCCCGTCCAATAATTGGTGAATTATTAAGGTTAAATCCAATCCAACAAAATTTATTAACTAACTTATACTATTAGTTCATTATCCAGGAGACTTTACAGGCTACCAATTTAGAAAAAATTATAATGATTATGCCCTTAACTCCGCAAAAGTTATCGTATGAGTATGAGCA
>CAYWTB010000058.1:0-28430 GCA_964461135.1 uncultured Caldithrix sp. | reverse complement strand
AAACATTCTACTACAAACGCCAGGAGATTCATAACTTTTTACGACTTCAGGCTAAATTTTAAAGGAGAACAGATGAAATTAATATATTGGTATAGACCAATAAATGGAAGCCGGGTCCTGCGCCCGGCTTCTTTTTTTAGCCTGCCATTTTTAGAATTCAATTAAAAAATACTTGTTTTTTTCAGCTTCTTTCATTACGTTTTTGTCAAGGGATATAAAGTGTCACTGGAAGGAACGCCTATAATTTAAATGGATACTTTTTTCATCAATCCTTAGTTTTAAATTTTAGTTAAACATAAGACAAAAATATTATGAGTCTGTCAGCACCGTAAGCAGATTCGTTTCCATGCCTTTATAACCTGTTCTATCTTTGACATAATTATTATTCCAGTCCAATGTCAGGCAATATGAGTCTGATTCAGGGCAAACTGAAGGACTGGTGTAATATTAGAAAATGATATTATGCCTGGAGGATCTCGTATAATATTTCTGAAATCTCTGGATTATTAAATCGACCCTGTTTTACAAAAGTCCGGATTCCAGGGTAACCTGCTGCATTAGATGAATAAGAATATTTTGACCCAACTTGGGTTCATCATTTTACACATCGAAACCGTACTGCTCTTTTACATATAAAGATTAATTAATTTTTAAAATAATACCATAATGCGTGAAGAGAAATCTGAACAGTATTGTGCTTTCTTCATTATTTTTATTCGTTACTGTCTCATATTAACCATCTCTTAAGGTCTTTATAAATCATTAACCACATTTTTAAAGGAGGCGTTGTGAAGAAACTGCTAGTGCTGTATGTAATTTTGATTCTGGGCATGACGGTTATGGCCGCCCAGGATAAAATGTCAACCCGCCTGCAGGATGCAGTGAATGTTGCTCTGGAAAATAATGCACCGGTGCGGGCGCTGGTAATGTTGAAAGATCGGGTGGATATTATTGCCCTCGATCAGGATTTGTATGCCAGAAAAGCCTCTCCGCAGGAGCGTGCCTTTACAGTGATTTCTGCTCTGCAGGAGAGAGCCGATCAAACACAACCCGCGGTAGTTCAGGCACTTGAAGGCAAATCCGCTACAGAGATTGTAAAAGTGGAAAGATTCTGGGTGGCCAATATGTTGCTGCTGGAAGCGGTTCCATCAGTTCTGGTGGAGGTAGCCCAGAGAACGGATGTTGCCTACATGGATCTTGATGCCAATCTGCAGTGGGATAAACCGGTGGACAGGCGGCCGGCTCCGCTGGAAAGCCCCAGCGGTATAGAACCCGGAATTGCAGCTATAAATGCTCCGGCCATGTGGAAAGCCGGATTTACCGGTAACGGTGTCATCGTCATGAATATTGACACTGGTGTGGATGCAAACCATCCGGCACTCAGTTATAAATGGCGCGGTACCCATGTACCTGCTTCACAAGCCTGGTTCGATGCCAATGGCGGAAGTACTTTCCCTAATGACTGTGATGACCACGGAACGCATACCTGTGGTACCATGAACGGACTCAATCCCGCCACACATGATACCATTGGTGTGGCTTTTGGTGCGGAGTGGATTGCCGCTAAAACCATTTGTACCTCAGGTTCTCATACTTCGCTCTCTATTTCAGCCTTCCAGTGGGCCATGGACCCGGATCAGAACCCCAACACGGTTGATGATATGCCGGTAGCCATTGGGAATTCCTGGTGGGATCCTGATATTGCAATATCCACTCAATGCGATCCCAATTATGATCCGTATATTAATGTGCTTACTGCGGTGGAAGCCGCCGGTATTGCCGTGGTGTTTTCTGCCGGTAACAATGGGCCCACCCCTCAGTCTGTAACCGCTCCCAAGAACGTCAATATTGATGAAGTCTCCTTCTGGGCAACCGGTGCAGTGGATGCTAATACCGCCGGCTATCCCATCGCCAGTTTCAGCAGCCGTGGACCGGTGGTGACATCTTGTCAGACCGGAGTCCCTTCCCTAGATATCAAACCGGAAGCTTCTGCACCCGGAGTAGGTGTCCGTTCCTCCATAATCGGGGGCAATTATGCTTTTTATGATGGGACGTCCATGGCCTGTCCGCATGTGGTAGGAGCCATTGCCCTGCTGAAAGAAGCTCATCCCTCCAAGACCGGACATGAACTGAAAATGGCCCTTTATCAGACAGCCCGTGATCTTGGCCCGGTGGGTGAGGATAATGACTATGGAATGGGTATTATTGATGTTTATGCTGCCCATCTGGCCCTCGCTGACCCTCTGGATCCTAAATCACCGCGAAATTTTACTGCATACAGCGATTATACTACACCTACATCCATGGCGCTGGCATGGACCGATCCCACCAACTACGAAAATGGTGACACCCTGCTTGCGGTGGATTTTACCATTGAAATCGAGAAGGATGGTTTTTATCTCACTTCGGTTAACGGTGGAACGGAAAACTATATGGATAACGGTTTGACCGATGGCCAGTTCTATACTTATAAAATTTATTCCAAAGTGACTGCCAATGACAGCACCAGTTCCGAAGTGGAGACATCCTGGACTGCCGGAGGTTCACCGGTACCGAATGCGCCCCACACGTTTTATGTGACGGAAGCCGGAAGTGACCTGCAGATGAACTGGACAAATCCCTCCCGGAACCTGGATGGCACACCCATGGATGACTTTGCCGGAATTAATCTGTACGAAGATGGAACTCTGGCAGCTACTTATAACCGTACCTCCAGTGACACCGGTTCTGTGGATTCCGAAACCTTTACCCCCTCTGCGGGAACCCATCAGTATTATGTCACTGCCTTTGATAATGAAACACCTGTTAATGAGAGTGTAGCCAGTAATATTGCCTACTCCCCTCTTTCACTGCCATTCTTTGATGATTTCCCGGTGGCAGGAGCACCTAATGCCGCCTATTGGCTAAACGATAATGCCGAAGTTAATGACCTGGGAGTTAATCCTCCTTCTCCTCCCTATGTGTTAAACCTGGATGGGTATCCCCACGTCACGCCCGAAGAGGGTGATATTGTTACTCTATTGCCGCTGGATTTGAGCAGCGCTGCGGGTCAGGGAATGGTACTTTCTTTCTGGTACCAGCCCGAAGGCAATGGAGATCAACCAGAATCCACAGACAGCCTAATTGTGGAGTTTCTGAATGATCAGAATACCTGGATTAAGGTGCGCAGCTGGCCGGGCGAGCCGGTAAAACCGTTTGAAAATGTGGTCATATCGGTGGATGCAGAAAATCCGGGAACAGGTGCCACCTTCTTTTTCCCGAGCTTCCAGTTCCGCTTCAGAAACATGGCCACGATCGACATCACCTACGTCTTCGATACCTGGCTGATTGATAATGTTTTCTTCGGTATTCCCGATGCCAATCCAACCCTGTCAGTATCACCACTGGTATTGAATGATACTCTCCTGATCGGGGCAACCGATGTTCTGACGTTTACCATCGAAAACACTACACAAATGCCAAGTATCCTGAATTTTAGCGTAACTCAGGATCCGGTCGTTTCCTGGTTGAATGTGAGTCCGACTTCGGGAATAGTACCTTCCAATTCCTTCGCGGATATTGCGGTGGAATTGAGTACAGCCGGCCTTTCTGCCGGAAATTACACCACCAATCTCATTGTGGCGGCTGATGATACCACCAATACTGCCGATACGGTTGTGGTTAATCTGCAATTGAACGAACCACCGGTGGTGGGCTTTACGCCGGATTCGCTCCATTTCTCCCTGGATCCCAATCAGGCCGATTCTCTGGGACTGACCATCAGCAACTCAGGTACAGGACCCCTGAATTTCAGCCTGCGTGATGAGGAAATTCAATCCCTTTATGCCGAGGGGAGACAGATTGACCGCTCATATCTAAAAGAAGAATTTAATGTGGAGATTCCCAAGGGAACTGATGACTGGAGAAGGGGCACCCCGCAGACCGAGGGCTCCGGCGGACCGGACCTGTACGGCTATAAATGGTTCGACAGTGATGAGCCGGGTGGCCCTGTTCCTAACTATATGGACATTTCTTCAACCGGGACGGTGGGAGTTTGGACTTATGGAACCTCCGATGACGGACGAATAGATGGGGTGGTCTTACCCTTCCCGGTGAAATTCTACGGAGTGGAATATAACACGATAACTATTATCAGCAACGGTTGGGTGGGATTTAATACCGACTACACCATCAGCTATCTGACCAATGCCCAGATTCCCGACACGGCTCTGCCCAATAATATTGTGGCAGCCCTGTGGGATGACCTGAATGGCGATAATCCCAGCAGTGCGGTCTACTATCAGCAGGTGGGAAATAAATTCGTCATTCAGTTTAAGAACTGGAACCGTTACGGTCATACCGGCGGCGATCTGAATTTCGAGTATATCTTTTACATGAACTCTGATGTGGTGGAGTTGCAGTATTCCACAATGAATTTCGGCACTGGTACCAATTCCACCAGCCATACCATCGGCATTGAAAACGCTGACGGTACCGACGGATTGCAGGTGGTATTCGATGCTGCCTATATTCATGATAACATGGCCATCCGCTTTTCCAAAGAAGCCGGCTGGCTGAGTGAGAATCCCGTCTCCGGGATTGTTCCTGCCGGAGGAAGCCAGGATGTGCAGGTGATTGCCAACTCCAGCGGTCTGCTGGGCGGAGATCATTATGCGTCTGTAGTTATTGAGAGCAATGATCCCATAACTCCGGATACCAGCATGACAGTCCGCTTGACTGTCTCCGGAATCCCAGATATAAATGTTACACCGGACACCCTGGTATTCGATACCCTCCTGGTGGGTGCGACGCAGGATCTTACCCTTGAAGTTGCTAATACCGGCACGTTTACCTTAAATGTTTCCGATATTACCGCCACAAACGCGGCCTTCTCGCTGGATACAACTGCTTTTTCGCTTTCTCCCCTTACCTCTCTTACCGTGACGGTAACCTTTAGCCCCCTGGCTGCTGGTGCCTTTGATGGCTGGCTGCTTGTGGCCAGTGATGCTCCGGATTCCCCGGTGGACAGTACCTATGTCATGGGAGTTGCCGAAGAAGCGCCGGTGGTGGGATTTACTCCGGATACCTTGCAGTTCACGCTGGATCCCAACCAGGCCGATTCCCTGACGATGACCATCAGCAACTCTGGTAACGGGCCGTTAAACTTCACCTTGCGCGATGAAGAGATTTTTTCACTCTTCAGCGAAAAAGTGGAAGTTGACCGCTCCTATCTGAGGGAAGAATTTAATGTGGATATTCCTAAAGGGATGAATGACTGGCGAAGGGGTACTCCTCAGACCGAGGGATCCGGCGGACCGGACCTGTACGGCTACAAATGGATCGATAGCGATGAACCGGGAGGCCCTGTTCCCAATTATACGGACATTTCTTCAACCGGGACGGTGGGAGTTTTGACCACCGGTACCATGGATGATGGTCTTATTGCCAATCTTTCTCTCCCATTTAATATTAAATTCTATGGAGTGGAATATAGCAGCATCACCATCAGTACCAATGGCTGGGTCGGTTTCAGCAGCAGTTATTCCAGTAATTATCTCACCAATGCCCAGATTCCCGGTACCGCCCTTCCTAATGATATTGTCGCCGGCTTGTGGGATGACCTGAATGGTAATAACATCAGCAGCAATATCTATTACCAGCAGGTAGGGAATAAATTCATCATACAGCTCCATAACTGGAACCGCTATGGCCAAACCGGTGGTGACCTGAATTTCCAGTATGTGTTCTATCAGAATTCCGATGTTATTGAATTACAGTATGCCACCATGAATTTCGGTACCGGTACCAATAATCTGAGTCATACCATCGGTATTGAAAACGCCGATGGCACAGACGGATTGCAGGTGGTATTCGAAGCAGCGTACATCCATGATGATATGGCCATTCGCTTCTCCAAAGGAGCAGACTGGCTGAGTCAAAATCCCGCGTCGGGGACGGTTCCGGCAGGTGGAAGCGTGGATGTACAGGTGAAGGCCAACTCCACTGGTTTGCTTGGCGGAAATTATAATGCCGCCATCATTATCGAGAGCAATGATCCGGCAAATCCACTGGTGAATGCCTATGCTCATATGGTGGTTATCGGCAAACCGATGATTGCCACGGCTCCTGATCCCCTGGAGATGGACACCACCTTCACCGGTGGGGAAGATTCCCAGACGTTGTGGGTGAAGAATGTGGGTACGGACACCCTGTATGTCCTTGATATAACCAGTACCAACACGCTGTTCACCGTGGATACCACCAACTTTGTGGTGGCCCCGCCCGCCGACAGCTTTGCGGTAAAGGTCAGCTTTAACCCGCTGGTGGTGGGTAGCTTCGATGGATATTTGATTGTGCAGAGCAATGATCCCGATACACCTTTGGATAGCACGATGGTGACCGGTGTGGCGGTGGAAGCTCCCATCATCTCAGTGAATCCCTCCTCCATGCAGATGCAGATGCATCATCAGGGCGACTCCCTGGATGTTTATATTGAGATCAGCAACCTGGGCGGTTCCATGCTGGAATGGACAGCCGAGATGATCAGTTTTGAGTCGGCCTCGGGCAAGACCCCCAATCCGCCTTCTGTACCGCCCTCTGTTCCGTCGGGTAATCCTGTCGCAGCGGCGGATGTGGCGACCGATCTGGGCGGCACCCCGCGGGTAACCCTGCTGCCGGGTTATTATCCGGTGAACTTTATAGAGCAGAATCTTCTCTATGATAACGGGCCGTACATCAACAGCCCCGGTACGGGGGTGGGTGGTGCCGATGAGAGTGTGGTTCAGACCAACCTGGGCCTGTCCGTGTGGGGAATCGGCCACCAGTATGCTTCGGGAATCTCCATTGCCGATGATTTCACGGTAACCGGCGGCGGCTGGCAGATTGATTCACTGGTGTTCTATGCCTACCAGACCGGTTCGACCACAACCTCCACCATGACCGGCGTATACTACCGGATCTGGGACGGATCCCCGGATAATGCGGCCAGCAGCATCATTTACGGAGACCTGACCACTAATAAAATGGTTCGCAGCCAGTGGGCCGGTGTGTACCGGGTGCTGGATACCGCTTCTGGTGTGGCGACGGATCGTCCGGTGATGCGTAACACGGCCAGTGCCGATATATTCCTGATGCCGGGCACCTACTGGATAGAATGGATGACCGACGGAACACTGGCCTCGGGTCCCTGGGCACCGCCCATCAGCATCAACGGTCAGACCACCACAGGAAATGCCCTTCAGTATTATCTGGCTGTGTGGGGGCCGGTGCTGGATGACGGCACTCAGACCCAGCAGGGCTTCCCGTTCCTGCTCAAGGGATCGGCGGGCGATCAGTGGATCAAGATGATGGACAGCCACCAGGGTACGGTTGCCGCCGGCGCTATGGACAGCCTACATTTGCGGATATATGCCCTGACCATGGATACGGTCTATGTGGCGAACATTGAGATTCGCTCAAATGATCCGGCCCTGCCGGCGGTGGTGGTGCAGATTTCTTTGAGCACCATGCTGGTGGGCATCACTGATCTGGAGGAAGTGCCAACTACCTTTGATATCTTCCAGAACTATCCGAACCCGTTCAATCCGGAGACCAATATCAAATACCAGATTCCGCGCAGTAGCGATGTGAAGCTGGTGATTTATAACATACTGGGCCAGAAGGTACGGACCCTGGTCAACGGGCGGATGGATCCCGGCCGTTACACGGTGGTGTGGAACGGGCGGAATGATATGGGAAACCAGGTTGCCAGTGGTATTTATATCTACCGTTTCGAAGCAGCCGATTTCAGGAAGACTATGAAATTGATGCTTTTGAAATAAACAGGTTTCCTGAAACCAATGAACCCCGGCAGCGATGCCGGGGTTTTTTTATGGTGATTTTATACTCAATTTTTGCCTGAAATTAATTTTTTTTAATAAAATTTGCAAGTTTCAATTCCGACAGAATGCCAACTCTTTCTGTGTGAAATTCTAATTTTCAAATCCGGCTTGCTTCACCATCAGATAATCCCCATATTTTTAAAATTTCAGGGGGCAACTATGCGAGGTTACTGGATTGCTGTTTTCTCAGTGCTGATGATTTTTCATGGTTGCAGTCTTCAGAAACTGGCCATCCGTTCCGCCTCGGGAATTTTTAGTTATAGTATTGAAGCGTTATATGATGAGACTGACCTGCAGCTGGCCGAGCAGGCTACCGGTTCCAATCTCAAGCTGCTGGAAGGAATTCACCTGGCGGATCCGTCTAATAAGGATTTATTAGTTTTACTGACCCAGGGCTATGCCAGCTACAGCCTGGGGTTTATTGAAGATGTCAGTGTCGGCAGGGCCAAAATGTTTTACCTGCGGGCCAGAGATTACGGATTGGATCGCCTCCGCCTTACCGAGGCATTTAAAGACAGCATACCTCTGAAAGAGGATGAATTTATTGCCCGGCTTCAAAAGCTCACCTACAAAGATACTCCTGCCCTGTTCTGGACCGGTTTCGCCTGGGGAGGATGGATTAATCTGAGTAAAGATGATCCCCAGGCTATTTTTGATCTGGGCAAGGTCAAGGCCATAATGAGCCGGGTTCTGGAACTGGACGAAACGTTTTTCTACGGCGCTGCTTACCTGTTCTTCGGCAGCATTTACGGATCCCTTCCCCGCATGCTGGGAGGCGATCCGGAAAAGGCGCGGGAGCAGTTTGAACGCTGCCTGGCCATCAGCGACAACAAATTTATGCTGGCCTATGTCTACCTGGCACGTTATTATGCGCAACCCACGCTGGATGAAGCTCTGTTTGATAAATATCTCAAAATTGTTCTTCAGGCCTCTCCCGATATTCTGCCTGAAAACCGGCTGATTACAGCCATTGCCAAAGATAAGGCCCAGAAACTGATTATCAAGAAGGAAGAGCTGTTTTGATTTGCTGCCCGGAAACTGCCATCAAGGATCTTTCGCACAGTTCCGGCATAAGATAATGAAAATTGGTGCAAAGAAGTGAAAAAGGAGATTGTTGTGAAAAAAGTTCTCTTGATTCTGGTAACCCTGATTCTATTTTCCACCGGTGCATGGAGTCAGAAATATACCATAAAATTTGCTACACTCGCTCCGGATGGGTCCACCTGGATGAAGGTAATGGATGAATTTAATGCCGAGGTTTTGAAACTTACCGACGGTAATGTAAAATTCAAAATATATCCCGGTGGCATTCAGGGTGACGAGAAGGACGTGCTGCGTAAGATCCGCCTGGGCCAGCTGCAGAGTGGAGGATTTACCGGTGTGGGTCTGGGGGAAATTCTTCCCGAAGCACGCATAATGGATTCTCCTTTTCTTTTCCAAAATTACCAGGAAGTTGATTATGTCACCAATCAGTTTTATGATGAATTTTCCCGCAAATTTGAGGAGGAGGGCTTTGTGCTGCTGGGATGGACTGAAGTGGGATTTGTGTATGTCTTCGGAAACAAACCTATAACATCCCTGCAGGATTTGAAAGGTATCAAAATGTGGATGTGGGAAGGCGATCCCGTTGCTGAAGCCACCTTTAAAGCTCTGGGCGTCACTCCCATTCCGCTCTCCATAACCGATGTGTTAACCTCACTGCAGACAAGTCTCATTGAGGCGGTGTATACCTCTCCGCTGGCCTGTGTCACCCTGCAATGGTATACGCGTGTTAAATTCATGATGGATGTGCCGCTGGCTGACGCGGCCGGAGCGGTGCTGGTATCCGAAAAAATGTTCGATAAAATACCGGAAAACTATCAGCAGATTCTTCGTGAAAAGGGCCGTGAATACATGCAGAAACTGGTTCAACTGAGCCGGCAGGATAATCAGGAATCTATTGAACTTATGAAAAAAAATGGTATTGAGATGGTAAAGTTGCCTGAAAAGAACCTAGAAGCATTTCGTAAAGCAGGGGAAGAAGCACGGGAGAAGCTGGTTGGAAAACTGTACAGCCGGGAATTACTGGATAAAGTTGAAAATTCCCTGGCGGAACTGCGTGTGAAGGAAGCCGGACAGACTAAATGAACAGATGAAAGTGCTGAAAAGCTCTAAAATATTTTCACGATTTCATCAACCGGAGAAAATTCATTTTTCTGATCCGCTTCTTCCGAATCTCTGTGGAGAGTCCACACTAAAAGACCTATAAAACGTTTTATTTTAAAAAGTATTTACCTGTAATGGATAGTCATACGTATTGAAATGGATTAACTCCATAACTTATACATGAACACCATGATTTTGAAAGATATAAGCTACCAGAGGTTTCTTTTTTCAGTATATTATTAATTCCGGTTAAGCCAATCCTGACGATTATGAGAAAAACTATTTTAAAAATTGATGTCAGCCTTTCTCTGCTGGAAAATGTCCTGATTATTTTAATCCTGGGAATAATGGTTATTCTTTCTTTTCTGCAGGTTGTTTTGCGCAATTTCTTTGATACAGGGCTATTATGGGGAGATATTTTTCTGCGTCACCTGGTTCTGTGGGTGGGCTTCGTTGGCGCTTCCCTGGCAACCCGCCAGGAAAAACATATTAATATAGATATCTTTAACCGGATTATCCCGAAAAAATTCATTCCTCCGGTGAAGATAATTGTGGATTTAATTTCGCTGGTTATCTGTATTATCCTGGCCAAAGCCAGTTACGAATTCATGATTATGGAAAAGGAAGCCGGGACCACTGTTTTTAATAATGTTCGCTCCTGGATAATAGGAATTATATTGCCTGCGGGTTTTGGCTTGATTGCCGTGCGGTTTATTCTGAAAATTTTTGAACAAATTGCCAACTGGTTTTCTCCATTGCCAAAAGAGATGAAAGACGCATGATTACCATTGTTGTCGGACTACTGTTAATAACACTTGCATTGTTTGGTACACCGCTGTTTGTCATTATAAGTGCAGTTGCATTGCTGGCTTTTTATTCAGCCGGAATCAGTGGGACAGCCGTTATCGTGGAGCTTTACCGCCTGGCCAGCATGCCCATTCTTCCGGCTATCCCGCTCTTCACGTTTGCCGGATACCTACTGGCGGAAAGTGATACCCCCAAAAGGCTGGTAAATTTTTCGCGAGCCTTCTTCGGCTGGATTCCGGGGGGGCTGTCTGTGGTCACACTGGTGTCCTGCGCCGTCTTTACTGCCTTTACCGGTGCCTCAGGAGTCACCATCATTGCGCTGGGTGGATTATTATATCCGGTGCTTCTCAAGGAAAAATATCCTGAAAAATTTTCTCTGGGTATGCTCACCGTTTCGGGAAATCTCGGCCTGCTGTTTCCGCCCAGCCTTCCCATTATCCTTTATGGTCTCATAAGCGGTGTCAGTATCGATCAGTTATTCATTGCCGGCATTATCCCGGGAATTCTCATGATTGTCCTGTTGTCTGCCTACAGCATCTATTACGTGCGGGATATTAAAGTACCGGTAACGCCCTTTAGCTGGAAAAACGCCTGGTTGTCCCTCAGGGAAGCTGCCTGGGAAATACCGCTTCCTTTTATCATACTCATTGGAATTTATGGAGGCTACATTACTATTACCGAAGCGGCATCAGTGACTGCCTTCTACGTGCTGATAGTGGAGGTGTTTGTTTACCGTGATATAAAAATTAAAAAGGATCTGCCCAGAGTGATGAGTGAAAGCATGGTGCTGGTCGGGGGCATCCTGGTGATTCTGGGGGCAGCCCTGGGCCTGGCCAATTATATGGTGGATGCCGAGATTCCCATGAAAATACTGGGTTTCATGAAACAGTTTATTACCAGCAAAGTTTTGTTTCTTGTAACCCTGAATATTTTTCTTCTCGTCGTTGGTTTCCTGATGGATATTTTTTCTGCGATTATGGTAGTGGTCCCCCTCATTATTCCCATAGCCAATAATTTCGGAGTGGATCCGGTTCACCTGGGGATCATCTTTCTGGCAAACCTGGGAATCGGTTACTCAACGCCACCGGTAGGCATGAACCTTTTTATCGCCAGCTTCCGGTTCAATCAACCCATTGTTAAACTGTATATTGCGGCCATACCCTTTTTAATTATTCTGCTTATTGCCTTAATAATAATTACTTATGTTCCGGACCTGAGTCTGTGGCTGGTACGGATTTTTGCCCCCACCGGTTAGCCTGTAAACATGTTTAAGCAAGAAAACATTCGTAAATATTTACTGCTCTGCGGTGCAATACCATGGCTGTTTTTTTAGCGTCCCACACGTCCCGGAAAGTCCGGCTGTACAGGGTCCTGAAAATTCATTTTTAGATTTTTTTATTTCATATAAATCCGGAATTTTGTTGAAAAAATTCAACGCGAAAGAGACCGGAAGATAATTCTGCGAGGATATTTAATTAAGGGTCAATTTGTCAGAAACAGGAGGGATTACCGGTTGAATAATAAGATGTCCTATGAAATAAGAGAAATGCAGGAGAAAGATATCCCGGGCGTGCTGGAGCTGGTAAAAGGGCTGGCGGAATATGAGAAATTACTGCCGCAGGTAACCGCGACCATTGAATTGTATCTAAAAAACGGATTCGGAGACAATCGTTATTTCCATGCCCTGCTGGTTGAAAACCGGGACCGGTATGTCGGGTTTGCTTTGTATTTTTTTACATTTTCAACCTTTATCGGAAAACCGACCCTTTACCTGGAAGATCTGTTTGTCTTACCGGAATACCGTGGTCATGGCATCGGGAAAGCGCTTCTGAGGAAATTAGCGAACATAGCTCTTCTGAGGGATTGCGGCCGAATGGAGTGGTCGGTGCTGGACTGGAATGAACCGGCTATCCGTTTCTACAAAAAGCTGGGTGCCCGGCCCATGTCGGACTGGACGGTTTACCGTTTATTGAAGGATGAAATTAAGAAATTAGCCGGCATCGAAGATTAAAGAGTTATGGTTTATAGAGGATCCGGGTAATTTCAGAAGGCAAGTCAGGGGGAATCTCCGCGTCATATTTTTCCGAAAAGCTTTCCCTGATTTTATCGAATTCGTTAATAACCTCCATAAAAATATCAAAAATTTCCGGAGCAAAATGTTTTCCCCGTTGCTTTTTCATAGTCTCCAGGGCAGCCTCATGCTGGTAAGCTTTCTTATAACTTCTTTCTGTTGTCAGGGCATCGTACACATCCACAATTGCCAGTATCTGGGCGGAAAGGGGGATTTCATCTCCCTTCAGTCCGCGCGGGTATCCTCTGCCATCCCAGTGCTCATGATGACAATGGGTGATTTCGATTCCCATTTTAAGGAATTGCATATCACCATACTGGTGGTAGATGGAATTCAATGTGTTATAACCAATCAGGGTATGAGATTTCATGATCTCAAATTCGCTTTCCGTCAGGGTATCGGATTTCAGTAAAATATAATCAGGGATTCCCACCTTACCGATGTCGTGAAGAGGTGCTGTATGGTAGAGCATCTGGACAAAATCCTCATCAATTACATCCGGGTACATGCCTGTTTCCAGCAGGGTTGCAGCCAGCAGGCGGCAATAGCTGCGGATCCTCTCCAGGTGAAACCCGGTATTATTATCGCGGTGCTCTGCCAGCCGGGCCATTCCGAAAATAATAGCTTCTTGAGCCAGATTCATCTGCTTAAGACTGCCAATCAATGCCTGTTCCACTTTTCGCTGAGAGGTTACATCCTTAAAAATACCGGCGTAAGCAAATATTTGTCCTTCCTCGTCCTGGATGGGGGAAAAAGTTATACTTACAGTCCATGGGGTGTTTCCATTCCGTCTGCCGGTTATCTCTCCATGCCAGGTATTTTCTTTTTTCAACTGTTTCAGAATTTGCCCGAAATCAAAATCCGGTAATAGACTCTCATTCAGAAAGTCGATATGATTTTGCACCAGTTTCTCGGCCGGGATGCTGCTGAGATGTTCAAATCCGCGGTTTACTTTAACCACATAGCCATCCACATCGGTTATTACTTCTCCATCATCCATGCTATCAAAAACGTCCTGATAAATTTTTAATTCGGACAGACGCCTGGACAGCAGAGACCTCAGGTCATTTACTAGGTTGCGTTCCTGCTTTTTTATTCTGTGATTTTGTATAACTGGTTTAACCTTGCGGATAAAATCGGATATCATGAATGGTTTGACGATATAATCATAACCACCTGACGTCAGGAAATTTACTGCAATCTTAAGGTCGGGATTGCCGGTCATAAAAATAAATGGAATTTCAATATTCTGTTTTTTTACGAATTCAAATAAATCCATACCATTCTTGCCGGGCATGTAGATATCGGAAACGATACAATCGAAAGATTTTTTATCAAGGATTTCCAGTGCGCTTTCCACATTTGTCACCGCTTCGGCTTCAATCTGCTCATGAACAAGAGCCTTTTCCAGCATTTTGCCGAGGTAATACTCATCTTCCACGATAAGGACGCGGGGGGGATTCCCTTTCATTGATAAAACTACCTCCATGTATATGCTATTTTTTATAGTCGGATGGTTGGAAAATTATTTTACAAACTTTTTTTAAATTTATGTTAAGATGTGCATTCCGTCACTTTTACGAGTTCCGGAAAATGAGAGGCGTGAAAATAGTACACAAAACAACCAGCCGGTACCGGCCTATTTGTGTACAGTGTCAGGCAGTCTCCGGTGCTTAATGGCATATTCGAATTTATTATAGATTGGGGCATATCGACCCTGCGGATGATCCTTAAACAGTTCCTCGAAAAAGAGTTCCAGGTTATCCCATTCCTTGAGGTTTAGATAGGCCTCGCACAGGAAATATCCCAGGGTTTCCTTATCAAAGAAACTGTTATCCACCCTCATGATTTTTTCACAAAGGTCAATCAGAACCGGATAATCCTTGTGATGAAAATGGATATGGGCAAGTCCGAAAAAACCGCTGGCGCGGGTTTTATGGTCGTCAGCATTCTGGATCACATAATCAAAATAATGCCAGGCACTGTCAAAGTTTTTCTGGAAATAGTCGATAAAACCAAGATAATAATACAGTGCGGTTTTATATGATTTCTCATCTTCATGCAGCAATGGCTCCGCTGTTTTAAAATAATGCTCCGCCTCAATCATCTGTCCGTCTGTAAAGAATATCTTCCCCAGTTCAAAATAGGTAAAACGCTTCTGGTCTTCCGGAATATCCATATTGAGTGCCCGTTGAAGATATTCGATGGCCTTTTTCCGTTTCCCATCCAGCTCACTGGAGAAGCCGATCAGACGAGAACAGTCGAATATTTGCTGATTACTCAGGTTTTCGCTCTCCAGTGCGTATTGAAGAAGTTCAATAGTTTCTTTATACTGCTGGTTATTATAATAGCTCCAGCCCAGCTCTATCTGGATGATCAACAGATTTTCCCTGTCCTCTTGCAGCATGTCCGCCAGAGTTTTGTATATATTTATGGCTCCGGTGTACTTGCCTTCGCTGTACAATTTCCGGGCTTCCTCCAAACTGGAGAGAATTTTTTTCTCATCGGCCTGCATATAACCCCTTATGGTTTATATTAATCTATGCTTTTTAAATTTTTAACAGTATTTAACGGATATATATATTAATTTAGAAATCATTTGATATCAGTGCAATTCAATTGTCGATTCATAAGTCGGAGGAAATATTCATGAATTCCCAGAATCAACCTTTAACGATTTTAACTGAAGATGAAAGCATGTTTAAAGAAATGGTTTATAAATTTGCCGAAGAGCAGATAAAACCATTTTCTGCGGAAATGGACCGGGAGGGAAATTTTAGGAAAGATATCATCGCTAAATTTTTTGAGCTGGGTCTTATGGGGATTGAAATTCCCGAACAATACGGGGGGACGGGTTCCACCTTCTTTATGTCTGTTCTGGCCATCGAAGCCTTATCGATGATTGATGCATCGGCTGCGATTTACGTGGATGTTCAGAATACCCTGGTGAATAACGCCTTGCTGCGCTGGGGAAGTGAAGATTTGAAGCGTAAATATCTCCCCCTGCTGGCCGCCGAAAAACTGGGTGCTTATGCCTTATCCGAGACGGGTTCAGGAAGTGATGCATTTGCGCTTAGAGCCAGAGCGGAGGATAAAGGGGATCATTTCCTGTTAAACGGACAGAAAATGTGGACCACCAACGGTGGTGAAGCCGACCTGTTTATTATATTTGCAAATGTTAATCCCGAGGCCGGTTATAGAGGCATCACTGCCTTCCTGGTGGAACGTGCTTTTGACGGGTTCAGTGTGGGAAAGAAAGAAGACAAACTGGGAATCCGGGCCAGTAGCACCTGTGAGCTGATTATGGACAATTGCCGTGTACCAAAGGAAAACGTTCTGGGAGAAGTAGGGAAAGGGTATAAGGTGGCAATTGAAACATTAAATGAAGGCAGGATAGCCATCGGTGCCCAGATGCTGGGAATATCCCAGGCAGCTTTAAATTACGGCAGTCAATACTCACATGAACGTGAGCAGTTCGGCAGACAAATTGCAGACTTCCAGGCCATTCAGTTCCAGATAGCGGATAGCGCCACGCAACTGGAGGCTGCCCGTCTCCTGGTGTATAATGCCGCCCGCCTGAAAGATGCCGGAGAAAATTTCCTGAAGGAAGCCGCCATGGCCAAATTATTTTCCTCCCGGATGGCAGAAAAAATCACCTCCCAGGTATTGGAAATATATGGCGGCTATGGCTATACCAGGGAATATCCGGTTGAAAAATTATACCGCGATGCAAAAATTGGACAGATTTATGAAGGCACGTCAAACATGCAACTGCAGACAATTGCCAAATATCTGTTGTCTAAATAGAAAATAATCCTTCATTCCGGATCATCGAGTATATTCTGGCAACTTCAGCTTTCTGCGAACATTTAAAAAATTGAGAAGGCCTAATTAAACTTCAGGTTGAGGGTTGAAATTACAAAAGTCATGTTTTCCGGTGTGGTTGCGAAACGATTATGTTCCATTCATATCCGGTTTTGGCTTTACCTGAATTTTATGGATAAAAACGATGATATCGGGAAAAAGTAAATAGTAATAGGAGTAATTTTGTGAGACCGGTTTGGAAAATCGTGCTGATTATTCTCCTCCTGGCGAACTTAAATAGCTTGTTGATTGGTCAGAATGCCTATGAGGTTTATTTTACCGGTGAAGGTTTGCGCATAGACTATTTTCAGGTGGGGGATAAAAATAAAGTAAAATTTATTCCGGATGAATTTTTCCGGGAGAGTGGATGGGCGGGAAATCCGGCAAATCTGCTGGATAGTCTTAATCTAGGGCATTTTCTGATCCAAATGTATGATGTTCCCACCAATCTGCTTATTTATTCCTGTGGATTCAGTACGCTTTTCCCGGAATGGCAGACAACCGCGGAAGCCGGGCAGGGAAAGGCCAAAGTAATCGGGGGTACAATACGTCTTCCCTTCCCGCAGCGGGAGGTTCAGATAGAAATACTGACCAGGGATAAGGATAATATTTTTTCTGAAACTGTAGGGACAATAGTTCTGGACCCTTCGTCTGTCAATATCCGCAAGGAAATCCGTCACAGCCGGGTATCTATTATAGAGATTCAAAATGCCGGAAGTTCTGACCGGAAAGTAGATTTGACTTTTTTGGGAGAAGGATACACCGCAGACGAAGCAGTCAAATTTGAGAAAGATGCCCGGAGACTTACTGAAAATCTGTTTTCGGCAGAACCCTTTAAACGTAACCGTGACCAGTTTAATGTATTTGCGCTCCTGCAGCCTTCACAGGAATCCGGGACCGATGATCCCGCAATGAACCTTTATAAAAATACTTCCATGAATTTCAGCTTCAACACATTTGAATCACAGCGTTATCTGATGACCTATGATAATAAAAACCTTAATGATATTGTCTCGGCGGTTCCCTCCGATCTGGTTGTAGTTTTGATCAATACCGATATTTACGGGGGTGGGGGTATTTATAACCTCTATGCCAGCGTGGTGGTGGATAATAACTGGACACCCCATATTGTAATTCATGAACTCGGCCATACCTTCGCGGGCCTTGGTGATGAGTATTACACCAGTGATGTTGCCTATAATGATTTCTACCTGCTGACCACCGAACCATGGGAGCCGAATTTAACCATAGAGACCTTCCGGGAGCAGTTGAAATGGAAGAATTTTATATTGCCTCAGACGCCGGTTCCCACGCCCTGGGGGCAGGAAAAATATGACCGCGAAAATAATGAGTATATTGAAAAACTGCGCATATTGAAAGAGAAGGATACCCCGGAAGAAGTTCGAAAATTTCAGTACGCTCATCGGGAAAAACTCGACAAGTTTTTTAAAGAACAGCGCTTCAAAAATAAAATCGGGGCATTTGAAGGGGCCGGATACGTCCCGGCAGGCATTTACCGGCCTGCTGTGGATTGCATCATGTTTTCCAACCGCACCCAACTATTCGATGCCGTCTGTTCGGCGGCCATTGAAAAACGAATATATTTCCTGACCAGCCACTAAATTATTATTGGTCGTCAGGTTGTGATAAGTGAGATAAATCCCTCATTTTTATGTATTAATCCCGATCCGGACGTTAAAGGGCGCTGATATTTGTGTTCGGGAGTTTCTGACACCGGTCCCCCTTTACCCCTAGAAAGCCGGAATAAAAAAGTCCTCCTGTTTTCAATATTCCGGCCCGTTAGCCAAGCTGGATTTTATTAATCCGAAAAAGGCTCCTTTTAGTGAAAGATCCCGAAAAATAAATAAGTTTGCATATAAATTATTTGGGATGTTTGCCGATAAATAAAATATTAACTGGCGGAATATTTGTAAATTCATGACATTTAAGAAACTGCAAAACATTTCTTTACAGGCACATCTGACCATCACTGCTGGCATTATTTTTATTTTCGCCTATTTCAGTTCATTCTTAATAAACCAGCAGATCTATCATCATTATCTCGAAAAACAGTATGAAGGACATCTTGTTAATATTGCCCGCAATCTGGCCTTATTAAGTGCAGTGCAATATTCCCGAAAGGAACAGCCGGATTTCAATAATTTCTGGAGAATATTCAGGGAAGAAAAGGAGATAAAATATATTGGGGTTTATGATCAGAAAGGGAACTATTCATTTTATAAGTCGCGGGACAATTTTGAGGAAGAGGAAAAGATTGAACCCTTTTTCAGAAATCTCAATCAATCGGAAATAAATTTGCCGGCTGTAAAAAAAATTGCCGGAGGGCGGGTGGTTATATATCCGCTGAAATCAAATATACAACAAACTCCCCATGGTTTTCTGTTAATCGGGTTTGATGATCGTCTGAACAGTCTGGTTACCAGGAAAGCTCTTTACAAAAGTTTGATTATCAGTTTTACTTTTATGTTCCTGGGTTTAATTCTTATACAGAGATTCAGCCGCAAGACCGTTGCCCCTATAAAAAAAGTTATGTCCGGAACCGAGCAGGTTATAAATGGAAATTTTGAATTTCAAATAAAAGTGGATGATGACGGAGAACTGTCTCAATTGACCCGGAAATTTAATGAAATGACCCTGAAGCTTAATTACTATAACAAGCAGAAATCACTCCTGAATAAGAGACTGAACAGGGTCAATGAGGAACTGGAGGAGAAAGTAAAGGAGAGAACTGGGCAACTGAAAAAAATTCAGCAGGAGGTATTGTCTATTTTTCATCAGATTCCGGTGGGTTTACTGGTCATAGATGAAGAGTCACGGGTTATGTGGTACAATCACGAGCTGATGAAAATAATTGAATTATCCGTCGATCAGTCGCTTTCCAAACGGAGGATTAATGATATTGAACAATTTAATACCATCGAATTAACAGAAATTCTTGGCAAATTAAACAGGAAGGCTGGCAAGCAAATTGTACAGTACCATTTAAATTACGCAAAAAACAGATCTCCAAAACTAGTTGAAATTGCTTCCCAGGCTCTTCTGCGTGATAAGGGTGAAGTTGACGGCACTATCTTTATCATAAAAGATGTTACCCGGGAAGTCTCTCTGGAAAAAAAGATATTTCAGGATCAGAGGCTCGAAAATATCGGCAAAATTGCGGGCGGAATTGCACACGATTTTAATAATATTCTGGCTATTATTCTGCCCAATGCCCAGCTATTAAAATTACAGTTAAAGGAAAAGCCCGAATGGGTGAAATATCTTGATACCATTGAGAGAGCTGCCGATCAGGCAGCTTCCCTTACCAAAAAAATCCTCTCATTCTCCCGTGGCAGCAGTTATGATAATTTTGAAATATTGAACATGAATGATGTCATCAGAGAATTTACCAAAATGTTCCGCCGTGTTCTGGACCGCAAAATTGAAATCATGGAATATCTGGATAAAGATCTTTGGAATATCCGGGCGGAAAAAGCACAGCTGGAACAGGTGCTGATGAATCTCTCGGTAAATTCCAGAGATTCCATGCCGGAAGGCGGAAACCTTGTGTTTGAAACCCAGAACGTAATCCTGGGTCAGCAGGAAAAATCGGCCTATGATTTGAAACTGGAAGCCGGTAAATATGTGCGTTTCTGTGTTTCAGATACAGGTTCCGGGATTGCTGCAAAACATCTGGATAAAATTTTTGATCCGTTTTTTTCGAATAAAAAAGAGGGGCAGGGAACTGGCCTGGGCTTGAGTGTTGTCTATGGAATTACAAAAACTCATAAAGGTATTATTGATGTAAAATCGAAAATAAACGAGGGGACACAGTTTCGCATCTATATTCCCGCCTGCCAGAAAAAGGTCGAAAAAAGCGAGGAGACTGTAGAGAGCCTGGTGTCAGGATCGGGGACATTGCTGATAGTGGATGATGAAGAGATGATTCAGGAAACTTTAAAAGGGATGCTGGAAAGTTTAAACTATAAAGTGATTTTTGCCAATAACGGGAAAAATGCCATTAAAATATACAAATCCCATCGTGATGAAATAGATGCCATTTTAATGGATATCCAGATGCCTGTAATGGATGGGGTGGAGGCCGCTCAACAGATATTGAAACTGAATCCCCAAGCCAGAATTGTATTTACCAGTGGTTATGCCGAAACCAGAAATTTTGAAAAATTGAGGAAGATGGGTTATCAATTATTTTTGAAAAAACCTTATAAGATTACAAATTTAGCCGATATAATTGTGAGGGCTCTCTCTCAGGAATCAATCAAAAATTAAAAAGAGGGGAATGGTGCCGCGTGATCCCACAGGGATGTGGACTTTCGCCAGGAAAGGCCATCACACCATTCCCCCTTTTTTATATCTGAATTTTAATGAAATAACATTTGCTGTAATAAAATATGCAATTCAGCCGATTCCAAGAACTATCATAATCAATTGATACTTTCGAAACTGACCTATTTATTATCTTCAAATATCACTTCATGTATAAATGACTGATAATCTCTCGGGAAGTTCCCGTTTTTTATGATCATGAGAAGAGCCCGGCGATTTTTCGCGATTTTTATGGATCTGATGATATACCCCTTTCCCGTTTCCTCAACCAGTTTTTCAATTTCCATCTTTGATCTGCGGAATACGTAAACCTCTCCGGTCTGAACGCTAAGTTTCAATGCCTCCTGATTCATATAAACCAGATCAAAAATCTCGGGAATCTTTTTTTTCATCCGCTGCAAAATTACCGGGATGCGCCCACGTGAGTTCAGAAATACCGTGTGTTCCCCGATCCTGATCTGGGAGGATTTTTCATTCTGTGAATTCTTGTGCCCTTCAAACAAACCGGAGAAAAGTACCATTTGTCCTTATATTTTATAGTCATCTCTTATCAGTGCATCATTTTCCCGGGCATTCCCGGCATCATTTTACTATCATCCTTATTGGTTTTTGGTATGGTGTAAAAAAGTTTTACCGGATCTGTGGAAAGATAAACTTGTCTCAACGCCGAGACTGTATTTATGGACACATTTTTGATCTCTCCATAGATACTGAAAAAGTGATTGGTGGAATATCCCAGGAATGAATTTAATCCCAGAATAAATGCCTGATTTTCCCGGCTGGCACGGCGCCTGGCCAGTGAGGCCAGCATACTGTTTTTAATTCGCTCCAGGCTCTTCACATCCGGTGCAGATTCCTTAAATAGATCTATCTCATCTTTTATCCCATGAATGGCCGGAAAAGTTGTTTCACGACCCGTTCCAATGGTGGCATCAAAATAAAAACGGTTTTTCCAGCGATTAATACTGCTTCCCAGCCGGTAAGCCCAGCCTTTCTGCTCCCTTAGACTGAAAGCGATTTGGCTGCTCAGCATATCGTTCATCACTTCCAGCGGGATTTCCAAAGTGTCGGGAGCATTGAAGGTATAACCCAGGTAAATATAGGATTGTCGAGAGCCTATCTGCATGCTGTCCGCAGTGCTTTCAACGGTGAGAGGAATCTCCCGGATGGTCACATACTCCGAATCAACAGGCATGCCGGCAAAATAATGTTCTACCGCCTGAAATATGGTTGCCGAATCCAGACTGCTTACAATACTTAAAATGCTATTGCCGGCTGAAAAATATTTTTTATGGAAAGCCAACAGATTTTCAGTAGTGATAGAATCGAGAGTAGTTGGAGTCCCGCTCACCGGGCTGGCAAGTGGATGTTGTGTTCCGAATAGCATTTTCGCAAAATTCAGATAAGCCATGTGATTTGCATTGTCCTGCCGGCGTGCGGCCAGCATAATCATTTGTTTCTTGACGTCTTCAAATTGGGTGGTCAGGTCCGGCTGAATAATGTTATCTGATGCGACAGCCATGGCCCGCTCAAAAAACTGATCCAGAGTTAAAATCCTGATGTAGGAATATTCCGGAACATTATAGTAATCATCATATGGTATGAAATCCCAGTCATAAGCTTTAATCTCCGCACCAATTCTCATCAAGGCAGTCTGAAGCTCCTCTGCAGGATATTTGGCTGAGGATTTAAAAATACTGTGATGCAGAAAGTCGGTGATGCCCGTCATATCCGTCGGCTCCCAGGCAGAACGGTTTTTAAAAAGAAAATGCAGGGCCAGAACCGTATTGTCTTGATTTTGTAATAATATGGTACGAAGGCCGTTGGGAAAGGTATGCTGGTAAATTTTACTTCCCTGTTTTTTCACTAGTGCGATTTTTTGCTGGTATTTATCTGCCATTATCCTGGAGGGCCAGTCACTGGTGGCAAACAACCGTTGGGGAGTTGCCCATAATTGATGATAAGTCTGGAATAGTTGCTGTATACTCTTCGGTTTTGCCTGCATGATGGCGGGAATGAGCTTTTCAAAAGCATCGAGCCCTCCTACTGCCAGTTCCTGGGCCTTTAAAAAACCATAGTATAAAATTTTATCGGTCTGAAGAATTTCAGAGATGGCCGTAGCACGTTTAATGGTCTCAATTTCTTCATCGCCTGGCAGTATACTCTGTACTCTTTCAAATTCTTTGATTACTGCGTTCTGGACCGTCTCGGGAAGAATATCTTTTGAAAATGTTATTTTCAGGGTAAGAACTCCGAATTCAGGGTGGTATTCGAAAGTGGGCATTACTTGTTGAATGCCATATTCATTGCCGGTCTTCAATGCCTGGATGATTTTTCCGTTCTGGTCATTGAAAGCATAATCATAATAAAATTGATAGGGTATAAAATATTGAGAATAAAACGTTGGGGCCGGTACTTTCATGTATAACGTCTGATCTTTTTCCCCGACTTCATTATAAAAAAAGGGAAAAGATGCATCCAGTGTGATCACATTTTGTGGGATGGTTTTAGCCGGAGCTTTGCCGAAATAATCCTGAAACCGGCTGACCATCTCACTCCGGTCGAAATCCCCAACCACCATAGCAATCATGTTGTTGGGGCTGTAGTAGGTATCAAAGTAACTGATTACCTGGTCACGGGTCATTTTTTCAATGGAGGAAACGGTTCCGATAACCGGGAGGGAATACGGCGGAGTCTTGTAGAATGCCTGGCGGAGTGCTTGTTCTTTTTTGAAATCCGGATTCTCGGAATCTTTTCGAATCTCTTCAGCGATAATACCTTTCTCTTTTTCAAATTTTTCCACCGGGAAGGTCGAATGAAAAAGCATGTCAGACATGATATCTATGGCATGGTCAAACTGATCTTTATGGTTTAATGCCATATAGGTGGTATAATCCTCTGAAGTCTGGGCGTTGAGGTAGATACCGTAATAATCAAGCTCATCATAAAGTTCTTTCTGGGTGCGCTTTTCGGTACCGTTAAACGTTAGGTGCTCAAGTATATGTGATACTCCGTTATTCTTTGCCGTTTCATTACAAAGTCCCGTTCGGGTTACCACAATAGTGGCAATGAGTGGATTGGTATGATTTTCCACCAGAATCACCTGAAAACCGTTTTCGAACTGATGATATGAGTAGGCCGGAAGATAGTACTGGAATTCCTTCTCTTCTCCGAAACTGCTGCCGGCAAGAACGAAAATTGATAACATTATAATAAAAAATGTTTTCATGAGTTAACTCCTGAGACTTTTTCAATCCGGTGTTGAATAGATGGATGGCTGTAAAACAGAAATTCCACTACCGGATGCGGAGATTCATCAGCCAGGTTCAATTCGGCCAGTTTTCTCAGACTTTCCTGATATACCTTTGCCTGACCACTGGAGGTCACGGCAAAGTGGTCTGCCTGATATTCGTATTTCCGGCTGATCCAGTTCCCAACCGGGCCGCTGAAGAGTCCATAAAAGAAAAATATCAGACCCAGATAAGGTAGTGCCTCCAGCGCATGGGGCTGAAGATGAAGCTGATCAAGAATTGCCTGATATATCCTGAAGATTATATATAAACCCACCAGGGATAAAGCACTGCTGAACAGAATCCCTTTAATCAGGTGCCGGTGGACATAATGCCCGACTTCATGGGCAAATACAGTTTCAATTTCCGCCTGGGTAAAATTCTTCAGAAGCGTGTCGCCCAGAATGACTCTTTTTGTTTTTCCCAGGCCGGTAAAGGCTGCATTTGCCTTTTTGGTCTTTTTGCTCAAATTGAATTGATAGACACCCTTTATGCTCAGATTCCACTTCCTGCCGAAATTTTGGATTCTGTTTTTCAATTCGGCATTATCCAGCTCCCTGAATTTATAAAAAAGAGGAAAAATTAAAACAGGTGCAAGCCGGCTAAGCAGAATACTGAATATCATGATAAATGCCCACACCCCCAGCCACCAGAATTCCGGTATTTTCCAAAGAGCGAGATAGAACATTCCCATGATAACACTTCCCAGAATCAAACCTACCAGCAGGCCTTTCAGTTGTTCCAGGAACCATCCGGAGAGCGATTGATTGGAAAGGGAAAACTGATGTTCCAGAAAAAATCCCGAATAAACAGAAAGCGGAAAATCAACCAATAGATGAATGATCCCCAGTATAAGGGCGAAAATATAGAACTGCAGGAGAGGATATGATGCCAGATCATAGGCATAGCCGGCCACTGCTGATGCAAATCCGGTTATTATGATCAAAATCCAGAAGGCCAGTTCGACGAGCAGGTTGCTTAGAGAGATGATCAGTTTGATCCGGTTATATTTCTTGGCTTTGGCTGTTTTCATGCGTATATGGTTTTATAAATACTGCTGTATTTTTTCCAGGAGAATAGTGATGTGTGTTTTCATTTTCAGGCTGAAACATACCGGATTAGTACGGTAACATGTCTCATCCAGGCAGGATTCCAGCGGTTCATGACAGTCCTGTTGCCGGTAATAATCAGATGTTTGCGGGTAGGCAGACTTTATTTCATTTTTTTCCAGTGGCCGGGAATCCTTTAATGAACTCATGTATATGATTTCATCCTCCAGAAAATCACGCAAATCTTTCATCTGCATGGCTGTTAACTGGGTATAAAATAGTTCCAGATCTTTTTTCTGCAGGATGTTCATCAGAATCTGGGATCGCTGCAATAAGGATAATTTTTTTAGATTTTTTTCCATAATTTATTCCTCGGGAATGTGTGAATAACCCGGGATGGGATCTATATTTTTGAAATGAGTCTGTTGATGTCTTCCTTTTTGCCGATCAGAATTAAACTGTCATTATTTTCAATTATGGTATCTGCCGCCGGCATTATGACATCGGTTCTGGTTGTGGCTTTTCCTTTTTTATCCACTTCTTCAATTTTACGCTGCAGAGTGATGAGGTTCAGACCGTATTTAGCCCGCAACTGAATCTCTTCCAGTGTTTTGCCGATAAAACGTTCCGGAGCTTCCAGTTCAACCACAGATATATTTCCGCCCAGATAAAATATCTCTTTAAAATTGGGATGCATCAGATTGTAGGCTAGTTTTTCCGCAATTTCCTGCTCAGGAAGAACCACACGATCAATTCCCACTGCATTCAGAATCTTCACCTCCAGCGGACGGGTAGCACGGGTCACCACAGAAGGTACACCAAACTGCTTCAACAATACTGATGTCAACAGATTGGATTCAAAATCTTCACCGATACAGACAATCGCCACATCCACCTCATTGATGCCCTGTGCTTTTAGAGAGCTTTCATCCCTACTGTCCAGTTTAACAGCAACCGATACATATTCCTGGATCTCCTCTACCCGCGACATATCCTTATCCACTGCAATGACTTCAGCCCCCTTTTCTGTCAGTGATTTTGCAATGCTCGATCCGAAAGTTCCCAGTCCCAAAACGGCAAATTTCTTCATTATGGTTTTCGTCCTTTGTTGGGATAATTTAAAATGAATCTGTATATGTCACAAATATATAATTATTTGGCCTGATAAATTCATAACATAATTTTTCCTCCGGGCACCAAGGTACTGAGAATTATCAGGCTTCGAATAAAAAGAAACTGTAATACCATTGATTTGTCGGGAAATCTGTTTTCATATTAGCCTGCTGTTACTTTTAAGCTTGTGTCCCGCTCTCCGGTCATGAATTATCCTGATTCGGCAACAGGATGGCAACAAAAAAGGCGGTTTTTAAAAACCGCCTTTTTCTATATAAAAAGTCCCATCGGTCTCAGGCGACGGTAATGTCCTTATCCAGGTAGACATCCTGAATAGCGTTAAGAAGTTCCACACCTTCCTTCATGGGCCGCTGGAATGCTTTTCGTCCCGAAATCAGGCCCATGCCACCGGCACGTTTATTAATTACAGCGGTACGGACCGCCTGAGTCATATCATTTTTTCCGGATGCGCCACCCGAATTTATCAAACCGGAACGGCCCATGTAACAATTGATAACCTGATAACGGGTAAGATCAATCGGATGATCGCTGCTCAGATCTGTATAAACTTTTTCGCTGGTCTTTCCAAAATTTAATGCTTTAAAGCCGCCATTGGTCTCCGGTTGTTTCTGTTTTACAATATCGGCTTCAATAGTCACTGACAGATGGTTGGCCTGGCCGGTCAGGTCTGCTGCCAGATGATAATCCACCCCATCTTTCTTGAAGGCCGGATTTCTCAGATAAGCCCATAGAAACGTCACCAGGCCCAGGCTGTGAGCATAACGGAAAACTTCGGTAACTTCCTGAATCTGACGGGTGGATTCTTCGGAACCGAAGTAGATGGTTGCCCCCACGGCAACCGCCCCCATGTCAAACGCCTGATCAACACTGGCAAATAAAATCTGATCGTATTTATTGGGGTAGGTGAGAAGTTCATTATGGTTTAATTTTAAAAGGAAAGGAATTCTGTGGGCATATTTGCGTGACACCGAACCCAGAACTCCCAGTGTAGAAACCACAGCATTACACCCGCCCTCAATAGCCAGCTTCACAATATTTTCGGGGTCAAAATATTGAGGATTCGGGGCAAAGGAAGCGCCGGCGGAATGCTCAATTCCCTGGTCCACCGGTAATATGGATAAAAATCCGCTGCCAGCCAGCCGGCCGGTATTGAATATATGCTGGAAATTACGCAATACATTGGGAGACCGGTCGGAAATGGTCAGGATCCGGTCCACAAAATCAGGACCCGGAAGATGCAGATTTTCCTTGCTGATGGTTTTACAGCGGTGATTCAGTAAATTATCCGCTTCATCTCCCAGTAATTTGACGATTTTTTGATTCATTTTGTGCTCCTTTTGATTTATTTTATAATGCCGTTTTCCAATGTGCTAAATTAACCTGCTTAATTCACAAATAGGGGCTAACACCCAAATATACTGGATTCTTTAATCCCCGGTCTGAAGACCGGGGCCATTTAATTTCTAAGAATATAACAACTTTGATACATTATATACTATTTTGTGAATTAAGCAGGCTAAAATATAATAAATCAATACTGTGGAATAAAGAAAAAGGAAAGATTCATTTTTCTGGCTTTATAACACTGACTAAATTTTTCATTCCCTGAAATCGGGAATTCTACATATTTTTTATCTGTTTTCCAGATTCATAGAATGTTTAGTGGAGGACATTGTGGAGCTGCCGGATAATTTTTCAGTAAATGATTTTCAGCAAGAGTTAGCACCGGAAAAAGTCAAACCCTTGCAGATCATATGGATTGCCATGGGAACAGGTACGTTATTTTTTACAGCTGTCCTTTTAATCATGCCTAGATTCAAGTTCCAAGTGCAACTTTGAGATTTAAGAAAGCTTCCATTGGAGA
>CAYWTB010000057.1:0-28844 GCA_964461135.1 uncultured Caldithrix sp. | reverse complement strand
AAAACATAATCGTTTACCTAATTTTGTAGGTACTCATTTTTGTGATGAACCATATCCTTATGGTCAACATCATATCTTAAAATACTCTTTTAGAAATAATCCTGAGTTTTTGTTAATCCTTTGTCCATTCGTAAGATGCGCTTATCTTCCTTCCAGCCATGGCTATCTTATTGTTTCAAAGAATTTTTGTACCCTTCCCGGGCGGCATCACCTGAAACAGGAAAGCCCTGCCTGGCCGGAAAGGGATTAAGAGCCAGGGCACATTTTAACATCAAAAGTTTATTCAAACGCGGCAGTTCTTCCCGGCTGATTCCGCATTCAAGGGGTAGAATTACAGGACAAGGCCGATCTACAGATAAAGACAGATCATTTATCCTGCTTGTTTCAGTTTGCTGAGCTATTAACATAATGATAAAATAAAATTAAATCCCACAAATAAAACAACTAGATTTTACAGAATATGTTTCGCGAAACGCCTGAAAGTCATGACTTTGTCTGCTTTTAGTTTCGGAACATCATTCAGGCAAATGCAGAGAAAGATTAAATTACTGATTTTTCAGTTGGATATTTCACAAAAATGGAATTAATTTTTGCCTGAGCATCGGCTGATAAAGAAAAATCTATTTCTTCTGTGATGTTTATCATAATATACAGGGCAAATATTAACCATTTTGGGATGATTTCCGGAATTTTGCGAAATTTAGGAGAGAATTGAATGAATGTGAAGAGAATTTTTACCACCATATTGTTTCTGACCATAATTACCGGGCTGTTTATTCAATGTCCCCCCGAGATACCTGATACCGTTGCACCGGTCGTAAATATTATTTACCCTGTACAGGGACAGGCTGTTTCGGGAACCGTCAGAATAACCGTGGGAGCCAGTGATGAGACCGAATTGAAACAGATCGATTTATTTATCGATGGAGACCGTATCACCAGTTCACCCGGCCCTCTCCTGGAATATGCCTGGGATACCGAACCTATAGCTGATAACCGCAATCACAGCATCTATGCAACAGCATCGGATAAGTCAGATAACAACGGTTTTGCCGGGCCGGTTACGGTCAGGGTGGTCTCCGGATCATCCCCGGACACACTTCCGCCGGTCATCTCCATCCTTAATCCTATCAACGGCTCGATTGTGGCAGATACCGTCACGGTCGTTCCCCAGATTATTGATGACAGCCCCATTGAACGAGTGGATTATTATGTAAACGGGAAAATTGACTATACCACGTCCCAGTCACCTTATGAATTTGAATGGAACGTCCAGAAATATCAAAACGGCACCTCACTGAGTCTTTTTGCCAGGGCTTTCGATATCAATCTGAATAATTCTGTTTCCAATATTGTTACCGTCACCGTTCAGAATACCGATATCACTCCGCCGTCCGTACTGATCCTCTATCCCCCCGCCGGAACGGTTTTAACCGCGGGGGATACCGTGATAGTGGCGGTTGATGCGCAGGATAACTTTGGCATACAGCGGGTGGAATTTTACATAGATGGTGAATTAAGATTAACAGATACTTCCCCACCCTACAAATATACCTGGTATACAGCCGGGTATGGAGACGGCCGCTTACATACCTTATATGTGAAGGCATTTGATTTTGCAGGGAATACCAACACCCAACTGGTTACGGTAACGGTAAATCCTTAGGATTATCATCCATTCATGGAAGACGTCAGGTACCGGACGATAATACCGGTATCTGCATTTTTTCAGCGCAGTACTACGCGGATTCCTATTTGGGATAGCCGGGTATTATTCCGAATTTTTTAAGGAAGATCCTATTAAAAGCTAATAAAAACTCAATTCTTAAGTGACATGAACAGCGGAGGAGCCATGAATGTTTTCTGGAGCCGGATTATCCGGGCAATTAAGCTGGATCCCCAGCTTTATGAAGAAGTTGAAGCCGACCAAAGTGCTTTACCGCAGGCCATCGGTCTGGTTATTTTGTCCAGTCTGGCATCGGGAATTGCCACGATTTCCAGGGGCTTTGATGCATCAATACTTGGCGGAACATTGGGAGCCCTGATCGGCTGGTTTGTATGGTCTTATATCATTTACTTCGTCGGTACACGTCTGTTGCCGGAGTCTCAAACCAAGGCTGATTACGGTCAATTGCTCAGAACCATTGGCTTTGCCAGTGCTCCGGGCCTGATCGCCATTTTGGGAATCATACCGTTTCTATTTACCATCTCCCTACTGGTTGCGGGTATATGGATGCTGGTTGCCACCGTCATTGCCGTAAGGCAGGCGCTGGATTATCAAAACATCGGGAGAGCCATCATTGTAAGTTTAATTGGATGGATTATTTATGCCCTGTTAAGATGGTTAATGGAAATAGTGGTGCATTAAATAACCCGCTGCGGGAAAAGGCATTCCGGAAATAACCGGTGATCCATGGAGGGCAGTTTGCTGCCTGTTATGACCCGCTAGTAAGGGAGAAATCAGATTAACATCAGGGAATTTTTCCGGCGGTTACCTGGTTGATGGAGCCCGGTTTTCCCAGAGGATAACCACTGGTAAATACATAATGATCGTTTTTCCTGACCACTTTTAAATCTTTGGCGATTTTCAGGGCCTCCTTAAACAAAACAGCGGGATCCTTTTGCAGGGAATTCTTTACCGGAAATACTCCCCATACCAGGGAGAGCTGGTGATAAACATCCTCTTCCGGTGTGAGGGCCAGAATACAACTGTGTGGCCGGTATCTTGCAATGGCCCTGGCTGTGTAACCTGTTCGCGTAATGGCAAAAATGATGCGGGCTTTTAAATCCCGGGCCACTACTGTGGCGGAATGAGAAATAGAATCGGGAATCAGAGAGGAGCCCGCAGGCGTCTGTATCTTACGGTCCCGGAAATAATCAATATATTCTTCCGCTTCCATTGCAATTTTACTCATCATGGCCACCGCTTTTACCGGATATTTGCCCACCGCCGTTTCTTCCGAAAGCATAATGGCATCTGTTCCATCCAGCACTGCATTTGCCACATCATTCACTTCGGCACGCGTAGGAATGGGAGAATCCACCATGGACCGTAACATCTGGGTAGCGGTAATGACCGGTTTGCCTTTCTTATTGGCTAATTCAATAATCCGTTTTTGTATAAACGGGACCTTTTCCGCTTCGATTTCAACACCCAGATCTCCCCTGGCCACCATAACCGCATCGAATGCTTCTATGATTTCATTCAAATTTTCGATGGCTTCATGTTTTTCTATTTTTGCGACTACCGGTACTGACCGGCCGGCTTTTTTGAAGATGGTGTAAGCTTTCTTCATATCGCCGGCACTTCGGACAAAGGACATGGCTACCAGATCCACCCCGTGGTGAAGTCCAAACATCAGATCCTTTTTATCCTTGTCGGTAAGAGTAGGGACTTTGAATGTCCCGGAGGGAAAATTTACTCCCTTATGAGAATACAGATTTCCGCCGATGACCACTTCACAATACACTGCCGATTTTTCCACTTTTCTGACCACCAGCTCCAGATTTCCATCGTCCAGCAAAAGATGGGCATCGGGGAATACATCCCTGGAAAATCCCTTGTAATTTATTCCCACCCTTTGGCCGGCAGCGCATTCTTCCAGGTTGGAATCCAGGATGAGGGTATCTCCCGGTGAAACCTGCAGCGGTTCATTCTTTATTTTAGCCAGCCGGATTTTGGGACCGGTGAGGTCTTGCAGAATGGCAACGGGCCTGTCTAATTTTTTTCGTATTCTCTTGATTTCCCTGATTATTTTCAGATGGGAATCATGACTTCCATGAGAAAAATTCAAGCGAAAAACATTGACTCCCTTCAGCATTAGCTGTTCCAGAATTTCCGGGGTATTACTTGCCGGTCCGATGGTGGCAACTATTTTTGTACGTTTTTGCTTTTCCATGAAGATAATTCCCTGCCATTTTTCGTTCGCGCAAAGTCTTTGTGAAAAAATATAGGTAATAAATTCCTCCGGCGGAAATATAAAAACCAAATTCCTTGCTGCCGGTTTATCCGCTTAAGCCAGGGAAGGGATGCCAGTAAGGGGAAAAATTTCATGCTGCCGGCTCCCCTGTCTGTGAAGCATGACAATAAAAAACGGGAAGATCTGACCATCAGGGCCGTCTCCCCGTTTTAATAAGCAGTCCGGATATCATTCAATCATGGTTTAAGAGGCGGTTCCATTTGCCCAATAATTCATGCGAAGGAAAATTCCATCGATTCTGCGGCAATGGATGTTTCGGGAAAAATTTTGCGGGCTTCTTTTTGCAGATCTTCCAGCTCTTTGTCACTGTGTTTCGGATCATGATGAGACAGTATCAATTTCCCGACCTTTGCTTTACGGGCCACTTCACAGGCCATTTTAAAGGTACTATGACCGAACCCCTGAAAGATATCATATTCCGCCAGAGAATATTGGGCGTCGTGAATCAGCACATTGGCATTTTCCGCAAATTTGGCGATCCGGTTATCCCCTCCCACAAATCCTTCCACATCGGTGGCAAAAACCACAGCATGACCTTTGGAATCTTCAAATTTATAAATATAGACGCCGCCCTTAGGATGGGTATAATTACGCAGGCAGGAGATCCGGCCGATCCAGTTATTCTCTTTGTTTTTCTCGGTAACCGATACGATTTCATAATCGTCTTCGTAAAAATAGACAATTTTATTTTCGGCGAAATCAAAATAATTAAAACTGCTGGGCAATTCCGAAATGGTGACCGGGAAAAAAGCAGGGCTCATCAGTGTTTCCAGTATCTCCTCGATGGAATAGTTGAGCTGCGTCGGGGTAATCACATCTATTTCAGTTTGCGGCATATATATCATATTAAAATAGGGAAATCCCATCAGATGATCGATATGGGTATGGGTAAAGAATAAATATAATTTATTGTAATTTTGTTTATTATCACCCGCTTTCATTTCCTTAAGCAGGTCCATACCCAGGTTTATGATTCCCGTTCCCGCGTCAATGACCACAATATGCTTTCCCATATTCACTCTAAGACAGGTGGTATTAACACCGTATTGGGTACCGCCGCCATTAGTAGGAGGGTAGCTTCCCCTCACTCCATAGATTTTAATCTTTAACCCTGATTTATCCATATCAGCATTCTCCCTTTATTGACGAGACTGAAGTTTTTTTATCTCATCCCGAAGTCTGGCAGCCTTTTCATAATCTTCTTTTTCGACTGCTTCCTGAAGTTCGCTTTTTAATTTTTCAAGCCGGTCTTCTTTAAAATCTAATTTGCTGGATTCCACATCCTGTACTTCTTCCGGTGTATACGCACCTTTTTCCATCACATCTTCTTCCACAAAAATAGGAATATTCCGTCTTACGGCAAGTGCAATAGCATCACTGGGACGAGAATCAATCTCGTGAAGTTTTGAATCCTGCCGAATATATATTATCGCATAATAGGTGTTATTTTTTAGCTCGCTGACAACAATTCTTTCAATTTCAGCCGTTAATATATCCAGCATGCTCAGCGCCAGATCGTGAGTAATAGGCCGGGGTGGTTTAATTTTCTCCAGACCAAGCGCGATAGATTGTGCTTCATACTCTCCTATTATTATCGGCAGAGTACGATCTCCCTTCATTTCTTTTAAAATAACTCCGCTCGCCTGGGATTGGGTTAAAAACAATCCATTAATTTTTACTTCAATCATGCTCTCACCGCCTTTATGATTTAAACTGCCTCTACTGATTTGATTTCAGGCAGTTGATTCCGGATGAATCTTTCGATTCCCTCTTTAAGCGTGAGCTGAGCCATGGGACACCCTCCGCAGGCACCCACCAATCTGACGTACACCACATCATCCTTGATCTCCACAAACTCGACATCCCCTCCATCCATCTGGATACCTGGCCGAATGGCGTCCAATAGTTTTTTTACCTGTTCTTCATGCATGGAAATACGTCCTCATTTTAAAATTACTTATTCATTCGAACTTACCATCATCGTCGTATTATATCGGATATCCCCTCAGAATTCCCGATCTTCAATCCCTATTTTCAATAGTTATATAAATTTATTTGTTCCTCAAAAATATTTCTTCCGGCAATATCCAGTAATTTTTTCAATTGCGCATTGCGCCAGATCAATTTTAAAAAATTCTATTATGAACTCTTACAGCTTTTGTTTAACAATATTAAGTGTTTCTTCCGATACATCTTTTACGGTCTTCATTACATTTTCCTGTTCGGTTTTCAATTTACCGATAAAATCTTCATCGGTTATGGTGGACAGATTGATCAGAATATTCAAACAGGCAGATTTGGCTGCGGCTCGTGCCATAACTGCTGCAACACCCGCATCGCTTATGGCATTTTCATTTCCCTTCATGGCCGCAGAACGGCTTAACAGAACCAGGGTTTCGCAACGGCGGAGCACATCCATGGGTACCAGCGCTGCCCTCTTGGTAGCTTCCTGCACGGCATTAGTCCGCTCGGTTTTTTCCTCCTCAGTTTCATGAGGCATGCGGTAAGCTTCCATCACTTCGTTGAACACTTCCGCATCCTTATCTGCCAGTAAAGTAAATTCCTCTTTGAGGCGGGTGACATTCTCCAGAGTTTTTTTCATTTCATCCTCTGAGTGCAGATATTTTTTCTTTCCGATAGTCAGATTACATACCATTGAAATCATGGCTGCGGATAACGCACCTGCTATGCCGGCTACCGTTCCCCCGGCAGGTGCCGCCGATTTTGAGGAAAGATCGTCCAATAAATCCTGTAGTACCATATCCTTTAACATTATGCACTCCTTTTTAATTCGTTCCTGGAGTCAGTCCCAATTGTAATATAATAAAATTCAATTATAAATTAAGAGAAAAGCCCGCTTTATTCCAGAAATTTATCCAAAAATATCCTCAAATTAAATCAAATAAACAAATAAAAAAATTAGCCTGAAGCACTTAATCACCCCTAAATTTCACAAACATCCCGTTTCAAACAATTCCCGGCGAGATCCTTTCAGATTCAAGCGGTTGTTATTGGTCGAAACCAATTCTTATAAATTATACTCTCCGGATTGGGATTATCTTCGTTTTTTTCGTAAATTAGTACCACAAAGCAGAAAGAGTTAAAAAGCGTATGATCCAGAATAAAATACTATCAGCACATTACAATATATCATTTCTCCGGAGGTATTTAATGCATTTAAAGGTGCTGATAAAGTTTATTGGTCATACTTCCGGCTACTTTACATTCCTGCCGGTAATTTTTGTTCAGTTCAGCTTTGTGGCTCTGCTGGTCCTGTCTTTGAGTCCTTTATCCTGTCATTCCGATCAGAATACCGGTGAACAGAAATCCTGGGACCTGTTAATCAAAGACCTGGAGATTGTAATGATTTCCCCCGGACCTGACAGTGTAAAGGCAGCTCAGGTGACAGAAATTCTTAAAAAATATAATATCACTCCGGGTGAATACCATAAATTTTATGAATCCATGCTGCTGGAGACAGTGACTCAGAATATTGATCTCTTAAAAAAAGTGGAAAAGGCAATTTCTGAGGACATGTCAGCCCGGGCCCGGACAGAGCGGCAACTCTATGATAAACAGATCGTTACCCCACGACGCGCTGATTCAACCCGTTTAAAGAAGGATGCCAGAGAATAAAAAGCCCGGCCAGCTTAATCCGCCGGGCTTATCCATACCTTTCCCATCTATTATTTGGTCAGTATCTCGTCCAGTTTTTTCCTGGAAATCTGCTCGATTTTCTCATGCAGAGAAACATTATGGCTGTCCATGGTCACAACCACCGGGAAATTTTCCACATCCAGATGCCAAACCGCTTCAGGACTTCCGAACTGTTCCAGATAAACGCCTTTCACCTTTTTGACACACATGGCATAAATCTGGGCAGCACCGCCTATGGCATGGAAATATACCGAGCCATACTTGTTACAGGCCTCAAGGGTTTTCTTTCCCATACCACCTTTGCCAATCACTCCGCGAATATTAAATTTACCAATCACATCTCCCTGGTAAGTTTCTTCGCGGATTGAGGTGGTTGGTCCGGCGGCCATCACTTTATATTCTCCTTTTTCCTTCACAATAACCGGTCCGCAATGATAAATAATCCCGCCTTTAATCACATCCAGTTCACCTCCCTCGTAAAGATAACGATGTACGGCATCACGGCCGGTGAACATATCGCCATTCAAAAGTACAACATCACCCACTTTTAATTCCCGGATCTGTTTCTCAGTAATGGGTGTATTCATAACTCTGACATTTTTCTCGGGCATTTTCACCCCCGGAATTTTAGAGAAATCTGCTTCAAATTCACCCGGAATCTGGTACAGCCATTTTTTCACATTCCCGTCTGCATCCAGCACCATTCCCCTGCGCCGGAAGGCCCAGCACATATAAGCAATGCTCACAAAATAGCATGCCGGCAGCCGGTTCAGGTAGTCAATTTTGATTCCACCCAGGGTAAATTCACCTCCGAATCCCATGGGACCGATTTCCAATTCGTTAGCTTCATGCATAATCTGTTCTTCCAGTTTGGCCAGCTCCGGTAAGGGATTCACATCATCCAGTTTACGCAACAACTGTTCCTTGGCATAGGCATAACTGCTGGCACGATCTCCACCAATGCACACTCCCAGAAAACCGGGTCCGCATCCCTTGCCCTGCGCCTGATACAGGGCATCGAGAATAACCGCACGTACTCCGCCAAGGTCTCTCCCGTATTTTTTACCGTCCAATTGAGCGGGCAGTTTGTACTGAGCACTCATATTTTCACATCCGCCGCCTTTCAGAATCAGACTGACATCCACATTGTTTCCCCTGCTCTGCTCGAAGTGATAAACAGGGCTTCCCTTTCCCAGGTTGTTTCCGGTATTCTTCCCACTGAGGGAATCGACCGAGTTCTGGCGCAAATAGCCTTTCTCCGTGGCGATGACCACCGCTTCTTCGGCGGCCTTCTGAAACATCAGCTGGTCATATCCCACCGGACACTTAACATAAAAGGTGATGGTACCGGTATCCTGGCAAATGGGAAAAGATCGCTTTTTAGCGAGTCCCACATTCTGCATAATCATATCCATTGCCATTTCCGCCATGGAATTTTTGGCCTCCAGATTTTTTTTCAGATTAATTACATTTTCAACATCGGGAGGCAAAAAAGCCGATGTCCGGCGAACCAGTTCAAGCAGGTTATTACGAAGATTTTCATAACTCATATCATTGACCTCCTTTTAAAAAGGTTAAGGTATTCGAATATAAAATAACAAAATTTTTATCAAATTCAAGAGCTGTATTTTTTTCATGGGCCCGGAAACGGAGGTAAGCATCCGCTCAGAATATCCATTCCACATCCATCAGCAAGCCAATCATCAGAGAGCGGTAATGCAGCGGTTCTTTATTGGAAAAAAAACCAAATCGTGTATACTGCCATTCTATCCAGAGATAAATATTTTTTGCCACGTTAAAATTTGAACCCAATCCATATCTGAGCGAATATCCCACATCCAGGGAATAATCCCGTGCATTTGAATAGGGATCAATGTTTCCTTCTTCCACGGATGCAGGGCTGGTATTCAGATACAGGCCCGGGGACAGACCCCCGGATAGGAATGGAGATATCTTTGAACGCACAGGGAAGGGATGAATACGAATATCGGTGGTGGGATTCAAAAGGACAATATAGGTGCGGTAGTCTGTCCGGAGATCATCCGAAAAATAGTCAAAATGAAGTACCACGCTCAGCATCATGCGCGGATTCAACAGGTAGGACATCCCCGCAGAAATATTCAAACCGTTGGGAGAATCCGCACCAACCAGCTGTGAAGCATTCGGAAACACCGGACCAAAGGCAAAGCGGAAAATCCAGTTTTCGGGATTCTCTGTCCGCCCGGGAGAGAAATTCACTAAAAGAAAACAGAGAATCAGAAAATTGACCGGTACAAGGGCAATTTTATTTACCATATGTTTCCCCGTGCCTTTTTTGCTCCAGATCAGTTAAATTATGCTGAAGGACTTAATCCGGCCGGCCTTATCTTGGCCAGCTTAATTCACAAATAGGGGCTAACGCCCAAATATACCGGATTCTTTAATCCCCGGTCTGAAGACCGGGGCCATTTAATTTCTAAGAATATAATAACTTTGATAAATTATATCGTATTTTGTGAATTAAGCAGATTAGAAGATATTGGAAATCTTTAATTTATTCCGCTGACGGATTATCCTGCTAAATCACTGTATTTGTTCCTGTTAGATTCCCCTCATCACAGAGTTATTCATCTGACAGCAGAATCCCGGGCGGTTAAATTTCGAAATTGAATGTAAACTGATGGCTCGTTCCCAGATCACGCGTGAAGGGAACAATGGCATATTCCAGCCGCAGAGAGGAACGCTGGAAACCGATTCCGAAATTCAGCATATGCGCATCATAACCTAACTGAACCCCGGTTCGAAGGGCCAGCTGCCTCCAGAGCACGAGTTCCGTTCCCAGGTGAAACCGCAGATTTTCACCGTCTGCTTTTACGACATCCGAAGCCAGCAGTGCAGAAAAATATTGCGATGATGCAGCTACAGGATAACAGGCGCCTATCCGCACCAGCATGGGCAGTCTGGTTCTTTCCTGCCGGAATGTTCCCATGCGGCCCAGGTTCTGGAGGGTGGCAGCCAGCCGGATATCGTGGAAGCCCGTCCGGTAGAGCACACCCATGTCGACCGCAAAACCGGATGCATTTTCCACATATATCTTCTCAAACAGATATTTCAGAGTCATGCCCAGATCCAAAGACGAACGAATTTTACGGGCATAAGACATTCCCGCCGAAAAATAATGAGCGGAGGTGATTTCCAGGGGTTCACTGGACGGAACATCGCCTCTTACCTCAATATCACCAATATTAAAGCTCCTGAGATGAAATCCCCAGGCAGATTTTTCAGCCACCAGGGATAATGCTGCAAATTCCTCCCGGGTATCCAGAATCCATTCGTTATGGTTAAATAATACATTGGATTTCCGGGCACCAACCAGGCCGGCGGGATTCCAGTACACAGATGAAGCATCTGCGGAAACAGCGGTATAGGCACCGGCCATTCCGCTGGCCCGGGCATCTATGCCTACCTTTAAGAAAGACAGCCCGGTTTGGCCTTCATTTTTGTCGGCCGAAATTCCCGAACTGATAAAAACAAACAGGGAAAACAAAATCATACTTTTTTTCATACCGGCTCCAAAATCATCACAATTACGCTGCAGACAGATTAGTCTGATAATTTAAAATTCAAGTTCCCAGGTAAACACATGGCTCACTCCCTCATCAATAACCGAACTGACAAAGGCATAATTCAGAATCGCTTTAATTCCAAGGTACCTGTCGATTTCAAGACCACCGCCGAAAGTAAAATGATCCGTATCATATCCCACACGGCCGGCCACACCGGGGATAGAAAATTCCAGGCCAAGATGATTTTTAACCTCTCCGGCAGTACTCCACTCGAAATCATAAGCCGCGGCCATCCATTTCAGGGGAGTTTTGTAAAAAAGACCCAGGCGATGAGATACCGGAAAAGCATTATCTTTTTCCAGACCCCGTTCAAAAATATTATTGGTATTCGATTTGAGTTTGGCATTCACGTCCTTTATCTGGTAACCAGCCGTCAGGTAAGGAAACGCTTTTAGCATCACTCCAAAATCCGCTCCAAAACCCTTCCCGCTGTAATTGAAGTCAGGATCCGAGATGTTTTCGCGAAGGTATTTGGCATTTACTCCTACACCGAGACGCCCGGGAATGACAAAAATTCCGAAACTGAAATAAATGGCATGCAGACCCTGATTAATTTTGGCGGTTTCAACACCACGCGAATCATAACCGGGGATGTCCCCCACTCCGCTGTAGATCCACCCCAGTGAAAGTCCTGCATGAGGTTTAAGCGGTGTGGATAAACCTATATAACTGAAGCGGCGATCCAGGGACAGGAAACTGTAGGAGAAGTTGGCCGCCAGTTTCGGGAGCATTGGAAGCGCCGCCGGATTATAAAAGAAGCCGAATCCATTGTCCGCAGTTGCCACCTGGGCATTTCCCATGGCCATGCTGCGGGCCCCCAGTCCGATCCTCAGAAATGCACCCGAGTACCCGCCATTGCCCTCTGCTCGCAGGCCCGGAATACACAGTCCTATCAGAAAAATTACCAAAAGTCTATACATAATTTGTTCCCCATTCATGCTCCCTGATCTCCTGAAGCATCTTCCCATAAAATAGTCCGCATGGTTTTAAAAACATTATTTTACCGGTTTAAACCTTTCTGTATTAAAAATTTCCATTCCTGCTGCGGCATTAATTAATGACCACAATTTTACCCCAGCTGACCTTACCAATGACTTCCGCCCGGAAGAAATAGACTCCATTATCAACCATTCGGCCATTATTGTCTCTTCCGTCCCAGGTGGCGGAACGGTCATAGGTATTCCCTGCCGGAGCGGTTTCATTTGTGCGAATTGAGGTCACTTTTTCCATGGCAAAATTGTATATATCTATTATAACCTCCCCGGCCCGGGTAACATTATACTGAAAACGGATTAACGTTCCCCTCTCCGGCGAGAACGGGTTGGGGTAGGCATATACCGGCGGATCAGTACGCTGACGGGTGGAGATAAAACTTCTGAAAATCACCCAGCTATAACCGTTGTTATCGGAAGTTGCCAGACCGTCCGCACTGCCCAGCCATAACCGGTGCGTCATGCCGGACAAAGGGGAGGTTGCCAGGGAATAAAATTTATCAGTCAGCAGTCTTTCACCGCTCCGCTGATCTGCCACAGGCGGAAAAACGTACCAGTTCCGGCCGCCGTCAATGGATTTGTATACACCCTTCTCGGTAGCAACATAGACCACAGAATCCGCGAAGGCGATATCCCGCGCAAACGTTCCGTCAGACAACTCATTGCTTAACAGGTTTTGCCAGCTGCGCCCGCCATCCAGGGTCCGGCTTATGGAATTGAATTCATCACCGCCGGTACTCAGGGTCGCTCCCCAGACGCTGTTATCCCAGGGATTATAGGCCAGGGCAATTACCCAGTTGCCGGAAATTCCTCCCGGCTGGGGAACCTGATCAGTACCTATAAAAAAGCGTTCCCAGGTTTTCCCTCCGTCGCTGGATTTACTGATTCCTCCGGCTGTTCCGATCCAGATATTCCCATTTTCTGCCAGAGCAGAAAACCCGCGGTGATTGAGATGATCCAGCGCACTGAAGGGGAGCGAATCGGTGGTAATAACCTGCCAGGTTTTGCCCTTGTCCAGGGAACGCCGTACACCTCCGCCAAAACTGGTGATCCATATCTGGGTGTCCAGGATGGCAATATCATAGGTCACGTTCTGAACATGGGTGGTGGTGGGTTTCATGCCGCCCATGGTATCGGTTCGGGCATCCTTTGGTTGCGGAATATAGGTCCAGTCCGGGCTGCCGGGTTCTCTGTAACGTAATCCTCCACCGGCGTCTAAGGTCTGATCTTCCTGAACAGTAGTATCATACCCGGTAGCGATCCAGACCGTGCCGTTATCAGCCACAGTCAATGCGGAGATACCCCCTTTGCCACCATACTGCGAGGGCGTATAATTCTGCCAGGAAGCACCGTCATCTAAAGTCGCGCTCAGACCGTATCCGGTTCCGGCATAGAGCTGAGACCCGGCCTGGAACCAGACCAGGTCAGTGATTCCGTTACCCACCAGTCCACTGCGATCCGGATTTTCTATCTGCAATTGATAGGTATCAATGTATTGAGCAGGCAGCATTTTAACGGATATGCTAAAAATTATTAAAACTGCGAATATGAGAATGATGTTGTCGTCCTTCATGTCCATCCTTACTGTTTAACTACCTGTACGCTGTCTATGAGAACATCTGAATGCTGATTCACATAATCAACCGTTCTGAAACTGAAGAGATAGGTGCCGGCGGTATTTCCGGGTTCAATACGGATAATCCTGGAATACTGTCCGTCACCGGCAAAATGATCACCGGAGCCGGTCAGATCCCCGTCATCCAAAAGATAGACCGGATCACTGGGGGAGCCCAGGGTGCCATCGGTCCGGCGGATTTGTGAGATGAAATAAACCGATTGAATATCTTCAAGGGACTGGCCGTCTGTCACTTCTGCTCTCACGGTATCCACGTTTATCCCGGTTACCGGAATCATAATGGTATCGGGAACCTGTATGGAGAGAAGAACCGGCGGGGTATTGACAAAAAATACATTCTTATTTACGGCTTCGGAGAAATCCCCTGCCCTGTCTTCAGCCAGAAAATGCAGCTGTATATTGCCTTTCCGGCGGGCGGCGAAAGCCGAGTCAACAGTCATTCTGAATACCGGTGAGTTGTCCAACGGATTCCAAATGGTATCCTGAAAAGCGGGAGTGTTGCCACCGCCATTAAATCCCTGCAAAATTACCCATAATATATCATGCAGGCCATCATTGTCATTTACGGTAATGAAAACATCGGCAGGGGGCATTCCCGCTGCGATGGTGTCGGGAAAATCGACCTTTAAAATTTCCGGTGGCTGATTGGGAAACAGGTCTACAAGCTGAGACGGTGTTTGCCTGTTTTCACCGCTGGTGGCTTCTGCCCGGACCCGCACTGTGTATTCCCCATCGGGAAGGCCAAGCCGGCTTCCCACCAGGATTGCCGAATAGATATGATCAAAAGCGATTACATCCCCAGATCCGCTGCCGGCAGCATCGCCATCATCGTACATCGATACCCCCAGGACTTTATTTCCCAGGGAATCTGAAAATACAATCTCCACCAGGGTAATGCCGGCATCTCCGTCCGGGTGTGAAACCCGGCAGGTAGCCAGCACGCTTTTGTCGGAAGTGGTGCTGATTACAGCAGGAACATTCAGTTCATCTGCGGAAAAGGTAACTGTTCCGTTCGAAATGACTTTTTCCTGTGCACAGGAAAGGACAAGAATGGTTAGCATGGTAAATATGAGTAAAGACCATCTTTTCATTTTTGAATCCGATCTCTTTTTAAAAATATTAATGATTATGTCCTTAGCTTATTCAATTTTATTATAATATTTGGTGTTATATCCTGTATACTGTCTTATGGAAACTCACCCCCTGGAAGGTATTTTCAATCTACCACAGATCTCAGAATTCCCCTCTCTTGCCAAGGGGACGAAGCATGCCCGCCTGCCTGCTGCCCGCCTGGCATCGGACAGGTAGGCAGGGCTTTAGACGGGCTTTAGACTGGGGGGTGAGTTCATGTATGAAATATCTTATTTCACTTGATATAATCCATTTGCATTTATATTGACATTGCTGAACTAAGAACATAATCATAAAAATATTTTCCAATTTAGCACCTGAATCTTCAGAAAATGAACTTTATTCTCATTTTTTCAGGACCAGCGCGGCCCATTCTTTTTTATGGAGTTGCTGCTGCAGGGTTAACCAGGCCGGCAGCACACTCAGAAAATTCGCCTGTTCCTCTTGTAATAAGCCTGATAAAATAAGCGTCCCACCCGTTTTAAGATACGGGTTAAATTCAGGAAGCAGCTCAAGCAGAACCGTGCGGTTTATATTCGCCAGTAAAATATCATATGAATCTTCCGGAATACCGGAGAGATTTCCCGGAATGAAATCTATCCCCGCACAGTTGTTGAGACGGGAATTATGCCTGGAATTATCAATGGCCTCCGGATCAATATCAAATCCTGTTACTTTTTTTGCCCCCATTTTCCAGGCCAGGATGCTCAATATGCCGGATCCGCAACCGGCATCCAGAACGGAATCACTCGCTTTCAGATGGCCGGGCATCGCACCGATCATAAGCTGGGTGGTAGCATGATGCCCGGTTCCAAAGGCCATGCGGGGATCAATAATTACCTGGATTTCCCCCTTCCGCATATCCGCCCGTTCCCATGGCGGAGATATCCAAACCTGCTTCCCCACTTTTAAGGGATGAAAGTTCTTTTTCCATTCCTTTAACCATTCTTTTTCTTCTTCCTCAGATATTTTCATATCACGGGAATTGAATGACGGATTAAATTTCTGCATGGTAGTGAAAAGTCCATCCAGTTTATCACCGGAAAGTCGGTCTGAAAAATATATCCGCCAGCACTGATCCGATTCTTCCTCAATTCCCTTACAGCCCTCCCGGAAAAGCAGGGAAGTAAGTATATCCGGATTAAATCCGGAGATATCGAGGGTGAGAATTGAATATTTTTTGCTCATTTTTTTGCTGCTTTCTCCAGAATCATATGAATTTAATGAAAGGAGAGCTTGATCAGGGTTGCATTTCATAAATCAGTTTCAGCAATACGTCTCCAACCACCTGCAGACTCCCGGCGGAACAGTTATCCGGTATGTCCTGCAGAGTATGCCAGTAATGGTGACCGGCATCAGGATATTCGAAATCTATGATATCAATGGCGGGAATACCCGCTTCATTGAGTATAATGTGATCATCAAACACATAAGATCTTACTTCCGGTTCAAACTGGTAGTAACCCAGTTCTTCCGCCAGCGTCCACACCTGTTTTACCACCTCCGGTGCGTATTGCTGGGAATAGCCTTCCCGGGGAATCTGAAGCCGGGCATCACCGATCATATCCAGCAGGATGGCAAATTGTGGAAAAAAGCGGGTATTGGTGCCGGTAAAATGTCTGGCACCCAGGCAGTAATTTTCCAGGTCTCCCTCACGGCCGTAATCCTCCCCGTCAAAAAATACGATATCAACTCCAACCGGAGGAGAAATTTTTTGTAACTGAGCAGCCACTTCCAGCAGCACTGCCACACCACGGGCTCCATCATTGGCGCCCGGAATCGGCTTATTACGGTTTTCCGGCGTATCGCGATCGGCGAAAGGGCGGGTATCCCAATGTGCGCACAGCATAATCTGCGCTGTTTTATCCGGGGCGAACGATCCGATAATATTTGTCATGGTAAATGATTTTTCCAGCGCCTCATCATAATGCATAAATGGTTGAAGTTCCACCCTGGCTCCGCTTTTCTGCAACTGAGTCTTCAATAAATTTAAACAGGCGCGATGGCCGGCGGAACCTGGATTCCGGGGGCCCAGATCGGTCTGCATTGTGAGGAAACGAAAGGCATTTTCACCATCAAAACGGCCGGCGGCGTTTGAAGGCAAAACGGCAAACAGCATCAGCAGAAAGATCGGCCATTGAATTGATAGGACCCTGTAGGCTTTAACAACTGAATTTTTCATATATGTCGCGTACACTTTTTCCTGCGGTTTTGTTCCCACCTGCCTTTGCTAGCGGATCGCTATATTCACATTTATGCCGAATTCAAAATAGGAATATTTACCGGTTCTTTTGGTTTGGCTGGAGGAATACTCGAAGAACATGGATCCGTTCACCTTCTGGCTGAACCGGTAGGTGGTCGATGGTTTAAATTTAAAGGAACTGTTTTTATCCTGTTCAATAAATTCATTGCTTCCAAAACCCGCACGCCTGGCAAATGAAACATCATTCACCTTGCTGATGGTCAGATTCAACTGCATCTCATTTTTCAGTTTCTTATTCTTCAGGAATGGTAAAGGCAGAGAGAAACCGGTGGATTTTGAAAAAGAGAACGTCACATCAAATCCCGAGCGAATTGATTTATTGTCCCCACCCGTAACGCTGTAAGAATAGGTGGAACTTCTGGTATAACGGGCATTTCCGCTGATTCCCCATTTGGTGGTAAGGTTTATTCCCAAAAATGGCGAATAATTATTCGAGAAACCCCAGTTGGTTTTGGTTTTTATGCCTCCATCAAAGCGATTTGTTTCATTGGTTTTCCCGTTACGCGCATGTTCCAGCTGGACAGAGTTCACATAATCTTTCAGGAAAAATAATTTTTCCAGCCCGGAAAGCCTGAACTGCCAGTCCGGAATAAATTGATACCAAACCTTTTTATTATTTTCAGGATCATCTCCCATGTAGAAGTAAGTATTGGAAATGTTTTCCGTTTTCAACTGGTTATTATCGCTCTGATCCTTGGCATAATTGTATTTAAAAGACGAGGTCAGATTCTGTATAATATCAAAATTCAGATTGCCGTTAATAGATTTGCTGTGCTTAATGGCCGGCAGTCTTTCAATTTTTCCGAATGTGGTATCGGTGCCAACACCGGGATCCGACGAAAAACCCAGCTGATGTTTAAAGGTGGGAATATCTTCAATACTAAAGTAGCTGTAACTGTCCCGAAGCTGATAATCGATTCCCACCGATTTCCAGGCATTAAAAAATTTCCAGACCAGTTTCAAAGGATTCAGTGACGGCACAGCCGCTTTTTTGCCTGATTTCTGCTGCTTTTTACCCTGATCCTGTTGCTGGTCTCCTGAACTCTCCTCATCTCCTCCCGGTTTGTTCTGTGAACCTTCCGGTCCTCCGAGCTGGGGCGGTGGCGAAGGAGATCCGCGGCTCTGCAGCTGTGCCCGCCTGGGATCATAGATTTTATTTGCCAGCATGGAGGGTTGTAAATTCACGTTTAATCCCTTGTTCACCTGCAGATTGCTGGATCTATCATTGGTTTTTACATTGCTGTAATTATAATTAAAACCGGATGAATATTTGAACGTCTGGGTCATCCAGCTGAACCAGCGGGGATTGTAGTTCACCCCGAAATTCTGGTTCATCACCTTATCCACCCCAAAATCGAATTTGGTGAAAATAGCTTCTACCAGCTCTTTGGCCCGATATCCTTTCAGCTGGCCATCAGACGAAAAATCCCGCCCGAAATTTACAGACACACTGTGGAAGAGGTTATACCCGATGGCGAAGCGGCGACTGGCGGTAGTCTGGACGGTATTGGTGATCTCATTTTCCAGCCGTGCTTTGCGACCCGATTCATTATCGCGTATGGCCACACTGGCATCAAAAGACGAAGGCGTGTAATACATTTTTTCCCGGGACAGCAGGCGTACTACCGGACCGTTTCCCAGCCAGCCAAAGGGCTGAAATGAGTTGTCACGGCTGAAGGGAACCCGGAGCTGCAGTTGGCCGCTGATGTTTCTGCCCCGGTTCACATCGTTGCGTTCGTCACTACCCTCTCTCTGACTCCAATCCATATCCAGCGTCAGCATGTCCAATGAATATTTAAGAAACCAGGGTGTTCGCTGGTTTCCCTGCCGGGAAATGGTGGCACCAAAGGATTTGGTTTCCGAGATACGGGAATTCCTTTCCAACTCCGGGCTGAGACTACTCAGACCGAAAAATTGTTCAAATTTCTGGGTCAATCCCGTACTTTTATATTTGGTAAGCTGATCGGTATTATAAAAATATTTAGGAATATTGCGGCTTTTGACATAACTGCCCGACAGCGGGATTGAAAACCCCCAGGAAGAGGGCAGAAATTTATTCAAACGAAGGGACATCCGGTAGTCCTGCCGTTCGGTGGTATTCCCGCTTCCAAACTGATCTTCAATACGGCGGAAATCGGCATCCACCACCTCCCATTGGGCACGGAAGGTTCCCACATCGGCAAATGTCAAATCAGTCATTAGGCGCATGGCCGAGCCTTTATCCCGAAATACATCGGTAACCCGTAATTCATCAATCCATATTTCATAATCTTCCAGGGGAAATTCATCATTATTACGGGCACCTATCACCATGAAATTGATATTCCGCAGATTGGGCGCTCCCACCACCTTGAAGTACTGTTCCGGGTTAGCCGGATTAACCCGGTAATAAAATCCGGTAGCGGAATCTCCCTGGAAAAACTGATCATCCTTGGTCTTGGCCAGATCATCCAGGGTTACCTCCAGGAAATTGCGTTCATCCCATCCGGGATAAACCTTTCCTCCCACTTCATAATAGATACCCTTAGCCGGTCCGAATCGCATATAAAACTGCAGGGAAGATTGCTGACCGGGCAGTTTTGGATCTCCATGCACAAACAATTTCAACTTCTGGTAATTAATAAGATTCATTGGTTCATACAGCTGCTTGTTGGCTTCGGCGCGGGCTCCCGGATCCAGTTTTCTTAACAGCATCACCAGAGATTGTTCTTTACTCACTGCTTTCGTGATACGATCTTGAATACCGGAAACGCCGGGAGGAGGTGTATAAGACTGAGGAGGCTCGGCATTTTCTTCAGTATTATATACCGTAATGCTGAAAAGGCTGTCATCAATAACGAAAGGGGAATCCTGGCTGGCGGCAACTCCCGATTCTTCCCACTCGTTACCCACAAAGTCAAACGTTGCGATACTTATGGCATGAGGCAGACCATCCTGCGGTAAATCATTGAGCCAGAAACGCGCATAATAAATTTCCTGAAAGGAGGTATCGGGTTTACCCACTACCAGTTGAGGATCGTAGGCCCGGATGGGAATCCGATAAAGCTTCCACCCCTTGGATGTACTGCCGTTGATATAGGGATTAAGGCTGTCCGATAAATCAAAACTATAGGTAAAGTAATCATTTGGATAATTCAGACTGCCGCTGCCGTCCAGATCCTCGGTATCAGGATATTTAGCTCCCTGGGCTTCACCATTTCCTTCCGTACCATCTATCTGAGAGAAAGGGGGGTTGCTGTTCTGGGGTGCTGCCCATATATCGTACGGATCGGCATTGGGCTGGCTGGCCGGGATGCCGTCCAGGCCCACATCCTCATCCTGATCCAGCAAACCATTCAGATTCCTGTCCTCGGTATTCAGATTTCCCAGTGAAGGACGATTCTGTGCAGCAGAGGTTCCTCTTCTGATGTAATAATCTTCACTGATCTTTCCGATGTCAATATTCACCTGGCCAATCGTTCCCTTGATCCACAATTCGATAAATTTGGTTTTCTTCTGATCCGGGAAGTTTACGGTACTGCGCATGATTCCGGCCCAGGCCAGGCTGTCCGGGATGGAGTCGTTTTTCCATTCCAGAACCAGCACATTGGTGGTGGTTCCGGTCTGGGCATTCACATCTTTGTTGGGCCAGATATCCTTGATGGGTACCTGGTTATACGGATTATACCAGAACATGTGCAGATGATTATTATCCATGGCATACATGGCTTCGGCATCACCGGGGTTTACTGTAAAGTCTACACCCAGGCGAAGGATACGGAACCGTTCCGGAACGGAGGCCCCGGACCATGCCCGGTACGTGATTCCCAGCGGGGTGATTCGCTGACTGCCCTCAAAATCATCTATATAAGCCACCCCGGAATTTTCTCCCAGGTCTTTCTCGTTAAAGGTATTGGGATTGGGATTGACTTCAGCATATTCGGCCTCTACCCGCAGCTTGGATTCTGCCGAGGTCTCCACCACCGGCAGGAGATCCAGGAATTTGGTAATAAAGTTCGGTTGAAAATTCAGGGAGGTATTTAAGTCCCAGATGAAGTTGCGTACCGGTTCTTGTCCCAGCCGGATGCGTTGATCCAGGGTGGACTTGCTTAAATAGAGGCCGGTTAAGCCAATGAAACCGCGGTCTCCGAAAGAATATTCCGTCCGTCCGCCCAGCAGCGTTTTCTTATCCAGCTGAAACAGGCTGCCGCGTTCGTACTCAATTTCCACATTTGCATCCGCGCGCCGTGCCTCGGGAGCCAGAATCTGCAAGGTACCGCCGAAATAATCAATGGTATAATCTTTATCCTTCTGCAGTTCTCGTCCATTCAGTTTCACAATTTCCGAACCTTCCAGAATGTTAAAACCCAGATTAAAATTGGACGATACCGAACTGGTGGTAACTTCAAGAGTAAATTTCGATTGGTCCAGTTCAATAGACCGGTCTTTGGTGTTATAGATGTTTACATAGAGGGAAGTATCGATGGGAAAATTGCTGTCCACGGGCGGAGCAAACGGGATGGTGGACGGAAAAATAAGATACCCGTCAGCCAGATTGAAGATGTTGCCATTGCGAACGTCAATCTGTTTATCCCCCCCCACCACGGGACTGCCCTGCTGGTCCAGCCGGTCCAGACCCATCAGGTAGATAAACGGTTTGGGATCTCCCACCGGCTGCACATCCACGTCCTGGCCGGTCTTGGTATACAGGATGTTAACATCAAACCCATCCTGGGATATCCCTGAGGCACCCAGGTTGTATACATTGCGCATGGTGAGTTTCCAGGTGGGATAATTGGAATTGGATCCCTGGGCACGGACCAGTTTCAGGAGAACAACGGCAGACGTGTCAGTCACATCATTGAAAAGCTGGCCTTTCTGGATGCCGTTATCGGTAACATACGAAACAGCCACTACATCGTTATCCATAACGGTCTGATTGAGCCAGAAATAGCCCCGATATTCATCATAGGCATATTCCGACTCATCCAGAAGACGAAAATATCCCCTTTCCTGCTCGCCACTGATAACCTGCAGCGAATCGATTTCACCGGGATCGACTGAATCAGGATCCAGAACCGCCAAGCCCTCCCGGGTTAGTGGTCGGTTGGGATTAGCGCTCACCCATACATCCAATTGTTTTATCCTCATGCCTGTATCTTTCATAATCCAGGTCATGGTTTCGGGTTTGTAGGCACGCTCATATTCATCCGCATAATAATCATCCACAAAGAAGAACCGTTCCCTGACATACTCGATATCTTTAATTCGGAAGGTATTCTCGGCAGCACCTCCGGTTTTGGTGAGTTTGGATTTTTCACCCCGCTGCAAGCTGGCAATCCCGGTAAAGCTGAGGTTACCTACTTGCATGGCGGTTTTTAAACCGAATAATCCCTGGCTCTTGGAACTGGCAGAAACATAATTTGTACTGGGCAGGGAAAGTGAAACATTTCCTGCTTCAATGCTTTGAATTATTTCATCCTCGTCGCCGGTATAAGTTAAACGAAGGGTATTTTCAAAATCGAAGGTAGCTTCACTGTTCTGATCAACTTTTACACTAACCTTATCCCCAACTTTTCCCTCCACCTGAAATTGCTGGGTCTGTTTAAAACGGGGGCTGAAATTTCCCCGCTGCTCATACGACGACACAGCAGATCCTTCCCGGCTCTCCGAACGCCCAGCCAGTTCAAAGGAGATATTGCCTGTAACCCGTAACCCAACCCGATCTCCACCGAAAATTCGCTTAAACGCCTTGCTCTTTATTTTCACCGGGATGTTCAGCTCAATTCCCCCAACCGAAGACGTGCTCTCTTTGCCCAGGTTTTTCAGAACTGTTTTGTTCCAGGTTTCGCGATCATCAAAGCTGACTTTTTCATGGGAATAATAATCCAGATCCACTACGGCGGGTAATTCATAATCCTTGTTATCCAGCAGATCTCTGATCCGGAAAGTCTGCCGGGCAGTGTCCAGGACTACTTCCCTTTTAAAACGACTCAGTTGAACTTTAAAAAGGGTTGAATCGGAAAAATATCGTGATAACCCGGGATATTCCCTGGGAAACAAAGGAACCACACCCTTGGGTTGTTCGGGGGGTTTAAGACCAATTGCTAGGACACTCAGAAAGATGCCCTGTATGAATGTCCCAATTAGCAGAAGGTGCAAACGTGAAAACTTCAAATTCAAAGACAATCCTTTTCCCGCAGAAACTAATGAATTTTTGCTGGTATCAAACGATCCCTAGGGCACCTCCGATTAATTTTGAAAAATATATAGAGATAATTAATTTCAATCAAGGGATTTATCAGTCAGGGTCCTGTATTTTGCTTGTTTTATTCATCAGTTTCAGTACCAGGCCCTTGCAGTGAAAAAATTCAGAATTTTATTTTTAACACAGATTTAAATCTTCATATCCGGAACACGTCCGGATTCCTGCCCCGTATCTGTTTTTACATCATTCCGGTCTTCTAATAATGGTGTTCATGAATTATGCTGTCCGGATCATCAGTTCAACAATCAATTATTTGCCCGGCCAGGGTCATGATCTTCTCAATCTGTTCTTCCACAGTCAATTGTGTGGTATCTATTTCGATGGCATCATCCGCTTTTTTTAACGGGCCAAAATTTCTTGAAATGTCCTGCTGATCACGATATTTAATATCAGCCACTACCTTATTGAAATCCATATTAAGGCCCTTTTGTTCCAACTCTTTTAAACGTCTTAGTGCTCTTTCTTTTACACTGGCTTTCATGAATATTTTTAAGTCCGCCGTCGGGAATACTACCGTCCCGATATCACGCCCGTCCATTACCACTCCGCCATGCCTTCCTATTTCCCTCTGCTTTTCAACCATGATGCTGCGGATCCGTGGATTGGCGGCTACCGGACTGATATTCTGATCGATCTGAGGTGTACGAATTTTATCCGATACATCCTCTCCGTCCATATAAATAATCGTTTTTGAACTGTTTTTCTTGAATTTCAATTGAATTTTCCTAGCCAGAGCCGTTATTTTCTCATCATCATCCGCCGCAATATTTTCCCGCAGGGCTCTCAATGTTACTGCCCGGTACATGGCTCCGGAGTCAATATAGGTATATCCCAGGCGCCCGGCCACCTCGCGGGCGGTGGTGCTCTTTCCGCTGGCTGCAGGACCATCTATAGCAATGATTATTTTCTTATTCCTGCTCATTTTCCTCGCCATAGACATCTTTTTTATGAGATTCAGCCAGCGACTTAATATGACTAATTTCTTCCGCCGATAGTTTCCGCCACTCCCCGGTTTTCATATCATTCACGCGTAAACCGGCAAATTCAATCCGGTGCAGTTTAATAACCAGGTAACCGAGTTCATCAAACATCCGCCGTATCTGCCGGTTCCTTCCCTCGTGCAGTTCAATTTCCAGAAAACTGGAATTGTCTATGATCCGGATCTCTTCTATCTTACAGGGGGCCGTTTGCCAGCCATTCAGCGTCATTCCCTTGCGGATATGGTGCAGATCCACAGGCCGGATGCGTTTATCCAGCAATGCCCGGTAAATTTTAGTCACCTGGAAGCGGGGATGTGCCAGCAGATAGGAGAGTTTTCCGTCAGTGGTGAGCAGCAGGGCACCGGTGGTATCAAAATCCAGCCGGCCCACCGGGAAAATCCGGTCTTCAATACCAATCACATCCAGAACGGTTTTACGGTGTTTCTCATCGCTGGCGGTGGTAACGGTTCGCAAAGGTTTGTTTAAGAGGATATAGACATGTCGGTCAATGGGCTGCACCCGCTGGTTGTAATATTCAATGACGTCGTGTTTCGCATCAATGCGGATACCCATTTCCGTAACCAGCTGACCATTCACCCGGATGGCACCGGCAGCAATCAGGTCATCGCACTTGCGGCGGGAACCCAGACCACACAAGGCCAGATAGCGGTTCAATCTAATTCTCTTCTGATTTTCCATCTGAATTTTCATGGCTGGAATTCTTATCATTGTCGGAACGCAGGCCCAACGCATTCAAATCAATTTCTCTCAGTAATGTCTCGTGATGAGGAAATCGTTCATCCTCGACATCTATAATTTCATCAATTTCTTTCAGTCTGGGCAGATCGTCCAGCGATTTCAATCCGAAATATTCAAGAAACTTTTTCGTGGTAATATAAAGAAACGGATTTCCCGGAGCCTTCGCACGGCCGGAAATGGTGGTAAGATTTCGCGATAACAGGGTTTTGAGTACGCCATCGGCATTTACCCCGCGTATCTCCTCTATCTCATGTTTGGTCACCGGTTGTTTATAGGCAATTATAGCCAGTGTTTCCAGGGCTTTCTGGGTAAGCCGGTTCTTCTGCCGGTTCCGGTGCAGGGCCTCCACATAGGCCGAATATTCGGGAAGGGTAAACAGCTGGTATCCTCCGGCAATTTCCCGGACTTCAAAAGATCGGCCGGTCGATCGATATTGTTCATTGAGATAAGTGACCGCCAGACTGATTTCCCTGGGTGTCAGAGCTGAAATAATATCCCTGATTTTGTTGGCCGTCATGGGCGTATCGCTGGTAAATAACAGGGCTTCCAGAATATTTACATAGACCATTTTGTCTTCCGGCAGCGGTAACTTTATACTATTGGGATTATTATTATCCGGATCACTGGAGTTTTTCATACAATTTTCAGTTTAAGGGTATAACTAAAGGTGAAATAATTGATATAACCGACTGTCGATGCAGGTGTTCCGGAAAAAAACAATTTTTCCGGCACAGGTGTATCTCCATCCCTTCATACCTGTAACAGATTTCAATTTCTCTGACCAATTATGTTCGCCGCGACTTCCGCCACCCATTGGTGTCAGGTTCTGCAGCAATTCTGTATCATTATTGAGATACCTCCGGCGAGGCTTGTTCCGTGATCATTTCTTTATCGCGTAACTTCAGATAATCGTTCATATCCAGATCCTGCAGCGAAACCAGTCGGATTTCACCAAAAGCTTCTGACTGCTTGGCAACAATAAACTGAAAACGAATTAAATCCAGCATCGCCATAAAGGTTACAATGAGTTCCATTTTTGCTTCCAAAGGTTTGCACATTTCCCGGAATAACATATAAGGCTTGCCTTTGAAGCTATTGAAAATGAATTTGACCTGATCCTCCAGGGTTATTTTCATCACATTAACCTGATGCACGGTTACCTTGGGCAAGTTATCCAGAACCTGTTTAAAAGCAGTCAGCAGATCAAAAAGGGATGCATCTTCAAGCTCACGGTCTTCTTCCTGAATACTATCGTGGAGTACCTGTTTGGGGATTGCCCGGGAAAAATACTTTCGCATGTCAGTTTCCAGTTCTCCCAGTGAAAATGATACATCCTTAAACTGTCTGTATTCCAGCAGCTGGGCGACCAGTTGAGCCCGGGGATCAGTCATTTCCTCATCTTCTGCTGATTCCGGACGGGGCAACAGCATGCGAACTTTAATGAGCATCAGGGTGGCCACCATTTCGATAAACTCACCGGCCACATCCAGGTCCAGCATCTGCATCAGTTCAAGATATTCCAGATACTGCCGGGTTATATCTGCAATAGGAATATCAGAGATATTCACCTCACTCTTTTTAATCAGGAAAAGAAGCAGATCGAAAGGTCCCTCAAAAACAGGCAATTTAATTTTATATACCATCTGATAATCAACCGCGAGTTATGATTTATGCACTATTTTGAAATTGCCCCGTATTTAAGCAAACCACAATTATGCCGGACCCGGGACATCACCTGTTCTGCCTTTTCGCGGGCACTATGAGCCCCTTTTCTTAAAACATCAGCAACATAGTCTTTCTCATTTAACAGCCTCTGCCGCCTTTCACGGGCCGGTTGAAAATAGACGGAGATTTTTTCAAGTAGCTCCTTTTTGGCATGACCGTATCCATAACCCCCGGCCAGGAATTTTTCCCTCATGGCCGTTTTTTCATCGGGATCTGCGAATAATTTATAGAGCAAATAAATAGTATTTTTATCCGGTTTCTTGGGGGCTTCCAGCGAAGTAGAATCGGTCACAATACTCATGATTTTCTGCTTTAATGTTTTATAATCCGAGAAGATATCAATGGTGTTTCCATAACTTTTGCTCATCTTCTGACCATCAATGCCCGGAACTACCGCTACTTCCGGCATGATAAACTCCTCGGGAATTGTCAGCGTCTCCCCATAAATATTATTTAATTTCAGTGCCATATCCCGAGTCATCTCTACGTGCTGTTTCTGATCTTTTCCAACCGGTACAATCTGTGAATCATAGATCAGGATATCGGCTGCCATCAGGACCGGGTAAGCAAACAATCCATGGTTGGGAGAAATACCCCTGGAAATTTTATCTTTATAAGAATGGGCTCTCTCCAACAAACCCAGGGGGGTAACGGTGGACAGTATCCAGGCAAGTTCAGTAACTTCCGGTATATCACTCTGAATAAAAAGTGTGGCTTTATCAGGATCCAGACCCAGCGCCAGGTAGTCTATTGCCACCTGCAGTGTACCGCGTTCCAGGCGCTTCTTGTCCTGAATCGTGGTCATGGCGTGGAGATTGGCCACAAAATAGAAGCATTCATTCTCCTTCTGAAAATCAATATGCTGCCTTATGGCACCGAAATAATTGCCGATGTGCAATTCTCCTGACGACTGTATCCCGCTGAGGACTCTCCTATTTTTTACCTTTTGCATCTCTGTTCCCGCTGGTTTTTCTGCATTAACCATTAAATTTAAAACTAAACAGGCACATTAAAAAGCACCATTTCATTTCACGGTAGCTTTTATCAGCATCCGTTTTCCCACCTTCGATTCCGCTGGTTGAAAAATTCGATTTTGACAGATGGAAACACGGCTTCCCGGAAAATTGTTATATGATAAATAAGGCAACCTTCCGGACACACGGGGATGACGGGTCAATCTTTCAAAAAAAGATAGGGTTTCCAGTGATCTTCTTTTACCCCGATGATCTTGTATAAATAGAAGAAATAGTGAGGTTTTCTGGGTTTCTGTATCAATTGCATACCCGCTTGTTCTGGAGTGCGGTTTCCTTTTTTGTGATTGCACAGCTGACAGGCCACAACCAGGTTCTCCCAGCTGTCCCGGCCGCCGAAATGCCTGGGAACCACGTGATCTATGGTCAAAGGCTGCATTTTCTTGCCGCAATACTGGCAGGTGTAATTGTCCCGTATCAGCAAATTTTTACGGTTCAGCAGAATTCGTTTATGGGGAACTCTTATTTGCCGGGAAAGCCGGATAACACTGGGGATGGGCATCTGATAACTGATGGAATGCAGGATGCCGGAATTCTTTTCCACCATTTCCGCTTTTCCCAGGAAAATCAGAACAACCGCCCGCTTGACGTTACAGACGCTCAGCGGTTCATAATTCTGATTAAGCAACAAGACTACCTGACTAATGTAAGACATGCTGAAAACCTGAATTTATTATTACTGCACAAGTCTGGAAAATATACAGTTATTGGTAAAGTTTTGTCAAGCCCTTTTCAATAATGGGAGTATAGGATAAGATTAAAGATGAAGGATTAAGGATTAAGTGTCACATAGCATAACATCGTTTACACTTTTTAATGATAGAAACTCTAGCACAAC
>CAYWTB010000056.1:0-29375 GCA_964461135.1 uncultured Caldithrix sp. | reverse complement strand
AGATGGATTACTTGTAATCTTTTACGAGTTCAGGTATGCATTATTGTGAAGAGCCCTTTTTATACCAGAGGTCCAATTATTATATTTTATTCATAACCTGAACCGACAAGCATGGATTTTGTTTGCTGGTATTTAATAATCTGAAAATTTTAAATGAAAACTGAATGTTTAAACCAAGCAAATTACATATGAGACAGTCTAATCATAAATACAGGTGTTAATATTACACATTCTAAAACATGTGATTATGGATTTGGAGCGGCACTTTATGTGGCCACCAAACAGGATCGGAATTTTGTACCTATTCGTGAAATTTCTGATATTCTAAAGAATTTTCACTCCAGAAAATTTGACCGGTACTTAAAAACACCCGGATGGTTGGATTTCCCGCTCCGCCGTCTCAAAGATCCGCTAATGTCATTCTTAATTTTTGCGGTATTCTATCAGATGAGTTTAAAGGATATATATCTATTCATTTACCGCCCTTATACAGGTTTTCAGAAATTAAAATGCTAAAATTTTCCCTTGAGATATCACATCCCCTACCTTCTGGACAATATTTATACTTATCCTATTGACATTTCTAATACCATATTTCTGGTGTCAATATTTGTTTTCTTTTGGAGCCCTGTTGGGTGGCCTCAGCCGACCAAGTCCATTCAAAATTCATCGAAATACCTGAAACTGTATAGATTGCAAAAAATGTTTCAAAGTATGGTTATCCTGAATTAACATATATAAATCGGAAATTATCTGAGCAGACGAATGTAAGTCCTGTTTAAACTTTATTTATAAATGTCCGGCAAAAAATGCTGTGTGTTTTTTGCTGACTTCCAATCAAAGTATCAGTAAAACATTATGCCTTAATTATGATATTTTTATTTTTGACAGGAATTTCCACAGGCAGGTTAGAAGGGGGATAGAAAAATTCAATTTCACAAAGGGATTAGTTATTTTTTGGATTTATTTCTGAAATATAAGTTCAAGATCTTCCATTGTCAGGTCCCTGACCATATTTTTTTCCGATTGAATCAGGTGATCTGAAAGTTTTTTCTTCTTTTCCTGCAATTCCAGGATTTTTTCTTCTACCGAATTTTTAACGATATATTTATAAACAAATACCCGGTTTTTCTGTCCCATGCGGTGTACACGATCAGTGGCTTGTTGCTCTACTGCAGGATTCCACCATGGATCCAGATGGATGACATAATCTGCTGCCGTTAAATTTAATCCCAATCCCCCGGCTTTGAGGGATATCAGAAAAATTTGAACATTTGGATTTTCCTGAAAATTACGTACTGCTTTTTCCCGGTTACGAGTACTCCCATCCAGGTATTCAAACGGCCATTCTTTATTTATCAATATATTCCGCGCTATTCCCAGAAAACGAACAAATTGGGAAAAAACCAGTACCTTATGCCCTTCCTGTAATATTTCCTCCAGCATTTCTTCCAATAGCTGGAATTTCCCGGAATCCATGGGGTCAATAGTCGAATCGAAAATTGCAGGATGACAAGCTAATTGTCTTAGATACGTCAGGGCTTCGAAAATTTTGAGCCTACTTTTTGATATTCCCTCTCGCTCTATATATTGAAAAATATTATTGCGATAATATTCAACCCATTTTTGATAAATTTGCTGTTGTTTTTCGGTCATTTCAACCAGCTGAAGGATATCCGTTCTTTCTGGTAATTCTGAGAGGACATCCTCTTTTTTGCGTCTTAAAACAAAGGGATGAATCATCTTTTGCAGTAATTCATGGTGTTCCGTTCCCTCATGCCCGTTTCTGCCAAATCTATATTCAAATTGTTTCAAATTTCCGAGCATTCCGGGATTCAGAAAATTAAACTGAGACCACAGGTCCGCTACTGAATTTTCCACCGGTGTGCCAGTAAGGCATAATCTTTGATCCGATTGAAGACTTTCTACAGCCTGGTACGTTTTTGTGAGGGGATTTTTTATTTTCTGGGATTCATCCAGAATAACATAATTCCATTTAATTTTATTAAGAAGGTGCTGATCCTGAAGTAAAATTCCATAACTCATAAGAACAACATCATTCAAATGGAAATTCTTCGCCATTTCTTCACGTTCGGATTTTTGTCCCCGATAACTGAGGACTTTCAAAGATGGAGCAAAACGTTTTATTTCGTTTTCCCAGTTGAATATAACTGTTAAGGGAACAACTATTAAGGTGGCCGCAGTTTTAGTATTAACCTGTTTAAAATTCAATAAAAGAGCAATAACCTGAATCGTTTTACCCAGACCCATGTCATCTGCCAGAATGCCGCCCAGGTGAAACTGCTGAAGGAAAGAGAGCCAATCCAGCCCTATTTTTTGATAATCTCGTAATGTGCCTTTAAACTCCTTGCTTAATGGTACTGATTGTATGGTGTTGAAATTTTTATATTTACTTTCCCACTCTCTATAACTATCATCTACTTTTACATTATCTGCCAGGTTCACTAATGCATCAACCAGAGGGAAAGAAGCAAAACTGAATTTTTCTGAGCCCTGAGATCTTGAATGGCCTGCGAGATCCAGAAACTTAATAATGCGTTCTGATAACTCTTCACCGAAAAAAATGTGAATATTCTCATCAATCTTAACATATTTTTTATTAAAAACAATCAACTCCCGGATATTTGGAATTTTTAATGAATTTCCCTTCAGCAGCAATTGATATTCAAAACGAAACCAGCCATCCTCGCTTTTTATTTTCACTGCCAGTTCAGGTTGCCCCCTTTTCAGTCGATGACGTTTCAGTTGATCTTCACCGATCACCTCCATATTTTTCTGAGCAGCCAACTTCGGGGCCATTAACCGCAGCCAGTCAAGAACCTGGTATTGAGGATCAATTTGCCAGTGATGCTGGATATAGAGTAATCCATGAGTATGAAGTAACCTTCTAATGACAGTTTCCTGTTCGGCATCTCTTTTAACAATAAAAAGGTAATTTTCCTTAGAAGCCAGTGAATGTTCAGAGGTCGGATATGCAGGAAATTCGATGTTACGGTAAATAAATTTAACCTCAACACTGAATTGTCCGGCACGTTCGAACAGGTAAGTCCTGGTGGAAGTAAGTGGTAATTCATAAACTTTAAGATGTTCCTGCAGGCTTTTCCAATCCAAAGCCGGGACAATTTTATAAATAAAAGAGGCAATAAATTCTTTAATTTCATCCTGCGGAATCATAATTTTCTGTTGTATGCGAAAAAAATTAATCCAGAAAAACGCCGGCATTCGTGAATCCACCCGGAAAAGAGTATTCTTATATAATAAATATATAGGATTTGCGGTCAGTACTTCAACAGGGCCATCAATGAACACCGTATGATCCGGATAGACGATAATGGGCTGCAAGATATACTCATCCTTTTCCTTAAAAATACCCAATGCAATATTTCCGGTTTCTTCTGCAATTTCTACGAGTTTAAATGTTTTTACTTCACTTTTTCTGATTTTGATATGACTACCTCTCAACCAGTCCAGAAGAAAACCTACAGGCTGACCATACATAAATATACGCCTGGTATCATAATGATTAAAGGACAGCAGGTATGAAAGGAGGTTTAGTTCATCCTGGTTAATGTTCACTTTCTGACTTTCCAGAAGCTGATAATTCAGACGAATTTCCTTACCTGCCACTCCATCCAGTCGGGTATATTCAGCAAAAGGGATGATCTCCCAGTTGGCGGGACGAATTTCAAGTACAAAATACGGTTGATATACACCTTTCTCTCTGTCAAAAGACTGAGGGTGGGGGATTTTTTCGAGCAACGACGCCAGCTGTTCAATCTTAATTTTCCAGGTCATTAAAAGACTCTATTACGTTTACTGCTTAACAGGTTTAATCATTCAACTGATTGGTTTAAAATTAGCTGATAGTAATTTCAGCAGTGGGAGATAAGTCACATATTTAAAAATCAAAGACATAGAAGATTCTTTTCAGACGGTCAATTTTATCACATAGTTTAAACCAACTTAAAATATAGAAAAAAAATGTAGTTTTTCCTAAAATAAAATAAATCTGTGAAAAGGTGGGTTAGAGGGTCGGGATTTTAATGTGGAGAAATTCTAATTTTATGATGTAAAATTGATTTAACATATTCAGGTATGATTTAGGGAACTCTTCCGGCAACAAAGTAATCTGATATATCCTTTTAAATAGGTGTGAGTAATAAAATCTGTATACCCATACACCTGTAAGATTGTACTCCAGTCTCTTAAAATGAAATCCTCAGTAGTTTCGCATTCGATCCGGCGAATACCAAACCTGACATACCAGGGGGCATCACTTACGTTAAAATGATTATAATCCAATATACAGAAACGGCCATTGTCTGCCAGGTTATTATATACATTTTGGATAGCTTTCAGGCGAATCTCCTGTTTTAGCCCATGAATAACAAATGACATAAACGTGAGAGTAGCCGGTTCAGGCAACAAGAAGGGTTCTTCAATTCGTTGATTCAGGATAATTATTCTTGGATCGCGAGCCTGTCTTTCAGCCAATTGCTGTCGCATTACCTCCCCAATTTCTATAGCATATATTTTTGCTTTCTCGTTCATTTTCATCAACATTAATCCGGCATTTTTGCCTGTGCCCGCACCCAAATCCATTACAACATCTTCAGGATTAACCGGGACATCATTTATTGCCCGGCGGATGAAAGACTCATAACTGCGAAAGGTAATCATGTTCATTAAAGAGTCGTAGTACCTGGCTTCCAGTCCTGTAATTTCTACCTGTGGTTTTTTAGTCATTTCCATTTCTTTCCATAATATCCAGCTTCAATAAATTTCAGGTGCTTCAAAATGCCATAAATTTTGTAAATTTGTACTAAAAATAAAAGTCGGAAGCAGATCGATAAGCCGAATTCTGTTTCCCCTTACAGAGGGGATGACGGTCATTTATCTAATGCGGCCTACCCGGGAGTGTGTTCCGGATTCGAACACGAAGCGGGTCACTTCGTTCTTGCAGGCAAGTATCCTCCCCTATTTGGCCTTGCTCCGGGCAGGGTTTGTCCGTCTCAGGTGTTACCACAATCTCCTTCGGAGATTATTCATTGACGAATCTGACCGGTGGGCTCTTACCCCGCCATTTCACCCTTACCGGGCAATTTCTTTTAACAAAGAAAGCCCGGCGGTATGTTTCTGTGACACTCTCCGTCCTGCAGAATTTTCATCCTACAGGCCCTGAATTAACTTCAGGTACCCTACCCTGGGGAGTTCGGACTTTCCTCCTGTAATTAATACAGGCGACCGCCTGATCTACTCCCGACATATTAATATAAAATTTCTTTACGATTCATTTTCATCCACCCAGACCAGAATCCTGCCGCAATATTCGCAGGTGTATAGTCGATTCATTTCACGAATCTCAACAATTTTCTGTGGTGGAACCGCTGAGAAGCAACCGCCACATGAATTCTTTTTTATGGGTACAACAGCCAGTCCATCTTTTGCTTTGCGAATCCTTTCGTATTGCCACTGATAGCGTTTATCGATGTCAACCAATATTTTTTCCCGTCCTTTCTGCAACCGCGCTTCTTCTTCCCGGGTCTGCTGAGTAATTTCCTCCAATTCTTTCCGGTATTCCGTTAACTGCTCCTCTATTCTGTTTATACCATTTTTTAACTCTTCTATAGTGGATTTGAGTTCCTCCCCATCTTCCAAAGACTGCAATATTTTATTTTCCAGTTCTTTAATTTCCATTTTTTTGGTATCAATTTCCAGAGAAATAGCATCATATTCTTTATTTGTTTGAACCTTATACAACTGTTCCTCATACTGTTTTAATTTATCATTTCCGGCCTCAATTTCCATCTGAAACATTCTGCAATCCGCTTCACCCTTTGCGATGATATCTTCCAGTTCTTTTTTCTTTACAAATTTTGATTCCAGATCAGTTTCCGCTTCTTCAATCATATAAGGAAGATCGCCCTTCTGCAATTGAAGTGCGTCAAACTTACTGTCAATACTCTGCAAAGCGACCAGCTGTTTTACTAGCTTCTTCAACTTAACCTCCATTGTAAATAAAAAAATGCACCCAGCAAATAGCCTGAGTGCATTTCAATTTATCTTTTAATATTGATAAATTATTTATACTCTTATCAACTAATTTCAACAAAACCCTCAACAATATCCTCCTGAATTTTGTGGGCCCACCAGGACTCGAACCTGGGACCAGTCGATTATGAGTCGACTGCTCTAACCAACTGAGCTATGGGCCCTTTTTCCAATTTTAAAATTAAAAAGATAATTCCGGAAAAATCAAGTTGTTTTTAATTGTCCAGAATTCCAAATAGCAAACTTTAAATTTACTATAATTGTTTCCTCTAAATATGTTTTTTTCATTGAAACTGGAAATAGGATTGAATATTAATTTTTTATTGAGGGTTAAAACCACTGTTATTTTATCCATTATTTCCCAAAATTTCGTCGAAAGAAAAAAAATTTTTACTTGTTTTATATATGAATTTTCTTAGCTTTTAAGAAGAATTAACTGACGGAGGATATTATGGCTTTATTGATCAATGATGAATGTATTGCTTGTGATGCATGTCGTCCGGAATGTCCTAATGATGCGATCACAGAAGGCGATCCTTTATATGTAATTGATCCTGACCTGTGCACAGAATGTGTCGGTTTCTACGATGACCCACAATGCGCTGCAGTTTGCCCCACCGATGCCTGTGTGCTGGATTCGGATCGTCAGGAAAGCAAAGATGAACTTATGGCCAAAAAGAAGAAAATTCATGGAGAATAACAAAAAAGGCGCCTCGCAGGGCGCCTTTTTTGTTATACAGAATTTTTTTAGGTAATGATTCTGCTATTATGCTACTTCTTTCTACCCAATAAACGATTAAAGAAATTTTTTATAATATGCCCTGCGATATCAGGATTTTCTTTCAGACGACGGGTTGAATAACCAAACCAGTCTGAACCGAAGGGAACATAAACACGTAAACGATGTCCGTCATTGACGATAATCCGGCGCAATTCATGATCGACTCCCAGAAGCATCTGGAATTCATATTGCTCCGGTTTTAACTTAAATTGGTCAATTAATTTCAGGGCATGCCACACCAGTTTCTCATCATGGGTGGCTATTCCTACGTAGCAACCATTATTCAGTAATTTTTCCAGGCTGTAGTTAAAATTATCATTAATGATCATTTTATCTTTATAGGCAATTTCACGTTTTTCTTTATATATTCCTTTACACAACCTAAGATTGGCATGGTGAGGAATTAAACGATTCACATCACTTATATTTCTTCTCAAATATGCCTGAAGCACTGTTCCCACATTCGGGAAATCGTTTTTAATTCTCAGATAAATATCGATTGTATCATCAGCGGTTGTGGAATCCTCCATATCAATACGTACAAAATTCCCGGTCTTTGCGGCTTCTTCTACCAATCCACGAATATTGTTATAACAAAATTCTTTATCAATATTTAACCCCATATGCGTCGGCTTTACGGAGATGTTCGCGTCCAGTTTTTCTTTCGAAATGGCTTCAAGTACCTCATTATAAATTTGCACAGCCTTTAAAGATTGTTCTTTTACCTTGACTTCCTCGCCAAGAACATCAATTGTGGCCATCATTCTTTGGGAATTTAAGGTTTTAACAAGAGAAACCGCATTTTCCAGTTTTTCACCGGCAATGTAATGTTTTGAAAAAAAACCAACTATCGGTTTAGGGACAAAAGGCAGCGTGGTGGCAATTAGTTGATTAAACCATCTCATCCAGGTCTCCTCTTTGTGAAATTTTTTATCATGAAAAATATAATTTTTTTCACAAATTTTGTCAACTGAATTAATATTTGAATATTTTTATCACGGCTTTTTTGATATCAAATGATATAAAAGCACGGATTCAAATAATAAGGTTGTCAATATATCTCATTTTAATTACATACCTACTTTTCTACTTTCAATTTGTCAATAGCTTAACAAACTGAAATAAAAAAAAGAGGGTGTTATCCAGACATACCTCGATATACCTCAATCCGTTATTGCATACCTGAAATTGGGACAGGGTGTAGGGAGCTTGTTCAGAAAAATGGAATTCTGCTTTCATAGCTTCCATTATCCTGCCTGCCGCAAACAGGCAGACGAAAGTCAGGGGATTGGGGAAAGCCCATCTGGCTGCCAGTCTGGCACCGGAAAGGGTGTAACCGGTAAGGTCAATACCAGTCATGGGAACCATGATATATTCGCCGGCAAATAGGCAATAAACGCCTCTGACAAGTTTACCGAGGTAGCCCAAAGGTTTAAAAATGTGTCTGATAGTATATTAATACATCAAACTGTTTAAAGGACCCGATCATTTTTCAGAATTATTAATCCAAAGATCCGTTTTTTAAAAAAACCCATTCAATTCTTAAAAATGAATTCAGAAGAATGTGCATCGGATTCAGAACACTCTGAAATATTTTTATTAACTTGAAATCAATTAAAATTCTTGAGATTTTATAAAAATTTTTTTGTGAAAAAGATTGTATGTATCTTTGAGACGTCAGGAGGTATGATATGGACAGTGAACAAAGACTTGAAAAATTAATAATATTACGTCAGGAGGCTAAAAAAGCGGGGGGAGAAAAACGTATTGAAAAAATGCACAGCCAGGGTAAACTGATTGCACGTGAGCGAATTGAAATATTACTTGATGAAGAAAGCTTTGAAGAGTTTGATATGTTTAAGGAACACCGTTGTCATGATTTTGGTATGGAAGAGAAAAAAATACCGGGCGATGGTGTTATTACCGGTTATGGAACGATCGAAGGACGGCTGGTATACATTTTTGCACAGGATTTTACGGTTTTCGGTGGTTCACTATCTGAAACATTTGCCGAAAAAATCTGCAAAATAATGGAAATGGCGGCAAAAAATGGGGCACCTGTGATTGGCTTGAATGATTCGGGAGGAGCCCGTATTCAGGAAGGGATTGAAAGCCTTGCCGGATATGCCGACATTTTCCTTTTAAATGTCCTGTATTCGGGAGTCGTGCCACAGTTATCCGGAATCTTTGGACCTTGCGCGGGTGGAGCAGTTTATTCTCCCGCACTTACTGATTTTACCGTTATGGTCCAGGATACCAGTTACATGTTTTTAACCGGCCCAAAAGTCGTCAAGGCGGTTACCAAGGAAAATGTATCGACGGAAGAACTGGGGGGCGCCGTGGTTCATAATAAGAAAAGCGGTGTGGCGCATTTTATGGCCCGGAATGATGAAGAAGCCCTTATCCTGCTGCGGAAACTGTTAAGTTTCCTTCCCCAGAACAACCTGGAAACACCTCCGATTAAATCAAACAGTGATCCGGTAGACCGGATGGATGAGGAATTAAATTTTATCGTACCGGATGATCCCAATCGTCCGTATGACATGAAGGAAGTTATATTGCATGTGGTTGATAATAAAGAATTTTTGGAAGTACATCAGCTCTGGGCCCAGAATATTATCGTGGGTTTTGCTCTACTGAACGGCCGTTCGGTTGGCATTGTGGCTAATCAACCAAACTTTCTGGCGGGAGGACTTGATATCAATGCGTCTATTAAAGCCGCCAGATTTGTCCGTTTCTGTGATGCATTTAATATTCCCCTGGTTTCTTTCGTAGACGTTCCCGGTTTCTGGCCAGGTACCGCACAGGAACATGCCGGCATTATACGTAACGGAGCTAAGTTGCTTTATGCTTATGCAGAGGCAACCGTCCCCAAAATTACCATTATTACCCGAAAAGCTTACGGAGGGGCTTATTGTGTCATGAGTTCCAAACATCTCCGCGGAGATATAAATTATGCCTGGCCATCTGCCGAAATTGCCGTGATGGGGCCGGGAGGGGCAGTAGAAATCATTTTTTCCAAAGAAATAAATGAGTCGGAAAATCCCCGGGAAAAAGCCGGGCAGCTGGAAGAAGAGTATAAGGAAAAATTTGCCAATCCTTATATTGCAGCCTGTCGCGGATATGTAGATGATGTTATAGAACCACGACGCACAAGATTCAGAATAATTAAGGCATTGGAAATGTTGAGAAACAAACGCGATACACTTCCGATGAAAAAACATGGTAATATTCCTTTATGAGTAACAGGGGGAAGGAATGGTAACCTATCACTTATTTATCTTTTTAATCGTGTTCCACTCGCTCTGAGGCATTTTTGAACGGTTGAATAATAGACATGGTTTTCTTTTCACTGTTATCGGATTACTGGCGGTTTTTCTGGGTCTGGTTGTTCTCTGGCTCATGACGGCCAATCTGCAGCAGGTAATTCCATGGTTTGAAAACGTTACCGGCAAAAAGACAGTGACAGCTGCTGATCTAACTGCAGAAATAGAAAGGTCAGAAATACCGGTTGAAGAGATTATGGCTGCCATTGGAGTTGCATTATACCTGGAACTGAAAGAGGAAGAACTGGCCATACTCACTTTGCGGCATATTGAACAGGAAATGTCACCATGGGTGGTGGTTTCACGGCCGGCTACAATGAGACAACCTTAAATTTTCAAAGAGGTCGTTATGCAAGAATACATCATCACCGTTAAGGATCGTTCCCACAAGGTCATCATAAAAAAAATCAAAACCGATACGGCAATTTTTGAGGTAAACGGTGAAGAATACGAGGTAGGAATTGAAAGAAAATTTACCAGGCATGTTGAGCCTCTGGAGGTAAAACCAACTTTGAAACCTGCTGCTACTGCGGAAGTCGCGGAAAAAATTAAAGAAGGACCGGCAGGAACGGTTCAGGCGAATGAAATTGTAGCTCCTCTTCCAGGGATGATTTTAAAAATTTTAGTCCGGAGCGGGCAGAAAGTAAATCCCGGCGATACGGTTATGAAGATGGAAGCAATGAAAATGGAAAATGCGATTATAACAGATCGGACCGGAATTGTCAAGAAAATATTTGTAAAAGAAGGAAATGCTGTTCTAGAAAATTCCCCCTGATTGCGGGTGGAGAGTCTGTAATGGTAAGATTTTTCAATTTCCTGCACAGCACCGGGTTTTACAACGTCACTCCCGGAAACCTCATAATGATGTTGGCAGGTTTTATTTTACTTTATTTTGGCATAAAAAAACATTATGAACCTTTACTTCTCATTCCAATAGGATTCGGTATAATCATCGGAAACATCCCTTACGGTGCAGGTATGCCGCTGGATGTTTATGACCAAGGCAGTGTTTTAAACTCTCTTTACTACGGAGTGGTAAAAGGCATCTATCCTCCACTGATATTTCTCGGAATCGGAGCAATGACTGATTTTTCCGCCCTTCTCTCCAATTCAAAGCTGGTTCTGCTGGGAGCAGCGGCACAAGTGGGAATTTTCTTAACATTTTTAGGTGCCCTGATGCTGGGATTCGATCCGCATGAAGCAGCTTGAATCGGCATAATCGGAGGGGCGGGCGGGCCGACAGCACTCTTTCTGTCATCCCAGCTGGCACCCGGTCTGATGGGGGCTATAGCCATTGCCGCATATTCCTATATGGCACTGGTACCGTTTATTTAGCCACCCATAATGAAACTTTTTACCACTTCAGGAGAGCGCCGGATTCGTATGAAGCCCTCCCGCCAGGTCAGTAAAATGGAAAAAATATTATTTCCCATCGTTAGTTTCATCATCACGGCTTTCATAGCACCGGGTTCTATTGTATTATTGGGATTACTGTTTTTTGGTAATTTATTAAAAGAATCCGGAGTTACGGAACGGTCAGCAAATAGTGCGCGGACAGCTTTAATAGACATAGTTACTATTTTGCTTGGGCTATGCGTCGGTGCCAGCACCCAAGCACAAACTTTTCTGACACCAAAATCCATCGGAATTTTTATTCTTGGGGCGTTCAGTTTCGCTATCGCCACTGCCAGTAGAGTACTATTCGCAAAATTAATGAACGTATTTTTAAATGAGAAGATAAATCCCCTGATCGGGGCAGCGGGAGTATCTGCCGTTCCAGATTCAGCAAGAGTTGTACAAATCGTCGGACAGAGGGGGGATCCGAGCAACTTCCTTTTAATGCATGCCATGGCTCCCAATGTTGCGGGTGTTATCGGTTCCGCTATTGCTGCCGGTATTTTTTGGAGTATGCTGGCGCCATGACCGGTAAATCCGGTGATTGACTAAGTATAAACCTAAAATTTACCCTGGGTGGCAAACCAGTTTGCCGGATCTGCCATAAAACCGTTCACCTTCCGAAGGGCATCATAATGGGCCTGTTCTTCCCCGGCAAGAATCTCCAAAAAAATTTTTACTTGAGCGTCCTTTACCTTTTTGGCAGACTCCGTATAATAGAATTTCGAGTAATTCTCCAGATTGATGCCGGTTTCTATGACTTCGTTATCATCTACACCATGACTACCCAGCTCTTCCACCGATTGGTCAATATCTTCCCTTAAACGGTTAAAAATATTCTGAAAAGTCACAGTCTCCAGCGAAGGCTGCATCGTCACTGTGTCCCAGTTGCGCTTGCCTTCCAGGGCTTCGTAAACCTCACGAATACGGTTCATATGACTTAATTCGTCCTGGGCCAGTCGTTCCAGCATTCTTTTTCCCAGAGAATTTTTTATGGTTTTCGCACCTTCGGTATAAGTCCGGTAACCTTCTTCTTCCATCTCAAGGGCCAGTTTTAATACTTCTTCTGTACTCTCGGGGATAATTATTTTCCCAACCACTTTAAAACCCTCCTGGATATTTTATAGATTATTAATTTTCTTTTTGTATAAATAATATAGAGATATATTTTAATGAATCAAATATAAACAAAATACCTTCATCAGACTGTATAGAAAAATGTATGTAAATAATCAGATGTATCCCGCTCTAAAAATTTCAAATCTGGAAAAGACATATCCGCACCAGAATTCACCGGCACTGCAGGACATCTCGTTTGAAGTTTACCAGGGTGACAAAATAGGGCTGATCGGTGCAAACGGGTCTGGAAAAACAACCCTTTTCCGCTTAATTCTTAATCTTTTACATCCGGATCACGGTACAATCAACATCCTGGATCAATCTGATCCGGAAAAGGCCAAGAAACACCTGGGATTCGTTTCCGAACATCAGGAGGGATTGACAAACTTTACCCCGGATGAGATTCTGATGTATGCGGGACGCATGTCCGGTATCTCCGAAATAATTGTCAATAAAAAAAGATCTGAGCTCCTGAAATGGGCCAAGCTTGAATCTCAGCGGGATGAACTGCTGGAAAGTTTCAGCAAAGGTATGAGACAGCGTCTCTTTTTAGCCAGTGCCCTCATTCATTCTCCCGATATCCTGTTACTGGATGAACCCATGTCGGGTCTGGATCCCAGCAGTCAGAATGACTTCCGGGAGTTACTGAAAGGACTAAAATCTTACACATTGCTTTATGCATCACATCAGCTGGCCGATGTGGAAGAGTTGTGCAATCGCATTTTTATCTTTCATCAGGGAAAATTTATAAAGGATATTGCCTTCACTGAACAAAGGGACTCCATTTTTATTCTGGATACGGAGGTTTCAATCATTCCGCTGATAGAAAAATTCAAACGGATACATTTTCGGGAAAGCAGAAAAACCAGAGAAATCTTCCGGGTTGAAATTCTGAGCGATCAAAACAGTTTTCAAAAACTTTTGTCCGAATGCCAACAGAAAAATATTCCCATCCATCGCATAAAATCCAAAAGCATTCTGGAGGATGAATACGACAGATATGTAAAAGGTGTATAGTAATATTACCATGCGGTTTTGGGGCGCCGCAGTCCGAACCGGACTGCGCAGGGGGCATTTTTGGTTGTATGGGTATTCAATTGAGTACACCAGATTGCCAGGTATGTCTGACAGGATCGAGATCCATCAATATCATCCTTTTCCGGAAATCTGGCATATTCACAGCGCATGTCACAAAATTTAATGTGAGAAGAGGTTACTCCCGCATTCTTATTATCTTCATTTTTCATTGAACTCATACTTGCTTTTTATTTACTTTTGTGCTTAATATAACCGATTATAGATTTTATGCAAAGGTCTTTCTGAATGCAATCCCTCTGAACCCATGGAATACAAAACGGAGAGGCAACGATTGGTTAAAGAGGGGAAATATATTCTGACGGAACTTAAGACAGTTTTGGACTTAAAACCTTCTTAAACAAGTGTTGATTTAAAAGGGAAATATGAAAGCATTACTTTTTGATTTCGATGGTGTCCTGGTGCAAAGCATGGAGGACCATTATGCCGGCTGGAGAAAAGCCCTTGAAAAATATGGGATAGATATGACTCCCGAAGAATTGTACATGATGGAAGGTCAGGGTGTTAAGGGGGTGGCCCATGAAATCACCAGAAAATATAATTTGAGTATTGATGAAACGCAGGACATCATTGAAAACAAGCAAAAATATTATGATAAAATAAAGAAGATACGGTTCTATCCTAATCTGCTTGATGTGTTGAACTGGGCCCGGGAGAAAAATTTAAAAATGGCTGTGGTGACGGGAGGAAACCGTAGAAGAGTTATGGATACACTGGAAAATTTCGGTCTTTCCTCATATTTTGATGCCATTGTAACCAGCGATGATGTGAGAGAGACCAAACCGAGTCCTCACCCTTATCTTCAGGCAGGAAGCCATCTTGGAATGAAACCACAAGACTGTATTGTCATTGAAAATGCGCCGCTTGGCATCCGGAGTGGAAAATCCGCCGGAATGAAAGTTATTGGAGTTACCACCACTCTGAATCCCTTTTATCTTAAAGAAGCTGATGTAGTAGTGGGAGATTTCAATGAATTGTTACAGGCACTCAAAAAACTGTATTAAAATAATCATCAAGAAAAGGACATAACATTATGGAAAATACAAGAAACGGTGCAGCGAAGCTTTCCGCTTTTATCGATAACTGGTCTAAAAAAGAATCAGAAGAACTTGTTCTAATATACCTGGAAGACTATTACCGGACCATGGATGATTCATTTTTAAAAGAGGCACTGCAGATTTCCAAAGATGAAAACCTGGATATTCAAATAATTCTTCATCGCGCTAAAACCCGAATGTCCTAAAAGGGGCTATTTTCAGCCCCTTTTTTTAGATCAGGAGTAAAGGCCACCATTTAATTTAACACAAAACAAAAATCAGTTTTGCCTGTATTTTAAACCCCACATGATTGACCGTAAGTTAATACTCAGAAATTTTACAATCGGTTTTTTACCTCTTCTGATTTTCATTATAGCAGATGAATTTTTCGGATTAACTGTTGGTCTGATTACAGCAATTGCTTTTGGAATTGCAGAAACTGTCTTCACTTACCTTCGAAACCGAAGAGTTGATAAATTTATTCTTTTTGATACCTCTCTCATTTTAATTCTGGGATTGATTTCCCTTCTATTGCAAAATGATATTTTTTTTAAAATTAAACCGGGGCTTATTGGTATCATTCTGGTAATACTGCTTGGGGTAACTGCTTTTTCAAATAACCCTCTCCTCCTCAAGCTGTCTGGCAGATATCTCAAGGGAATCGAGTTATCTGACCAACATGTCAGGATGATGCAGGTTATGATGCGCCGGATGTTTTTTGTATTTCTTATTCAGACAATTCTGGTATTTTATTCAGCATTTTTCATGAGCAAAGAAGCCTGGGCATTTATCAGCGGAGGACTATTTTATATTCTGATTGGTGGAATGATGGGTTATGAATTCATCAGTACCTTGCGGCAGCGTCACCGGCTTCAAAAACAATATGCCGGGGAGGAATGGTTTGACATTGTCAGACCGGATGGTAAAGTTATAGGCAGAGCACCACGCAGCGCCGTCCATGGTCAACCGGAACTGCTGCACCCGGTTATTCATGTACATATCATTAACTCCCGGGGGGATATCTTTCTGCAAAAAAGGGCCAATAATAAAGATATTCAGCCCGGGAAATGGGATACAGCTATCGGAGGCCACATTCAGAGCGGAGAAACCATAGACCACGCATTGAACAGAGAAGCAGAGGAAGAACTGGGTATATCTTTAGCACAATTTCAGCCGCTCTTCCGCTATGTTATGCGGAATAAGATTGAGAGTGAACTGGTGCACGGATTTTTACTGCGGGAGGAGGGGCCTTTCTTCCCTGACAGCAGCGAAATCAGCGATTCACGTTTCTGGTCTGTTTCCGAAATTGAAGATAATCTCGGTAAAGATCTCTTTACCCCAAATCTTGAAAAAGAATTTCGCCTGCTGTTAAGAATTGTGTATAAAACAGATTCAGAACAGTAAGGAAACCGTTTTTTTAAACGATTCTGATGAGCAGTCTCTACCAGATTGATCATATATATTATTCAGATTTAAAACCGGTTTTTTTTATTTTCAAAAAACATGAAGGCAGAATTTTTATATAAGCAACCAAAGTCTATGTTGCAGAGGGTAAAGAATGACGCACAAAAAAATCCATGATGTTACACTTCCGGTGGATTCACACCTGCCTGTTTGGCCGGAAGATCCTGCTGTTATTCTGGAGCAGACAACCTACACAACCGCAGATATTACGGTGACCAGCAGCAGAATCCGGACATCCCTTCACGTGGGCACTCATATTGATGCTCCCTACCATTTCAATCCGCAGGGATGGACAATAGATCAGATCCCCTTTGATATTCTCATGGGATTGGTACAGGTGGTTGAGGTTCCGGACAGCGAAAAAATTACACGGGACATTTTAACCCGGTTAAATATAGAAAATACTTCCAGACTGTTCTTTAAAACCAGGAATTCGTTTTTCTGGAATGAATCTCCCTTATGTTTTCACCCGGAATTCACGGCATTTACCGAGGATGCTGCATTATTTTTAAAAAATTCAGGCACACAGCTGGTGGGAATTGATTATCTCTCCATTGATCTTTTTACTGCTGAAGATCTGCCGGTACACAGAATTCTTTGCCGGGAAAACATAGTAGGTGTGGAAGGACTGGACCTTCGTCATGTAAAACCCGGGACATACGAGTGCATTTGCCTCCGATGAAAGTATCCAGGGGCGACGGAGCGCCTGCAAGGGTCTTATTAATCGAAAATCAGCAATAAGCCATGACGCAGGAGAGCTTATTTTGTAAAACTTGATGATAATCAGGCTGTTATTAATTTTATAAAATTCGGCTTCAGAACTACCTTTCGGTCCGGAAATTCCACTTCCACATTCCCTGAATCCAAAATACTGACAATCCTGCCATCGCCCCAGGTGGGATGAATCACCCGGTTCCCAACAAAACTACGGTTTTTGTATTCGTCATTGGGCAAAACATGCAGAAGGAGTGTAGTTGGATAATCAATATTTTCTTCTTTGGCAACTGCAGTGGAATCATTTTCGTCCAGGATTTTGGAAGGACCTGTTCTTAATACTTTTCTGATGGATTCTCTGAAATCCTTAAAAGAAATGGACCATACATTTTTATTGGGTCGTCTTAAGCGGATTTTATAATTAGTTCTTCCGGCAAATTCCAGAACTTCATCAGTTTCTCCGTAAAGTTGTACGCTTTTCTGATCCATTAATTGTGAAATCAACATATCTTCAAGTTCATCAATATATCGATCCTCAAGTTCATGCAGGGCCTGGTTAAGATCTGCTGACGAAAATTTGTTAGGTTCAATCATTCCTTCAAAATTCCTTCGTCTGCCGAAAAAATATTCCAACAATTACTCAATTTTAATATAAAACCTAAAGATTGAAAAATCAACAAACATCCGGTTTATTTTCATAATATTGACAGGCTGAAATCTTAATTTCATGAAATCCATAATTGTAAAACGGAAGTAAGACCAATTTTAGCCATGGTTGATATGAATGGATTTTTCAAAATTTCTTGCAACAAATAAATTATTTCACAACATTATTTAGCTACAGAATAAAGATGGGGTCACACAATGACAAAAAACTTTTCATTAACCAATCCTTTAAGCCGGATTCTTGACAAAGACAATCAGAACTTTGTGCGTGAAGATTTTTTAAATATTATAATGCAAAAGGATATCGAACGAATTACCTTTCACTATATCGGTCTGGACGGTAAGCTGAAAGAACTTAAACTGCCTATCAGCAACAGAATTCAGGCAGAGCGGATTCTGGCGGACGGGGAGCGAGTAGACGGTTCATCATTATTCAAGGGAATGGTAGACACCACCCTCTCCGATCTCTACGTTGTTCCCATATACAAATCAGCCTTTCTGAATCCTTTCGATACAGGCAGCCTGGATTTTCTGTGCCGTTACGTTAATGCGGATGGAGAAAGAGCTCCATTCGCACCTGATAATATTCTCCATTCAGCAAATGAATCGTTTAAAAAGAAGGTTCATCTGGAGCTTCACGCTCTGGGCGAACTGGAATTTTTTTTATTGAGCGAACCATCCGTCAATATTTATCCGGCTCAGAAACAAAGGGGCTATCATGCTGCAGCTCCCTTCATTAAAAGTGGCGAAATATTAAATGAAATGGTGCGTTACATCACCCAACTGACGGGTGCCGTAAAATACGCACACAGTGAAGTAGGATTTGTGCACAGTGTGCGCAGCGATATGGAAGAACTTAAGGGGAAAAGAGCCGAACAGCTTGAGATTGAATTCCTTCCGGCACCTGTTGAGGATGCCGCAGACAACCTCTTGCTGGGACGCTGGATAATCCGTAACGTCGCGTATCGGCATGGATGTGTTGCCACTTTTACTCCAAAATTAGAAGAAGGAATCGCAGGAAATGGTTTACATATCCATGTTGAACTGGTGAAAAATGGTAAAAACATTATGATTGATAAGGAGGGAAAACTTTCGCGGGAAGCCCTGCAACTAATTGGAGGGCTTTGTGAATATGCAGACAGCCTTACCGCTTTCGGAAATACCGTTTCTTCAGCCTATTTACGATTAGTGCCAAACCAGGAAGCACCCACCCGGATATGCTGGAGCGATCTTAACAGAAGTACCATGATACGGGTTCCCCTGGGCTGGTCAAAAATTTCCAATCTGGCGAAAAATTTAAACAGACAGGAAAAAGCAAATTATGAAGATCCTGAGGGCCGACAGACAGTGGAATTACGAAGTCCTGACGGAAGCGCCTTTGTTCATCTGCTTCTGGCAGGAATGACTCTTGCTGCAGAATGGGGACTGTCTCATCCCGAATCACTGGAAATTGCTGAAAAATTGTATACCAAAGGCAATATTTTTCAGGACCAAAAACTGTTGAAAAAACTACCCGCACTTCCGGGAAGCTGTGTGGAATCTGCCCGGATACTCCTGAAAAAACGACATATGTATGAAAGAGAAGGCATATTTCCTCCCAGTGTAATCGATTATATGGCAAATCTCCTTAAGAAGGAGAACGATACCGATATGAATGCTTATCTGATTGATTTACCGGCAGACGATCGCCTGCTGGAAACTCGAAAAATCATGCATAAGGATATACATCGTCATTAATACCCCGATGTGCGGCTAAATGATTTAGAGACAATAAATCAGTTTGATTTAAACGTTTAACAGCAGTGAATTGTGAAAAGCAGGGAACTATTTATTCTTTATTACCATTAGCAAGATTTGAAGCATCGCTCATTTAGGATTTATATGCATACAAATATTAAAAAGATTGTGTTATTTTATTCAATCATTTATATTGGCAGATTATTTTATCGTTTTAGTCGGGATTGTTAAGTTATGCGAATCAAATATAGTCCTTTATTTAAAATTTTAATTCTGGCAAGTGTGATTTTCATATCCTGCAGTGAAAATCCTCATCAGTTAATTATCAATGTGCTGGAGGATCAGTCTCCCGGTTCCGTCAAAGATACAACCTTATATGCCATGCAGGACACTTCATACTCTATTACCTCTAAGGTCAGTACAAGATCATCACTGCGATTATTATTAGGGAGTGCGGATGGGATTCAGGCACGTCCGATATTCCGGTTTACCAATTTTCTATCATTTCCCGATTCTCTAACAATTGACAGTGCCTCTATTAAATTAAATGCTTTCAAAAATATTTCCTCCAGCGAAAGTCTTCCTTTTGCCGCAACGGTATATCCAATTGATTCCTCATCCGTATGGTCCAGTAATGCAGATTCGGTCTGGAATGATTACCCTAATAATATAGATATGACAAAACCACTTGGTGAAACCGAGATTTCTCCCAGCGATACCGGTGAATTTATTTTCCATTTGAATAATGACGGTCTGGATTATGTACGGACCTGGTCAGATACTGCTACCAACATTGAAAACAACGCGGGTGTAATCATTGAATTTGAGCAGGCTGATTTCCTGCAATACCTCTATGCTATCACACCATCCTCCCCTGATTTGCCCGATCCTGAATTACTTCTCTACACTGGTGATACGACATATGCCATCAGTGCAAATTTCGATGCCTACATATATGAAGGAGAAATTCCCCGCATAAATGGCCGGGATTATGTATCATCATTGATTGTTCATAATGCCATATATAAATTCGACATAAAAAATTTCGCAGCAAACCAGCCGCCGGGTATTTCCATCGTTTCAGCAAATATTCAAATTCCCATCGATCTGGAAAACAGCCTTCTTGATGCCGACTTCGGTATTAACAACCAGGTCACCTTAAGATTACAGTCTGTATTTGAAGATTCAAATGTAGAGGTAGATTCGATGGCAGGACTATTCACAATTGTTAATTCCTGGGCTGAAGACAGTAGTTATGTTGAGGTTAATGCTTCCAGTAACCGAAAATTACTGGTAAGTATGATAAAAAATGAATTGAACAATACAGAATCTCGCGAAAGTTTTGTATTAAGTTTTGTAAACTCTGCAAGTTCTTCAAGCATTGCTGTTAATGCTGTTGATTTTTATTCTTATTTGGCTTATTATAAAAAAGATGAACAGGATTCCGGCAAACGAGCCCGTCTGATTATCACTTACTGGGTGCCGGCTAAATCAAAACTTTAAATTGATCTTATGATGAAAAAAATTATTTACACACTGATTTTTACTTCGTTTATCTCTTCTTTTCTCTATTCACAATCAATATTTTCAGCGGCAAGAGAAGGAATAGGTTTACGTCAGTACATCACCAACACACGGGGAGTGGGTATGGGGGGAACCGGTCTGGCGACAACAGATTCTTTTTCCCTAAATCCCTATAACACAGCGTTATGGCGTCATATCAATAATACCAAAATTTACATATCAATGCGTTACAGTTACGTGAATACTGAATTACCCGCGCAGAAATTCTCCTCCTCAACCGGAAAATTCAACGGTCTTATGCTGGGGGTTCCCATACAAAGTCATAAGTGGGTGCTGGGTCTTTCACTTATGCCCTACTCTGTTGTCAATTTCAGCTATATTTTAAATTACCATTCAGCAATAAGGAGTTATGAGGAAAATATTTTCTTCGAAGGTAATGTTGCCCGTTCTCAGCTCAGCCTTACCTGGTCACCGTCTGAAGGTATCGGCCTGGGCGCCGGTTTAAACTACTTTTTTGGCGACGTACGGGACCGTTATTATCTTTTCTTTAATGATCCGGCCATATCAGATAATTATTATCAGGTTGAATACCAGCTGAACGGGCCGGGAGCGGGAGTCAGTTTCGATCTGTCATTACTGAAACCGTTCTATCTGGGTGGATTCCTCGATCTTAAATCCAAAATAAACGTGATCACCATTACCAGAAATCGTATTACACTGGAACAGAATAAAAACAAAAGCAGTGGATCTTTCCCGGTATTTGCAGGTCTTGGTGCCGGTTATCAGCTAAGCCCCAACTGGGTAATGAATGCGGATCTGGTCTACCAGGATTTTTCCAAAGGTTTCGTGCAGAATGAGTCCTCGAATTTCAATGCATATTATCAAGCCGGTGCCGGTATTGAACATTCTCATACAACAGAAAGAACCCGGGTATTTTTCAACAAGTTTGACACCCGCCTGGGATTCTCATACAGTAATCTGGGCTATACATTCAATAATAATCCTGTTAAAGAATACGCCCTTCATTTAGGTTTCGGATTTCCATTTTTCCAGGACAATGCCCGGCTGGATTTTGCTTTTATGGGCGGAATGAGGGGATCGATTGATAAAACTATTGCCAGGGAGAAATTCTTCAAGGCATTTGTATCTATTTCTGCCGGAGAACTTTGGTATCAGAAAACACGTTAAAATATTTGACATAGTTAATTCCTCATTCATGAAAACAGGAGGAAAAAAGGTGAAAGTGAAAAAGGTGTTACAATCCGGATGGTTGTTATTCCCTGTTATTGCGGTTGTATTAATTTTCTCACAGCAAGGATTTACGCAGCTTGAAGATTTAGAACCACTTGGTCAGAAGGAAGAATCACCCTGTGTACCCGAATCTCTGAACACCGTTTATGATCAATTTAAATCTGATTCACTTGGTCAGCAGCAACTGGGCATCTGGTACAGCCTGGCACGAGAGGAATTTAAGTATAACAATTACGAAAGAGCCATACCCTATTACTGGAAAGTGGTGGTGAACGATACTACCGGTCGGTTCCAAATCGCTTACACCAAACTTGCCGAATGTTATTATAACCTGAATCAACCGGACAGTGTTCTGATAGTCTGTTATCGCGGGCTGAAAAAATATCCGGACCAGGTCCGTCTGCATTATTATGCCGGTTTGATTTACGATATTATGGGAAGGCCAATTTGTGCCATTCCCCATTATGAGGCATTGGTAAAGGCGAATCCGGATGAAAAATCCTACTGGGCAAAACTGGCCGCTTTATATTACAAAGTACAAAATTGTAGCGGAGCAATCCATGCTCAACGCAAAGTAGTGGATTTGGATCCCTCCGATATTGAAGCTTCCCGTTTACTGGCAGAAATAATGCAGATTTGCGGTGAAGATCCTTTAAAAGCATTAGAAGAAACCTACAAACTAGATCCCTCTAATTTAGAAAATGCAATGCGATATGGAAAAGCAGCGTTTGAAAGGGGCTTATATAAAGAGGCTATCGAACCATTTGAAAGCATACTGAAGAAGGAACCAAAAAACACAATCGCCATGGAGTACCTGGGGCGCTCCTATGAAGGATTAAATCAGCTAAGTAAAGCACTGGGATTTTACCGCGAGATTTTGCAGATTGAACCGCGAAATGTCAATGTCCTCTGTCTGGCAGCTTCGATTTACGGGCGTCTGCACGAGTTTACCACAGCCCGTCGTTACGTTCAGAATACTGAACGGGTGGATCCCGGTAATGGTTTACCTCATATGATCATGGCAGAAATCTACGAAAACTCTGTTACCAATTGCACAGATCAGCGAAAAGACAGGAAGATTACCTATGATGATAAACTGGTATATGAGCTGGTACAGAATGAATTAAAGAAAGCGGCAAATGATCCGACTTATACCGGTGAGGCCAAACGACGCATAGCTCAGTTCGAACCACTGATTCCGTCCACGGAAGATAAATTCATGCATAAGAACAGGACAACCCCTAACGACTCCTGTTATGCCTGGATTAATCAATAAGGTGAGGGGCTGATTTTCCCGGTGTCAATACAGTAATCTGAAATTTTTAAATTGCCGCAGTCCACTTGCCTGCGGCAATTTTATTTAGATTAGTATCAGAACCTGCGACTTAAAATAAATATTTTTTAAGGAGACATTATGCTGGAATATATTAAAAAGAACGATCCGGAAATTTTCAATTCCATTAAAGGTGAAATTCAACGGGAAAATAATACTTTTGAACTAATTGCTTCGGAAAATTTTGTGAGCAAGGCCGTTCTGCAGACAGCCGGCTGCGTAATGACCAACAAATATGCTGAAGGATATCCCGGTAAACGCTATTACGGTGGATGTGAGTGGGTTGATGAGGCTGAAAATTTGGCCAGGGACCGGGCCATGGAACTGTTTAAGGCAGAATATGCCAATGTACAACCGCATTCGGGAACACAGGCTAACATGGCCATTTATTTTGCTTTTTGCAATACCGGGGATACGGTGCTGGGAATGGATCTGGCCCATGGCGGACATCTCTCGCACGGAAGTCCGGTCAACTTTTCCGGCAAAATGTACAACATTGTTTCCTATGGAGTCGAAAAAGAAACAGGTTATATCGACCTGAATGATGTGGCAAAAAAAGCACGGGAACATAAACCCCGCCTGATTATCGTGGGTGCTAGTGCATACAGCCGTTTTTACCCTTTTGAGGAATTCCGGCAAATCGCAGATGAAGCAGGTGCTATACTGATGGCGGACATCGCCCACCCGGCCGGTTTGGTGGCCACCGGACTGCACCCCAGCCCAATCCCATATTGTGATGTGGTCACCACCACCACACATAAAACACTGCGTGGTCCCCGAGGAGGGATGATCCTGATGGGGAAGGACAAGGAGAATGACATGGGAATTCAGGCTCCTAAATCCGGGAGAATAAAAAACATATCCGAGATCATAGACAGCAACGTGATGCCGGGAATTCAGGGAGGTCCGCTGATGCATGTTATTGCCGCCAAGGCGGTGGCATTCAGGGAGGCATTGCAACCATCCTTTAAAGATTATGCTGCCCAGATCATTAAAAACGCCAAAACTCTGGCCAATACACTAATTGAATCCGGATATCACATTGTGTCCGGGGGAACGGATAACCATGTCATGCTGGTTGATTTAACCAAAACAGGCATCACCGGTAAGGATGCGGAGAACGCTTTACATAGCGCAGGAATCACCGTAAACAAGAATATGGTTCCGTTTGATGAAAGAAGTCCTTTTGTAACCAGTGGTATCCGCCTGGGAACACCGGCACTAACCACTCGTGGATTCAGAGAAAATGAAATGAAAAAAGTGGCGCAGCTGATCGACCGTGTTTTAAAGAATATGGATAATGAAAAAATATATCAACATGTGAAGCATGAAGTAGGAGAAATGTGCCGGGAATTTCCACTTTATGACTTTGGAAAGGAACTTGAAAGTTAATTGATGATAAGAAGGCGGTTTATGAACCGTTTTCTTTTACAGTTCAGAACAATTTCCTTAAAAAATGTTAAACAGGTAAAAAAAATCAGCAACAGTATTTTTTTGCTTTCGGTAAACGTACCGGTATTTACCAGATAAAGATATATGCCACTGGTCAAGGTACGGTCATAATCGTCACAACCTTCCCGGTTAATTTTATGAATGCCTGCCTCCAGGATTCGTGCAGTAAGATGACGGACGGAATGTCCCGGAATATCATAAATTAAAACGGTCACATTTCGGATTCCCGGCACTTAAATAAAATCCCGCGTGTATTAAAGAAAAAATTCATATCCTTCCAGGGGAGGTCATAACTACTCCTGTTTTCTATTTAAAGATTGACAATTAGACTTACTCACTGCTTAGACGACTTTAAAACAGCAGAAAATTGAAATTACAATATTCATATCAGATGCTGAAAAATATCCCATCATCTTTGGGGAGAATGAAAAAAAGAAGAATGGAACAGTCACGTTCCGGATCAAACTTTAATTTACAAATGATTTAAAATATATATTTGCGAAGAAAAAGTCCAGTTTCTCGTCTCCTTATAATTTTATTTTGAATAACGTGAGGTATTATTATAAATTGTTAATTTGAATCCGAAAGAGGACATTTATGCCTTATGTTGGAGAAATCGCGGCTCTGGCAACCGCGCTTTGCTGGTCTTTGACCTCCATTGTCTTTACCAATGCCAGTAAAAGGATCGGTGCTCTGCAGGTAAACTTATACCGGTTGCCACTGGCCCTGATTTTACTGGCTGGCACATACTTCGTGCTGTGGGGTGATACCGACGTCTCATTACAAACCATTTTCTGGCTAACAGCCAGCGGAATCATCGGACTGGCCGTAGGTGACACTTTTCTCTTCCAGGCTATGGTACAGATTGGTGCCCGTCTCAGCATGGTTCTGCTTTCCCTGGCTCCCCCCATTACCGCCGTCCTGGCGTACATTCTGCTGGGCGAAAGAATCGGTCTGTTAGGCATTGCCGGGATAATAATAACCGTGGGTGGCGTAGCCTGGGTAGTCGCAGAACGGATGCCTGTCCAGGCCGGAAAAAGACAGTATATCTCTCCAAAGGGCATTCTCTGGGGGGTTCTGGCTTCACTCGGTCAAGCAGTGGGATTAATTCTGGCAAAAAAAGGACTGGAATCAGATATTCATGCCATGCTGGCGACACTCATCCGTATGAGCGGAGCTACTGTAGTTTTGTGGCCCCTTTCGATTCTCAGCAGGCGGGTGCAGAATCCGGTCACAATTCTTTTCCGGGACAGCAAAGCATTCAAATTGTTATTAATTGGAGTAATTTTCGGACCCTACCTGGGAGTTACCCTTTCCCTGGTGGCTGTGAAATATACCTATACCGGTATTGCAGCCACACTGATGTCTACCATGCCGGTGCTAATGATCCCAATGCTCATCGTAATAGAAAAAGAACATCCCACCTGGCGGGCAACCGTGGGTGCCAGTATCGCCGTGGCTGGAATTGCCATTATATTTCTTCGCTGAGGATCCGGAGGAAAAGATATAAAGATTAAATGGCCGGGGGGTTTCCCATATAGAATACCAGCAATTTGGCCATTTTTTCGAGTCTTTTTTATTTTTTATGCATCCAATTTAAGAAAACAGGGTTAAAATTATCAACTATTCATATCATTAAGGAGGTCCAGGTGAAATTTCGTTCAACCCGTATCCGATTTTCCATAACTACCGTACTTCTGCTCATATTTCCTTTTTTTGCTCAGGCAGGAAATCGGTTTAGTTCACTTGCAAGTCTGCAAAATACTCCAAAAGTTTCATTACCCGGGCAGAATAATGTCACGGCAGGGGGAAATTCCCGCAGGGCAATGCGGGGCGTTATCATTGTAAAATTCAAGAACTCAGCCATTGAGTTAAACCATACATTCCTCAAAAATTCCAATTCCTTTAACAAAAAGTGGGAGCAATTTCAAATCTCTTCCATGGAACCGGTATTTCCGTTTCTCTCATCCTCTTTTACTGAGAAGGCATTCCATCTGAGGAGCATATACTATTTGAAATTTAATCAGCAGGAAGATCCGGCCACTGTAGCCAAAGCATTTTCTGCTGACCCCAATATTGAATATGCGGAACCGAAATATATTTATCCCTTACTGGAAATTCCTGATGATACAGAATATTCCGTGATGACACAGTTTCCATTTGTCCGGGCTGATTCTGCCTGGGGAATCGTGAAAGGAGAACAGGGAAATATCATCGTCGCTCCAGTAGACGGCGGTACTGACTGGCACCATCAGGATTTGTTGACAAATATCTGGACCAATCCGGGCGAGATTCCCGATAATGGTATTGATGATGATAATAATGGATTTATTGATGATGTACATGGCTGGAACTTCTCAAACAATACCAATGATCCCACCGGCGATCCTGCCACACCCCAGAGTGCTGCCCATGGTACCCATGTTGCCGGAACCATGGCAGGAGGTACTAACAACGATCAGGGGATCAGCAGTATCAGCTGGAATTGCCGCCTGATGCCGGTAAATGCTTCTCATCCCACGGCAGACCGGGCTATCTCTTACGGTTACGAGGGAATTGTATATGCCGCATCCAATGGTGCAGACGTGATCAATTGCAGCTGGGGTGCACTGGGCGGGGCTTCTCATTTTGAGCAGGAGGTTATTGATTATGCCTATTCACAGGGAACACTGGTGGTGGCTGCGGCTGGAAATGACAACAATAATAATGACTTTAATCCCCACTATCCTTCAAATTACAAACACGTTCTTTCTGTAGGTGCGATCGGTAAGAATAACGCGGCTAAAGCCAGTTTTTCCAATTATGGAGTCAGTGTGGATGTATTCGCGCCGGGAACAAGCATTTTAAGTACTGTTCCAAATAACAGTTATCAGTCCATGAGTGGTACTTCCATGGCCAGTCCCATAGTGGCAGGTCTGGCGGGATTGCTGAAAACATTCAACCCGTCTCTGACTGTGGATGAATTGCGCGAACAGATTCGTGCAGCCGCCGTAAATATCGATGCAGCCAACATTTCTTACACCGGCCTTATGGGAAACGGCCGGATTGATGCACTGAACACTGTAACGGATTATACCAATCCAGCCATCCGAATTGCAGGTATATCCTTCACAGACAGTGGAGGTGATGATATTATCCAGGCCGGAGAAACTATTGATGTCCGGGTTTCCTTCACAAATTTTCTGTCCCCGGCAAATAATATCAATTTAACCCTGCTATCCAGTGACAACAATATTACCATTAACAATGAATCCGGCAACCTGCCTGCCCTTAACGCCGGAGATACAATGGCAGTGGATTTCCAGTTTCTGGTGGGCAACAGTGTTCCGGATGGCTACGCATTAAGGTTTACCACTGAGATTTCAAGCGGCAATTATACGGATCGCGATATTTTCCAACTGATAGTTAATCCTCCCCAATTTGCAGATCTCAATACAGGTGTCCTGGAAACGGCTCTCACCACACAGGGTAACATTGGCTGGATTGATTTTCAGGGAGATCAATCGGGAGGGCGCGGATATGTTTATAACGGAGAAGATTTCCTTTATGAAGGCGGACTGCTGATCGGAACCGGAAGCACAACCTTATCCGATTGTATTCGCGGGGCTGACCAGCAATTACAGGATGATGATTTCCGGCCGGCTGCCAACGAGTTTCTTTCTATCATATCACCCGGACCGTATTCCCTGCAGGAAGGATCTGTACTGCTGGTGGATTCACTGGCCACCAATCCGCTGGGTCTCTACGTCTATCAGAAGACCTATGCGGATTCCGGCCAGGCCAATAATGACTTTGTCATATTCGATTATGAGATCAAGAACCCCACGTCCACCCCACTTTCAAATGTGTATGTCGGCCTGTTTTTTGACTGGGATATTGTGGTAAGACCTGGCGTGAATAATTTTGCCCGCTATGATCAGACACGCAGAATGGGATATGTTGCCGATGCTGCCACGATTCCCACCAAACTGGTTGCCAGCAAGCTCCTTACCTCAAACTCCGGAATATCTTACCGTTCGATCGATAATCCCAATGAATTGTATGACGGGTTTACCAATACCGAAAAATGGAATTTCCTGAGCGGAGGGTTGCAGACACAGACACTCGATAATACTGACATTTCAACTATCCTGTCCGAAGGGCCGTTTACTATTCCTTCAAACCAGTCAATAAAAGTGGCATTTGCACTGATCGCCGCCGGCAGTCTGAATGAGCTGCAGGCAAATGCCGACAATGCCCAGAATTTCTGGGATAATCCATCGATGGATATCACGGTGGGAAACAATTCGTTGCCTGAATCTTTCGCATTAAACCAGAATTATCCCAATCCGTTTAATCCTAACACCGTAATCAGTTACTGCCTTTCACGAAACTCATAAGTGATGATATTGCATAATATACGGGGTATA
>CAYWTB010000055.1:0-29843 GCA_964461135.1 uncultured Caldithrix sp. | reverse complement strand
GTGATGAATGATGTAAGTTCTTATCCATTAAATAACTACTTTAGAAATTTAGGTAGTATTATTTGAGTAAATATATATTTATACCAAGAAACGCATAACATTGGCCTGCATACAGACCGACGCGCAGTCCATCTTTAAATCATATCCAATTACCTATTTTCGAGAAAGGGACTTAGGATTTTGTATTTGATTTAAATTATCCAAATGTAACAAAAATTTGTAAGCGATATAACTTAAAGATTGTTTCATCCCCAAAAAGGCCTATAGGGGTCAAAAGGGGCGGGAGGCTTGAAAAATATTGCCCACTATTTTGCAAACACCCGACCTTGAAAAGTTACTTAAGTTATTGTAAAATATAGAATGGCAAGGCGAATGTATCCGTCCTTCCTGGGCCGAGGTCGTCCCGCGCTCAAAGAATTTAAGTGCGGGACAGCACCCACCAAAAATGTAAGTGATATGTCTTAATTGGGGAGTGGGATGGGAAAAGTACACAATTTTTGCGTCTACATTCTTCGCAGTATCTACTCAAAAAGACTGTATATTGGATAAACAAATGACTTTGACCGATGATTCCAGGAACGTATGACTGTGACGCCTCGAATCTCGCCAGGGGCTTGTACCTTTACAGGTTAAAGGGGCTGGTGATTATAATCGAGACAAGGATGATGGTGTTGATGAGATAAGCTCATATGGCCCTAAAAGAATGGTCATGGGAGCCAACTAGTTCAGTTAAAGTTAACACGGTTTATTTAGAGTGAATGGATTATATAGGTGTGAAATTACTAAGCAGGTCATTTGAACCAAACTTTAATACCACGGAGCATTGTACATAGCGCATGGCGTTCTGGTTTGATGATCACGTATAGGGTCATCCACCCTGTTCTTGGGACCTTGCCTTCTTTTAAGGAAGATGGTATTTAGCAGGTAAGGTTTTCAGAGAAGCTTTTCTTAATTTGAGTCCGTCGTCCCGGTCAGCCGGGAGGGCTGGCTCAGAAATTATTTGACTATATATAATTCTTTAGCTTTTGATTTAATATTGTTTATAACGGATAGGAAAATCAGACCTGCAGTGTAAAGGACTGGCTGCCACCCATAACGTTGAAAAATCTATAGTAATTCGATCCTGGTTTTCGGACACCCTGGGGGTGCCATTACTAAGATTCCCCGTTAAAGTTATTATCTACCCTGGACTGCATGAGAAAATATTGGAATCATCATCAGAAATGGACACGTTTTTAGCCATAATTCTATGGCCACTTGATTCACGTCCTCCATCGATGTATCTTCATTCGGATCATCTATGAGAGATAATTATGGTTGTGCCTCCAAGGGTGAAAATCTGCTGTATAAGAAATGAAGATGAGGCTCGTCTGGCGATAAATTACGGTGCGACAGCGCTGGGACTGGTTTCAGAGATGCCCAGCGGGCCTGGGGTGATATCGGAAGATGCCATTGCCCGAATAGTTTCAATTGTCCCGCCAGGTATAGGTACTTTCCTGCTGACATCCCGGCAATCTGTGATTGAAATTATCAGCCAACACAAACGATGCCGGACAAATACGCTCCAGATTTGCGACCGACTGACCGCAGGGACACACCAGGATCTGAAAGAGGCCTTGCCCGGCATCTCCATTGTTCAGGTGATCCATGTAACCGGGGAGGAATCAGTTGATGAGGCATTGCTCACAGCAGAAAGCGTAGATGGCATTTTACTTGATTCCGGTAACCAGAATTTACCGATGAAAAAACTGGGCGGCACCGGCAAAACCCATAACTGGCAGATAAGCAGAAAGATTGTAGTAAAAGTCCAAAAGCCGGTTTTCCTGGCCGGGGGGCTAAACCCGGAAAACATTAGTGAGGCCATCCGACAGGTTCGACCTTTTGGAGTTGACATCTGCAGCGGAGTGAGGACGGATGGAATATTGGATGAAAAAAAGTTAAAAAGGGCTTTCGATAATATCTCCCATAACACCAACAGTAGATAAATCCTAACTTACCTGAGATAAAAAGAGCCCCTTCATCGAAAAGTCGGGGCTCTTTTTCTGATTGTCCTAAATTCAAATGTTTAGATTAGAAGAAATAACGCAGACCGATTTGTGCACGCCAGCGTGAGAAAGGTCCGGCATCGTTGACATAGGTTTCTGCTGGGCCGGTAAAATTAAAAACCGGCTCTCCGTTGGCATTAAAACCAACCAGCCTCAAGGGAGAGGTTGCTGCGGGACTGGCTACTTTCCTTACACCCCATTTTGATTTTGAAATTAAACTAGCCACATTTAGAATATCCAAGCTCAACTGAAAGGTATGACTTTGTCCACCCATGTGCAGGGAGAAATCCTGTAATATTCTCAGATCGATGTTATTGTACCAGGGGTTTACCGCACCAAAACGTTCGGCAATTTCTCCTCGATGAGCGCTCAAATAATTATCCTGCTCAATAAAGGCATTCAGTTCGGCCCATTGCTCATCAGCCGTTTTTACAACGTTACCCTGATTATCAAGAATAGGATCGAGGTTTATCTCACTACGGCTTTGCGGAATATACATTAAATCGTTACTGCCGGATCCATCGCCATTTACGTCACCGGAGTAGAGGAAGGAATAGCGGTTTCCGCCGGCCCCGGCAAAACGATTCCCTTCGGCGATCTCAACAAACAGTCCAAAATGAGTTCGCAGACTTGGTGTCCAGCTCTTGCTATATGTTGCACCTCCGATGATGCGATGACGCTGGCCAAACTCTGAGTAACTGAGTTCGGGTCTATTGGGATCGCCCTGAACCGGATTCTCTGCCCACAATACACTGGCGATTTCTGTTGATTTTAGCTGGCTCCTCGCCTGGAGATAAGCATAGGAAAGAGTGGTATACAGATTTGAGCCAAACATTTTACGGATTTGGGTTGTGATACTGTAGTTATATCCCTCGTCAGTATTATCGATCACATATACACCATTTGCAGCTCCCGGATAAGGGGCATTGAGCTCATTATTTCCCACACCACCAAAGTATGGTCTTCCGTCAGAAAGTGTCCGGACCGGTTTTACCAGATCTGCATTTCTCACATAAATGGCATTAAGGTCTTTACCATAAATAAATTCTAGAGTACCACTCATATCCCAGGGCAATTTTTTATCAACAGCCAGATTAGTACTCCACACCTGGGGCCATTTAAAATCGGTAGTCATCGCATTTAGGTCGAAGGACTGCTGCAGGATGGCATCACCCTTCGTCTTTTGAGATGCTGGCACTTCATTAAGCGGAATACCATCTCCGGCAGGATCATAGAGATTTGGGTTGTCACCCGGGTTTGAAATAACGTTTCCGATCCAGACAAAGGGAACCCGGCCGGTAAAGATACCTGTGCCACCGCGTAACTGTGTTGATCTGTCTCCACTAACATTCCAATTAAAGCCAATACGTGGTGAAAATAATGGGTTGATGCCGGCCAGCTTGCTTTGATCTACTGTTTCCGGATTGTCGTTTTGGTCAAGTAAGGTGAGGCTTCTGGAAAAAGGGTTGTCCACCGGTTTGGTGAAATACATAGGAAGGTCAACCCGAACGCCGTAAGTAAGACTCAGTACCGGGCTTACTAAAAATTCGTCTTGCGCATAAAAGGCCAATTGACCAACATCAATGTTCTCACCTTTAAATGGGCCCGAACCAATTAAACCTCTTAAATTAAAAGCACTATCCGGATCCGTTGCGGTAAAAAATTCATCCAGTGATGAGAAAGTGGAACCGATGCCGAAGTAGTAAGGAAGGAAAAATACACCGTTCCGAAAAATATTAAAGGCATTAAAAAATCCAAAATGTTCGAAAGTTACCCCGGCGGTCAGCACATGACTGCTCAAATAGTAACTGAAATTATTGGTAAACTGCCACACATCCTGATCTAATATATTATGAATTGAGAATGGCTCATGCCCCAGTGTGGTATAAGTAATTCCGTCCTGACCAATCTCAACGGTTGGGAACGGCTCGCTGAACGGATCCCGGTAATCACGGAACCGGTTATAACTGGCGAAAAACCGATTGGCAAATTTGGTAGATCGGCTGTTAACTTCAAATGCGAAAGAATGGAGCTTGTTGTTTATTCTATATCCGGATTTTTGAAATGGCAAACTGGTTTCATTGGGTCCGCGGCCAGTGCCATTGATACTTAGAACAAACGGATGGGGAGGCAGATCACGCCTAGCATCAAGCCAATTATACCTAAGGCTGGCGTTATTGTTTTGGCTGATATTCCAATCCAGTTTAAGTATTAATTTATTATTATCCGTTTGATTGGTATACCCTTCATAGGGTCCGGGATCATAACCGTATACTTCAATCATCCGGTTCCGTATGGAATCCATGATGCTTGCACTTACCCTTGATTCTCCAAACTCAAGATTTCCACCCCGATTTGCGACATAATTCGTTCCGGGATCATCTCTTCGTTCCAGCTCGGCATTTAAAAAGAAAAACAGTTTGTTTGGAATTATCGGTCCACTAGTGGTAAAACCGGACTGATTATAGGATAAATTGGGATTTGCAATGACATCGTTCCCCATCACCTTGTTGCCAATAAAACTTTCATTTCGGTAATAACTATAGAGTGATCCGTGAAAAGTATTCGTACCACTTTTGGTCACAGAATTAATTCCGGCCCCGGTAAAACCGCCCTCACGCACGTCAAATGGGGCTACTGATACCTGCACCTGCTCTATGGCATCATAGGGAACCGGTTCGGCATCGGTTTGCCCGCCCGGTGCCGGGTCGTCCAATCCAAAGGGATTATTAAAATAGGATCCATCAAGAGATATGTTATTATATAACCAGTTTTTACCACCGAAACTATAATTACCATCGCTTCTGGGATCCAGTCTGGTAAGATCGCGGGTACTTCGTTTGATGGTCGGCATGTCCACGATCTGATCCGGATCGATATAAGTAGCGGCTCCGGTGCGTCCGCTGTTAAAAACCTCATCCATCTCTGCGGTCACCAGAACCTCCTCACCGGCTACCGCTTCCTCTACCAACTTAAAGTCAATTCGATACTCCTGTCCCAGGCTCAAGTAGACGGCTTTTTCACTCTTTTCCACATAGCCAATAAAAGATGCGGTAACCGTGTAGGGTCCGCCAATTTTCATGTTAGGGATATTAAACTGGCCGTTATCGCGGGCAGCCGCTCCATAATGGGTACCGCTTGGCTCATGAACCACTACAATATTAGCTCCCTGTAAGGCCTTACCATTCTCATCCGTCACCAGTCCATTCATGGCCGAAGTGGTCACTCCCTGGCCAAAAGCCTGAAAACTGAAGATCAGGCTGAAAGCAAGGATAAATAAAATGTTAAACAACCATTTTAAGAAGAGATACATAAGCGTGACTCCTCAATGTTTTTATATAAAGTTAAGTTTGGAAATTCTGGCATCCTGCCCATGATTTAACATCCAGTTTTCAAGCACTTTCGATGAGGTAGAACGATAAAAAATGATCACCTGTTTTAGATCATGAAACATTCGCACTGTTTTAAAAATCACTATTTTAATTTCAAAATTATTATCAGATAACTGATAAAATTTATATGAACTCAAAATACAATATATTCAGTGAATGAAATTATATATAGCCTTTACCACTGCCGAGAAAATGATCAGAAGTATAAATAATTGCGATAGGATTGTAAAAAGAAACTCTATGTTTGATCAGACACGTGAGCATTTCATTGAGAAATTTTTCCAAATATAAAAAATAGCATAATAACATCAAAGGAAAATTTTGGGATTTTGATGGAACTTTAGTGGACACCAATCAAAAAAATTATGATGTCACCAAAAAGATAGTATAAGAAGTGAGAAGCAACTCCCGGAAAATTTGCCGGTTCTTAAATCAATGATGAATTTTCCACAGGTATTTCCAAATTCCGCCCATCGGTGAGACTCATAGCAGGATCATTTCGGTTTGACCAACCAATAAACCGATCAGGAAAGTGGCTTTGGACTGAGTATCCATTATATGATACCACGCCTGCGCCGGTGTTTAATAGAATTCTGAAAATCCAGAAAAATTTTAACGGATTAAGCATGGGATAATTCCCTCAGTTTCCGGAAAACTGATTGAAAAGATCCTTAAAGAAAATGATAAGGAGGAGGGTAATTTCTGCTGTTCCGATCCCCGGACAACGGTCCGCGGTTATTTCCAGCTTCAACTGAGAGAGGATAGTAAAAAATACCTTCGGTTGGTAAGTGGGCAAACTGGCATCGCCAATTCCCCACTTCTATTTCCCTATTTGGGTGAGGATGACTATATAGATGAAAGAACAAAGACCTCTTTAAGTTCACCAACTTTATTTAATCCAAACGATAACAAGGAAACCGGTGGTATTTACCAAAGGAGTTGTTTCAGAACGATCAGGACCATCTTTAAATGTTCTGGTTTGGTTGATCAAAATCTACCATCCATCCAGAAACTACGCTTACAGGTCTATTTGGAATTTTTGAAACTTATGCCCGCAAATTTAGCTGATAAAGAATAACTCTTTTCCATAACTTCATTATTTTCTATGTTATAAAATTATCCCAACCCACTTAATCCGGGGACCATTATTGAATTTACTCTCCCAAGATCATGCAGGGTATTCCTCAAAATTTTCAACATCCCGTGATAAGGAGTCACCATAGTCCTTTCCGGTTCCTAAAAGTATGAGAGGGATGCCAGTTGTTTGGCAAGTGGGGTGTACCTGTATAGGCTGACAAGTGAGGGATCTGTGAAGACGCGCAAGATGATACTGATAAAATAAGTAGCAGGAACAAGGCTCAAGGCCAAAGGAAAAAAGCATAGAGCGTGGAGCGTGGAGTAGAAGTCCTTACTCCATGCCACATGTCCCTTTTGGGGTTATATGATTTTGTATATAGAAGTGTCAACCAAAACAGAAGGGGGATTTACCATGTCAAAACATCTATTGTTTTGCCTTTTTTCTTTTGTCTTATTTCTTTTTTCTTCTGTTTGGGCAGGCATCATCCATGTGCCAGGGGATCAGCCCACCATTCAGGCCGGCATCACGGCTGCAGCCACCGGTGACCTGGTACTGGTTGCCGAAGGTACCTACTACGAAAACATCAACTTCATGGGAAAGGCCATTATTGTAGCCAGCAAATTTTATCTGGACCAGAAGGAAAAGCACATCCGCAAGACCATCATTAACGGCAGCCGGCCTTCCAATCCTGATTTGGGTTCGGTGGTCAGTTTCACTTCGGGGGAGGATACCAATTCGGTGCTGTGCGGATTTACCATTACCGGTGGAACCGGGACTTTCGAAAATACCCCTCCTTTTATTGTCAGAGAAGGTGGTGGTGTAATCTGTCTTGCTTCGGGTGCCAAAGTGATCCACAACATTATCACCAATAATAAATCGGAAAATGGGCTTACTGGTCTTGGCTGGGGTGGTGGGTTTGCCAGCAGTCCTCCCTGGATTCCCACCTATGTCATTCTGGAGAATAATATTCTCGAAGGTAATAAAGTAACCGGCTCATTTTTGAGCGGAGGCGGCGGAGCATCATTTTGCAGTTCCGGTAGAATCGTTAATAACACCTTTATCCGAAATACCGTCACGGCAGAAGAAGGGAGCGCCGGAGGGGGAGGATTAATTGTTCAATCCTGGTCTTACCCCACACCCCCGAATGAAGTTTATATGTCCGGAAACATCATCATTCATAATAAGGCCCTGCAAAGTAAAACGGCAACTAACTGGCTGGGCGGTCATGCCGGTGGATTATCGATACTGGGAAGCAAAGGTTTATATGTTAATAATATCATCCAGCACAATGAGGTTAATGCAGTGAATCTCAGTGGTGGCGCAGGAGTGGTATTCGATTATCCGCCTGATGAACTGTATTTCAGAAACAACATTGTTTCACACAATACCTATAGCGGTACTGGTGGCTGCTTCGGTGGTGGTTTTGCCATCTGGGATGGTAGTCCTACCATAGAAAATAACCTGTTTGAAAAGAACTATGCCACCTATGGCGGCGGTGGCTGGATAGGTGATCTATTCAGTTTTGCCAAAATCGTTAATAATACCATCTCAAAAAATTATGCAGAATTGCAGGGCGGGGGAATATATACCAAAAATTCTGCCGCAACAGTCATGAATTCCATCCTCTGGAATAACGAAGCACCGGAGGGTCCGGAAATTTATGTTGAAAGCGGAACCATAGACATCACTTATTCTGATGTAAAGGGCGGCTGGACCGGAACCGGCAATATGAATGTCAATCCCCGCTTGTTTGGGCCGCTGCAATTTCTGGGATTCCGATCCCCCTGCATCGATGCCGGTAACCCGGAAAACATGTATAATGATCTGGAGAGTGTATTCCGTCCCGGATATGCCCAGCTGCCGGCCCGCGGAACCGTTCGCAACGATATGGGTGCCTATGGCGGTCCCGGTGCTTCCGGCTGGTGGAATTTCTTCAATTTTGCTAAAGAAATACCAGCAGTGGAATATGAAGAACAACAGATATTTGCCGAAAACCGGGAGAAAACTTTCCAGGTCAGTTCATATCCCAATCCCTTTAATAACCAGACCACCATCAGTTTTGAACTTCCCTATGACGACTTTGTCAGCCTGAAGATCTTTAATGTGCTGGGGCAGGAAGTAGCCAACCTGGTTTCCGGCAAACTACAGGCCGGAAGTCACAAATATGCCTGGAATGCAGCTGATGCGGCCAGCGGTATCTATTTCTACCGTCTGGAAGTGAACGGCAAAATGATTCAGAACAAGTTGATTCTGATGAAATAAAGAAATATTGCAGTTAATTATTATTTTTTTCTGAGGGGCTGTTGGTAAAAAACAGCCCCTTTTTTAGTTTTTCCTCGAGGATGCCTTAAATCTATTCCCGATGTTGTGGAGGATGTTTCCACATTGATAACATTCCATCTTTCCGGCTCCAAAGCATATCATCTTTATTTATTATCCGGGCCCAATGGATTTTTACCATTGTTATTAAAAAATATTTTCATTTGAATCAGCCTGTTTTGCAATTTATTTAATTCTCAGCGATTTAAATTGAACGGATTAAACTTTATGATTAATTTTATCTGTAATAAGGTAGGTTTACTGCGCCAATGACTGCTCATTCACCGCTGGCTTTTACCGGTAAAAGAATATTGCAGCACCCATTCCTCTAAAATTCTAAATACTGAATATCTTTTAGTCAGATAAATTATTTTGGTCCTGAATATGAGGATAGCTTTGGACAAATTAATTGGTAAAACTATTTCGCATTACAATATCCTAGAGAAACTTGGCCATGGAGGTATGGGGGAGGTCTACAAGGCCGAGGACACGAAACTCAAGCGGACGGTAGCCTTGAAATTTTTGCCACCGGAACTCACCCTGGACACCGGTGCCAAGAAGCGGTTCATTCATGAAGCGCAGGCAGCTTCTGCTCTACAAGATAACAACATCTGCACTATCCATGATATTGATGAAAATGAGGATGGTCAACTCTTTATTATTATGGATTGCTATGCCGGTGAGTCGCTGAAGGAAAAGATTTCCCGGGGGCCGATGAAACTGGAAGAAGCGATCGATATTGCCCTTCAGGTTGCCCGGGGTTTGGGTAAGGCACACGAGTATGGGATGGTTCATCGGGATATCAAGCCTGCCAATGTAATGATTACCGGGGAGGGAGTGGCGAAAATCCTGGATTTTGGTCTGGCCAAGCTGGCCGGTCAGGTTGGACTCACTAAAATTGGGACGACTATCGGCACGGTAACCTATATGTCTCCCGAGCAGGCACGAGGTGAAGAAGTGGATCAGCGCACAGACCTCTGGTCGCTGGGAGTGATGCTTTATCAAATGCTCACCGGGCAGTTGCCTTTTAAGGGTGAATATGAGCAGGCAGTGATCTATTCCATCTTGAACGATAACCCCCCACCAGCCAGATCATTAAGGCCAGATATACCGGAAAAGCTGGATAACCTCATCAGCCGTTGTCTCGAGAAAGATCCCGCAAAACGCTATCAGACCGCGGCAGACCTCATTGTTGATCTTCGATACCTGGAGAAAAATGTAGGAGCCGGGATTGAAACAACACGACGCTTGCAGGCGATGGAAAGGAAGCGCATATGGAGGATGCGATGGGGGTACGGATTGGTGTTTGTCATTATCCTTGCTATCGTTGTCACTCCGGTTCTTCACCAGCTGCGGTGGCGAACGGCCGGACCGGCAGAGAAATCGATTGCTGTAATGCCGTTCCTGGATATGAGTCCACAGAAGGATCAGGAGTATTTTTGTGATGGGATGACGGAGGAACTTATTAATCGCCTGAGTAATATTCAGACTCTGAGGGTGCCGGCGCGAACCTCAGCCTTCTTCTTCAAGGGGAAGATGGAAGATATTCGGGAGGTCGGCAATAAGCTTAAGGTGCAGACAGTTCTGGAGGGAAGCGTCCGGAAAGCGGGCAATGAACTTCGCATCACCGCTCAGCTCATCAACGTTGCCAACGGGTATCATCTCTGGTCAGAGACGTATGACCGTCAGCTGGAGGATGTCTTTACGATTCAGGATGAGATCTCTACTGCCATCGTGAATGCCCTGCAGTTGAAGCTCACCTCTCAAGAGGAGCAGAGGCTCTCGGAGCATCCCATTGATAATGTCAAAGCCTACGAATGCTATCTTAAGGCCGAACGTCAGATTTTGCGCTTTGATGAAAAGTCCCTCGACAGCGCGTTCGCGTATCTTCAGACTGCAATCGATATCATGGGCGATAATGCCCAGCTCTATGCGGGAATGGCATACGCATACTGGCAGTATACCAATATTGGAATCGGGCAGGAGGATTATCTCGAGCGGATGGAAGAATATGCCAGGAAGGCTCTGGCTTTGAAACCCAACTTATCGAGCGCCCTTGCCATGCTCGGCATGCTCAGTGTTTATGAGGATTATCCGCAGAATTTGTATGATGAGTTTCGTTACTTAAAGAAGGCCCTGGAGGCAAATCCATTCGAATTGAGGGCTCTCACAGGTCTAACTTTCAATTATGCATTGATAGGAAAGTTATCCGAAGCTTATGCGATAACAGAAAGAATGAAGCACCACGACCCGCTGAATCCCTGGTGGCATCTGATCCTGGGACTATGCTTCCAGTATGATTGTCAATTCGGACCTGCACTTGAACAGTCCCGCATATATTATCAAGCCAATTCCACAAGCCCCATGGCACAGGCCCGGTATGCCTGGATGTTAGTCTATAATGGCCAGCGAGCCAAGGCTCTAGCAGTGATCGATCGGATAGGGAACGCCAAAAGCAACAATGTGATGACGGTTTTCTCTCTCTTATTGAAATACGCACTCCTCAAGGACAAAGAGGATGCATTAAATGTTATGACTCCCGAGTTCCAGAAGACCTGCCGGAGAGATGCTGAATGGTCATACATTGTGGCTGCCAGGCTGTCTCTCCTCGGCACCATAGAGGAAGCGCTGGACTGGCTGGAGAATGCGGTTAATCGCGGCTTCATAAACTATCCGCTTCTGCAATGTGATTCATTCTTCGAAAATATTCGAAGTGAAGAACGATTCAAGAAACTAATGGAACACGCGAAATACGAGTGGGAACATTTTGAGGTGCCGGGATGATGGGTAAGACAATATCTCATTCCAAGATCCTTGAAAAGGTCAGCGAAAGCGGCAGGAATGTCCTATGATTGGTTCGACGATTTCCCATTATAAAATCATTGAAGAATTGGGCCAGGGTGGTATGGGTGTGGTTTACAAAGCCGAAGATACACGTCTCAAACGCACTGTGGCCCTCAAATTCCTGCCCCCGGAACTGACCCGGGATCCGGAAGCCAAGGAACGCTTTATCCGGGAAGCACAGGCGGCATCTGCCCTGCAGCACTCCAATATCTGCAATATTCATGATATCGATGAGACCTCCGATGGAAACATGTTTATCGTGATGGATTGCTATGACGGTGAATCCTTAAAGGAAAAGATCCGGCAGGGACCGCTGACTCTGGAAAACCTACTGGAGATTACCGTTCAGGTGGCCAGCGGCCTGGCGAAGGCGCATGAGAAGGGGATTATTCATTGCGACATCAAACCTGCCAATATCTTTATTACCCGTGAGGGAACGGTCAAGATACTTGATTTCGGTTTAGCCAAGCTTGCCGGTCATGACTCCCGCAGCCAGGTGGAAACGACCCTGGGCACGGTGGCCTATATGTCACCCGAGCAGGCCCGGGGCGAAGAGGTGGATCAGCGAACCGATATCTGGTCTGTGGGAGTTGTCCTGTTTGAAATGATCACGAGACAGAAGCCATTTAAGAGTGAGTATGAGCAGGCTTTGATCTATGCCATCCTCAATGAAGAACCACCGGCCCCGAGCGCCCTGCGGCCGGATATTCCTCCACTGCTAGAAAAAACCATTCAAAGGGCATTGCAGAAAGAGCGGGATAAACGCTATCAGCAGGTCGAGGAAATAATATCCGATCTGAAGTCCTTACGACAGGATAAATCAGATAGTAATGAAATTACAAGAAAGACAAGCAAGTGGCCCTGGATAGGTGCAGGTGTGCTGTTAATCCTAATATTGATTTGTATTTATCTTTTCTACCCCCGTTCAGCACCACCGGCCCCAAACCAGAAATCAATCGCTGTATTACCTTTCAAGAATCTGAGCGACAGCAAAGAGGATGAGTATTTCAGCGATGGCGTCACCGATGATATCATTGCCCAGTTATCGAAAATCGCTGATCTCAAAGTCATTTCACGAACTTCGGTGATGCAATACAAAGGAGTAAACAAGAACATTCGTGAGATCGGTAAGGAACTGGATGTGGGAACCGTACTTGAAGGAAGTGTCCGTCATGCCGGGAATCAGCTGCGGATAGTTGCGCAGTTGATCGATGCCCGAAACGAAGGGCATCTGTGGGCGGACACCTATGATAAAGAGATGACTCAGATTTTTGCTGTGCAGAGCGATGTTGCCCAAAAAATCGCTGCAGCCTTGCAGTCGAAGCTTTCTTCCGGGGAAAAAGAACGGATCGAGAAGAAACAGACCGAAAACACCGAAGCCTATGAACTTTATCTCAAAGGACGGTTCTACTGGAACAAGAGGCGGTTGGACGACGTGAAGACGGCAATCGTCTATTTCAAACAGGCGATCGAGAAGGATCCCGGCTATGCCTTAGCATATGCCGGCCTGGCTTCGGCATACGTACTAATACCGTCGTACGGAATTCTGTCCGAAGAGTGGTTTGCCAACGCCCAGCGGACAGCGCTGAAAGCACTGGAAATTGATTCTTCCCTGGCAGAGGCATATACTGTATTGGGAGAAATCGCACAGGATCGCAATTATGACTGGGCAGGTACAGAGGAATATTTCCGGCGGGCAATTGATCTTGATCCTAATTACCCAACAGCTCACCAGTGGTACTCCAGCACTCTATTGTACCTTGGCAAGTTTGACGAAGCCCTTGCCGAGAGCAAACAGGCCCAGAGTCTGGATCCGCTTTCGCTTATTATAAACACTAGTTTAGGAGAAGTTCTCTACATGATACGGCAATATGATGAAGCGATTGAACAATACCAGAATACGTTGGCTCTAGATCAGAACTTCCCCTGGACACATCTAGATCTGGCTTTGGTCTATGAGATGCAGGGTAGATTCGATGAAGCGATTGCAGAGTGCAAAATAGCAGAAAATCTTGCCGGCAGGATTCCGCTTATGCTGTCATATACCGGCCGTGCCTACGCTATGGCCGGCAGGAAGCAGGACGCCCTTAAGGTGTTGGACGATCTTCTGCGCCTTACACAACAGGGATATGCTGCCTCCCTAGGTATTGCCTTCATTTATTACAAGCTCGGTGATAAGGAAAAAACATTTGAATGGCTGGAGAAAGCGTGTCAGCTGCGAGAAACAGAATTGCTTTATATTAGCGTCGATCCGTTCTGGGATGATCTTCGCCAGGAGCCGCGCTTCATTGCCTTACTAAAGAAAATGGGGTTGAAAAAATGATCGGTAAAATTATTTCCCACTACAAAATCCTGGAAAAACTGGGTGAAGGCGGCATGGGAGTAGTGTACAAAGCCGAGGATACCAAACTCAAACGTACCGTGGCTTTGAAATTTTTACCGCCTGGATTAGAAACTCACAAACCGGAACGGGATCGTTTCCTGCACGAAGCACAGGCCGCTTCCGCACTCAACCATGCCAATGTCTGTACGATCTATGATATCAAAGAAGAAGGTGACCAGAACTTTATCGTGATGGAATATGTGGAAGGTAAAACACTGCGTCAATTGGTTCCCATCCAAAAAATGCAGGATGCGATTACCTATGCGATCCAGATCGGTGAAGCACTGCAGGAAGCCCACAGTAGAGGTGTGGTCCACCGCGACATCAAGACCGACAACATCATGGTCAACAGCAAAAACCAGATCAAGGTGATGGATTTCGGTCTGGCCAAACTGAAAGGCTCGCTCAAACTCACCAGAACATCATCTACCGTCGGAACCCTTGCCTACATGGCGCCGGAACAGATCCAGGGTGGAGAGGTTGATGCACGGGGCGATATTTTTTCGTTCGGTATTGTTCTATACGAAATGCTGACCGGACAGCTGCCTTTTCGGGGTGAGCACGAAGCGGCGATGATGTATTCAATAGTAAACGAAGATCCTGAATCAGTTTTGATATGCCGGCCGGATCTTTCACCGGAATTGGACCGCATCATTCACCGGGCGCTCGAGAAGGATCCGGAAGACCGTTATCAATCTGTTGCAGATATGGTCAGCGAGCTGAGAAAGGTATTGAAACAGTCCACAAAGGTGGTACGCAAATCTATTCTTCAAAAGGAAATTCCAGGGACCGAAGCCGCAGAAGAACTTCAGGAAAGAGTTGTAGAAAAGCGTTTTGGGACGCCTAAGACAATCCTCCTGTCGGCGGTAGGGATGGCGGTACTTCTTATCGTTGTGGTATTTTATTTCGCAGTGTTCCGGACGCGCACCGTAAAACTGAATCCTGCCATGACATTTCAGACGCTTCAGATCTCTTTTTCCCAGATTTCATACCCTGCGCTTTCGGCGGATGGCAACTGGATTGCCTTTCAGGCTGCGGATGTAAACGGCAAGTGGGATGTATATTTTATGAATGTCATCGTAGGGGAACCGCGCCGGATAACATTCGATTCCAGTGCGAACCCCTATGGTCGTGGCGGGGTGGACATTTCCCCGGACGGAGGTTTAATTGTCTATGATCGTTATAATGCGAAGACAGGTTGGTCTGATGCCTATGTGGTTCCCTCGATTGGAGGGAGAAGTAGACGAATTGCAGAAAATTGTATTGGAGCACGCTGGCGTCGTGACGGGCATCGCATCGGATATATAAGTGGAAAAAAAGAAAGTTCTGATATCTGGAGCGTAAAACCGGACGGAAGCGACCCGCGTCGGGAAGTTCTTGATACTTCCACCGATATTGGCCGTATCGATTTTGATTGGTCACCTGCAGGCAATTCCATTGTCTGGCTGAAAACATTCTCCGGCGGTTATCAGGAAATAATGCGGAGCGAGCTGGAAACCGGTAAGGAAATACAGCTGACCCACGATAAAAAAAATATTGACGAGGTGTGCTGGACCTCTAATAATCAGATAATCTTTTCTTCAAATAAAAGCGGCAATACCAATCTGTGGATGATCCCAGCTTCGGGAGGACAGAGTGTTCAAATCACTAAAGGCAGCGGCCCTGATATCGGCATGAGCATCTCAGCTGGCGGAAAGAAGCTTTTATATCTCCAGCGTCAGGAGGCCGGCTATTTATGGAGAGCCGCCATCGATGGCCATGCAACCCGGCAGTTAACCACTGATGAGCGAAATATTATCTGGCCCTCTTTTTCTCCGGACGGAAGACAAATTTCGTTCGGCATGTCGGATAACGATCCTCTGAAATACACAGGCCATATCTACGTGTGTGACCGGGATGGTAACAACCGCAGAAAGATTACCACCGGTGATGAATATGCCGGTTGGCCTACCTGGTCACCAAACGGAAAGTGGATCTCTTACTATGCAAGGAGAAGTGAACAACCCACGGATACGGCAATAATTTACATCGTAGATCCGGCAGATCCCGGACTTCCCCGCCCGATGGGGAGAGGCTTTTATTCAAAGTGGATCGATAGCACTACCCTTTTGGTAGCTAATCCATTTGACCACACCGGATCAATAGTTACCCTCGACGGAAAATCGACCTCCATGGCCTATAAAGATTCGATAAATCTCTGGCCGATACTTGACGGAAAAAATGTTCTTCTGACAGATTGGCACATTGGAAAAGAAGGGTGGTATATTGTTGCAGCTAAAAACAATCAGGTGATTGTAGGAGCCAACCCCAAAAAACTATTAACCCGTAATCATCCGCCTAATTTAAGCCCGGACAAGAAGTTCTTTTATTATTCAGCGGAGAGTGAAATATTAAGAAGGATTTCTCTCCCCGGAGGAAAAGATGAGCAAATCCCCGGGACTTTCCCGGGTCTGTCCTTTTTGTTCAGTATAAGCAACGACGGTAAAGAGATCGTCTATAACGACAGCCGCCTGAATGCCAAACTTGTGCTCATCGAGAATTTGTTCAAGTAATAAAACAGCGAAGGCGGTTAAACAAGACAAAAGACAAATAAGAATGGTATAGGGAAAAGGGGAAATATGTAGAGACGCATAGCATGCTTCTACTAATGTGTAATAAAAAAGACAAAAGAAGATCAATGAAAATGGTGATAAAAAAATGATTGGTTCGACGGTATCACATTACAAGATCCTTGAGAAACTCGGTGAAGGTGGCATGGGTGTCGTCTATAAAGCCATAGATACTAAACTAAAACGGATGGTGGCCCTTAAATTCCTGCCGCCTGAGTTAGAGACACACAAACCGGAACGGGCGCGTTTCCTGCACGAAGCACAGGCTGCTTCCGCACTCAACCACCCCAATGTTTGTACGATCCATGATATCAGAGAGGAAGGTGACCAGAACTTTATTGTGATGGAATATGTAGAAGGTAAAACACTGCGCCAATTGGTTCCAATAAAGAAGATACAGGATGCCATTACTTATGCGATCCAGATCGGTGATGCACTGCAGGAAGCGCACAGCAGAGGGGTGGTACACCGCGACATCAAGACCGACAATATCATGGTCAATAGCAAAAACCAGATCAAGGTGATGGATTTTGGCCTGGCCAAACTGAAAGGTTCACTTAAACTATCCAAGACATCGAGCACGGTGGGGACACTGGCCTACATGGCCCCGGAACAGATCCAGGGCGGGGAAGTGGATGCCCGCTCAGATATCTTTTCATTTGGTGTGGTATTATATGAATTGTTGACCGGGCATTTACCGTTTGATGCCGTACACGAGGCGGCAATGATGTATGCGATCCTGAATGAAGCACCGCAACCTGTGCAAAAATATTTACCGGAAATATCTTCTGAACTGGTTCATATCCTGAATCGTGCCCTAGAAAAAGATCCCGAAGATCGCTACCAGACGGTGCACGATATGGTGATTGATCTGCGCCGGGTGAAGAAAGAAACTTCTCGGGTCTCCCGGATTGTTGATACAGCTTTACCAGTAGAAAAAGAAACTTCATTTATCACAGAACCACGAGTGGCACCGGGGGTGGTAAGTAAGCCAAAGAGATCGAGAAAAGATCTGCTGCGGATTGTTCTGGTTATTGCTGGAATACTGATGGTCATAATCATTTTTCTGGTTGTTTCGCCGACTCATCCTCCGGTTTTAAATCCAAACATGACCTTTCGTACACTTCAGATTCCCTTTACACAAATCTATTATCCCAGTCTTTCCCGGGATGGTAAATGGGTATCATTCCCGGCCTGCGATGCCAACAACGAGTGGTCTATCTATTTTTTAAATGTTTCTACGGGCAATCCGTTACGATTGACCAAAGAACCCATTGAGATGAGCTTGAACTCGGATATTTCCCCCGATGCCAGTGAAGTCCTCTATGACCGAATACCGCCTGGTGGATTTATTATGGGTATTTTCGTCGTTTCATCGGCAGGCGGCAGCGGTCGGAAGATCGCCGAAGCGGGGTCAGGTGCTAAGTGGCGTCCGGATGGTCAAATTATTGGTTATTGTCGTCTGGGAAGATGGTATGCGCCAAGCCCATCAGGTAAACGTGAATTTTGGTCAGTAAAACCTGATGGCAGTGAAAATCATCTTGAATTTGTTGATTCCCTTAGTTATTTATGGTCAAACTTTTGTTTCGATTGGTCACCGGACGGAAACGCCGTTGCCTGGCTAAGAGGTTTCCCTAGTTATAGTGAGATCATTATACACGATTTGACAACAGGAAAAGAACGTCAACTCACCTATTACCATAAACCGATCGATGAACTGGTCTGGGCAGCGAATGATCAGATATTCTTTACTTCAAACAAGGGAGGTAACACCAATGTCTGGATGATACCGGCCAGCGGAGGAGAAGCCGTTCAGGTCACCAGAGGTCCCGGACCGGATCTTGGCGTTAAAGTCTCCGCTGATGCCAAACGATTGTTGTTTCAAGAAAGAAGAATGCTTAAAACCTTATGGACCGCAAACATAGATGGCAGTGGGGTTCAACAGTTGACCTTTGATAATCAATTCCTGAATATGCCTTCATTCTCCCCGGATATGAAACGAATATCTTTTGATATGGGCTCTGCCGACATGTTACAGCCCGCCAATCACATCTATATTATTCACAGCGACGGGACCAACCGGACTCAATTGACCGCCGGAGTTGCACAATATTTTGATGCACAGTGGTCTCCTGATGGTAAGTATATGAGCTATGCTTCGCAGCGGGTTAATGAACCTATTGACTCTTCGCGAATATACATCATTGAAGTAGAGAATCCGGGAACCCCCAGACTCATCGGCAAAGGATACGGTGCCTGGTGGATTGATAAAGAGAAGTTAGTGACTATTTTTCCGCCGATACTACCGCATGCACACAGTGTTTTATACTCCCTTAACAGCAATGCGCCAATAGAAGTCAGTGAAGATTCGACCTATCAGTTTCCCCTGCGCAATGGCAGGCAAATCGCTGTATGTGACTTAAGAAGCGGTCGGGATGGATGGTGGATAAAGACGGTCGATAAGGGAAAGATCATAGCCACAAAGCAAATTCTTTCTGCCGAGTATTCATCAAATTCCTTCCCCGGTGTCGGCCTCCGTAATATCATCTATAAACGGGAAAATGGTGAAATATGGCGTGTTTCTCTACCTGATGGTAGGCATGAAAAACTCCCGTCTATTTTGAATGGGATAAATCCTTACCGGGGAAATATTCAAGTGAGTTTTGACGATAAGCACCTGGTCTTTTTAAAGGAACGACTCGATGCAAGACTTGTGCTGATTGAGAATTTATTTAAGTGAACGACCAGTGAAGATTAAATAAGAAAAAAGATAAAAGACAAATGAGATGGGTAAAGGGTAAAGATTTAGAGACGCATAGCATGCGTCTGAAAATGTTTCATACGAAAGACCAAAAATAGGGTAAAGGGCAAAGGCAAAAGGTAAATATGCGGAGCCACATGGCATGCGTCTGAAAATTTTTAATATAAAAAACAAAGGATAAAAATATATTAATGAAAGTTTTGATAAAAAAATGATCGGTTCGACGGTATCACATTACAAAATCCTTGAGAAACTCGGCGAAGGCGGCATGGGTGTCGTCTATAAAGCCGTAGATACTAAACTAAAACGGATTGTGGCCCTTAAATTCCTGCCGCCCGAACTGACCCGAGATCCTGAAGCAAAACAACGCTTTACCCATGAGGCACAGGCGGCGTCAGCACTTCAACACACCAATGTCTGCACTATCCATGATATAGATGAAACATCAGATGGACAGATGTTTATCGTAATGGACTGCTACGAAGGTCAATCATTGAAAGAGAAGATCTCAGGCCTGCCAATGGAACTGGGAGAAGCTTTAGAAATTATGGTTCAGATTGCCAGCGGATTGGCAAAGGCACATGAAAAGGGAATAATTCATCGGGACATCAAACCGGCGAACATCTTCATTACCACCGAAGGGACGGTGAAAATTCTAGATTTTGGACTTGCCAAGCTTGCTGGCAGGCAAACAAAGCTGACCAAAACGGGCTCGACCCTGGGAACTGTCGCCTATATGTCTCCCGAGCAAGCGCGCGGAGAGGAAGTAGACCGCCGGACCGACATCTGGTCATTGGGAGTTTTACTTTATGAGTTGGTTTCAGGAAAATTGCCCTTTGCCAGCGAGTATTCAATGGCCGCGGTGTATTCAATCTTAAATGAGGAACCGAAACCGCTCACAACACTCAACAGCGATGTACCGGTGGAGCTGGAAATTATCGTAAAGAAGATGCTGGCCAAAAACCATGAAGAACGGTATCAAAACATCGACGAGATATTATTGGATATTCAAGAGTTACAAGAACCAATAAAAGGCATATCGATCCTATACTTGATTCGGAAGTTCCTTATCCGGAAGCGTCGCACGGCTGGGGCCATGGCGGCCGGATTACTCTTGCTTGCCTTAATTGCGATCTTACTGACCATCTTGGTTCCGACGCCAGCATCGATCACCTCTATTGCCGTTTTGCCCTTGGAAAACCTCTCAGGTAATCCTGACCAGGACTATTTCGCGGCTGGCCTGCACGAGGAACTGATTGTTGATTTGTCCAAGCTGAGCGGCCTCAACCGCGTGATTGCACGGGCCTCGGTCATGCGGTATCAAAAATCAGATAAAATGTTATCTGAAATAGGGCAGGAATTAGGTGTGGATGCCCTCATTACCGGTTCAGTGGTTAAGCTAGGTGATCGAGTCAATGTGACGGTGCAACTCATTGAATCTGCCACCGAGAAGCAACTCTGGGCAAATCGGTATGAAAACCAAATACGAGATATTTTATCAATTCGGAATGAAATTGTGACCGCCATTGCCCATGAACTCAAGATCCAACTCACTCCTGAGGAGCAAACACGCCTGGCAACCGTCCAGCAGGTTAACCCGGATGCCTATGAAGCCTATCTACGAGGTACATTTCAGTGGTGTCGGATGACGGCCCAGGATTTCAACATTGCTCTCCGGTATTTTGAACTGGCTCGAGCTATTGACCCAAACTATCCCCTGGCCTATGTAGGTATTGCCCTAGTATGGATGGGCCGTCAACAAAATGGTTTTGTCCCAACATCGGAGGCCACACCGAAAATCAAAACAGCTGCCACGAAAGCCTTAGAATTGGATAGTACTCTTGAAGATGTCCATCGTCTCCTGGCGAATATAAAGGCATGGGTTGATTGGGATTGGTATGGGGCAGATATCTCTTTCCGTCGAGCGATTACCTTGAATCCAAACGATGCGCAGGCCCACGCTTATTACTCTCACCTATTGCAGATATTTGGAGAGCAGGAAAAAGCGATAATGCACATTGAACTTGCTCGGCAGCTGGATCCCTTCAACACCTTATTTCAATCTCTCTATGCGATGAATTTGATGTATGAACACCGCTATGATGATGCCATTGACCTGTTGGGTGATATTTTGAGAAAAGCACCAAACGACCCTATAGCCCTCTCAACACTGCGATCGGCCTATCACATGAAGGGCAGGTATAAGGAGGCCTTAGAAATATGGAAGCGTTCATTTGCAGCCAAAGGAGATCTCCAGGCTCAGGAAGCGCTGGGAATGGGGTCTTCGGAATCGGACTATCGTACCGCCCTGACAAACGTCGCAAATCTGCTGATCGCGCGCTCCGATACTGCCAACGTTACCCCATGGCAAATTGCTACTCTCTATACGCGAGCAGGAAAGAAAAAGGAGGCACTCGACTGGCTCGAAAAAGCGTTCGCCGTGAGAGATCCCAACATGGTTTATATAAGTATTGATCCAATTTTTGATTATCTGCGTGAAGATCAGCGTTTCAAGGCATTGTTACAGCAGATGAATTTTCCCGACAGGCATTTCAAATAGACTGATATTAATAAACGGAGGAAATCATGAAAAACATGTTACTCCCCGCCCTTTTGGGGCAAGTTCTATGGAGTTAAAATGGCATAATGGATATCTTACTATAATATTTCATCCCTGCGGGATTAGAAAAAAATGGCCGAATGAATACCTATTTAAAAACGAGTTGCATGTAATGATCGGTAAAACTATATCCCACTACAAAATTCTTGAGAAACTTGGTGAAGGTGAGATGGGCGTGGTCTATAAGGCCGAAGACATAAAACTCAAACGCACCGCGGCCCTCAAATTTCTGTCATCGGAATTAACCTGGGATCCTGAATCAAAAAAGCGACTTATACATGAAGCCCAGGCAGTCTCTTACTTTAAAATGCTCGTTGATATTTCAGTCAAATTTTTAAAATTCCGTGGATTAATTCGGAGAAATTAAACCGGATCAGCCTTATTCTTTCTCCTGTTTCTTTTCACTGTTACCATCAATCAACTTTGAGCTGTCCGGATTTGTTTTTCCGATGAATTACCCGGATGATCAACACGTAGAATAGCGGAATGAAAAAGATGGCCAGCATGGTGGCAGTCAGCATACCGCCGAAGACGGTAAATCCGATATTGATGCGGGCGTTGGCGCCGGCACCAGATGCCAGCATCAGCGGCACAACCCCAAGAATGAAGGCAAAGGAGGTCATCAATATGGGGCGCAGCCGAAGTTTGCCCGCTTCCACTGCTGCCTGAACCAGGGGTGTTCCGCTTTCAAATTTAATTTTGCAGTATTCGACAATCAAAATGGCATTCTTTGCTGCCAATCCAATGATGGCTATCATACCAATTTGGGCATAGATACTGGCGGCAAGACCTCCCAGTTTCAGGGAAAGATAGGCACCAAAAATACCAATCGGCACAGCCAGTAAAACGGCAAAAGGTACTCCCCAGCTTTCGTATAATGCAGCCAAAAACAAAAACACGAAGAAAATAGACAGGGCAAAAATTTTGATTCTGGTGGCCCCTGCTTCCAATTCCTGTAATGATGTTCCGGTGAATTCATAGGTATAACCAACCGGTAAAACCTGGCTGGCGGTCTGCTGCAGTGCCGTAAGGGCATCACCGGAGCTGTAGCCCGGGGCGGCGGAGCCATTAATTTGTACGGAACGGTACATATTGTAGTGATAAATAGTCGGGGATGATGTGGTGTTTGCCACCCGGACCAGAGTGTTCAATGGCACCATTTCGCCGTTTGTATTCATGACGAAATATTGAGAGAGCATATCGATATTGGACCGGAAGTTTGAATCGGCCTGGGCATATACCCGGAAAGTATTGTTAAAAAGGGTAAAGTCGTTAACGTAATATCCTCCGATATAGGTTTGTATGGCATTATTAATATCCCCAATTGAAACGCCGATTTTTTGGGCATATTCTCGATTAACGGACAACTGGTAGCTTGGATAATCGTATATGGCCGTGGAATAGGCGAACTGAATCTCCCGCCGCCCTCTTAATGCAGCCAGAAAATTATTCTGAATGTCCCGAAGCTCATCAATGGTACCGCTGCTCTGACTAATGACCATTGAAAATCCGGAAGTGGTTCCCAGGCCAGCGATGGGTGGCGGTGCAATAATCAGAAAAGTGGCATTTTTTATTGGGGAAGTGGCGACCTGCAGCTGTTGGGTAATAGCGTCGATCTGGGTATCTTTGCTTTTACGGTCGTTCCATGGTTTTAATCCGATAAAAGCAGTACCGTAATTAGAAAGCGCTGTTCTGGTTAATAAATTAAATCCGGGAACCACAAAGTAATTGGCAATGTGTTTATTATTTAACAGGACATCGCTAAATTGATTCATGACCGCTACGGTTCTTTGAGTAGAGGCGTCTGGCGGCAATTGCACAACTGCCATCAGCATCCCCTGGTCTTCATTTGGCAGAAATGAGGTTGGAGTCACTTTAGACAGCAGCGCTATCCCGGTATAAATAACCACGAGCAACACAATCATCAGAGGGATTCTTTTCATCACTTTGCTGATACTGTTTCCGTAACCTTCCACTCGTTTTTCGAACCAGGTGTTGAATCTAAAAAACAGTTTATTGAGACCCTTACTGTCCTTATGGACCGGATTTGGTTTTAGCATCAGTGCACACAATGCCGGGGTGAGGGTAAGCGCTACAAAGGCAGAAAGCAGAACGGATACAGAAATTGTAACTGCAAATTGTTTATAAAGCATACCGGTAATGCCCGGCATGAAGGTAACCGGTACAAACACCGCAGTAAGAGAAAGCGCAATGACGATTACCGGTGTGCCAACTTCTTTCATGGCATTTATTGTGGCCTGCTTGGCGGATAGTTTCTCTTCGTCAACCTTGCGCTGAGCAGCTTCCACAACAATAATAGCGTCGTCCACTACAATTCCAATCGCTAAAACCATGGCAAAGAGGGTCAGGGTATTAATAGTGAAACCAATCAAGGAGAATACGGCAAAAGTACCGATAAGGGAAACCGGAATGGCCAAGAGGGGAATGAGGGTGGTTCTCCAGGATTGCAGAAACAAAAAGACAACAAACAGCACCAGCAGCAACACTTCAACAAGTGTAAGAATCACTTCCCTGATAGAAGCGCTGACGAAACGGGTGTTATCAACTACTACCGTCCAGGCCAGGTCTTCCGGAAAATTCTTGGCCAGTTCCTGCATTTTCTCTTTCACCAGAGTAGCGGTGGTAAGGGCATTACTTCCCGGACTCTGATAGATGGCCATACCACTGCCCACTTTTCCGTTCAGCAGCCTGGTTCCGGAATAGGAGGAAGCACCTAATTCTACCCGGGCAACATCTTTTAATCGGGTAATGGATCCGTTCTCGGGATTGCTTGCCACAACGATATTACCAAATTCTTCTGCTGTGACCAGCCGGCCTTTAACAGTAAGAGTCATTTCAAATGTCTGACCATCAGGGGCTGGTGGTGCACCGATGGAACCGGCAGGGGTAAGGCTGTTCTGTTGACTGATGGCATTGATAATACTGGCAGGAGTAAGATGTAACCCGGCCATTTTCTGCGGATTCAGCCAGACCCGCATGGCGAAGTTCCTGCCAAAGGTAAAGACATCGCCCACACCCGGTACGCGAGAGAGCTCATTATCTATATACAGGCTGGCATAGTTATCCATAAAATTGCCATCATGCGTCCCTTTTGGAGAATACAGACCGATAACCTGTAGCATACTAGTCGAGCTTTTTCTCACCGAAAGGCCGGTGCGAATCAGATCGCTTGGCAGGCTGGGCATGGCGAGTGAGACCCGGTTTTGAACATCCATGGCCGCCACATCCACATCAGTCCCCAGGTTGAAGGTTACACTTAAGGAGAAAGTACCTGCATTGGAGCTGGTGGATTCCATATACATCATATCCGTCGCGCCGTTTACCTGATCTTCAACTGGTGTCGCTACTGCGTTTTCCACGGTCGACGCGTCTGCGCCTGCATACGCCCCGGAGACGCTGACCACCGGCGGGGTAACATTCGGAAGTTGTGCGACCGGCAATACCGTCACTGAAATGATTCCCACCGAAATAATAAACAAGGAAATCACCATCGCCATCACTGGCCGTTCAATAAAAATCCTGGAAAACATATTAATCCTTTTCGCTCTTCTTAGGTGATTGAGTTGTGTCTGCCGCTGTCTCTGAATAGGGAACTGTTTTAACGACCTGTTGTGGCCTTACCTTTTCAATGCCTTCAACAATCACTTTTTGCCCTTCTTTCAACCCATTTGTTACAACTTGAACGCCATTCGAAACCTGGCCCAGGGTAATTTTTTTATCTTCAACCACGCCGCTGTCATTTACCACATAAACATGATATTCATTCAATACCTGCTGAACAGCTTGTTGTGGAATAATTAAAAATTTCTGCTGTTGGTTGTTTTCTTGCGATCTGACAACACAGTTCATACCGGATTTCAAAATATCATCGGTATTAGGGAAGATCAGTCGCACCAGAATAGTACCGGTAGTGGGATCGACTGTATTATCCACAAAATCCAGTTTGCCTTCCATGGGATAAAGTGAGCCATCAGGCAGAACGAGATTGAATTTTGGCAGGGAATTGCCGGTATTATTATTCTTCGAAAGCATGGCCACAAATTGCCCTTCCGGTACATAGAAATCTGCCCGCATTTGACTGTTATCAACAATGGTCACTAAAACAGTCTGGTTGGCCACTACCAGATCACCCAGGCGCACATTGGACACATTAGTAGAACCACTAAACGGGGCAACGATAGTGGCATGTTCCAGGTTGGTTCTGGCACTTGCTACCGCTGCCTCGGCTGCCTCTACCAGTGCTTTTGATACTTCAACTTGCGCCTTGGCATGAGCCAAAGTAATCTGATCGACTGCATTATGATCCCATAGGTTCTGATAACGCTGCGAATCCGTTTGGGCCGTTACCAGATTGGTCTGGGCTACTTTTAATTGGGCCATCGCCGCATTATATGCCGCCTGGTATAAACTTTTATCAATATTATAGAGCGGCTGTCCCTGCACGACATGGCCGCCTTCTTTAAACAGGATATTCTCGACCCGGCCACCTACATCGGTAACCAGTTTAATTTGTTTATTAGAAACCAGGGTCGCCTGGAATTCGCGCTGAAGGGTGATCGCTGAATAATTGACTGTGGCCACGCTGACGGTTGGTGCCATACCAGCGAAACCTTGCTGGTTGCCTTTGCCGCTGCACGAAATATTGAGTATAGTGGTAGCCGCTGCGGTCAATAAAACTAGATAAAATGATTTCTGAATGTTTTTCATAACAAACCTGTTTTCTGGTGACAATTAATATTCAATCTGACCAAGGCTCCTTTTCAGATCAACCTGATCGATCAATAACTGGTATAATGCATTTATGTAGTTATTCTGTGCCTGCAATAAAGTGGTTTCCGCGTCCAACACATTGATAATTGGTTGAACGCCATTATCGTACTGATATTTCAAGTTTTCATAATTGGTTTTAGCCAAGGTTGTATTTTCCTTCTGGGTTTCCAGGTTATCCCGGTCGTTTTCCACCAACCGGTAAAAATTGTGATATTGCAGGTTAATGTTGTTTTCCAGATTCATCAGGTTGTTATTGGAGATTTTTATGTTCAGGTCAGCAATTTGTCGTTGAAAGATCCTGCTGAATCCGGAGAAAATCGGAAGGGACAACTCAAGTCCCACATAAATTGTGGGGCGATAAGTTATATCAAACATTGAATTGAAAGTATTACCGTAAAATGGGGCTATATAACTTCCAAAGGCGGAAAGGGTTGGCAGGAAGCTCCTGGTGACAGTTCGTTTTTGCAACTGGCTGATTTTCAATTCGGTTTTAGCGATCTGATATTCTACCCTGTCTTTATAGAATAGGGAATCAGGAACAGGAGACACGGGCTTTAACAGATCCTCCGAGATGCTGCCCACAATTTCCAGGGAATCGTTTACCGGCATGCCCATATAGAATTTCAGTGATTGTATTTGTGTTTGCAGGCTTCTTTCCGCATTGCTTTTCTGGGTAATAGCATTGTTTACCAGAACCTGTATCCGGTCTACATCCACTTTTTGCGCCAGACCATTCTGGTACTGGTACTGGGTGTCTGTCAGTTCCTTTTGTGAGCGGCTAATATTGGCGGTAAGCAGGGCCATCTGCTCCTGTGAGACCAGTACGCCGTAAAAAGCTTTCATGACGCCTACCACCAGATCGATTTCGCTTAGACGCGTATTTTCAGAAGCCATGTTGCTTTCTAACCGGCTGCCCTCTATTGCGCTGATAAAATTCGGGTTGAATATTTGCTGGTCGATATCAATATGCGCCTGGAGCTGGTCCTTTGTTCCGATTTGTATGGTATTTCCACCAAACACCGCAATCTGTCGCTTAATATTATGTTGATAGGTGGCTCCGGCACTGATTTGTGGCAGATACTGCCCATAGGCTTGTTTCATATATTTGCCGGTGATGGGCTGGGTAAGCCGCTGGTTCGCCACATCGGCCTGATTTTTCAGGGCATAATTGATGCAATCCTTTAACCCGAACCGATAAGCATGTGGATTGTCCCCGGCTAAAAGGGGAGAATTTATCATGGGCATGAGGAATCCCAGGAGTGCAGGTAGTATGAATCTCCGCAATGATGGTTTAAGCACGTGTATGATTCCCGGTTTTATGATTGGCGCAAAAAGTGTATTAAATACCATATGATTGTAAAATGTTATTTCCGTTTTCTCTATAAACTTTTATTTAAATAAAATTTTGCAAATTTTAATTGAGTAAAATGAAAATTTGATGAAGATTTCAAATTGATAAGTAAGATTTGATACCACCTGCTGCTCTAACGAAAATGCCTTTCTAGATAGCCGTTTAAAGCAATTTAGATAGAATAATTGTTAATAGATCAGTCTAAATTGCTCATTAATTCTTGCACTTAAAGAATTAATTACGATTCCACTGGAGTAATTTTAACTAGGTAACTGTTTCTTTTTAATATACTGTTTATTATATTATGAAAGCTGGAATCTGAAATAATTTGTAACACTCATAACTGACGAGCCATTCATTTTTGATTTCCCGCGACTTAAATGGGAATCGTTATGTCAGTAGAGGCCGGGCAAACCATTTCTCACTACCAAATCCTCGAGAAACTCGGCGAAGGGGGTATGGGCGTTGTATACCAAGCCCGGGATACCTCCTTGAATCGTTTCGTGGCATTAAAATTCCTTCCCACCCACCTCACTAAAGATAAAGCGAGCCGAAAACGCTTTATGGTGGAAGCGCGGGCTGCTTCCGCGCTGGATCATGCGAACATCTGCACGATTCATGAAATTGGAGAAAGCGATGGCGGTCAGTTATATATCTGCATGGCACATTACTCGGGACAATCGCTGCAGGACAGAATAAAAAAAGGTCCTGTCCCGACAGAAGAAGCTTTGGACATTTTTATGCAAACTGCGCAAGGCCTGCAGGCTGCACATGAGAAAAATATCATCCATCGTGATATTAAACCGGGTAATATTCTGATCACAGATAAAGGTGAGGTTAGGATCGTCGACTTTGGTCTGGCCAGGCTGGCAGGAGAAAAGCTAACCGATTCGTTTTCCACCAAAGGAACGATTGCTTATATGGCGCCTGAAATTATCCGCGGGATGGCGGGTGATCAGCGCTCGGACATCTGGTCTCTGGGCGTAGTACTTTTCGAAATGCTTACCGGACATATACCCTTCAGCGGAGATTATCCCGAACCAATGATGTATTCAATCGTCAATGAGGAACCGGATAAACTTGATCATTACATGAATAATGTACCTTCTGAATTACAGGCCATACTTGATAATTTGCTTAAGAAAGATCCCACCAGGCGGTACCAGGATATTTCGAATGTTCTATTCGATTTAAATAATTTTAGACAGAATAACCATTACCATTCATCAACCATTTCGGGACTTGTAACCGGTACTTCACATCTCAGCAGAATTGCTGTTCTGCCATTAATAAATCTGTCTCATGATGCCGAACAGGAATGGTTCAGCGATGGCATTACAGATGCTATCACAACACGTTTAGCCCAGATCAGCAGGCTGCGGACCATTTCTATGACGTCAGCAATGAAATACAAAGGTACAACCAAAACACCCCCGGAAATCGCCAGCGAGCTGGGTGTTCGGTACCTGGTCGACGGATCTATTCTACAACAGGGTGGCCGCATCAAGATTTCAGCAAGACTGCTTCATGCACCATATGATGAATATATCTGGGCCAGGGATTATGAGCGTAGTTTCGAAAATGTGCTTTTGTTACCGCCGCGTTTCTTAGTTAATGACTCAGTTCATGAATTAATTACACTACGTAGAC
>CAYWTB010000054.1:0-30207 GCA_964461135.1 uncultured Caldithrix sp. | reverse complement strand
AATTTAAAAACTTGGGGCACCTTCTCCTATTATTACTATAGAAATCTAGATAATATTTTAAGTAAATAAGAACATTTTTATGAATATGATTAGCGCCGGCCGCCAAAATATTGCTGAAGTCAAATCATCTGCGGGTCATTGCGCTCTCGTGGAAAGGGTAAGGCCAGACTGTGGAACTGGAGAAATTTCTGTCGCAAAAAATATATTTTTATCTATGATCTTTGGTGTCCAGCAGGAACCGAACACATCATTCAAAATAATGATGGGTTCTAGGACATTTAAGTTTATGATTATTGCTTTAGCTCCGAAAATGTTACGGTAATATATTGTTATTATTATACTTAGTGAGCCAGTCATTTCGAGCGAAGTCCCGGCTTACTGGGACGTAGCCGAGAAATCTTCATAAGTTCAATAGATTCTTCCCCGTCTGGTCGCCGGACAGGCACTTCGCTCATTTCATTCGTTTCGGTCGGAATGACTTTTAAATTTTATTTTTCGGATTTAAGGCAATAATCATATTTAAGTATTGCGGAACATGGATAATCTTGACATTATACTCGTCATAACCTTGAAATTTTTAGGTTGCTGGCGCCTTCGTGGTAAAATTTACGAATTAACAAAGTGGTTATAAGTTCAGAGGACTGCAGGAATAGGCTATGATTGAGTGCCAGGCTCATAATTTTTGCTCACAGGAGCTGAATGATCTGCTCATCTTCAATACGCCCATCCAGCAGGTGAATAACCCGGTGGCACTGGCTGGCAAACATCTCATTGTGGGTCACAATCACGAATGTCTGGTTATATTTTCGGTTCAGGCCCAGAATCAGCTCGAACAACGCCTGGCTGTTTTTAGTATCCAGATTGCCGGTGGGTTCATCTGCCAGAATCAGCTTGGGATTATTCATTAGGGCACGGGCCACGGCTACCCGCTGCAGCTCGCCGCCAGACAACTGAGAAGGCTTGTGGGATATCCGCTGCTCCAATCCCACTTCTGCCAGTAATTCTTCGGCCCTGGGGGTGTCCTCTTTCCAGTCTGTCCCGCTGATCATCCGCGGGATAAGCAGGTTTTCCAGGGCGGTAAATTCCGGCATCAGGTAATGAAACTGAAATACAAAGCCGATATTCCGGTTGCGGAATGCCGCCAGATCTTTTTCCCGGAACTGGCTCATACGCTGGTGGTCTATAATAATTTCGCCGCTGGTGGGTTTATCCAGCGTACCCATGATATGCAGAAGTGTACTTTTTCCGGCACCGGATGGGCCCATGATAACCAGGATTTCACCCGCCCGGATACTCAGGTTTATTCCTTTGAGTACCTTAAGTAATTCCAGGCCGGAGGGATAATGTTTTTCCACCTGGAGCGCTTCCAGGATAATATTATCGGAGGAACTGGTTTTTGTTTTCTTCTTATTCATAGCGTATAGCCTCCACCGGTTCCAGCTTGGACGCTTTGAATGCCGGATACACCGAAGCAATAAGGCAGAGCAGAATAGCGGCCACGGCAATTATGATGAAGTCGGAAGCCTGCATCTGCATGGGCAGTTTATTTATCAGGTAGACATCGGGAGGCAACCGCAGCAGGCCGAACCGGTTCTGCAGGTAACCGACGGTGAATCCGATAAAGCTGCCCAGCGCGGTCCCGACTACTCCGACGATGATGCCTTCAAACAGAAAAATCTGCATGATTCCACTGGAGGAGGCGCCCATGCTTTTCAGGATGCCGATTTCCCGCGTTTTTTCCATCACAATCATAATGAGTGAGCTGACAATATTGAAAGCAGCCACCATGATAATGAGGCATAAAATTAAAAAGGCACCCCATTTTTCGATGGTCATCCAGCTGTACAGGCTCCTGTTGAGTTCAAACCATGTTCTGGTTACATAGGGATATCCGCCCATTTTTTTCTCGATAACCGGGGCCACTTTACCCGCCAGATTATAATTATTCAGTTTAATATCGATCCAGGATACTTCATCCGGCATATTGAACAGTTTCTGACCGGATTCCAGGGAAATATATGCCATTATTTTATCATATTCATAAAAACCCACCTCGCTGATGCCGGTAACCACAAACTGTTTAAAGCGAAACGGTGATAGCAGGTTGGCGGTTTGCGGAATGATAAAAAGGGTTACGATTTCTCCCGGCGAAAAAATCATCAGGCTCTCAGCCAGATACCGTCCCAGAACGATACCCGGCAATTCCCGGTCTTCATAATTCCGCATGCCCAGCTCAAAATCCCCGCTGACAATACTTTCCGGTATTTCTGTGACATCGCCAATTGTAGCGGGATCCACTGCCCGGATAACCACCGGCTCGTTATTGTCCCGCGAACGGCATACTCCTTCCCGGGTGATGATTGGCGTGGCGCCAACCACATGAGGTACGGTGAGAACGGAATCAACAATTGAATTGTAATTCTGCATGCCCTCTACATAAAATTTCCGTAACTGAATGTGGGCATCGGCATTGAAAAGCCGCGTCCGGACTTCATCTTCAAACCCGTTAAATGAAGAGAGTACGATATCCAGTGCGGCCACGCCGATCATGACCCCGATGATGGATACATAGGTAATAATCGAGATAAAACCGGTTCTGCGTTTGGCCCGGAAATAGCGCTTGGCAATAAATGTTTCGTAACCCATGAGGCGTTCGTCCTGATAAAATCAGTTAAGCAGCACAGAAGTACCAGCCATAAGCTGGGTCTGGTTGAACCGCTGTCCCTGTTCTCCGTAGATACTATCCACCTGGTCACCGGAAAGAATATGACTGTCAAGTACCGTTGCAGAGAGCCGTAAGTTTCTCATAACGGAAAAGGTGATCCCGGCACTTAAAAAATCTTGATTCAGGCTGGCGATGTAAAACTGATCATCTCTCTCCAACTGGCTGAAGTATCCGGCGGAAATTGACGTTTTTTCGTTTGCATTCCAGCGTATACCGATATGGATCATCATGGAATTATTATAAGATGGGTTTATCCGAGACCACCCTGCGAAATTCAACATTCCCGGGATCCGGATTCTGCGGGAAAAGGTACGGGATAATCCTGTTTTCAAATTCCATGGAAGGCGGACTTCGGCCTTCCGGACGTCCAATAGGGATGCAAAGCCTGTATCATTGCTTCCCATAAATTCCGGATTAGGAATGTTGATTGGTGTACCGGATTGAGCGGGAAGGGGGGATTCCATCATCGGGGCCCGGGTGAAAAGCAACAATAATTTTATCGGTGTTTCCTTATTTAATGATCGATTATTCAACATTTTTTATTTATTGCTCCGGCCGCATGTGCGGGAAGAAAATCACATCTCTTATCGAGGGAGAATTGGTCAGCAACATAGTTAACCGGTCGATACCAACGCCCAGGCCGGCAGTAGGCGGCATTCCATATTCCAGTGCCCGAATGAAATCCTCGTCCAGGACCTGTGCTTCCTCGTCGCCTTTGGCACGCAGATCCATCTGGCCTTCAAAGCGCTCCCGTTGATCCAGCGGATCATTCAGCTCGCTGAAGGCATTTCCGATTTCTTTTCCGGCAATAATCGGTTCAAAGCGTTCTACCAGGCGCGGATTGTCCCGGTGCTTTTTGGCCAGTGGAGACATTTCGATAGGATAATCTGTTATGAAGGTAGGTTGAATGAGTTTAGGTTCTACAAATTCCCCGAATATCTCATCGATTATTTTACCGCTGCCCCAGGAATTTTCCACTTTTATACCCAGGTTCTCGGCTGTTTTTCGCAGGGCATCCTCGTTCAGTTCCGATATATCAAGTCCCGTATATTCCTTAATGCCCTGGAACAGGGGTAACCGCCGCCATGGCGGTGTAAGATCGATTTCCTGCTCTTGATAAGAAATTCTGGTTGTTCCCAGAACCTCTTCTGCTACTGTGGAAATCATCTGTTCGGTGAACTTCATCATCCAGTTGTAATCCCGGAAGGCCACATATAATTCCATCTGGGTAAATTCAGGATTATGAAAGCGGTCAATTCCTTCATTCCGGAAATCATTGCCGAATTCGTAGACACCGTCGAAACCGCCCACAATAAGGCGTTTCAGATACAGCTCATCTGCAATTCTCAAATAAAGGTTCATATCCAGAGCATTGTGATGAGTCACGAAGGGACGTGCAGCCGCACCTCCGTAGAGGGGTTGAAGAACCGGTGTCTGTACTTCCAGAAATTCATGTTTATTGAGAAATTGCCGCATGCTGGTAATGATTTTTGACCGCTGTATGAAGACCTGCCGGACTTCCGGGTTTACGATGAGATCCACATATCGTTGGCGGTATCGTAATTCCTTGTCGGAAAACGGGTCGTAGGTCACCTTTTTTCCGTCTTCAATTTTTTCTTTCACAATGGGAAGCGGACGCAGAGATTTACTGAGAAGTTCCAGCTGCCGGCAGAAAATGGTAATTTCTCCGGTACGGGTCCGGAACACCTTTCCGGCCACGCCTACAATATCACCAATATCCAGCAATTTATACAGTTCGAACGCCTTTTCCCCCACTTCATCCTTTTTCAGATAAACCTGTATTTTGCCCTGCATATCCTGCATGTGAAAAAAGGCAGCCTTCCCCATAAGGCGGTTAGACATGATACGTCCGGCCACAGATACTTCCTGTTCATTTAAATTCTCAAATTCGGATATGATTCCGGCGGAGGTGTGGGTTCGTGCAAACTGGTAAGGATAGGGATTTATTCCTAATTCCTGTAATTTTAAAAGTTTTTCACGTCTTTGCAGAATCAACTGATTTAACTCTTCCAAAGGCCGACTCCCGCGTATTGAATGAATTGCAAAGATAATTATTTTTTGCTATTTATACAACAGGCAATGTAAACTATTAGCTGTTTGATCTGCGGAAAGAATATGATTATTTTATAGCAAATTTATGTATATATTTTGAGCGGAGCAAAACGGATGTTAATATGCTCCGGAATACTCTGATGATGGGGTTTATTTCCCTTGACATTTTTTAATATTAATACTAACTTTTTTTTTAACATAATATTTAACCTGAGTAATTTATCGCCAGCCGGTTAAAAAGACGCAAAATGGAATAAAAACAGAAGCAAGGTAATCATTTTATGGTATTCAAAAATATTTATTAAGAATTTGCCGGTATCTTAATTGTTATTAAATGCCCTGATGATATTCTGCTGAAATTCGTTTTTAAACAGGGTAAATTATTAAAAAAATTAAAGCTAAATACTTATCATTCCGATAATTCCCACATTGGAATGAAGGCAAATTATTTAAAACTAAGGAGTGCAAAGTGAATCAAGTTTTCGTTCGATCTGAACAACTGGCGAATAAAATTTACGACATTAAGCTTCACATTCCTGAATGGAAAGTCCTTTTTGCCATCGATGGGAAAATGACTGGGTCGGAAGTTGCGCAATTTTTGGATTTTGATGAGGGAGAAGTTGACAAGGCCCTGAAAAAGTTGCAGGAACTGGACCTGGTTTCTCCGGAAGGTGGTGGCGAATCACCTGCTGAAGAAATCAGGGAAGCAGCAGAGGGAATTGGTGCAATTGATGAATCCTTTGAGATGTTTGAACGGGCAGAAGAGCCTGAATCACTGCCAGTAGAGGAAACAGAGACGGTAGATCAGGAACCGCTGGAAATAACTTCACAGCCTGAATCCGGGATGGAGTCGGGGGAAGAATTTGATACCTCCGCTCTTTTGGATGAACAGCTTTCAGAGGAACAGGCATCGGAAGATCAACCGGAACCGGAAAAACCACTGGCAGCGGAAATGCCTGAAGAAGCAATTGAAGAAGAAGAAACAACATTTGACGTTCCGATAGAGGAGGCCGGGAGCGAGGAGCAGGAACTGGGTGAAGAATTCGAAGAATTAAAACTGGAAGGATTGGATGAGGATCAGGAGAAACCGGAAGAAACCGAGCAGGATCTCGATAGCCTGATTAATGATTTGTTAAAAGAAGAAACATCGGGTGAAGAGGAAGAGCCTAAAATTCTTGATGATGCCGAAATGGCAGCCTGGGAAGACGAGCAGGTGAGCGAGGTGATTCCGGAAACTGAAGAAGAAGAGGAAACGGCCGAACCGGAAAAAGCGGAAGAAGAATTCGAAATACCGGTGGAGATGGAAGAAGAAAAAGAAGAGCTCCCGGAAGAGGTGAGCGTCGCACAGGAACCGGAACAGCCGGAAGAAGAAATGGAAGAGGTGGTGACCCCGGCGGAGGCAGAAAGTCGGAAAACCATTCTTGTGGTGGATGACAGTATTGTTATCCGAAAAATGGTGGAAATCGCTCTTGAAAATGAAAATTATAATGTCGTATCGGTGGCCACCGGAAAAGAAGCGTTCTCTTACCTGGATGCTAAAGATCCCGAAATGGTCATCCTGGACATTATGCTGCCGGATGTAAACGGACTGGATATTCTGAAGGCCATTAAGGCCAAAAAAAATATTCCGGTTGTCATGCTTTCGGCCAAGGATACACCAAAAGAAACCAGTAAGGCCAAAGAACTCGGCGCGGATGATTTTATACCCAAACCGTTCAGGGATGAAGAATTGATCAGCAAAATTCACGAACTTATCGGACAATAAATACTTGTGCGGATGTCTGAACGGACTTGGACAATAAGAATTCCGTAAACATGATAACTTTTTGTGTAGCAACATCGATTGACTTTAGAAAATTGAACTTATGTCAATATCTGCATCAAACAGTGAAAAAAGTACCCTGAGCGAGGATCGGGTTTCTGTAATTGAAATCAACGGCTATCTGTTTGGTTTTGACATTCTGAAATCGAGGGAAGTATTTCCCTTACCTCAAATTACCCCTGTACCCAACACCAGCATATTCGTCATCGGCGTGTTTAATCTTCGTGGAGAGATTTTTCCTCTGTTTGATATTTCCACCATTCTGGGAATGACAGCTAAATCCATTCAGAATACGGACATGGTTGTCTTGATGGAGGAAGGAGATACCATCATTGGGATATTGGCAGATCGGGTTCACGGTGTCCGGATGCTGGGCAGTAATCTCATAAAATCTGCACAGGGCTCCATCCCCAAAGCCATGACGGAATATGTGACGGGAATGATCGCAGACAAATCCTCTGAAGTTTTTTTATTAAATACAGAACGGATTTTATCTGCCGTGACGGCAATTTTTTATCAACAATAGTGAAGGATGAAGCGGAATGAGCGGAACCAGATTTGGGATTTTGTGGAAATATTTTTTGATATCAGCCCTGATTACGGTGGCCGGTGCCATTGTTATTTTTTTTATTGCCTATGCCGGACAGAAGAGTAGTGTGGAACAACAGGCTTATGAAGAGCTTCAGTCTCTTGCCCTGCTGAGCGCCTCAGCTGCCAGCGGAAGTGAGATCGAAACGGTTGTAAATGAGCAACCCCTGAATCCCGATGCATTTTACGACATCAGCAAAAAAATCGGAAAAAATGTTCAGAATTTTCTATCCTACGAATGGAAATTTAAAATTTACAGGATTTCTATCCTGGTTCCGGGAAATAACACTGCGCAGGTATTATACAGTTCGGAGAAACCGGCATCGCCACAGGAAGAGGTGGTTTTATATCCTGAGATGAGAGAAGCGATGGATAAGCAGTCGGTTGAGATGAGGAAGGATTATCTGGAAAGAGGGAAGCCCTTTTACAGTGCTTTTGCCCCGATTTTCAATGCGTTTGGAAAAGTGGTTGCAGTTTCCAGGGTGGATATGACTGCTGAAGAAATGTCCGCTATGGCCCCCAATTTCTGGGGAAGACTGGTATTATATATAGCTGTAGCCCTTCTGTTTTCCTTTCTGGTGAGTATTATTCTATCCCGGCTGGTTATCAGACCTGTAAACAGGTTTGTCAGTTTTGTCAATAAAGTGTCGGAGGGAAATTATCAGCTGAGGTATGAGGATTATCCCTCCGATGAAATGGGTAAGATTGCCAACGCACTCAATGTAATGCTTGAAAAACTGGAGGGGTTGATTGAAACCGAAGTCGACCGGGACCGGTTACAGAGTCAGATTACCAGTCTTCTGCGAATCGTATCGGCGGCAGCGGATGGAGATTTCACAGTAAAGGCGGAAGTAACGGCGGACACCCTGGGGGCGTTGTCCGATTCATTTAATCTGATGGTATCTGAGCTGAGTGGTTTGATCCGGGAAGTGCAGAAAGCAGCTGAGCAAATTGTGGAATCCACTGGCGAGATATTGAAGAGCAGTGAAGTAATGGCAGAGGGGGCCAATAATCAGGCCAAGGAAATTGATTCCACCTATGCCGCGGTTAAAAATATGGCGGATATTATTAAATATGCCAATGACCGCTCTACGCAGGCTGCGAAAGCAGCCAGCCGGGCCGCTGAAGTTGCCCAGAAGGGGACGGAAATTGTCAAAAGCTCCATTGAAGGAATGCACCACATCCGGGATATTGTACAGGATACCGCCCGGCAGGTGCAGATTCTGGGACAGAACTCTCAGGAAATCGGAGAAATACTGGAAGTGATCAGTGAAATTGCCAACCGTACCAATTTATTGGGATTGAATGCTACCATTGAGGCCGCCCGTGCCAGTGAATCCAGCCGTGGTTTCGGTGTGGTCGCCGATGAGGTAAGAAGTCTTGCCGAAAGATCCGGCCAGGCAGCAAAAGATATCGCCATTCTGGTCGAAAATATACAGAAGGGAACATCTGAAGCGGTAAAGGCCATGAAAATTGGAACGACAGAAGTGGAAAAGGAAACACGTAAAGTGGACGAAGCGGGAAGCGCTTTGAAGGAAATTCTCGAAATGGCGCAGAATTCGGATCGCCTGATCAATGAGATTTCCGAATCGTTTCAGCAGCAGACTACTACCAGTGCGAACATCACCAAGATTATGGAAAAAATTGCAGATATTGCCCAGAAAACAGCGGAAGGTGCACAGATCTCCAAAAAGTTATCAGAGGAAATGACAAAATCTTCCGGAACCCTGAGTGTGGCAGTCTCGCGGTTCCGACTTCCCAGCCGTTTCAAGAGTACCAGATGATTTCTTTTGTTGGTAAATAAAAAGGTGATTGGAATGAATCTACAAAACGCCGTTGATTTTGAGACATTTTACTTTTACTCCCTGCTGGAGACAATAAACATGAAGGGGATTCATACGCTTGACCCCTCATTACACGATCCGTTGAAGGATTTTCTTGATTTTTTATCTGAAGGATCCACTCCCCTGGACAGTATAGAAAAACTAGCACGGCGCCAGGGAACCAGTGACGTCTCTATATTTTTCTCGGACTTGATTGAAAGAATAAACGATTATGATCCCGAAAAATCCATGCAGAAAATAGATGAAAATGCGCATGATTTTCTGGAAATGTTCAGGGAGTTAGCAAAAGATCCGCAATGGAACAGGGCGGTAAGTTATGATTTCGAAGCCGCCCCTGTGGAACAGCCGGCGGAGATGGAAATCGAAAAAGAACCCGAATCGGTCTCTGCTGAACCCCAGCTTGATGTTATGGAATTTATTCATTCCCATCTTAAACAGCAGACCATAAACGTATTACATAGGAACAATCCGGAAGCCCGGGATTTGCTGGAAACTCTCTTTACCCGCGTTAAGAAAAGCCTTCCAGTCATCGACTTTCCCGAGGCTCACCGGACTGATGACGGTCTCACCAATCTGATCAATCTTTTTGCTAAACTTTATAATCCTCCCCGCGAATTCCCGGCACTTAAGGAGTATCTTGATGATTTCTGGAGAGAAAGCGATACATTGTGCTCGCAATTGGATATCCTTGCTAAGGAATATCCGGAAAAATTCGAAAAATTCTGCCGCGGTGAGTTGATCTCCGTCGAAGAACCGGAAACAGTTCCGGCTGATTCACAGATCGGCCAGATTGTTGAAGCCGGGGAGGACCAGGAGACTGCGGAAGAAACTGCAACCGACCTGACAGAGGAAGATAAGAATTTACGCTTCCTTTTGCGGGATTATCTTGTAAATGAAATGAGTGAACTAACCGATGAAATTGTAAATTATGTTAATACCCTCGTTGGAAATCCGGCAAATGAGGAAGCGGAATCGATAATAATGGAGAATCTGAAAGTTCTTAAAGACCTGGGCCAGATTCATAAATATCCGCTGATTGAAAACTCCAGTGCGGAACTATGGACCCATCTCAAAAAAATCAGAAAAGAAAGGCTGATAATACCTGCTTCCATCGTTCAGCCGCTTCAGCAGTTGTTTAATAATTATACCACTTACATTGATGAGGTTCTCAATGAAAATGAGGATCAATCGATAAAAGCAATAATTGCTGCCAAGAAAGAAATTTTTAATGTGACGGTTTCAGAAAGACCCGCAGACATTCCCCTGCGTCCGCAGGATAAATCTAAACTGCAGCCGGCTTTTCTGGACGTGAATGAAAAATTTACGGACCGTCTGAAAACCCGCTTTTCAGACATAATAAACGATACCGGCAATGATCTCCTTCGGCAGGAAATGATTCATGATATCAAACATCTTCATTTCTGGTTTGGGATTTTTAAAATATCCGGTGCTCAGAATCTGCTGGAAGTTCTTCAGAACTGGCTGAGCAATCCTCAAAAGTCAGAAAAACTGCTCAGTAAATCTCAGCATATTTTTTCGATGTTGGACGATATGGCCCGGCAGATCTTCCTTATTACACAGGAACAATGGATTGAATATCTGGAAAGACTTACACTTTCTGAACCTGCTTCAACAGGCCTGGATATCAACAGATCTACCCAGGCTTTTATGGAGGTAACACAGCGTCATATTGACGGAATGATTAATTCCCTGAGCCAAGAGGATATTGAATTTAAACGGCTTCGAGATGAGTTTCTGCTTCCTTCTCTACAGCAGATACATGATAACAGTGCGCTGGTCAAAAATGAAGAATTCCGTGAATTAGCAGACGAAATAAAGACGAGCCTGTTGTCACTGGAAGGGATGGAAGGCGAAAGGCTTCCCTATTTCAGGGAGCAAATGACTTCCGTATGCAGCGAGTTTGCCAAAGCTACCAGGCGTTTTCCGGAGAAGGTGGATATCTCAGCTACGCGCAAAGCACTTGATCTTCTTCTTGACAGCCTGAACACCCCGGCAGATAGGGTGGATGAAGAAGAAACTCATCAGGAAGATACCGGGGATGATAAACCGCTTCTGCCAGAGGAAAACCCCGAAGATGAATTAGGCAGCGTCTATATGGATGAAACCCTTAAGTATCTGGATCAGATGGAGGAATATGTTAAACTTCTGAACCATGATCTTGAAGATGAAGCCGCACTGAGGGAATTCGGCTATATTATACATACTGTGAATGGTTCCGCTCAGTTGATGAACCAGCGTGAGATTGTGTCACTGGCCGGTGCGTTAGAGAATCTTACCGAGCTCATTCAGGATAAACGGGTTCGGTTAAGAAAAAACTTTGTGTCACTCTGCCGTAAGACGGTTAAGGCTATCAGAAAGATAATTGATGGTAAAAAGTCGGATTCTGCCAAGATAATAGAATCTGTAAATAATTATATAAGTAAATATCAGGCAGAAGAGTCTTCCCGGGACCAGGCAAAAAAAAAATCTGAAAAATCCAAGCCCACCGGATTATTAAAAAAGAAGAAAAAAGAAAAACAGCCTAAAAAAGAGCTGCCCGAAGAGAAACCGGCTGAGAAAGCGGAATCTCTGCATGAAGCCATACCTCCCGAAAAATTGTCCCCTTCAGAACCATTGCTCACTCTAAAAGATAGTGATCCGGAACTTCTTGAAATATTTCGTAATGAAGCCCAGAACAATCTGAATCACATTGAAAATTCCTTAGATCTTATTGAAAAATTTAAATACGACAAGGAAACGTTGCAGCGGGTGGATCACGCCATTCATGAAATCAGGTCCGCTGCAAAAATGCTGGGATTTTCTGAAATTGGTGGTCTGGTGGATGGTCTGGAAGAATTGATTGAACTGATTAACCGGAGTGAACCGGAGAATCTGAAAGAGATGATTCCCGCTTTTCGCAAAGGCCTGCAGCTGATCAGGGAGATGAGTGAAAATCAGAATGTAAGCCAGAGTGCATATGATGAAATAACCGAGTCTGTTAGCCGCCATATCGGGCAGTTAAAAACCGAACCGGCGGTGTTGCGCTCTCAGGCAGGACCTTCCTCCGCTGCAGAAGCTAAAGATGAGCTGAAAAAGGGGCCTTCCGAAGTCATGATACAGTCTTTTCTGCAGGAAGGGCGTGAGTATGTGGAAGACATGAATTTTTTGCTGATGAAACTGGAGAAGAATCCCCAAAACCGGGAATTGCTGGAACAGCTCATGCGGACCCTGCATACCCTGAAAGGTTCATCTTCCATGATGTTCCAGGATGAGCTGGAGAAGATTCTGCATCTGGGTGAAGAACTGGTGGAGAGGGTTACCGGGAAGGAAGACGGTCTTCCTCCGGAGGTAGTGGATCAGATGTTTTCGGTGGTGGATGAATTGGATTTTATTCTTAATTCACTGGCCGAAAAAAGAAAGCCGCTGACTAAAAGTTTCGGGAAGGTGGTGGAAGAACTTCAAAGCAGCATAAAAAAATATGGAGGTGAGGCTGAAGCCGTATTTAAGGAAGCCCGGGAAGAAGAACCGGTTACTTCCGGGGAGGATAAAGGTGATGATTATGTACAAGTTTCCCAGCCGGATGAATCGGATATAAGAAGACCGCTTGATGCCCATGTGCGTCTCCATGTGAAACAGATTGATAACCTGCTGAATGAAGCGGCAGAGCTGGTAATCAACCACAACCAGTTGAAAACACAGGTAGAGAAATTTAAAGGTTATGTTCCCAAATTGGATCTGGAAGGGAAAAATCTGCAGAATGTTATGTGGTATCTGGATAAAGTAATGAAGGAACAGGAACAGTTGTTAACACTCATCAAGCCCGGGGCCACTAACCTGGACATGATTGAGGAATCGCAGAAACCTCATATCGAAAATATTAAGTATGTGATTGAAAACCTGCAAAAATTTCAGACCAACTTTGTGCAGGCGTTACAGGGCATCAAAACCTTTGGCAAGATTTACGAGGAACAACTGCAGAAGATTACCCGCCTGAGCGCCAGCATTCATGATGAAATTATTAAAGCACGGCTGGTTCCCATCGGCTTACTTTTCCAGCGTTTTCAACGGCCCCTCAGGGATATTGCCAAAAAACACGGTAAGAAAATAAAACTGAATATCGAAGGTGAAAATACCGAACTGGACCGCATTCTGGCCGATAAATTATATGAGCCGATGCTGCATATTCTGAGAAATGCCATAGATCATGGTATTGAACCACCCCAGGCAAGGAAAAAAGCACGAAAGCCGGAAGAGGGCTTAATCCGCATCAGTGCCGAGCAGGAACGGAACTATGTTATTATCACTATTGAAGATGACGGCAGGGGAATTAATGTAGCCGATGTACGCCGTCAGATTATCGACAGAGAACTGCTGAGTCCTGAAGAAGTCGACAAATTGAACATGCAGGAATTATATGAATTTCTGATGGTCCCTGGTTTCAGCACCGCCAAGAAAACCGATGTACTGAGCGGTCGTGGTGTTGGGCTGGACGTGGTTCGTAATCAGATTCAGAAACTAAAAGGTGATCTGCGAATTTATTCGCAGCCGGAACAGAATACACGATTTGTCATCCGTGTGCCCTATTCCATTACGGTGACCCAGGCAATGCTGGTGGAGGTGGATTCCAACCTTTATGCAATTCCCCTGTTACAGGTGGAAGAAACCATCAGCATCAGTAATGACAATTTACAGTTGAAGGATGACGGGTATTACACCAAACTGCGGGGTGGAGAAATTCCGATAATTCACATGGCGCATTTATTAAAAATCGGAGACAAATCTCATAAAACGATCACCAGGGTTTCGCAATATCCGGTAATAATTGTTCAGGATGAGGGGAAGAAAGCGGCTCTGCTGGTGGATAAAATAATGCACCGGGAAGAAATTCTTATCAAGTCCCTGGGACAGGGTTTACAGCGTGTGAAATATATTATGGGGGGGTCTATCCTGGCTGATGGCCGGGTGGTACTTGTCATGGATATTCCCCAGATTGTGTTCAGCAGTTTACGCCTGAAAGAGAAGAGCCTAAATCTTCAGCCGGAAGATTTTAAACCTTCCGGGAATAAAACCGCTTCAGCCCGGCCGGATCAGAAGAGGGGAAAACGGTTGGTTAAAGACCGGAAGCCGCTGATACTGGTGGTGGATGACTCATTAAGCATTCGAAAATTTCTCTCAGGCCTTTTGAAAAAGCAGGATTTTGAGGTCGAACTGGCCAAAAACGGACAGACTGCCATTGAATTGTTGAGCCAGCGAGAATTTGATGTGGTAATTACCGACCTTGAAATGCCTCAGCTTTCCGGTTATGACCTGATCGAACAAATCCGGGGAGATGCACGCTGGGATTCTCTGCCGGTAATAGTGCTGACCGGACGAGCCGGTAAGAATATTGAGCAGCATTCATTGAAACTGGGAGCGGATGAATTTGTTATTAAACCATTCAAGGAATCCGAACTTTTAGGGAAAATAAGTGAATATATCGATTATAAAAAAGACTGATTCCAGGCAGTGAATATCAGTTTTCTCTCACTTTTTTAGTCGAAACAAAGGAAAGGATTCGGATCAAAATTGTACTCAGGAAATTATTTAGCAAGAAAGCATGGCATTGGTGTCAGGCTATTTATCAAATTATTTTCTTTTTTACCGTTTTCCGGATGCAGGGAATGGACACGTCCTTCCGTTAAAAAGGTACATGGCTCCTGTTATTTTTTTAAGAATGTGTTTGGTAAAACGCCTAACAGCACTATAATAGGTATCATTCTTTTTCTGGTATCATTTGGAATTTCCCAGGAATTTGTTTCCGGTGAAATAACCAAAAATACCCGCTGGCGGGGTGAAGTTTACATTAATGGCGACGTGTCCGTCCCCCAGGGAGTAATATTGACCATTGAAGAGGGTACGAAAGTGTTTTTTAAACCGAATACGGATGTGCAGAAATCGGGGAAGGATAAAGAACGTTCTGAAATTATTATTAACGGAATATTGCGGGCAAAATCAAGCAGCACTTTCCGGCCGATTGTCTTTACATCATCCGCAAAAAATCAACAGATGAATGACTGGTATGGTCTGACCATCAAGAATTTTTTCGATCAGTCGGTTCTGGAAAATTGTATCGTGGAATTCGGTTACAAAGGACTTACCTGCTATGGCAGCTCGCCCCTGATCAAAGGTGGCGAATTTCGCTTTAACCATAATTCGGGTATCAGTTGCGAAGTTAAATCAAATCCACTCATTCGTGGTGTAATCATATTTGGGAATGGTTTTGCGGGCATAAATTGTGAACTGGCCTCTAATCCGGTGATTTCGGGATGCACGGTTTCAGAGAACAATTATGGAATCGTGATTTTCAGCCGCTCCGCCCCGGATCTTGGAACAGTTTCTTCCAACGGGCAGAATAGCACGGGAGAAAATCGCATTTCAAATAATTTTGATTATGATGTTTATAATCATTCCACAGAAACCATTTATGCCCAAAAAAATGTCTGGATGTCATCGAATAGCCGGGAAATACAAACCATAATTTATGATAAACTGGATAATCCGTCATATGGTGAAGTGGTGTTCAAACCTGTTTACGTAGAAAAAAAGCCACCAATACCCTATGCATCATCAGTGGCGAGCCTGGTACGGGCAGATACCCAGATTACCCGCAGAGATACCTCTCTTCTCTCAGGTTTTGCCCGGGACAGTGTGGGAACAGACACGATGCGCCTGCTGGCAGCAGCAGGTATCCCGGCCGCCGGAAGCAGTTCTGCTTCGAAGGATACTTCACTTTCCACCCCTCTACTTACTACAATCTTCCCTGATACTGTTTATGTTTCCCGTGCAGAAAAAATGGTACAGCCGGTTACCCGGGAAGAACCGCCTGTTCGGGAACCGGTGCTGGAAGCTTTTCTTGATGGCGGTAAAAGACAATATTCCAAAAGGGTGTCCCCGGCATATCCGGAAATTTACCGGAAAACAGGAACGGAAGGAGATGTATTACTGGAAGTGATTGTGGATCAGGCCGGAAAAATTGATGAATACAGAATTCTGAAATCCGACGGAGACCTTTTTTCTGAAGCCGCTGTCTCTGCTTTAAAAAAATTCCGGTATAAGCCCGGCAAAATGCGTGGGAACTCCGTGAAATTCAAGATCATTGAAAGATTTAGATTTAAATTGAACTAAGCAGCATGAAAATAAACAAGAAAAATTACCTGATCGGAATTGCCGGCAACATCGGAGTTGGCAAAACTACCCTGACCCGTAATCTGGCAGCACGTTTGAAGTGGAAACCCTATTATGAAAGTGTCATTGATAATCCGTATTTAAACGATTTCTATCTCGATATGAAACGGTGGAGTTTCAACCTTCAAATCTATTTTTTGGCTCATCGGTTCAGCACTCAGAAAGAAATATTTGACCTGGGCCAACCGGCTATTCAGGACCGCACCATCTATGAGGATGTGGAAATCTTCGCTAAATCCCTGTATGAACAGGGTTACATGAATGACCGTGACTACCGTACTTATCGCGAACTGTTCAACGATATGGTCTATTTTCTTCCACAACCGGATCTTATTATTTATCTTAAGGCATCCCTGAAAACTTTGCACGCCCGCATTAAGATGCGGGGGAGGGATTTTGAGAAGACCATCTCCCCCGATTACCTGGAATATCTTAATCTGGCTTATGACAGATGGATGAAAGAAGCGCAGGAAAAATTTACAGTTCTGACCGTAAATGCAGACGAGGTGGATTTTGTGAAAGAAAATGATAAATTTGAACAACTGGTAAAAACCATTCGTGAATACTGCCCGTAAAGCCCATTTTCTTTTCATCAGTTATTATTTTCCCCCCATGGGAGGAGGCGGGGTTCAGCGCATTCTGAAATTCCTCAAATACTGGGATTATCAACAATATGATGTGTCGGTGCTCACGGTAAAGTCCAGTCATTTTTATTCTGAGGATAAATCCCTGCTTCGTGACCTGCCGGCAAATCCCGCAGTTTACCGTACCGGAACGCTGGATCCCTTTCGCCTGTTCTATCTGCTGAAGAAAATGTTTCGCTTCCTGCAGGCTGGACAGAGACGGAAGGCGAGAGAAAGCAACGCGTTTCTGCGAACACTGGCAAACCTGTTCTTTCTGCCGGACAGCAGAATCTTCTGGCTCCCCTTTGCTGTGCTAAAAATCCGGCAGATTCACAGAGCCCGCCCGGTTGACCTGGTTGTAGCCAGCATGCCTCCGTTTACCCCGGGAATCATTGCGCATCTGACGCATAAATGGCTGGGCTTACCCTGTATTCTGGACTTCCGGGACGCCTGGACGCAAAATCCTTATTTACCTTCCGTCAGCCGTTTTCATGACAAATTTCAGGAGCTGCTGGAGCGGCGCACAATCCGGGAATCACAGGCATTTGTTTTTGTAAATCCCAACCTGCGGGAGTATTACCGACGCAAATATGATTGGATCACCAATGAAAATTCAACAGTGGTCAGGAATGGGTATGATCCGGAAGACTTTACCTCCGCTGAAATCCGGTCTGAACTGAAGAGTTCCTCATTTCGCATCGGAATAATGGGGACAGTTTATTCCCATGGAAACGCTCCGCTTCATCTTCTGGAGGCCCTGAAGTTATTGTGGAACCAAAATCCCCCTTCGGCCCGGAAAATCCAGCTGGTATTTATCGGAAAATGGACGGCAGAATTTATCGGCAGGGTGCAGGCTTACCATTTTCAGCGGCAAGTTCAATTTGTGGACTATCTTCCTCACCGGGATGCCCTGGCCTGTGCCGGCGGGCTGGATGCCATGGCCCTGGCTGTTCACAGCGATAAAAAGGGAAGTGAAAATGTAACCCCGGGCCGCATTTATGAATACCTTTATCTCCGAAAACCTGTCCTGGCCATGTGTCCTGAGGGTAGCGACCTGGCAGAAATTGTACGGACATGCCGGGCAGGAGAGACCATTGATTATGCCGATGTGCAGGGCATAGCGGCTATCCTTGAGAAATGGGTAACGGCCCCGGAACATCCCGCGTGCACTTATGCTTTCCATAATATCGAACAGTTCGATCGCAGGAAATTAACCCGGAAGATGATACTGTTTATCGAAAATAATTTGGGAATGAAAAGCGGTGGATTGTGACGGCCGGATAGACGATCCTGCCTGCATGAATATTGTATATTCCCCACCAAGGTAAAGGACGTTCTTTTTCCTGTTGCCCGGCAGGACTAAAACGGAGGAATCGGTTTATTCCAGTGAACCGGTTTCTTCTTCCACTGCAGCAACAATATCACCGGAATTTATCAGATCTACGGCACTTTCCATGTAGCGGTAAAGGGGGCGGTCTTCGGCCAGAAAGGGAATCTTTTCCCGGATCACCTGGTAGGCCCTTGCCGTTCCCTTTCCCAGCAGGCTGCCGGGTCTTTCTTCCTTGCCTTCCCGTAGGCGGTAATCCAGGGCCTGGGCGGCATAAAACATTTCAATGGCCACAATTTTCTTTATATTGTTGATGATCTGGGCGGCCTTTCTGGCAGCAACCGGGGCCATGCTTACATGATCTTCCTGGTTTTCGCAGGTGGGTATGGAATCAATACTGGCAGGATGAGCCAGGCTTTTGTTTTCGGAAACTAAAGCAGCGGCAGTGTATTGTGCCAGCATCAGGCCGCTGTCCAGACCGCTGTTTTCAATCAGAAAGGAAGGAAGCCCGCCGTTCAGATTCCTGTCTGATAAACGAAATATGCGCCTTTCGGCAATACTTCCCACTTCACACATAACCATTCCCAGAAAGTCCGAAGCGAAGGCGATGGGCTGGGCATGAAAATTTCCCCCCGAGATGGCTTTGTTTTTCTGAGGAAAGTCGGGAAATATTATGGGATTATCGGTGGTGGAATTGATTTCGATGTCCACGACATTTTCCACATAATCGATGGCGCTCCTGATTCCTGCCAGTACCTGGGGATGGCAGCGCAAACTATAGGCGTCCTGCACTTTTTCAGGATGACGGTCCATTAAAGCGCTGCCTTCCGTCAAGCGACGGATGTTGAGGGCGGTTTTTACCTGCCCGGGATGAGGGCGCAGGGCGTGAATTTCTTCCCGGTAGGCTGCTGAAATCCCTTCCAGGGCTTCCAGCGTCATTGCCATGGCAATATCCGCATGTTTTATGAGTATTTTTGCTTCATACAAAGCCATGGCCAGCAGGGCGGTTGAAATCTGCGTACCATTATTTAATGCTAGTCCCTCCTTGGCTTCCAGCACTATGCGCTGAATTTCCGCTTTCTTCATGGCCTGCATTCCGGACATCAGTTTCCATTGCCGGTCATGCTTATCAAAATAGTATGCCTTGCCGCTGTCCGTTTCATGATCCCTTTCCACTCCGCGGCTGATGACCAGTCCCAGGTGAGAGAGGGGAGCCAGATCTCCGCTGGCACCCAGGGATCCCTGTTCGGGAATCCAGGGGGTAACCCCCTTTTCCAGCATGGCTATAAGTGTTTCTATTAATTCCAGTCTGACACCGGAATGTCCCTTCACAAAGGTATTAATTCTCATGAGCATGGCTGCCCGAACCACTTCGATATTCAGGGGATTTCCCATCCCGGCCGAATGACTCATAATAAGGTTACGCTGCAATTCTTTCAATTTTTCCTTGTCAATTGATACCGTTGCTTTCGATCCAAAACCGGTATTAATGCCGTATACAATGGGTTTTCCCGTTCTCTGAACCGTATCTACCCACTCTCTGCTTTTACGGATGCGTCTCCTAGTATCTTCATCAATCATGATCAGGGTTCCGGGTTGTTGTGCCGCAAGAACCAGTTCTCTTAAGGTTAAACTGTTGCCATCCAGTACTAATCTGGGCATTTCTTTTTCCAGTATGCTCACGTTTGTCTCCCTCATTTTCATCAGACAGGATAAAAATAGATCATCCAGCGTAATGTGAGCAAGCCCTTTTTATTAATGTTCGGATGAGGGACGTTCCAAACGCCATAAAGTGTTGTAAATTCTACTTGCACCACTGGCTAATGATATGTAAAATGAAAAAATTGATGAGAAAAAGTGAATCAGATTTTAATCTTGGGCATCGGTAATCTGTTGATGGGTGATGAGGGAGTAGGTGTGCATGTTGTGCGCCATATTGAAGCTGAAGGAAAACCGGAAAGTGCTGATGTGCTGGACGGAGGAACCGGTGGCTTTACCCTGCTGGAATATTTCCAGCAATACTCCAGGATAATTCTGGTGGATGCCACAATTGACGGACAGAAACCGGGAACCATTGCCCTGCTTAAACCGAAATTTTCCAGTGACTATCCACCCACTCTTACCGCCCATGATATAGGATTAAAAGACCTGCTGGATGCGTTATATCTGACCGATCATAATCCCGAAATCTGGCTTTACACCATTTCCATCGAAAAACTGGACAGGGTTTCTCTTGAATTGTCTCCGGAAATAGAGCAGATCATTCCGGAAGTTAGCCGGCGCATTTTGAGCACTGTGGAACTGCTCAACAAATAAATATAATTGTTGCCTTAGCTCCGAAAAAATGGGTTCTAAATCATTGATTTTTAATAAATATTGTATGATAATAAAATGAGTGTCATTGTCCCTCCCGGGACCATGACAGCCCCCTCAGTTTTGGAGCTAAGGTAAGAATCATATAAATAAATTATAGAGGATAGGACGAGGTAATATTTTCAGCTGTGGACGGTCATATTTTAATTGATGAGGGATCATTCACGATTTAGGTTCATATAAAAATGTGAACAAAAATGACTTATTGTTGCGGTTTAAAAACGGCTCAAGAAAACAGTAATTAATTATATATGCATGAATTATCTATCGCTCAGAATATAATTGAAATCGTTCAGGATCATCTGCCGGAAGATCAAAAATATTCGGTAAAGACGGTTCGCGTGAAGATCGGTAAACTGACTAATATTCTACCCGATTCTCTGGTCTTTAGTTTTGATGCTCTTACCCGGGAAACCAACCTGAATGGCGCCTCGCTGGAGATAGAACATCTTCCTTTAACCATCGAATGTGGTGACTGCGGTCTTCAATCCTCCGGCAATGAGTTCATCTTTGCCTGTCCGGAATGCGGAAGTACATCAATCAAGATTGTATCCGGCAATGAACTGATGGTAACTGAAATTGAATTAAATGATTAGAAAAAATGGAGAGAATCCCTTGAGTGTATTAACTATTGAACGAAAAGTACTGGAAAAGAATGATATAATTGCCGCCGCAAACCGGAAGTTGTTACAGTCTCATAATCTGTATTCCATTAATCTGGTGAGTTCTCCCGGTTCAGGGAAAACCAGTCTGGTGGAAAGAACCATTGCGGCCTGTCAGAATAAAATCCGGATAGGTGTGATTGAAGGTGATATTCAAACCGATCTAGATGCCCGGCGGGTGGATGCCCTGGGTGTGGCGGTGGTGCAAATTGTGACTCACGGTGCCTGCCATCTGGAAGCCGCACTCATTGGCGATTCCCTGAAACAACTGGATCTCCCGCATCTGGAACTGCTGATTATTGAGAATGTGGGAAATCTGGTGTGTCCGTCCGGATATGATCTGGGTGAAAATGTGAAGGTTGTGGTGGTCAGTACCACCGAGGGTGATGATAAACCGTTAAAATATCCAGCCATGTTCCGCAACGCTTCAGCACTTATCATTAATAAAATTGATCTGCTTCCTTATCTCAACTCGTCCGTGGATGATATGGAAAAAAATGCCCTTTCAATTAATCCTGCTCTGCGGGTGTTCCGGACCTCCTGCACTAGCGGAGAGGGCATTGAGGAATGGTGTGAATGGCTTCAATCACAGATCAGCAAAAAATGACCAGGCGTCTCAAAATTAATATCAGGGGTGCCGTGCAAGGAGTGGGTTTCCGACCCTTTGTGTACCGTCTGGCCAACCGCTTCGGCTTCAGAGGTTATGTCCTGAATTCCACCAGCGGTGTGACGATTGAGGTGGAAGGTCCAAAAACGGAACTGGATCGATTTTTAATGGCGGTGAAGGAGGAAAAACCGGTTCATGCCATTATTCAGAGCCTGGAATTTTCTTACCTGGATGTAAAAGGTTTCCCCGATTTCAGCATCAGAGAAAGCCAGGGGGAAGAAGATATTTCCGCCTTTATTCTGCCGGATATCGCGGTGTGTGAGGATTGTTTGCGGGAAATGTTTGATCCCGGAGACCGTCGCTATCTCTATCCCTTTATTAACTGTACCCATTGCGGACCGCGCTTTTCAATCATTGAATCCCTGCCCTATGACCGTCCAAACACCTCCATGAAAATTTTTCCGATGTGTGAAAAATGCCGTGAAGAATACCAGGATCCGACCAACCGCCGCTTCCATGCCCAGCCCATCGCCTGTCCGGATTGCGGCCCGCAGCTGCAGTTATGGGATGGTGAAGGCAAGGTTCTTTCATTAAGGCACGATGCGTTGCAGGAAGCTGTTCAGCAGATTCGCCGGGGACAGACAGTTGCACTTAAGGGCCTGGGAGGATTTCATCTGGTTGCTGATGCTACCAGCAGCCAGGCGGTGAATCGCCTGCGGGCCCGTAAACACCGTGAAGAGAAACCGTTTGCGTTGATGGTTCCGTCTCTGGCAGTTGCCCGGGAATTATGTGAGATCTCCGAATTTGAAGAACGGCTTCTGAATTCACCCGAATCTCCCATCGTTCTTCTGCGAAAGAAAAACAGCGGGGCAGGGGAAGGAATGGTTTGTGCGGCAGAAATTGCCCCGGGCAATCCCAATCTGGGGATAATGCTTCCCTATACACCTCTGCATCATTTGCTTTTGCGGGAACTGAACATACCGGTGGTGGCCACCAGCGGAAATATTTCTGAAGAGCCCATGGTTATTGATGAAAATCAGGCCATTAGCACTCTTGGCGCTATTGCGGATGTCTTCCTGGTACACAACAGGCCCATCGTGAGGCACGTGGATGATTCCATTGCCCGCGTGATTATGGGCGGTGAGATGATTCTGCGGAGGGCGCGGGGCTATGCTCCGCTGCCGGTTACCATCGGCAGCGAGAATATGAATGAAATTCGCAAGCCTGTACTGGCAGTGGGCGGTCATCTGAAAAATACAATCAGTGTTGCCACAGGGCACCAGATCTTCATCAGTCAGCATATCGGAGACCTCTCCACGCAAGAGAGCCTTACCACTTTTGAAAAGGTAATTTCCGATTTTCAGCATTTATACCGGATTCACCCGGAATTTATTGCGGCGGATCTTCATCCGGATTATCTCTCTTCGAAATATGCAAATGGTTTGAATACCCGGGTGATTGGTATCCAGCATCACCAGGCACATATTGCCGCCTGCCGGGCGGAAAACCAGGTCAGCGGTAAGGCCCTGGGAGTTTCCTGGGATGGAACCGGCTTCGGACCCGACGGAACCATCTGGGGAGGCGAATTTTTTATGACCGGTGATGATTCATACCACCGCGTGGCTCATTTCAGAAGATTCATGCTTCCGGGAGGCGATGAGGCTGTGAGGGAACCGCGTCGTTCAGCCGCCGGTATATTATATGAAATTATGGGAGAAGATCTGTTTCCCGATAATCAGTTTATTTTAGAACATTTTACGGGCCATGAAGGAGTCTTTCTTGAACAGATGCTGCGGAAAAGGGTAAATTCCCCGGCAACCTCCAGTGCCGGCCGGCTGTTTGATGCAGTTGCCTCTTTATTGAATCTTCGCCAGAAAATTGCCTACGAAGGACAGGCAGCCATGATGCTGGAATTTTTGGCGGAACGGAATGAAACAGGTGTTTATGATTTCCACCTCAGCAAAGACAAACCTGCCCTCGTCGATTGGGAACCCCTCATCCGGCAGATTCTGCACGATGTAAAGGAAAGCCGGGATAAAGCAAAAATAGCCATGCGATTCCATAACACGCTGTGCAAAATCATTGTCCGTGTTGCATTACAGTTCAATATGGAAAAGATCATATTGAGCGGAGGATGTTTTCAAAATGCAATTTTACTGGAAAAGTCCGTTAGAATGCTGCAGCAGAAGGGATTCCGGCCCTACTGGCACCAACGGATTCCTCCTAACGACGGAGGAATTTCCGCCGGCCAGATCGCACTTGCCCGGATGAAAATTAAATCATTACCTGTTTTGTCTCAGACCGAGGAAAGTGTTAAATTTATTAATTAAAAAGACGGGTGTTTATATGTGTTTAGCTGTGCCAGGTAAAATAATTTCGATCGAGGAGAAAACCGCGGAAAATGCACCCACCATGGCGCGGGTGGATTTCGCCGGTGTGATGCAATCGGTTTGTATAGACTGGCTTCCTGATGTCCGGGTGGGAGATTATGTAATCGTACACGTCGGTTTTGCTCTCAACAAAATTGATGAAAACGATGCAAAGGAAACTCTTCAGCTTCTGCGCGAGATGGGGGATATCAATTAAGGAATTGAAGAGAAGGGAAACAAATTTTAGACAGTCGGGGAATTAAATGAAATATCTGGATGAATACCGGGATGCGAAGGCAGTTAAATTTTTCGCAGGACGCATTCGGAGTACCGTCAGTCAACCCTGGACGATAATGGAAATCTGCGGTGGACAGACGCATTCCATCCTGAAATATGGAATTGATGAATTGCTGCCACCCGAACTGACCATTGTTCATGGGCCAGGCTGCCCGGTGTGTGTGACGCCCCTGGAAATGCTGGATAAAGCAATTTCCATTGCCCAACGCCCTGAGGTTATTTTTACCTCCTTCGGAGACATGCTGCGGGTTCCGGGATCCGGACAGGACCTGCTCTCGGTTAAGGCTGCCGGAGGGGATATACGCATGGTTTATTCTCCCCTGGATGCTATAAAACTGGCTGAGAAAAATCCGGATAAAAAAGTTGTATTCTTTGCTATCGGTTTTGAAACCACTGCTCCGGCCAATGCCATGGCCGTAATGGAAGCCAGGCGAAAGGACTTGACAAATTTTTCGGTGTTATGTTCCCAGGTTCTGGTTCCTCCGGCAATTGAAGCGCTTCTGTCATCCAGCAATTGCCTGGTGCAGGGATTCCTGGCAGCGGGTCATGTCTGCACTGTAATGGGGTACGAGGAATATATCCCTCTGGCTCGGAAATTCCGGGTGCCCATTGTGGTAACGGGATTCGAACCGGTGGATATCCTGGAAGGAATTTACCTGATGGTAAAACAACTGGAAGAGAACCGTCACGAGGTAGAAAATCAATACAGCCGGGTAGTTCAAAAAGAAGGAAATACCGCTGCCCAAAAGATCATGAGAGAGGTTTTCCGGGTAACTGACCGCAACTGGCGGGGTATCGGTCCTATACCCGCAAGTGGTTTATCAATTGCCCCCGACTATTCTGCCTATGATGCCGAAAAAATTTTCAATGTTCAGAACATCACAACCTCGGAATCTCCGCAATGTATTGCAGGTGAGGTTCTGCAGGGTTTAAAAAAGCCGGTAGAGTGCGAATTGTTCGGAATTGCTTGTACACCCGAACATCCGGTTGGTGCTCCGATGGTATCTTCGGAAGGGGCCTGTGCAGCTTATTTCCATTATAGTAAACATAAGCATGTATCCTGAAAAGTGGGTATCATCCTACCCTGAAAAATTCATCACCATCGGCTCACAAAGACACGGAGATTATTTGAGTTAGCTTAACTCTTCATATTTTAGAGCGATCAGTAAATAAAGAAACAAATAGAGCATTTAATCCCATTTTTACATGACTTTGTGTTCTTGGAGACTTTGTGTGATGAATTTTTCAGGTAAGGTTAATTATACAAAATTTCACTTTTTAAAATTCCAAAATCGTTCTTCAGTGACGTGGTGACTTTATGGTAAAATTCTTGAATTACAGAGGCTAAAAACTGTATTTATATGAATAAAGAGAAAAAAAATATCATTTCAGGTGCTTTGAGTTGTCCGGTTCCTATCAGTAATTACGATAAAATCGTACTGGCTCATGGTGGCGGGGGAACACTCTCTCATCAGCTGATCCAGAAAATGTTTCTTCCCCAGTTCGATAATGAACTGCTTGCGGCAGAACATGATGGGGCCGTATGGGAAACAGAGGGATCACGCTTTGCCTTCTCTACCGATTCCTACGTAGTGAAACCGATTTTTTTCCCCGGTGGCGATATCGGGGAATTAGCCGTGTACGGTACGGTAAATGACCTGGCGGTATGCGGAGCTGAGCCACTCTACCTGTCGGCGGGATTTATTATTGAAGAAGGTTTTTCGGTGGATGATTTATGGCGAATTGTGCAGTCCATGAAGAAAGCGGCTGACAATGCGGGGGTAAAAATTGTGACCGGAGATACCAAGGTGGTGGATCGCGGCAAAGGGGACAAAATTTTTATTAATACCTCCGGGGTGGGAAAAATAAGAGATGGTGTGCGGATCTCCGGTGACCGGATCCGGAGCGGTGATAAAATTATAATCAATGGAAATATTGCCGAACACGGTATCGCCATTCTCTCCGCACGGGAAGAATTTGATTTTGAAACATCCGTTATAAGTGATACCGCTCCTCTGAATAATCTGGTCGCTGAAATTCTAAAGATTTGTCCGGATATTCACATGATGCGGGATCCAACCCGTGGCGGTATTTCCAGTGCACTCAATGAGATAGCTATGAAAGCTGGCATCGGTATCAGACTGGAGGAGAGTCAACTGCCCCTGGGCCCGGAGATTAAAGCGGTGTGCGAAATTCTGGGGTTGGATCCTTTGTATATTGCCAACGAAGGGAAACTACTTCTGTTTGCATCTCCGGAGGATGCCCCGTCTGTTCTGGAGTTAATGCAAAAACATCACCTGGGTAAGCATGCCTGCGTCATTGGAGAGGCGGTGTCTGAGCATCCCGGCCGGGTAATCATGCACACCCTGATTGGAAGTAATCGCGTGGTGGATATGCTGTCAGGTGAACAATTGCCCAGGATATGTTAAAACCCTAAACGGGAAGAAAATAATATGAAAAAATGTATTACAGTATTCCTGATTGTTCCACTTTTTATGATGTGCAGCGGCCAGCAGAAAGATCCGGGGAAGGAAAAATTGAAACCTACCCTGAGCAGTATTCAGGCGAATGTATTTGATAAAAACTGCACCTCTCCCGGTTGCCATGGCGGGTTACAACCGCAGGATGAATTATACCTGGAGGATGGACAATCCTACCGGAATCTGGTGAATGTACCCAGTATTCAGATTCAGGATCTGCTGCTGGTGAATCCGGGAGAACCTGATAGCAGTTATCTGCTGGACAAGCTTGAAGGTCTTAAGCTGGTGGGCGAACGAATGCCCATGGGAGATTCCGAACTACCAGCAGAGGATATCCAGGCCATCCGGGAATGGATAAAACAGGGAGCCCCGGATAATTAGTATACAGAATTACAAAAATGTCAGGTGGAGAAATTAACCTGATTTTACAAATGGTTATTTGTAAGTTTTACCAGTAAGATCACAAGCAATAAGAAATTAAAAAATATAAAGAAAATAATATCGAATTTATGTATATGTTTGAATTTATAATTTTATGATAACCTTTTATTAGTCTTTACTTTTATGTTTTATTACACTGGGGCTTATGCTATTCCAGTTATAAAAAAACCCCGTTTCATCAACGGGGTTTTTTTCATGTTACTCTGTTACATCTTTTCTCTTCCTGAGAAATTTCCATCCACCGAACATGGAGGATATGGTGCCGGTAGCCTCAACATAATCGTGATATGCTGCCAGATAAACATGTACAATCATGAAAATCAGATAGAACCACATGATCATATGATGCCAGAAGCGAACGGTATTGTCTCCTCCCATGAAGGGTACTACCCATGCGAAGAGGTGGGGAAACCAGCTGTCACTCATGGCTGAATATAGTGCAAATCCGGTAAAGGCGGAAAACAGAAACGCCAGGAATCCCATGGCATACATCAGGCCAGCCAGAGCGTTATGGCCCACTGAATGGGTTGCCTGTTCCCTGACCTGCAGAACATCCATCCTGAGCACATTCATGATTTCTTTCCATTGTTCTTTAGTTAAAGGTAAAAAATTCTTGAACCGGACATATTGGTTTCCCACAAAACCCCAGTAGATTCGGATGAGCGAGTTGAAGAAGAATACATAAGCCGTGGCGAAATGAATAAAGCGTACCGTTCCAAACCAGTATTGCTGAGAGGGGGTGGCTATACTGGCTATGGCATACGGATTTCCGATGATATACCCGGTCACGGCCAGGACCATTATGGAAGCAAAATTCACCCAGTGAAAAAGACGAACCGGCCATTCCCACACATATACTTCATAGTACTCGGTCGGTATCAGTTTGGTTGTTGTCATTGCTCTTTCCATATCAGCCCTCCTTACATGACGCTTATTTTATTAATGGGCTTGCCTTCCGGATCATATAAATGAACAGCACAGGCGATACAGGGGTCGAATGAATGGACCGTTCGTAGTATCTCCAGTGGTTTTTGCGGATCTGCCATGGGAGTTCCCAGCAGGGAGGCTTCATAAGCGGAACGGTTTCCATGCGCATCCCTGGGAGAAGCATTCCAGGTACTTGGAACCACCATCTGGTAATTTTCAATTTGTCGATTTTTAATCTTGATCCAGTGTGCCAGTGCTCCGCGTGGTGCCTCTTCCATTCCCACTCCCTGGGCTTCATCCGGCCAGGTAGAGGGATCCCATTTTTCATTATTGAAGGTGCGGATATCCCCATTCCGGATATTGGAGATCAGATCATCATAAAATCCTTTCATCCATTGGACTACCAGTTGTGTTTCCAGTCCACGTGCGGCCGTGCGGCCCAGGGTGGAAAACAGAACAGTTGCCGGAGCATTCAGCCGTTTCAGGGTTTCATTAACCACTTCTTTCACATCCGTCTGCCCTGCGGCATAGGACACCACCATACGTGCCAGCGGTCCGACTTCCATTGGATTGTCTTTCCACCGTGGTGTTTTGATCCAGCTGTATTTATTTTCCACATTTAGCTGTTCATAGGGAGGTTTGGGTCCGGTATAGTTCAGGTCGGTAATACCGTCCCAGGGAGGCAGTGATTCTTCATTATTAGGATATTTATACCAGGAATGTGTCACGTATTCTTTTACCTGTTCGGGGTCATCCCCTTTTACTTCCTGCACTTCGCTGAGGTTTCTGTCCAGAACGGCTCCACGGACGAATTTAAAGCTGTCGGGATTATTATAACCACGTGTAGGCAGATCACCGTAAGCCAGATAATTTTTTAATCCACCTCCAATAGAAAACCAGTCTTTATAAAATCCCGCAACGGCGAGCAGATCCGGAATGTAAACCTGTTCCACAAATTGAATGGCATTGCCGATTAAGGTGGAGACATATGCCAGCCGTTCGGCATTGATAGCATCGGAGCTGTTGGGATCAATGGCGCAAGGCACACCACCCACCAGATAATTAGGATGCGGGTTCTTTCCTCCGAAAATTGTATGAACCTTTACGATTTCCTTCTGCCAATCCAGGGCATCCAGGTAATGGGCCACTGCTATCAGGTTTACCGCGGGGGGCAGTTTGTATGCAGGATGTCCCCAGTAACCGTTGGCAAAAATACCCAGTTGACCGCTTTCCACCAGTCCTTTTACTTTATTCTGTACATCTCTGAAATAGCTGGCAGAATTCTTGGGCCAGGGAGAAAGGCTTTGGGCTATTTTTTCGGCTTCGCTGGGATCCGCTTTTAAAGCACTCACTACATCCACCCAATCCAGGGCATGCAGCTGGTAGAAGTGAGTCACATGATCCTGGACGTACTGGGCACAGAACATCAGGTTGCGGATCAGTTCAGCATTGGGCGGGATGATAATACCAAGCGCGTTTTCTACCGTTCTGACTGAGGCAAGTGCATGCACGGTGGTACAGACGCCGCAGACTCGTTCGGTGAATGCCCAGGCATCACGCGGATCCCGGCCTTTAAGAATGATTTCAATCCCGCGTACCATGGTGCCGGAAGAATAGGCATTATCCACTTTTCCGTTTTTAACATCTGCTTCGATACGGAGGTGACCTTCTATGCGGGTAATGGGATCGACAACAATTCGGTTAGCCATCATTCACCTCCTTTCTGCCCGCTGGCAGACTGATTATCTTCTTCATTTGCGCTTGTATCCTTTACCTGAAGTCGTAAAAAGTTATGAATCTCCTGGCGTTTGTAGTAGAATGTTTT
>CAYWTB010000053.1:0-31206 GCA_964461135.1 uncultured Caldithrix sp. | reverse complement strand
GTTAGCTAGGGTAAAATCCTAAAAAATGCCTATAACTGTCGAAGATGGGTTAAAGAAACATGAATTGGCTGAATTCCCGGTTCAATTTCTGTGGAATAAGACTGAGGCAGAGGGTGATTGTTTGATAGATGATGCGACACACAATTTAAAGGATTTTGAGGCAACTGGTAGAGTGGCTATATGTTTCACTGCTCCGTATAATTGGGATTGGAAAGGACTGAGGGTTCATACGTGGTGGCACTTGGAATTGATTTTATATTATTTCCCATCCCTGCAAGTCTTTTTGAAAAAGGATAACAAGGACAAGCCGAAAAAAATTCACAAGGAGTTTTTTAAAGATTTCGCAAAATAAAAACATGGGGAGATGCTAATGAAAGACTATTCGATTAGTGATTTTGAAACTGTGCAGTTTTTGACTGCCGTACAGAAATTTAAAGCTTATAAGAAATTCAAGTCTGTCATTAAAAAGCGGGATATTAATTTGATGGACAAGAATTTGTATCAGCATTTAAACCTGCACTGCGGATATATTGCCCACTACGATATTAATGGATTTAGAGCCACCTATGAAGATCCGCATGATTTCCTGCGATTTTGTAATTATTTCATTAAACACAATAGTAAAAATGCCATGTGGGGTGTCATGGCAGAATATCGAGATATCAATTATGCTATGAGTGAGATCGTGGAACAGCATATTGATGGGATTCGCCAGGAAGTTGAGGGTTATCAAAACAAACAGGAATTGGATTTACTCCACCGGTTAGCTGAAAAGCATGGATTTAGGATTGAGGAACCGGTCAAGGCCGGAAAACGGATGATGTTGTTATGATACCGACCATTGTATTTTTTTACATTTTGTGTTTAGTATGGGCAACTATGATAATAAGTGATTAGAATACAATACTTAGACAATGTGGAGGTTTGAATCATGGAAAAACAGTCAGCGAAGCGAGAACAGTTAATGCACACAGGTGTTATTGAATTATCTTATTGCTTTGAAGATATTTATCATTCTGCTCCAAAGGAATTCCAGAAAGCGGTGGATTTAATGACCGATGAGGAATTGGGAAAGTTCATTGATGAAAATCTGAGTCATTGGGAGGATGGAGTTCAAGCCGGATTATGTACGGATCAGGAAGTGGTCTTGTCAACCTGTGCGATTGGATCAGAAAATATGCCCGCAGTATTTGGAAAGGGGGTGTTAGATAAAGCCAGAAGGGGTGAGCATCCCTGTTTTATCTGCACAGACGCGGTTGGTCCCAGTGTTCCCTGCAAAGTATATGATAATTGTGTTGCGATTGCAGCCTATACTGATTTCGTGACAAGCAAGCAAATGGCTTTTGACTTGCTGATGGAGAAGAAAATCTACAGAAACCATATTCACGGATACTGTGAATGTGATTCCGAAAAGAAGTGTATTGCCGGTAGTTATTTGGCAAACGAGATTAGTCCGGATGAAGTTGTTCGGTTGTTGACTGCTGACAATGAGACTGTAAAATCAGAGGAATTGTCTTGAATAAGCCGTGTTACTTTAGAGCCCAGGAAGATGTAAACAACCTAATGATTTCCTGTGGATTTGAAAAAGTTGGTGATGTGAATTTTCTGGTAGAACAATTCAATACAGATTGGGGAGATGCAGTTCTCTATGTGAGTTGGCAGCACAAGATTTTGGTTGCCTACCGCTTTGGTAATCCAATGAAGGTTTTGTATGGGAGGGAGCTAAAACCTGAATTTGTTGAGAAGATTTTGAGTATTGATAAAAAGTATGGAGCGGATGAGAGGTGGTTGATAAGCCGTGGGAATAAAGAATTAAGAATAGCAGTGACTTCATATTTTCTGAACAAAGAAAAGAAAAAGGAGTAGATCTTGCCCTGGATAATAACTAAAGACTATCTGAATAATGGTAAGCTTGATCCTCTGAATAGAGAGGGTGTTTGTTCCGGAGATTTGTCTGGTCATAGAAAAAAGTTGCCTGATCGGTTCAGGTTATACGATGGCGATGGAAATCTGTATTATGAGGGCAGATTCGATGTGAATGGCGAGGATTGTTTTGATCCACTGGATTGGGCGAAGGCCGATTCGGGATGTACCACATTAAAGTATCAAGAACATGGCAAGGGCAAATGGGAAGAATTGTAAAATGAATGGAGTGATCTAATGATTGTTGACAAAGAGATAATGGATTTAAAACGTCAGCTGCTTAATCCTAATATATCGACTACAGAATTTCAAAGAATTCAGGTCGAAATAGGAAAGCTAAAATCTCAGGAAATGGAAGTTCACCCGGTTCCAGAAACGGAAACCGAGGTCATGGAGCTTGGTGAAATTGATCTGAAGAATGAAAATGAAGTGTTTCAGGAAGATCTATCAGCAAAAACAGAGGTTTTATCGCCTGGTGAAATGGACCTGCAGAGTGAAAAAGAGGTTTTGGAGGAAGCCGTGTCCCACAGTGGGACACAGATAATTAATAACCGGAAAAGAGCTGAGAGAATGGGAGAATACAAAAAAGAATTGGAGGACGAGTTAAATCCATTGTCAGTGCGTGCAGATGAAATGATGAAAAAGGAAGAAGAACAGGCAGAGTTGAAACATGTAGACCCGAGGACATTGTACGAACTAAATTCAACACTTTCAGATAGAATCACAAAATTAAAGAGACAAATTGCGGGATATGAGAAACGAATAAAAGAATGTTTGGAATATCCAAATTGGGTATGAATTTTTTTGATTGATGAATTTAGAATACTAAACAGCAAGGATGAATATGAGTTCAGTGATCTTGCAAGTATGGCCACGATGGCTAAGTAAAGAATTAGCTGCCCTTTATACTGATTGGAGCATCACGAAGATTGAGCGGTTGATTCGAAATAGAGAATTACCTTATTGTAGGATAAAGGGGAGTCAGATTAGAATTGATATTCAGGATCTTGATCGGTTGTTGTTGAAAAATAAAGTTGATGTTGAAAAAGCGAAAAAGAAACTAATCAAAAGTATTAAATAGCTGTGATTTTTATCATATTGAAATTTTATTTTCTTGCAGAATATTGAAATCGGGTATATTTTTAGAGACTTATAAAGGGATAAGTGGTGAGATGAGCTACATCCGTAAGATCGGTAAAAATTGGGTGATTGAGTTTAAGTATAATGGAAAAAAGTATATTCGGAGTTTACGAGTTCTGGATAAGAAATCGGCTCAAAAGATTCAAGCGTTTGTAGATTATCAGATTGCTATGGGGCAGTTGGATCCAAATTTTATAAATCGTACACAGAGAGAATATTTTACGGTTGGTGATTTAGTAAAGGAATACCTGAAATATATTAATGTTCGGTATAAGACGGAATTGAAACCTAAAACTTACATTGCGTATAAAGAAAGTATTGATAAATTTCTCAAGATCGTTGGTGATATAGAAATAAGGCAAATCGATTCCGTATTTATTGAAAAAAATATTCTGCCCGAATATAGATCTCGTTATGCAAAGGATTCTGTTCGACATCATTTAGGTGCTATCAGAACTATGTTTAATAAGGCAACTGACTGGAAAATGATTGATAAGAATCCTTTTTTGAAGAAGGTTCCAAGAAGAGGAGTTAAGATTCCCAGATATTTTAAGGAAGATGAAATAAAAACCATGCGAGAGTATTTCAGTAAAAAGAGACGACCACAATGGCAGGGTGACATTGTATTCTTCTGCATGAACACTGGATTGAGAAGGGCAGAGGCTATTGGTCTTGACTGGTTTGAGCATATTGATCTGGTCAATGAACAGATGGTCTTTAAGGGCAAGGGGAGTAAGCAAAGAATGGTTCCCCTGAATGCACAGGCTTTGCAAATATTGAAGAACAGAAAAAGGCACATAAAAGATCCCAGGGTATTTTGGGAGATAGATAGTGAATCGGCTGTATCTTCGATGTGGAGAAGAATGATTGCGGATACAAAATTAAAAGGCCGGTTTCATGATCTACGAGCCACTTTTGCCAGTTACTATGCTATGGCGGGAGGATCGCTGGACAGGCTGAAAGAAATTTTGGGTCACAGTGATTATCGGACGGTTGAAATTTATCGGGTGTTTTCCCCGGATAGTTTGCAAAGGGACAAGAATATTGTTTCAATAGCCAGGTGAGAGTAACAGAAAGCTAAACTTTGAAAATGCGTGAAAGTAACAGTATACTAAATTACGAACATATTACGATCAATTGGTGCAAAATTGACTTATTTTGCTTTATAATGACGAGTTTGTAAATTGTTGATAATATTGGAAATATAGTAAATTAAGGGATTTGAAAAATGTATCGAATCTTGTTCGGGACCAGGAGGCCGGAGGTTCGAATCCTCTCGCCCCGACTCGCATAACCCACTGGTTGTTCCAGTGGGTTAATCGTATATTTGTTTTGAGCAATGGAGATGAGAAATGGGTTATCCGTTTAAAAGATTTGAGAAAAAGTGGCAAAAAAAATGGGAAGATACCGCGATATTTCAGACCAACCTCGCTCAAACAGAAAAAAAATGTTATACTCTGGTGATGTTCATTTATCCGTCGTCTGATAAACTTCATATGGGACATTGGTTTAATTATGGTTCCACCGATACCTGGGCACGTTTTCGCAGAATGAACGGGTATAATGTATTTGAACCTATCGGATTTGATGCATTCGGCTTGCCGGCTGAAAATTTTGCGATTAAAACCAATCAACATCCTCAAGATATTACAGATGAAAATGTATCATATATCAGGCAACAGCTGAAAGCTATTGGGGCTATGTATGACTGGGACAAAGAAATTGATACCAGCCGACCGGAATACTATAAATGGACCCAGTGGATTTTTCTTCAACTATACAAGGCGGGACTGGCCTATCGTGCTAAAGCTCCGGTGAACTGGTGTCCCTCGTGCAACACTGTTCTGGCCAATGAACAGGTTACCTCTGATGATACCTGTGAACGTTGCGGCTCGTCCGTGACCAAGAAAAATCTGGTTCAGTGGTTTTTCAGGATTACTTCTTACGCGGAGAGATTATTGAAAGGCCTGGATAGTTTGGACTGGCCGGAAAGAACGGTACTGATGCAGAAAAACTGGATCGGCAAGAGCATCGGTGTGGAAATTGAATTTAAAATAGATAGTCCTTCTGAAAAATCATTAAGGGTTTTTACTACCAGACCGGATACTCTTTATGGTGTAACTTACATGGTTCTTGCGCCCGAACATCCTCTTGTGGATGATCTTACTACTCCCGGACAGAAAGAAAAAGTGGATACCTATGTAAAGAAAACTCTTAAAGAGAGCGAAATAGAAAGAACTTCCACTATTCGAGAAAAAACGGGGGTGTTTACAGGTGCTTTCGCTTTCAATCCGGTAAATGGGGAACGCATCCCGATCTGGATTACAGATTATGTATTAATGAGTTACGGAACCGGTGCGGTTATGGCCGTTCCAGCTCATGATGAACGTGATTTTGAGTTTACAACTCTGTTTTCACTGCCCATCAGAAAGGTAATTCTTCCCCCGGCATCTGAGGAGGATGAGGTTTTGGAATCGGCGTATACTGAAGCGGGAATCATGATCAATTCCGGGCCATTTACCGGAATGCCTTCGGATGAAGGAATTGAAAAGATTACAGAATGGCTGGAAGGAAAGAAAACAGGGAAACGTAAAATCAATTTTAAACTAAGAGACTGGTTAATTTCACGTCAGAGATACTGGGGAGCTCCAATTCCTATTGTGTATTGCGAGAAATGCGGCGAAGTTCCTGTTCCCGAGGATCAACTGCCGGTAAAGTTACCATACGATGTGGATTTTCGCCCCACCGGAGAATCCCCGTTAAAATATAATGAAGAATTTAAAAATGTCAGCTGTCCGCAATGTGGTGGATCTGCACAACGCGAAGTGGATACCATGGATACCTTTGTGGATTCATCCTGGTACTTTTTGCGTTATTTATCCCCTTCTTTGGATAATAGGTCATTTAATACCGAGTTAGTGAATAAATGGTGTCCGGTTGATATGTACGTGGGAGGAGCAGAACATGCCACGATGCACTTGCTGTATGCCAGGTTTATTACCATGGTTTTATACGACCTCAAGCATATCAACTTCCAGGAACCGTTTTTTGCTCTTCGTCATCAAGGAGTCATTAAGGGTCCTGATGGTCTGCGAATGAGTAAATCCCGTGGCAATGTTGTGAGTCCGGATGAATTTCTGGTAAAATACGGATCTGATGCCTTCCGGTGCTATTTGCTTTTTGGTTTTGAGTTTGAAAAAGGGGGGCCATGGAGTGATGAAGGCATAGCATCACTGGATCGTTTTTTAAACCGCGTGTGGCGTTTTTATCAGAATTACCGCTGGGTTTTTTCTGAAGAACAGCAAAGCTCAACTTTACGGAAAGAGGAAAAAGAGTTAAACAGGATACTGCATTCCTCAATTAAAGGGGCTTCAGAAGATACGGAGCGGTTTCATTTTAATACGGCCATCAGCCGGATCATGGAACTGGTAAATGGCCTGTATCGCTATACGGCAGATAAGGCGAAAGAAGAGATTAATAGCGCTTTCCTTAGAGAAGTAATTGAGAAATTGATTTTGCTCCTTGCTCCTTTTGCACCCCATTTGGGTGAAGAATTGTGGGAAAAATCAGATCATAAATTTAGTGTCTTTGACCATGGGTGGCCGCAATTTGATCCCAACGCTCTGGAGGCGGATACTATTAATTATGGAATCCTGATAAATGGAAAAGTTCGGGCCCAAATGGAAATCCCCAAAGATCTGAATACAGAGGAGATCGAAAAAAGTGCACTCCAGTTCGGTCGTATCCCTGCTTTAATTAAAGGTAAAGCCATCCGAAGAGTGATTGTTATTCCCGGCAAAGTTGTCAATATTGTGGTCAGCTGAAATCATGAACCTGTCCCATATTTTTCAGATCCCTCCCTTAACGGACTGGCTGAATCTGCTGCTGCTTTTTGCTTGCATTCCGACTTTGATTATTATTTCAGAACTAATACGTAAAAAACTTCACTGGCGTCAGGAAGCCACTCGTAAAATTGTTCATATTTCTGTAGGATTATTATTATTATTAACACCCTTACTGCTGAAGACCTCTCTTCCTTTGTTAACAGTCGCTGTTTTTTTCACCATTTTCAATTATATTGCCCTGAAAAAAAATCTCCTGCCGGGTATTCATCTGGACAAGCATAATCTTGGAACCGTATACTATGCTTTTTCCTTTTTTGTGCTGGTGCTTCTCTTTTGGGAGAATTTTAAGATTATTATTATTGCGTCCATGATGGTAATGGCAGTAGGAGATGCCGCGGCTGCAATAATCGGACATAGTTTAAAGCGTCCACATCCATATACCCTTATCCGGGATAAAAAATCATGGGAAGGTTCGTTCGGTATGGTTATTGTCAGTACAATAGCTGTATTTTTGACCTTTCTGCTATATCCACCTAATCTGGTTACTTCTAATCATACGACATTTTTTCTGTTCCTCTTTTCCTTACTTACATCAATTATTGCTGCGGTAGCAGAAGCTCTTGGAGACGGGGGTAATGATAACTTATCAGTACCACTTATTACTGCAGTTGTTCTCTATTTTCTGCTCACCGGGGGTCGGGAGCAGCATGTCCAGTTTTTCCTTGGAATGTTTATGAGCACATTGGTTATTTTAATTTCTTATAAAATTCAATTTCTGACTACCAGTGGAAGTGCTTCCGCATTTATTCTGGCATGCATAATATTCGGTTTCGGGGGATGCCAATGGACTTTTCCTATTCTCACTTTTTTTATTCTTTCCAGTATTCTTTCCAAGCTGGGGAAATCCGAGTATGAAACTATTTTTGAAAAGGGAAGCAGACGGGATTACGCACAGGTCCTTGCCAATGGGGGCATTGCAGGAATTCTGGTGATTTTATTTATCTTTTTTCCCTGGCCGGCACTTTATGTTTCATATCTGGGAGCTCTGGCGGCAGCAACCGCAGATACCTGGGCCACGGAAATCGGCATGCGGGTTGGGCAGCAACCTTATTTAATTTCCAACCTCCAACAGGTTCCGACCGGTACATCGGGAGGCGTTACACTGGCTGGCATAGTCGGTGCAGCCTCCGGATCCTTAATTCTCACCCTCAGTGGTTCTTTATTTATTAATTCGTCTGTTTTATTGATAGTTGTACTGGTGACCCTAAGCGGAATTGCAGGAAGTCTCCTGGATAGCCTGTTAGGTGCCACTGTTCAGGTACAATTCAGGTGTCCGGTATGTCATAAGATAACAGAAAAAAAGCATCATTGCAGGAATACTTTAACGGAAACTGTTTCCGGAATCAGGTGGATAAATAATGACATGGTTAATTTTTTTAATACTCTCGCCGGAGCTGTATTCTCTTTGCTTGCTTTCAGATTTTTCTTATATTGAATGCCTTCTATCTGTATTTTAAAAGTAAATAAGGTTATTTACTTTTAAATCGGGCAGGGAAGAAGAAGTGAAAATGACGAAAAGCTATAGTTCATCACAGTCTGAAAAATCTTTTAATTCCTGCGTAAACTCCCCGGATTTTCAGAAAGAAGATTACTGGGAATATTGCGATAATTGTGGATTCGGGTTAATTATCAGGAAATGTAAGTTAATATGCCCGAAATGCGGTTTTTTCCATAGCTGTTCGGAACCTTAGATCAGCGGTTTGAAAGGAATTAGGGAATGAGTTTGTATCAAAAACATATATTTATCTGTGAAAATTCCCGTGATGAATCGGACAGCCGCGGCTCCTGCAGCCAGAAGGGAAGTCCGGCACTTCGAATAAAATTTAAAGAAGAAATTACCAGAAGAGGCTAAAGAACAGGATCAGAATTAACAATTCCGGTTGTCTGGGAACCTGTAATCAGGGAATTTCCATGGTCATTTATCCCGACAGTATCTGGTATGGAAAGATTTCTGAAAACGATATAGCTGAAATTGTTGAAAAATCAATACTTAAAGACAAAATTATTGATCGCCTTCTGATGCCTTTTATGCGAAAAAAACTATAAGATAAAATTACACGTCCTTATCTGGAACGGTACTTTCTAATTCCGGAACAGGGGATACGCTAATCTCTGCAGATCAATAATGCCGGCAATTGATACCATGTTTTTCTATGATCCCGGGTATTAGAATCTTGCCAATCTAAAAATTGTATTCAATAAGCTCTTCCGTCAAATCTGTTTTGAATCTTCTCATCTTGCTTAAACCGTAATATTCATCATTTTACCGTTTACAACCGGAGTTATATTTTTGACATTCTGTATTCATTGCGCAATCAAATAAGCATTTATTTATTTGTGATAATTAGCCTTAACAGAAAGATTACAGAGGAACATTTTCATTTTAACCGGGGGCAATGTTTAGGATGCTTCCTTCGCAGGAATCTATTTGCCTGACTAAACACAACTGTATTTAATTATTTGATTTACATACAATATTTCTTATATTCTGCGAGCTTGTGATGGTCATATGGCAGCAAAAATATTTTGGAATTTAAAATTGCTTCCATGTACCACAGAAAGATATGGAACGATCATCCTGAAATAAAAGACCGGAAAAAGTTGTGGCAAGAAGTACCATAGATGGGTGTAATATAAGGTTAATTCTGGAATATGACGGAACGAATTATTGTGGTTGGCAGAGTCAGTCAGACGGGAATACAATTCAGGATTTTGTTGAAAGTGCAATATATCAGTTGACGCAGGAAAGAGTTCGGGTAATAGGAGCCGGAAGAACTGACGCAGGAGTACATGCAAGGGGACAGGTAATTAATTTTCCTTTGAAAAAAGCTCTACCCATCAACAAAATTTATTTGGGATTGAATTCCTACCTCCCCGCTGATATTGTTGTCAAATTAGCGGAAGAGGTTCCGGTGGAATTTCATGCCCGTTTTGATGCCCAAAAAAGGATTTACCAGTATTTTATTTCGCTAGAAAGGACTGCTGTATTTCGTGATTTCTGTTGGCAATTGTTTTACAAATTGGATATGTCCCTTTTACAATCTATGGCAGGGATAATTGTCGGAAATCACGATTTTTCGTCGTTTGCCCGTCATGAGACACAGACTAGAGGAAAAACCTGTCGTGTCAGTGAATCCACCTGGCGGATACAGGATGAATATCTTATTTACCGGATCGTGGCAAATCGTTTTCTGCATGGCATGGTTAGAACTATTGTAGGTACAATGATTGATGTGGCCCGTGGCCGGTTCGACCTGACAGAGTTTAATGCCATCTTTCAAGCCCGGGATCGCAACAGAGGTGGACAAACCGCTCCACCCCGCGGATTATTTTTAGAGGAGGTTATTTATTAATAAAAGGTTTAGGAAATATTAATCATGAAAGTATTAAATGGTTTATTGGTTTTAATTGTTTTTATTTTAATCAATGCAACCTGCGATTCTAATAAAGATGAACAAAGAGCCCATGAGGACAGCCTGTTTCTTCAAAGTGCTTATGCCCAGACTGATTCCAGTGACAGAATTAGTGCATCTGTTGATATTATAGAATCACGACAGAATGCCATTACCCGGGCGGTTTCCAAGGTAAGTCCGGGAGTTGTAGGAATTTCGGTTATTCAGATTAAAAAGTATGTACAGCGGAGCCCATTCTTAAATGATCCTTACTGGCAGTATTTTTTCCCTGAGTTGTTCCGGGATCGTGTATATGAACAACGTGTTCAGGGATTGGGCAGTGGTTTCCTCATTTCCGGGGATGGTTATATTCTCACCAATGACCATGTAGCAGGGGACGGTGTTGAGATTATTGTGACTTTACCGGGGGGTGAACGCCACAAGGCGAATTTGGTTGGCACAGATAAAGTATCGGATATCACACTTCTTAAAATCGATGGGCAGAATTTTCCTTTTATGGAATTCGGAAATTCAGATGATCTTATGGTGGGTGAATGGGTCATTGCTCTGGGTAATCCCTTTGGGCTGTTTGAATTGAGCAATCAACCGACAGTGACTGTGGGGGTAATAAGTGCTATAAACAGGGACTGGGGAAGAATTCCTGAAACCGGCCGAGTTTACATGGATATGATTCAAACGGATGCAGCTATTAATCATGGAAACAGCGGCGGCCCTCTGGTGAATTCACTGGGGCAGGTAATTGGAATGAATACATTTATTTATACAGGCAGCCGATATCAGGAAGGCTTTGTGGGAATAGGATTTGCTATCCCTATTAACAAGATCCGTACTGTGGTCAAACAGTTAAAGGAAGAAGGTGGTGTGAACCGTAATTATTGGATAGGTTTCAAAGTTCAGGATTTGAATTCATTAATCATCCGGGCACTGGGCTTGAAGGTTGATCATGGGGTTATTGTTACACAGGTTGAGGATGGAAGCTCGGCGGAGAAGGCGGGCTTGAAAGCGGAGGATGTGATCATCAGTGTGAATAATACCCCGATTTCCAATGCGGATAATATGGTGAAAATTTTAGAGGACATGGACTTACAGGTGGGTAGCTTATTGAACTTTAATATTATTAGAAATGGCAGGGAACAAAGTTTAAACATGAAACTGCTGGAGAAATAAATTCTGCTATGATTAAAAGATATTCATTACCGGAAATCAGCCGGATTTGGGAAGATGAAAATAAATATTCCGTCTGGCTGCAAATCGAAATTTTAGCCTGTGAGGCCCAGGCAAAACTGGGGGTTATACCGGCAGAAGTTGTTCCCATCATTCGTCAAAAAGCCCGGTTTGATGTTCAGCGTATTCTGGAAATTGAAGAAACAGTCCAGCATGATGTCATTGCATTTTTGACGAACCTTTCAGAGCATGTTGGTCCTGAAGCCCGCTATATTCATTACGGAATGACATCTTCAGACATCCTGGATACCACGCTGGCAGTGCAAATGAAACAGGCAGGAGAATTAATTCTTCAAAAACTGTCCGAACTGAAAAATATACTTGCTGCACAGGCAAAAAAATATAAAGATACGGTAATGGTTGGACGAACACATGGTATTCATGCCGAGCCCATTACTTTCGGACTAAAGCTTGCCCTCTGGTACAGTGATACACAACTGAGTATCCAGCGCATGGAAAATGCGATTGAACATATCGCAGTCGGACAGATATCTGGTGCAGTGGGTACCTATGATCATCTGGATCCTTCTATAGAAATATATGTCTGCGAGAAGATGGGCCTGGAACCGGCACCCATTTCCACCCAGATCATTCAGCGTGACCGGCATGCGGAGTACTTGAATACTCTGGCATTAATAGCCGCCGGTCTGGAAAAGATCACTACTGAAATTCGTCATTTGCAAAAAACAGAAGTCCTGGAAGTGGAGGAACCATTCGGTAAAGGGCAGAAAGGATCCTCAGCCATGCCCCACAAAAAGAACCCTATAATTTGTGAGCGGGTTAGCGGATTAGCTCGGTTGCTACGTGGTTTTGCCATTACCGGTATGGAAAATATCGCCTTGTGGCACGAACGGGATATTTCTCATTCCAGTGTGGAACGGATTATAATACCTGATGCGACTATTACGCTTTACTATATGCTTTATAAAATGATTCAAGTGTTAAAAGATATGACGGTTTATCCGGAGAACATGAAAAGAAATCTTGAAAAGACACATGGACTTATTTATTCGCAACCGGTTTTACTTAAATTGATTGAAAAGGGATTAAGCCGTGAAAAAGCGTATCAGCTGGTTCAGAAAAATGCCATGGCCGTATGGGAAACCGCAAGAGAATTTACCGATCAGCTTAAAAATGATCCGGAAATTTGTCAGTACCTGGAACCTTCTGAAATTGATTTAATTTGTAATTTGGAAAACCGCTTAAAAAATGTAAATTATATTTTTAAGAAACTTAAACTTATATAAGTTGGAGGAATTTGTGAAAGTTCAAGAAAAATTTGTTGAAGGCCGGACAAAAAGTCTCTATCCTACGGATCAGAACGACCATCTTCTAATGGAATTTTCTGATACTCTGCCTTTCGAAACAGGAAAAAAATCTACTATCAAAGGGAAGGGCATTATTAATTCCGAAATTTCGTCATTTTTATTCGGATATCTTCAAAGTTACAATGTGCCGACTCATTTTATAAAAAGAATTGATGATAAAAGTTCACTGGTAAAAAAACTTTCAATGATTCCTCTGCAAATGTTGATTTGGAATACGGCAACGGGCAGTTTGTCCAAAAGGCTGGGAATTGCAGATGGTACTATTCTGGAAACGCCGGTTCTGGAATATTATCTGAAAGATGCAAAGTTAAAAAATCCGATGATTAATGACTATCATGCCTATGCATTGGGATTATGTGATCGCAATGACATGAGTGCGGTGGTTAGAATCGGGACAAAAGTAAATGCTGTACTCAAATCATTTTTTCAGAGGAAAAATCTGGCTCTGGTAAATTTTACACTGGAATTTGGCAAATCGGGACACCAGGTTATGCTGGGGGACGAAATTTCGCCCGACACATTTAACGTGTGGGGGATAAACAAGGATGGTAAATTTGATAAAAAAACCTTCCATTTATCTGCAGAAACAGCAAAACAACTCTATCCAAAACTGCAGGAAATCATACTCAAATAAAATGAGGTATTGATTTGGTTCCTATTACAAAATATGGATTTGGTCTGGTAGTGGGCAGCTGGATTCTTTTTGTGGTCATTTTCGTTCTTTCAATAATATTCGGGCAACCCATCCTGATAATCATGACGGTGCTGTCCTGCATTTTGAGTATCTTTAACTTACTATTTTTCCGTGATCCGGAACGGAATATCCCTCAAAATTCTCAGGCCATTTTATCCCCTGCGGATGGAAAAATCATGAAAATCACTGAAGTTAAAGAAAATGATTTTTTTGATGCAGAGGTGAGGCGAGTGAGTATTTTCCTTTCGATTTTCAATGTTCATGTAAACCGTTCACCCATTAGCGGGAAAGTAGAACATTTCAGTTATCGGCAGGGATCATTTCTTCCGGCTTTCAAAGAAGCAGCATCTGTTGAGAATGAGCAGAGTGTTATCGGAATTTTGGATGAAAAAGGTCGAAAGGTCATGTTCACTCAAATAGCAGGTATACTGGCAAGAAGAATTGTCTGTGAATTGCGGGAAGGATATCAGACCACAGCGGGTGAGCGCATGGGTATGATCCAGTATGGTTCACGGGTTGATGTTTATTTTAAGGCTGATCAGGTAGACCTTAGGGTAAATGTCGGTGATAAAGTAAAAGGGGGAGAATCAATCATAGGGGTTTTCAGGTGAAAGTAAAAACCAATTGGGTTCCCAGCGCCTTTACTATGGCTAACATGTTTTGCGGCTATTTTTCGGTTATTCTTTGCACAAGTGGTAAATTTGTCCAGGCGGCATGGCTAATTGTTGCGGCAGCTGTGCTGGATACCCTGGATGGGAAAATTGCTAGATTTGCCAAAGCTGATTCGCGATTTGGAGTAGAGTATGATTCTCTGGCTGATGTGATTTCCTTTGGCTTCGCACCTTCATTTCTTGCTTATAAAATGGTATTCAGTTCCTGGGGAACTCTGGGGATGCTAATCAGTGTGAGCCCTCTGGTTTTTGGTTCTATCCGCCTGGCTCGTTTTAACATACGTCTGAAAGGAACAACCAAAGAGTTTTTTGAAGGACTTCCGATTCCGGCTGCTGCTGTTACCATAGCCACATTTCTGGTATTTAACTTCTCATTCTGGGGATATTTGCGTTGGGAAAAAGTTTTTCTTTTTCTGGTCATTGCTGTCTCTGTGCTAATGGTTACCAGTATACGTTATGAAACCGTTCCCAGTTTTTCTTTGCAAACCGGTGTTGAAAACCGCAGTAAATTTCTGGTTTTTGTGGCGGGCATAATACTGGTGATATTTTTCCCTCAGGAAGTATTCTTCCCTCTGGCTGTATTGTATGTTTTTTCAGGACCTTTCTATCTTACTCTTTCTGTATTACGTGGGGATTCAGACAAAAAGACCGAAAAGAAGAAGGATGATAAAGAATGAAAGTTGTTATTAAAGTACGCCTGAAAAATGGTATCCTGGATCCACAGGGGAAAACTGTGAATAATGCATTGCATCATCTTGGTTTTTCGACTGTGGAGAATGTTCGCATCGGAAAATTAATAGAACTGGATATGAAGGAGAATAACAGAAATGAAGCCCATGTGAAGATTGAAGAAGCCTGTAGGAAATTACTTGCAAATCCTGTTATTGAGGATTACACTTACGAAATAGCCGAGGATTGAATTGAAAGTAGGAATTATTGTTTTTCCCGGTTCCAATTGTGACCATGATATGTATTATGCCGTAAAGACAATGTTAGGAGATCAAACTCATTTCATATGGCATCAGGAAGCATCTCTTAAGGGTTTTGATGCGGTTGTACTTCCCGGAGGATTCTCTTACGGAGATTACCTTCGCGCCGGCGCTATTGCCCGGTTTTCACCAATTTTACAGGAGGTTGTTCACTTTGCTGAAATGGGAAAGAAAGTGCTTGGTATCTGTAATGGTTTTCAGGTCCTGACTGAAAGCGGTCTTCTTCCCGGTGCCCTAATGAGAAACCGTAATTTGCGTTTTATCTGCAAAAATGTTTATATTCGAGCAGAGAATATAGATACAATCTTTACCAGTAAAATGAAAAAGGGTCAGACTTTATCAATCCCGGTGGCTCATGGCGAAGGAAATTATTTTATTGGTGATGCCGGTTATCAGGGATTGATAGATAATAATCAGATTGTATTCCGTTATTGTTCTGCAGAGGGAAAATTAACAGACACCGATAATCCCAATGGTTCCAGAGATTCCATTGCCGGAGTCATTAATAAGAAAGGGAATGTTCTCGGCATGATGCCTCATCCGGAAAGAGCTATAGAGCAAATACTCGGCTCTGCTGACGGTCGTTATCTGTTTGAATCGATGATTTCTTAGAACATAGGGAGATTTAACCCGATGAGAAAAAAAAGTCTGGGCTGGATGTTCGTAATCATCTTGTTAGGAGCGTTCATTGGGAGTGCGTTGGGTGAAATTCTGGCATTCATTTTACCCCAGGGTGTAGTGAAAGAGTTTTTTCTGCGGTCTGCAGTATTCACACTCGGTCCGACGACTTTGGATATTATTATACTCACTTTTACTCTTGGTTTCAGTCTGAAGCTAAATGTTATCGGTGTACTGGGAATAGCAATTGCAGCTTACTTCCTGCGTTGGGTGCAATAACCATTTACTTGGGTCCGAAACCCCTGAACTTATTCGGGGTTTAAATTATATCATAATAATATAAGGAGTTATATATGTTTGGCATAGGCCCCCCTGAATTAATCGTGATCTTTCTGATTATTCTTATTCTGTTCGGCGCAAAAAGATTACCCGAATTAGCCCGGTCTTTAGGTCGTTCCATCAATGAATTCAAAAATGCGACTCAGAATATTAAAAATGATTTGGACATTAAAGGAGACAATCATTCGATTCCGGAAGATAGATCGGAAACAGAAAAGATGAAACCGGATAGCGACACGACTCAGAAAAAAGACAGGAGTGATCTGGCGGGTTAACTGTAAAGATAATTTTTAAGTATTTGAGTTCTCCCCCTGGAAGGTAAATCCAAATTTTGTTTTTATACGATTATCAGCCGTTCCCTTCAGACACAGGAGGAGGCATTTTAAGCCGGAGTTGACTGCCCGCATTTAGATGATGATGTACATTTGTCTGATCTGCGGGCCAATTATTTTATATTTACAAACCATAATTTATGGGGAAAATAATATTTGTCAATTGCATTGAAAAAGGAATTTATTGTATCTTGACTAAATTATTGTGAGTATATATAATTGTAAATTTTCGTCTAATAAAATGTCTTTCCCCAAATTAGTTATTGAAGTTATAAAATTGGATTTATTTCTATGGGAAATGCAAAGATAAAAAGAGTACTTATTGTTGAAGATGAGCCTGATCTGGCGGCGGTTTTCGTAAATCTGCTCGATATTTTTGGATTAAATTGTACTGTGGCGGAAAATGCAAAGTCTGCCCAACATATTATTACTAATGAAAAATTTGATTTTTTTATCATAGATTTGACCCTGCCTGATTTATCGGGAATTGACCTTTACCGGGATATTGTATTAAATTACCCAGAATATAAAGGACAGGTTATTTTTACCAGTGGTATGAACATATCCGATGAACTCAACCAAATTATGGTAGATGATAACACGTCTTTTTTAGCAAAGCCCTTTTCGATGGAAAAATTAAAAAAAGCACTGGAAAAGTGGATTTGATTATCGGATCATTATTCCTGCCAGATGGCAATCTGATTCCCGCGAGATTTGTGACGATCCATTTATTATGTCAATAGAATTTCTGGTTATACTCCTGAAAGGAATGACAATGAAAATTCCTCTGGAACCATTTCGCATTAAAATGGTCGAACCCATACATCTCATTCCCCGCGATGAACGGGAACGCCTAATAGCTGAGGCAGGATTTAACGTCTTTAATATTCCCGCAGAGAAGGTTTTTATTGATCTGCTGACAGATTCTGGAACATCCGCAATGAGTGATCGTCAGTGGGCCGGACTCATGACAGGAGACGAATCTTATGCCGGATGCCGTAATTTTTTCCATCTTCAGGAGGCTGTTGAAAATATCACAGGCTTTCCCTTAGTTTTACCCACTCATCAGGGCCGCGCTGCAGAGAATATTCTCTTTTCAACTCTTCTGAATTCCGATAGTGTTGTCCCTAGTAATATCCATTTTGATACTACCCGGGCTAATATAGAGTATTTGGGGGCAGAAGCACTTGATTGTGTGATTGCGGAAGGGCTTGATCCTGAGTTTAACCATCCTTTTAAAGGGAATATGGATCCGGATAGATTAAAAGCAGCTATTAAGAAATATGGAAGAGAAAAAATACCATTGGTGTGTCTAACCATAACCAATAATAGTGGGGGGGGGCAACCGGTATCCATGGAGAATATCCGGGTGATAAGCGAAATCTGCCACTCTAATAACATTATGTTTTTCTTTGATGCCGCCCGGTTTGCTGAAAATGCATACTTTATTAAATTGCGTGAGCCGAAATATTCCAATATATCTGTCCGTGAGATCGTCAGGGAAATGTTTTCCTATGGAGATGGATGCTGGGTTAGTGCCAAAAAAGATGCCCTGGTGAATATTGGGGGATTTATTGCGCTGCGTGATGAATCTGTTTATCAAAGGCTGCAAAATCTTTCGATTCTACGAGAGGGTTTTCCAACCTATGGTGGCCTGGCCGGACGGGATTTGGAAGCAATGGCTCTGGGTCTGCAGGAAGTGTTGGATGAGGAATATCTTGTCTACAGGATGGAGCATACTGCCTACCTGGGACAACTTTTGATTACTGCCGGCATACCGGTAGTTAAGCCCATTGGTGGACATGCTGTTTATATTGATGCCAGGAAGTTTGTATCTCATATTCCACAATCCCGCTTTCCCGCCCAGGCATTAACTATTGCTCTGTACCGGGAGGCCGGGATCCGCGGGGTGGAAATAGGCAGCTTAATGTTTGCTTCGAAAAACGCCATTTCGGGTGAATGGATCTATCCGAAACTAGATCTGGTTAGACTCGCCATTCCGAGAAGGGTTTATACCATCTCCCATCTTCAATTTGTCGCTGAAGCACTTGTTTCGATTCAGAAAAAAAAATCTGAGATGAAAGGATTAAGATTAGTAAATGAACCACCTTTCTTGAGGCACTTTACTGCAATTCTGGAAGAGATCAACTGAATATTAGTCATTGGAATAGCTTCCAGATAAAGTCTTGGTTTTATTAATAATCTGTTAATCTGACACCAGCGGATCACATATATTGTATCCTTTGTATTTTACCCTATCTTTTCAGGACATGGCGTTCTGTTGGCGAAGAAAGGGATTTAAAAGATTCTTTTTAATTTCTTATAATACCGGACTTTTTTCTAAAGGGTTATAAAGCATGCTGTGGCTCAGTTCAAATATTCTTGAGGATGTAGCACAAATTTTGGAAAAACCATCTGTTGAAACATTAACGAAAATTTCAATAGTGGGTGAAACCGGAATGGGTAAACGGGAATTAATTTCACACTATGTCTCCCAGCTTGGTGAAAAGGCATTTATAATTGGGCATCTTGATTTTTTGTTACACCAGTTTACAGCGGCTTTTCTTATTCGTCATGCGATGAAATATTATCTGCAAACTCGGTTGGAATTTGAAGAATTCTTGAACACTTATTCAAAAAGTCACCAATATTATTTAACGGAGAAGATTCGAGAACTTCCCGCAAAATCTGAAGAAAAATTTGACTGGTTTAATCAAATCTTTCTGGAATTTTTAAATTTCATTGTTGGACGAAAAATCCCGGTAATAATCCTTGAAAATATTAACCAATTGGATAGTCTGCAGTTTGGGAAAATGGAGAATTATATAAATTCTATCGGTCATTTCCCTGTTCAGGTCATCTATACTATTAATCCTGCAGGTCCATTTAAAAATGAATTAAAGACTCATCATGAAATTATTCTCACCAAGCCGTCCATACAGACAACAGAATCATTAATCCGGAATTATTTTGAAACCTCTTCACTGAATGCCCGGTTAATTACCAATCATTGTTATCTAAAAGCCGGCGGTAATCCTTTAAAGATAAGGCTGTTATCAAGCTCTGTATACAAAAACTTGTTGAATCCCGGGCAAGAAGAGTTTTTAAATATTAAAACCCTTCAGAAGATCAGGCTACCCGAAACATGGGATGAAATATTTTCTTTTGTGTTACTCTATCAGAAGGAGATTGCTGCAAATCTCCTGGCGTTCCTGGCCCATCTGGGTGATCCGATTCGACAGGAAGATCTTCAAAATCTTCTGAAAAAAATAAAAATAAAACAGAGCCAAATTTCAAGCTGGATTGAATCTGGATTTCTTCAAAAAATATATTGGGAAGGAAATATCTGTTTTATGCTGCATCCTCCCCAATTTAAGAAGTGGTTGAAAAATCATGTACCGGTAGAGAATTTATCCGATATTATTGACAAATTTTCATCCTTGATGAATGCAGGAATTTTGAACAGAATTTATCAAATTTCAGATTTAATGTATGATATTGGTAAAATACAGCAAGCGGTGATCTTTGCCTGTAAAGAAGGGGAATTCTTTAAGGAAATTGGAGATTTCGAGCATTCAGCTGACCGATTTTACTTTGCAGTCAGAATTTCTGAATCAGAATCAATAGTGCTGGATAATTTGGAAAACATTCTGGAGTCATTGAGCGATATTTATATGTTCATGGGTGGTTATGAAAATGCCTTTGAAATTTTAAAAAAACTACGGGCACTTTATACCAGTGAGGAAGATGAGATTGCACCTTCTATTAAAAGAAAATGGCTACAGGTGAATCTGAAAATGGCTGAGGCTCTGGTGGAAATGGATTCCTTTCAGGAAGCTCGTTATCTAATCAGAGAGACTCGGGTTAAAAAATTTTGCGAGGGAGAAACTATTGGTCGCTGTTATGAATTGATTGGCGATATTGAATCCAATTTGGCTCATGCAGACCAGGCCTGGCATCAATACAGGAAGGCGCTTGGATTCTACAGTGATGTAAAAAATTTTTCCCACCTCATTAAAATTTATTCAAAATTGAAAAGTTATTTATTTGAAAATTCTCATCAGTATCTGGATCTGATCAATCAAATCCTCAGAAGTGTCACTGCTCAAAATGGAATGCAGGAATTTTATGCAATTCTATTGAGAGATAAAATCCAGTTGTTATTAAAAAATAAATCTTATACTACTGCTTTAAAGCATTGTTATGAACTATGGCAAATTCTTTTCTATATATATCAACCTAAGTTAAAGGTACAACTGGTGTTTTATCTTGCCGAAATTTATTCTCAAATTGGAAAGTGGCAACTGGCACACAGCCACCTGAAAAAAATAAACACTGATTTGTATGTCCTGCACCGACCGGAACTTAATGTGCAGACATTGATTCAGTTGGGCATGATTTATAAGGAGCAGGCTCTGTATGGAGAAGCCCAGAGGACATTGGATATTGGCATGGAAATCTCTTTCAGATATGGTTTTCACGAACAAATGAATGAAATAAAATTACATCTGGGACATATCTATTTACTGGTTCATGGCCTGTTGAGAGCCCATGAATTTCTGAAGGAAGTAGAGGAATGGTCCGAAAAAAATCAGCAAACCAATATACTGTTATTGGCTAAAATGTATCTTTCTTATTATGAAGTACAGCACAAACGTTTTGAAAAAGCACGGGTAATATTAAGCCAGGGAAAAAAGTTAGTTAATTTAAGCAGTAACCAAATTGATTATCTGAACTACCTTTTCTATTTTTCTCAATGGTCTCTTGAAATGGATCGGCCAGATAAATCTCAACGCATTGTGGATTTGATAATTAAAAAATCCCGGGAATATCCCCGTTATCAGGCATCGGGATATTATCTTCAGGGCAGATTGTTCAGGCAAAATGGGAATACTACGGAAGCAAAAAATGCATTTCAAAAAGCCATTAATATTTCAGATAAATGTAATTTCCCTTACATCAGATATTTGACATTTTGTGAGAATGCCAGGTTGAGTAGGCAGGTTGACAGTGAAAACGTGGTTAGAAAAATTTATAGAAATAGCTGTAAATTAATTCACAACCTGGCAGAATATATTAATGACACTATTTTGAGTACACAGTTTTTAGAGTCGGGTTTTCACGAGGATATTATAAGGTATTGCAGAGAACAAAAATTAATAAATATAAGGTTACAGGACCGTGCTGACTCATAATGATTCATTGAATATCCGGATAGGAATGGCAGGAATTCCGGTAGTATTATTGCATGCCTTTCCGGTAAATCAGAAAATGTGGAATCCCCAGATAGATATGCTGAATAAAAATAATATTGAATTTGTTGCTGTAGACTATCCCGGATTTGGTCAGAGTAAAGTGGTAAAAAAGACTATGGAAATGGAAGATTATGGGGAGGTTATCTTGGATATTCTTAGACAGTTAGGGGTACGCAAGGCGGTTTTTGTGGGACTCAGCATGGGCGGATATGTAGCACTGGCTCTTTATAGGAATCATCCTGGTGTATTCGCCGGTCTCGTTCTGGCCAACACGCGGGCCCGAGCAGACACTGATGAGGCTCGAAAAAAAAGATTTCAAATGATTGATACTCTTATAAAAAAGGGCGATCCATCATTTATTTATGATCTGCATCGGAATATATTCTTCACTCGGGAGACCCAAAATAATATGCCTGATCTGGTAGAGCATGTTTATAGCATAATGGCTGAATGTGAAACGGAAGGAATTATTCAGGCACAACAGGCCATGGCATATCGAAAGAATTCCCTGAAATTGTTGAATGATATAAATTTTCCGGTTCTGATTATAAGCGGTCAAAATGATGACATAGTAGGTCTTGGTGAAGCAGAAGAAATGGTAGAAAATTGTCCGGAGGCAGCCTTGAAAATAATTGAGGGTGCAGCCCATCTCAGCAATCTCGAAAAACCGGATGTTTTCAATCAATTTCTGCTGGGATATCTTAAAAAAATATATATCTGATTCTTGTAGGACAACAAAGTGAGAAAGAAAGTATATTTTTCGATTTTATCTTCTTTAGTTTTCCTGTATATAACCTGCGGGAACACCCAGAAATCATCAAATGATAATTTACAGCAAAAAGCCGTTGATATGGCGCATCGGATAATGATAGTTGATACCCATATTGATATACCTGCGGGAGCATCCATAGATAATATCAACAGGTTTATAGATGCACCTGATGGACAGTTTGACTATGAAAAAGCCCGTCAGGGTGGATTGAATATGATGTTCATGGCGATATACGTTCCTCCTATCTTTGAAGATAGCAGTAATGCACGGGAATTTACTGACGAGCGGATAGATCTGCTTTACAGCCTTACAAAAAGATGGCCTGATAAATTTGAAATATTTTCTTCTCCTGTTGAAAATTCCCTGAGCTTGGATACGGACAAAGTTTATATTGCCCTGGGGATTGAAAATGGTACAGCGATTCAGGGGGATATTACTAACCTTCATCATTTTTACGAGCGTGGTATTCGGTATATCACACTGGTACATTCTAAAAATAACCGTATTTGTGATTCATCCTTTGACGAAGAAAAGAAATGGCATGGTGTGAGTCCTTTTGGAACAGAAGTCATCAAGGAAATGAACAAGCTTGGCATAATGGTAGATGTATCTCATGCCTCGGATGAAAGCTTTTATCAGATCGTGGAATTGTCGGGGGCTCCGGTGATTGCTTCCCATTCGGGGTGTCGTTATTTCACACCGGGATTTGAAAGAAACCTAACGGATTCCATGATTCAAATGATTGCGGCAAAAGGGGGCGTGGTTCAGGTACCTGTGGGTTCTTTCTTCCTCACGGCGGAATTTAGCCGGATGTCTATGGCGGCACAAAAGGAAATGGATCAGTTTCTGGCCGAACATCATTTAAGCGAAAACGACTCGCCGGCCCGGAAATTCTGGCAGGACCTGAAAATAAAGTATCCGGCTGACAGAGGAGATGTGCGAAAGGTAGTTGATCATATTGACCAAGTGGTAAAACTTGTCGGAGTAGATTACGTGGGTATCGGCTCAGATTTTGAGGGAGTTACCACAGTTCCCCCGGGTCTCGAGGATGTGTCCAAATACCCTAATATTATTGCCGAATTACTCAGAAGAGAGTACCGGCAAGGGGAGATTAAGAAAATCTTTGGCGAAAATCTTATGAGGGTGTGGAGGCAAACTGAAAAAATATCGAGACAAATAGAATATAACAGAAGACGCAACTAAATCTTCTGGCGGGCAGGTTACGTTATTTGAAATTGTAAATGTTTGATTTTTGTATTTATTGGATATTTTTATTTTGAATAATCAACTGGTTTTAAAATTCAATTTATTCAGCTAAATAATTTGTTCTTTCCTGAGGAATACCAGGCCAACCATTAACAGCAGGGCTCCTATTCCCACCAGAGACCAGTCATTAAATAGCGTCCAGAGTTTGTGTCCCATGATATCATGAATATTTCCCCCCACAAAGATCACACCAATAATTGCAGCTATTTTTATTCTTTTTGAGAAATCTGAAAAATGAAAAACAACCAAAAATACAGTTAATTCGAAAAAACCAAACGCATTATAGCTGGTAAAAGAAAGCATTGGAATAAGAGATATCAGAAAACTGAATTCCAGAATCTGCGGTTTATTCATCCGGCGCCCCTTCTTAAGCAGATACAAAAAAATACCTGAAATTAACACCAGTATAAATAATTGATATATTAGCTTCAACTGGTCATTAAAATGAAGATATCGAAGTGGGGTATAACGGACCAGGATAGAAAATATGGTATGATTGCCAGCTGCCAGAAATCCCTCTTTTTGGGCCAGTTCAAGCCCCATTTCACTCAACCAGTAATGATATTCTTTCCACATCGCTACCGGAGAATAAAAAAGAAATGGAATCATTAGAAAAACAATCAGAAATAGCAATCCGTAAATCAGCATCCCGTATTTTCTCTTAACAATAAAGTATGGCAGGAAGATCAGTCCGAATGGTTTTATAAATAGACTCCCTGCCCATAAAATTGCTGGAGCAACCATACGATTTTGCACAAAGAGGAACATTATGGCGATGTAGGTTACCAACAACAGATGGTTTACCTGCCCCAGATGAAGTTCCCGTTCTAAATGGACAGACATGATGAGCGCCGTCAGAAGAATCACAAAATTTAATCTGGATATTGGGATATCGGTATGACGAGATTGAAGTAGTTTAAGAATCAGGTAAAATCCGAGGCAGACTAATGCGGAATTAATAAGCCAGTAGAGAACGCTGGCAACTGAAAAGGGAAAAAGAAGAAAAGGAGTAAAAAAAAATGCTGCGGGAGGTGAATATTTGTAATGAAAATGACCGTCAATCAATGGTTGGTACAACGTTTCCCCTTTGATAAACCGACCGCTTGCGGTATAATACACTTTGAAATCGTTCATCCAAAGCCTGTGATTGTTAATTTCCATTACCAGAAACGCAAGCATGATAATATAAAGAATCAGAAGGCTGAATAGTGAAGTACCGTGGTAATATTTTTTTAGGATACCAAGCATGGATTTATCTGTTTTTAAAAGTCCAGAGATCATTAATTAGATAGTTAGCCAAAGTACCGAAGGCGATACCAACAAGGTTTGAAATCAGGTAATAAAGATCAAAAAGCTCAGTCAACAGGATCAGGATGACCCAGTTTACTAAAACAGCTGTGATACCAACCGAAATATGATATTGTACAATTCGCTTCCAGAGACTTTTTTTTATGCGATCCTGCCATGTCCATATATCATTGAATATAAAGTTGCTTATAATTGACAATTCAATAGAAAAAATACTGGAAACAAAGTATACCATGTGAAAATATCTTGTAAATATGTACAAAAATCCTGTATTGACCAGAACACCGCTGATACCTACTGCCGAGAATTTCAGTATCCGGACATCCAGTAAATTATTTTTCAAATATTGTGAATTTGATTCTTTTCTTTTTCCCATCATTATTCCGGATTATAGCCGGCAGAATTTACCCACATTCTTTTCATAAAAAAAGAATATTATGGTTGATCTCGTCATAAGTCTGAATGTCATTCAGGTTTGGGAAGCGGAATTTTTATAATTAACAATTTGCGTTAAGGGTCTCGGCAAATTTAATCAAGACCATGATAAAAGCATAATTGTTAAGTCTTTTAACATTGTTGTTGGATCATTTTAAATACCATATTATAATTTGTTAATTTATATGGCAGTATATTATAAACCGGTATATATATTTTGAATAACACAAGCCGATTTATCCGATATTTTTCCCCCTATAAACTGAGAATTTTCTGGGGATTGGTAGCAACAGCACTGATGGGAATGAGTGATACAATTCTTGCCCTGTCTATCGGTATATTTTTTGATGCATTAACCAAAATTCAAAATCAGGTTCGGGCTGGTAAAGAATTTTTTCTTCACCAGGATTTTGAACGGGGCGGGATTCATTTTTTTACCCTTCACCTCGAAAACCAGAAGGATATTACCCGTTTTATCTTCTATTTTGCCCTGGCGATTATTTTACTGGTTATATTCAAAGTAGTTTTTGTATATATCCGGGAATACCTGATGAATTCCACTTCCCACAAATTTCTCATGCGAATCCGCCAGGAAATTTTCGACCGCATTGTAGTGCTTCCTATGCGTTTTTTTGACCGGGAAAAAACCGGAAACATAGTAGCCCGCATAAGTAATGATGTGATCCAGCTCGATAACTCCATGACCTCCATGGTACAATTCTCACAGAACCTGATCTATACGTTGGTTTATTTGACCGCTATGTTTTTTGCATCCTGGAAGCTTTCACTGCTTTCTTTGATGGTCTTTCCTTTTGCTGGAATTGTTATCAAATTTTTCGGTGATCGTATACGTCATGTCAGTCACGATATCTCGGTTAACGTCGCAGATATCACTTCTTTTTTGACTGAGAAAATCAATTCTATTAAAATTGTTAAAGCCTTTAACCGGGAAGAATTTGAGAGGAAGAATTTTGAAAATCATTCCCGTCGGAATTACGATTTCTCCATTAAGATTGTACGGCTGGTAGCATTACTTAAACCTTTTAATGAAATTTTCAGCACCAGTGGTATGGCTCTTATGGTATTATTCTGTTCCTGGCAGATTAGTCTGGGTAAAATGACCATAGGGACCTTTATAACTTTCATCGGATTGGTAGTTATGGCTTATAAACCTTTAAAAGCCCTGGGCGATTCAAATGTCATCTTCCAGAAGGCCATGGCCTCAGCAGGGAGGATTTATGAACTCCTGGATGAAAAACCCGAACTGGATATTACCAATTTACCGGATAACATAATCAGAACTATTCGCGGGGATATTGAATTCAGGGATGTATCCTTTTCTTATAGTGGAAATTCTAATGTGTTACACCAAGTATCCTTCCGGGCGGAAGTGGGGCAAACTGTTGCTCTGGTAGGTCCCAGTGGGGGTGGTAAATCTACAATTGTCAACTTGATACCCCGTTTTTATAACATCCAGCAAGGGGTCATCTTAATCGATGATTTTGATATTAAAACTATCTCCCTCTATGATCTGCGAAAATTCATAGCCATGGTACCACAGGAAACGATTCTGTTCTCAGCCAGCATCAAAGACAATATCCGTTATGGCAGACTGGAAGCCGGTGATGAAGAAGTGACGGAAGCTGCACGCATTGCAAATGCGCACGATTTTATTGAAAAAATGTCGGAAAAGTATGAGACGGAAGTAGGTGAGCGGGGTGTTCAACTTTCCGGTGGACAGCGCCAGAGAATTGCTATTGCCAGGGCGGTTCTGAGCAATCCCCGCATACTTTTGCTTGATGAAGCCACCTCAGCCCTGGATACTGAAAGCGAGATTCTGGTGCAGGAAGCTTTGAATAAGCTGATGAAAGGAAGGACCTCTATTGTAATTGCCCACCGGCTGTCAACTATTCTAAATGCCGATAAAATCCTGGTGATAGATGCGGGAAGAATTGCTGAAAAGGGAAATCATGAGACACTACTGGCCAAAGGCGGACTTTACTCTCATCTTTATAATACCCAGTTTAAGGGTTAATATTGTTCTAATAGGTAATGAGACTTCTATTGTTTGTTTCCTTTTTACTATCACTGGTTTTGATGGAATATTGTAACTTTTGTTATTGCCTTTCATCTATATTGATATTTTTTCGTCCTGATAGTTATTTAAAAAGGAGAACTGAAATAATGGAAATGGTAATTGATTTCCCCGGAGGTTTAAAAGTTGATGCCCATTTTGGACCTTACGATGTATCAACTGATCAGCCGGGACGTAGTGTGAACCGGGCTCAGCTCCCACACCTTTTGCCACTTTTTTGGCGTCAATAGGCACATGCGCCGGCATTTATGTGTTGGGTTTCTGCCAGCAGAGAGGTTTACCTACAGAAGGGATAAGGTTTATTCAACGTATGCACAGCAATCCTTTTTCCGGAATGCTGGGGAAGGTAGATCTGGAAATTCAGGTGTCTTCGGATTTCCCGGAGAAATATCACGCGGCGCTGGTACGGGCTGCTGATCAGTGTGCAGTAAAGAAACATTTTGAAAATACGCCCCAATTCGATGTATATACCCGTGTGACAGAAAGCGAGACAATATAAAGCTTTTATTTGGGAGGCTTCTAAACTAAAACCCGGCAACCATGAACGTCGCCGGGTTTTTTTGTATTATCGGCCGGTCTGCTTCTGCAGGTATTTGAAAAAATCACCTTCAGTGGATAAAATCAGCCAGTCTTTTTCGGACAGAGTATTCTTGAATGATTCCATAGTCTTGAGGAATTTGTAAAAGTCTCTTGATGATGCGTTCTGGTCATATGCCCGGGCATATATGTTGGTGGCCTCGGCATCAGCCTTTCCAATAATCTCCTGAGACGTACGGTACGCTTCGGACTCAATTTGATTGAGGTCACGCTCTCTGTCTCCCAGAATTTTGGAGGCTTCTCCCTGACCCTCAGACCGGAATTTATCCGCGATACGTTTCCGCTCGGAAATCATTCGCTCATAGATTTTCTGCTGCACTTCTTCCACATAATTAATCCGTTTGAATCTCAGATCCAGCAGCTGAATTCCCAGTTCTGCCAGCCTCGGGGTGACTGTTTCAATAATCAGGCGGGTGATTTTTTCTCTGCCGTCCTTGATCTGGAAATCAATATTCGATTCCTGGATCTCTTCCAGGATATCACCGATTTCCATCTCCCGGTTGCTGGTGCGGATGATTTCCACCAGGTCGTGATTGGCGACTGCATTCCGGGTTTCACCATCCAGAATATCATCCAGACGGGACTGGGCCCCACGTTCATCCCGCAGACGCTGAAAGAAGAGCAGGGGATCCACGATATGCCATCTGGCATAGGTATCTACCCAGATAAACCGCTTATCCTTGGTGGGAATCTGATTAGGTGATCCGTCCCATTCCAGGAAGCGTTTATCAAAGAAATTCGCCTTATTAAGGAAAGGAAATTTAAAATGGATGCCGGGATCAATAATAGGATCGCCTATGGGTTTCCCGAATCGTGTGATAATGACCTGTTCTTTCTCATTAATGATGTAGGCCGCATCAAAAAACACAATCAGCAGCAGGAAGGCTACAATACCAGAGATGACAAAAATAATCTTGCTCATTTTTCGGACCCTCCCTTGCTTAAATCAAACAATGGCAGAATTCCGCTGGCTTTCTCATCGGTAATCAATTTCCGGCCCACCCGGGGTAAAATGTCATTCATAGTCTCCAGGTAGATTCGCTGGCGGGTGATTTCCGGGGCTTTGCTGTATTCCCGGAATATGGAGTTAAAGCGGTTTGCCTCACCTTTGGCTTCATTCACCCGTTTTATGGCATACCCCTTGGCTTCTTCGATTACCTTCTGGGCATCACCCCGGGCTTTGGGGATAACCTTGTTATATTCAGAGCGGGCCTGGTTAATTAGTTTTTCCCGTTCCTGTTGAGCTTCATTAACTTCGTTAAAAGCGGGTTTTACTGCATCAGGCGGATTTACATCCTGCAGTACCACCTGGTCCACCTTAATACCGGTATCGTACTGGTCACACAATTGCTGCAGTTTTTCGGTGACGGTATGGGAAATTTCTACGCGACCTATGGTGAGCACCTCGTTCACACTGCGGTCTCCCACCACTTCCCGCATGGTGGCTTCGTTCATATCACGGAAGGTGGTAACGGCGTTCCTTACTTTAAAGAGAAACTTATAGGGGTCCACAATCCGGAATTGTACGATCCATTCCACTTCTGCGGCGTTGAGGTCGCCGGTCAGCATCAGGGATTCTTCCTCAAACTGCCGGTTGGCATAGCGGGTGCGGACGCCGGCTTGCTCGGTACGGAATCCGAATTCTTCCTTCAGTTGCCGTTCCACCGGCACTTTCTGCAGTGTTTCTATCCAGAAGGGGAGTTTGAAATTGAGGCCGGGATCCACCGCCCGTACAAATTTCCCCAAGCGCAGTATGACGCCCACCTCTTCCGGTCCCACCGTGAAGATGGAAGTAAAGAGAAACACCAGCAGCACGATTCCGATCACCCCCCACTGAATAAATTTGGATTCAAGGTGGGGAGGGCGGAATTTGCTTAAATCAAAAGGAAAATTATCCTGCATGTAATCCTCCATGGGGTTAGTAAGACAAAGATTTTAGTTGATTTCATAACACGAGAGATTCAGTTGTAAACAGCTTTGCCTGAATTTAACCTGAACTCAGACGGTGCACTAATATAGGTACTCAAACCCGGTAATCCAAGCGGGTATGAAAACTGATGAAGCTGATTTTTTAGAAAATCATGAAGTCTGAAACAGCTGGATCTACCATGAAAGAGTCAAAACCGGAAATTGTAAAACAGTGTACCAAGCCCGGGTTTAATATTACGAAAATGATACATTTATTTTCAGATACATTTGATTTTCAATTAATTTTAGGTGATAAGAATTGTTTAAATGAGATCTTGCTACATTTTAGCGGACACTGAGTTGGGGATACCTTTTAAGGGTAAAAGAAATATGATGTCCATATGGAAAAAAGAGAACTTGCAGACGATACACCAGAGAATTTAAAATTGAGGCTGTGAATCTGGTAAAAGAACGTGAAGGTTGAGTCATTGAAGTTGCCTCTAACCTAAGCATCTATCCGGTTATAATGCCTCGCTGGATAAAGGAGGCTTCTCAGAGGATCCCCAATATGCTTTCCTGGGCTGGGCAAATTATGCGAATGTATTATAATGTGAGAGGAGCCGGATCAAGAAATCTGTAAGCTCCACAAAGAGATAAAGGATCTGAGAGAAGAGCGTAACATTTTAATCCAGTAAAAGAGGGAGTCTATTTTCTCAAAGGAATCCCGGTAAAATATGAGTTTATTCATCAATATAGCCATCAGTTCAGTGTTTTCAAGCTATCTTGCGTTTTAAGTGTCAGTAAAAGCAGTTATTATCATTGGATTCATTGAACACGTATAGGAGACAACGGCAAAATGAACTTTAACACCCGTATTTCTTTGAAATTTCATGGAGACTAATAACTTTCTTCTATACCTGTCAAGATTCTTTTCGATTTTCTAACCTGAAAAATTCATAAAAATAGCTGTTTTCTCTAACAAGTATTTGTTTTA
>CAYWTB010000052.1:0-31279 GCA_964461135.1 uncultured Caldithrix sp. | reverse complement strand
ATAATAACAATAACTTATATTGCCCATTAAATTAAAACGTTGGGACAGCAGTGATCTCCTTTCTTCTTTTACTCTTTTATATCTGGCTTCCGGCATTCTACTCGCGGATGATCATAAAGGTATAACGTATTTATCATCAGCAAAGTTAGAACAGTCCGACATGAAGCTGATCTGGCTAACCGATAACTGGCTGTATCATCCCGGTGACGATTCCGCCTGGGCCGATCCGGCTTACGATGATAGTAACTGGGAATCTGTTCATCCCAGTTTGAATTTAAGAAGGCCATATCCCAAAGATGGATGGAATGGAAACGGTTGGTTTCGTCTCCATCTGAAGGTTGATTCCACTTTGTATGATAACCCTTTGGGAATGCGGGTACGGCATTACGGTACTTCGAACATTTTTCTGGATGGCAAACTGCTCTGCAAACTGGGAACGGTGGGTAAAAACCGTGAGGAAGAAAAAAGATTTTACCCGCAGTACCCCCGAACGGTTATTTTTTCCGGGGGAGAGGATCATGTGATTGCTGTGCGCTATTCCAATCATGCCCGGAGTCGATACATGCGAAAGCTCCTGGGGATGGGTTTTAGTATGAATATCGGTCATATGGACGATGCTATTGCTGTGAAACTGCTGTGGTCCGTACGCTACAAGACCTATATGCTCATCATTTTGGTGGCCTCGCTGCTCCTGGGATTGTTTCATATCATCCTGTTTTTATATAATCCAAAGCAGAAACTAAATTTATATCTCACCTTGCTGTCCGTCTCGTTTGCCGCCTCTGCACTTTTCAATTTTCAAATTCATTATACTTCGGATCCTAATATATTTATTCTCTTCCTCCAACTGGCTGTGCTGGCAACTGTGGTTCTGGTCATACTCCAGTTATTAACAGTTTACAAGCTGTTTTACACAAAGCTGCCAAAGTTGTTTTTCCTCTTTGCCGGATATGGCATCTTTGTCGTCTTTTTACTCCTCTATCCCAGCAGTAAAGTTTCTGTGTTTGGTTCCTGGTTTATGATCCTGGGATTTGCGGAATCCGCCCGGGTGGGAGTGATGAAGGGACTGAAACGCAAGGGCGGTTATGGGATCATTGTTGCCGGGTTGGTCATTTTGTTCATCTCTATTGTCTATCAAATGCTGATCAATTTTCAAATAATAAAGCCTATCGGTGATCTCTTTATGGCGTATATCTACGGGTTCCTGGCATTCCTGGTATCCATATCCATTTTTCTGGCAATGCGGTTTGCCCAGACCAGTCGCAATCTCCAACAGCAATTAGTTCAGGTAAGCAAACTTTCAGAAAAGTCTCTGGAACAGGAGCGCGTTGCCAAAGAGCAGGAAATCGCCCGGCGATTACTGGAAGCGGACAACAAACGCATTACCGAAGAATTGGAAGAGGCCCGGGAATTGCAACTTTCAATGCTTCCGAAAACTGTTCCGCAGATTCCCAATCTGGATATTGCTGCGTTTATGAAGACCGCCACAGAAGTTGGTGGGGATTACTACGATTTTTCTATTGCAGAAGACGGCACATTAACGGTTGTGCTTGGCGACGCGACCGGTCATGGTATGAAAGCCGGGTTAATGGTTTCCCTGGTTAAAAGTTTATTTCTAGCCGACGCGGCAGAGATGGGGGTAATTTCATTTTTGAAGATATGTTCAAAGACCATTAAAAAAATGCAGTTGGGTAATTTGTACATGGCCATGACGCTTTTGAAAATCCGGGATACCCGGATCACAGCATCTGTGGCCGGCATGCCGCCCATTTTGATTTACCGGAATCAGGAACACCGGGTGGAAGAGGTGACAATTAAGGGAATGCCACTTGGCGGGCCAGAGGGTTCAACCTATCAGGAATTTAATCGGACAATCAACCCTGGAGATACTATTCTGCTGATGTCAGACGGATTCCCGGAACTCTTTAATGATGAAATGGAAATGCTGGACTATTCCCGGGTAAAAGAAATTTTTGAAGAGGCGGCTCAAAAGTCTCCGAAAGAAATTATTACCCACCTGAAAGAAGCCGCTGAACGCTGGCTCAATGGTAAATTTCAGGATGATGATATTACCTTTGTGGTCCTGAAGTATAAATAATTGAAATAACCTATTTCCCCAAATTTATTAATCTTACTTTCTCAAGGCCGCTTTGGAAAACATGTAATCCGGGATGGGTACATCAAACTGAATTGAATCTAGGATAAATTCCGTTCCTTCTCCCTGTTTCAGCACATCCTTGAACAATACCGATTTCGCCACCCAGCGGTTATCCATCTTCTCAACATCCCGGATCTGGGTAGTCTTCAGCAATTTGCCGCTTTTGGCATAGCGATTTTCCTTGAGCATGATAAAGCGTTCCTGGTCCACCCATATTTTCCGCGAATAATAAGCAACATCTTCTTTTTTGGCGGTGAGGTCAAGTATCCAGCAGGGACGACCATCCAGGGTGTCTTGGCCGCTAACTTTTGCATCATATAGATTTTCCAATCGGTGATCTTCCATCATATCCTCATACGATAAATCCGACCCCATCACTGACTGCCTCAGCATGTGTCCCGAGATCATGATAGTGCGGTCGGTGGAAGGAGAATACATCCACAGCTTATCGCCCAACTTGAGCATTTTGGTGCCTTCCTCCCGGGCCGGCGCCAGGTATTCGGTAAATGACGTATCAGCACCCTGTATCCAGGTTTTTGCCTCGATAGTGCGGCTGCCCCGGCGACCATGAATAATCATCCGGGAAACCGCGATCTTGCTCTCCGAATACTGGTTATCATCCACCTTCTTCAAAATTTCCTCGCCGGAGAATGTTTGCGTAATGCCCGATATGGTTATAAGTGACATGCCTACTGCGATTACAATTAAAAGAATTAACCGTCTCATACCTCAAGCTCCTTGAATAATTGAGAAGTTTGCCTTCTGTAAATGCCGATTCCTGAGATGGCGGAACCCAGGAAGGTTGCCAGCAATCCCGGGATGAATCCGATGAAAAAACTGGGCGGGGTGACCTGGGCGCGAATCACATTGGAAATCATCATGGTGGTGTTTTTCATGATAAAACTTATGTCCACCCCCTTAATCTGCAGGTAATAAGAAACCGCCACTCCCAGCACGGTTCCCAGGATAGAACCGATGATGCCAATCATTACCGCCTCAATTAGCATCGATTTGTAAATGTGTCCCTTGTCTTCCCCCACAGCCAGGCGTACACCAATTTCCCCGTAACGACGCAGGCTGCCCATCAAACCGGCATTCCACAATACAATGGATAATATCACCACAAATACAGTAAGGATGATACCGGCGTATGAACCGATCATATTAAGATAATCTGCCATTCCACTGCGGGCTCGCAATGTTGCCATTTCGGGGGAAAATTGATCACCGGAGGCGTGCCTGGCATTAAAAGAGGCTGTAATCTTTTCTGCCAGCTTATCATGGTAAATATCATCCGGGAAGAAACCAAGGATTTCCCCGGCAGCATCCTGCATATCCAGGGCGTTTTGAATATCGGAAATGTCAGCCAGCATGGCGCCCCGGTCCATGGCCGCCACGCCAAAGCGAACCGTTCCAACGATGGTAAAATTGGTCATGGACATGCTGCCATACATGGTGGAGGTAATCAGTGTGGCAATAGCGCCAGGTTGGACATCCAGTTTACGGGCGAATTCATCGCCGATTAAGATCTCACCGCTTTTTTCAGGTACCCTGCCCCGTACAATGGACTTCCGGATATTCAAAATTTTCCACTCCGGACTGTCTGGAGTTAACAGATCAACGGCCAGGCCGGAAACCGGTCCCTGCACCCGGGTTTCACCGTTCTTATCGGGAATGTCCAGTAATCCTCCAAATTTTATCCGTGGCGTCCAGATAATTTCCGGGTAGTTCGCTCGCAATTTCGTGAGTAGTGTATCGATGCCAATCATCGCCAGATCGTTGGGAACCTGGTCAGCCTCATTGGCATAGGCCCGGGACATGATGTTCAAATGCCCGGTGGCAAAGTGGGCGGTGCTCCGGATAAACTCCGATTCCACTCCGTTCATCCAGGAGTAGAGAAAAACACACAGCATCACGCCGATGGCAACCGTCAGCAGCGGGAAAAGCGATCGGGAACGGTCTCGCCAGAGCCCTTTCAGCAAAAATTTTATCATGACAGTTTTCCTCTTAAAGCATCTGTCGGTTTCAGCTTGGCTATTTTCCGGGTTGGCAGAAAACTGACAAAAGTGGTAACGACCAGCACAAGCAGGGTAGTGCCAATCACCAGACCGGCACCGTAAGTCGGAAAAAGCTTCTGACCTATAGCAATGCCGTAACTGTCTGTGCTTGCCGGGAGTGCCAGACCTTTGGCAGCACTGTAGGTCAGCAGTGGGATACCGTAAAGTGCGGCAACCAGGGCCGCCAGCAGCGCATGGGTAGCACCTTCCACAGTGAAAAGCTCAATAATTTTTGTCCGGGTCATTCCAAGCGCCATCAGAGTTCCAATCTCTTTCCGGCGGCGAAAGATGGAAAGAATCTGGGTATCAAAAATGGCCAGCATGGCCAGCAGCAACAGTACAAAATAGAGGATGCTGGCGCCAAGGGTTTTCTGCCGTACCAGTGCCCGGATATCCTGCAGCAGATATTCCAGATTTCTGAATGTCCAACCGGTAACATTTTGGGGAGGTGTTACATTTTTGCCCAGTACCACCAGGGTGGCCTCGTCCGGCATAGCAGACATCTTTTGCAGAAGGTCCAGGGGAATCCACATCTGACCATTATCGATGTCCTGGACATTAGTTTTCATGATCTCCACAATTTGGGCATCTCTGGCATCAAAGGTACCATGGGCATCACGCCATTGCACAGTGACCTGATCACCCGCCTTCAGACCGGTGTTCATGGCCATGCGGCTGCCAATAAGTGCAGGTATAAGGCCATCTTCGCTGTGCAGGAGATGGGAGGGGATCGATAAAATGTTCTGGTGCGGATCGTTGCCTTTTAACAGAATTAGCCGGATGCGGCCATTTGGGTAAATGGTACCCTGCCGGATTAAAATGGATGTGGCCTCATTCTTTGCTACCAGAGTTTGCAGCTCGGGCGGAACCACCCCATGAGCGTCCTGGATAGACAACGGATCGTAGGGATCGTATCCTTTGTGCCAGTACTGACCCCCGCCGTAATCCGCTTCAACCGTTGCCTGTTCTATCTGGTCGCTCATACCGCGATATAAACCCTGCGTCCAGATAATGGCGACAAAGGAGAAAGACAGCACCACCACGTTCAACCAGGTCCGCAGACCTGCACCAAGCAGATTTCGCAAAGCCAATTTGGGAATTATCATTTTTTTACTCCCTGAAATCCGGAAAGCGGAGAATGGGGACCGGAGACCGGAATTTCAGTTGCTATATAGTTTAACTAAACTTTTCTTTTCTCGTTTTTATTAATTTAAAAAGCATTGCCGATATTTTTCGTGTTCTTTCAAATAGACTATTACTAATAGATTCTTCCATATATTCAAGTTTATGGGCAAGATAAAGCTGTGTTCTTAATTCGGCACAGGAGCTTTTGGAAATGTACAGGAATTGAATAAATTCTTTGTTGGAATTTCTTTCATATCCTTCCGCAATATTGGAGGGAACCGAGACCGCTGACCTCTGAATCTGATCTTTAAATCCATAATCTTTGCAATCTTTGGAATTTTGGTAAATATCAACGGTTAGTCTCATAGATTCCTTCCAGACTTCCAAATCCTCAAAACTCCCAATTCTTTTTTCCATTATTAGTTCGTCTTTCATAAAATGATCAGCACCCGATTATTCTCTTTCATCCTTTCGATTTCCGGTCTGCGGTCTGCGGTCTCCGGTCTCCGTTAAATCTCAATTCACCTTCTCACTAGTTTCATCTTTCCGCACCCGTCCGTCAACCAGGGATATTTTGCGCCGGAGATATTTCATCACCTTTTCATCGTGGGTGGAGAAAATGAAAGTGGTACCAAGTTCTTGATTCAGTTGAACCATAGTTTTCATAATGTGATGGGAATTCTCGGCATCAAGGTTGGCAGTGGGTTCGTCCGCCAGAACGATTTCCGGTTTTTTGACAATGGCACGGGCAATGGCCACCCGCTGGCTTTCTCCCCCGGAGAGCTGTGCCGGTTTAGATTGGGCACGGCCTGCCAGCCCGACCCATTCCAGGGAATCCATCACCGCCTTTTTTCGTTGGGGAGTGGGCATTTCCTGCAAAAGGAGCGGGAATTCCACATTCTCAAAAACCGTATAAACCGGCAGCAGGTTAAATGTCTGGAAAATAAAGCCGATGTGCTCGTTTCTCAGACGGGCGGCTTTTTTATGACTTAACGTCTCGATTTTTTCACCCAGCACTTCTGCACTGCCACTGGTGGGCACATCGAGGGAGCCAATAATGTTCAGCAGGGTGGTTTTGCCGGAACCGCTGGGTCCCACCAGACCGGCAAATTCGCCTTTTGACCAGGCAAGGGTAATATTGTCCAGCGCCATCAGGGATGTCAATCCCATGGGATAAATTTTGACCAGCTTATCGGTTTTAATCAAGTATGAGTTCTGCATCGTTCACCTCTGTTTACCAAGAAGAATTTATTCTGCACATCTGTGATCATGCTAATACTTTAGAGAATTTTTCCTTTAATGATTAAATACCACCAATAATTGAACACCCTTGCCGGCAAAAGGATTATTACCGGCGGTGGTTTGGTAGAGCTGGATAGTCTGCGGATTCCAGAAAGCGAGCAGGTAGAAACTCCAGTTGTCATACTGGCGATTCCAGTTGAGCAACCGGTACCAGTCATGATTTTCCCAGTCGTAATAAATAATTGCCGAAAGACGATCCACCAGACCCAGGGGATAATTCAGCGAAAGGGCGGAGAAGCGGGTTTGGCTGCCGCCGCCCAAAATTCTATCGGCCGACTCACTGGTGAACTGTTCAAAAACAGCGTTCAATCCATTACCGATTCCAAAAGTGTAATCCGCACCAATTGTCCAGAGTCTCTGGTATTTCAAGTCATCAACGGGGATTTGGAGGTGAATAAGTACGGCTTCGATCCACAGCCCAACACCCACATCCCACTTCCCGTCAAATGCAAAGCGGTCTTCCGGAAACCGGTAATTCAGATAGCGTGACGATTGTACTGTTTCGTTTTTCAATACACCCTGCCGGTGATGATAAGTCAGGGCCGCTTCTCCCCCGGGAACCGGCATTTGAAAACGCCCGCCGAATTCAACAGTGTTTTTTAACGTGGGAAAGATTTCCAATCCTTTTAAGTCATCGTTGCCATACAGCCCCCACAACCAGATATTGGCATTGTTCAGAAAATAGTAACGCGCCAGTAGGGCGTAAACCCCATCGGTCAATTGCAGCGGGTCGCGCGGGTCAATGCGGTCGAACCACATGAGCGGCCGTAGCAATACCGCCGAGCCGAAGTTAATCTTCTGCAATCCGGCACGGATTTCGAACTGGTCTGCGGAGAATCTTCCCCACAACCGATAGAGTTTTATTTTTCCCTGGGAATCCATTTTTTTCCAATCGTCGATGGAAAGCATTCCGTAGCTGTTGAGTGAAATCTCAGCATCTGCATGGTGATCCCTGAATAGCTGTCTGTCGAGAAAGAGATCGGGAATATAGCGGATTCCCAGTTGGGAAACAAGGGAGTGCTCCGGATTGCTAAGGATCCAGCCGGATGCCTGTCCATGGAAATTCACAGTTTGGGTCATTAGCGGCTGCTGCAGGTACAGGATACCCAGTATCAGGAAAATAAAATTCGGAATTCCATCCCGCATATCAGGCCTCATTTGGGATCTTTTCGTTTAAAATACCATAAAAAAAGTTTGGTCATTCACAGCATATGCTCAGGATGAAAATTTATGATTTATGTTCCATTTTTCATAGTTGGTAAAGAATATATATCTTGCACAGGAATCAAGAAGAAAAATCAATTGTTATTTAAATATTTGTTTAAATTTTTCTGCAGTTGCTGACTTGGTAACTGTTGGCTAATTTTGCCATCAAAATCAATTGCTTATCTGCTTTCCTCTTTTTTAATTTAAAATCATTTGGTATCTATAACACAGCGTAGAAATCGTATAAATAAGGTCAAAAAAAGGGAAATTAATTTGAGAAAAAATAAGCGAAATTCCCAACTATCCAACCACCCAAAGACAATCGGATTTAGTCTCATCCTGGCGTTGTGGTTTGCAGTCCTCTTTGTTTCAACTGCAGCATTATATGCCCAAGATGCTAACAATTCAATTCACCAATGGACATATCTCAATCGTGTGATTATCACCGGTTCATCGGACCACTCTGATCCGAAAAATTATAAGGTTTATAGTGCGTTTACCATGGAAACTGTAATCAGGTGGCAATTCAGCTCTATCCTGGTCGCCGAAGTCAACGTTAAAACCGAATCCCGCGAGGTTGACGTAACGGATAATGCCAGGGTGGTTACCAATCTCGAATCAATTGAATTGCTTCCCATAAATTTGATCATCGAGTACCATCCGCCTGTAAGGGGAGGAATTCATCCATATATAGGAATTGGTGGCAACTTTACCCTATGCTGGGAAAAGAGCGGAGTACTGGACAATAAAGATTTAACACCCAGTCTGGGGCCCGCCCTGCAGTTAGGTGCGGATTTTGATCTGGCTTCGTACATCGTGTTTAATATTGATATCAAATGGAATCGGATGAGAACTGACATCGAAGAAAATGGAACAAAGATTGTCTCTTTAAAGCTCGATCCGATCAATTTCGGAACCGGATTGGGATTTCGATTCTAGCATTGAGATGGGGAGTATTTTATGATTCACCGACTTCCCACATTGTCTGTAAAATATTTAAGTCATGAAAATTTGAACATTTCAGATCTGACGGATACCTCTTTAATATCCCCTTCGAATCTTATATGTTTAAAATCAGGTAACATTTCTGGAAGCCCCTACGTATGCAATTTCATGCAAAAAATATAAAAAGATATGAAATAAACCGGTAATAATTGTATTATTAATATATAACGGTTATTTTAAAAGTTCTATTATTTGCAACATGTATCAGAACAGAAATGATCAGATTGACCGTGATTGCTGGACTAAAGCCCGCCAGGGAAATGTCCCGGCATTTTCATTTATTTTTAATAAATATTACCAGCCCTTATATCAATTTGCAGGTCGGTTTGTCAGCGACGCTCAGAAGGCAGAAGATCTTGTACAGGACGTGTTTGTCAGATTATGGATAAACCGGAATGAACTGCAGATAACTTCCAGTCTGAAATCCTATCTGTACGTTTCGGTAAAAAACAATGCCCTGAACTATATCCGAAGAGAAAAAAAACTGCAATTCAGTGAAGAGTATACAGATGGCTTTATCGAATTCATGACTACGCCGGAAGAACAAGTCATCGAAAAGGAAATGATCACCGCTGTCCACCAGGCCATTGACAAACTTCCCAGGCAATGCCGCCTCATTTATCTGATGAAACGATATGATGGTCTGAATTACCAGGAGATTGCGGGGATCCTTAATATTTCCATCAATACGGTAAAAACACAAATGAAACGTGCCCTTAAAACCCTGCTGACCCGCCTGACTTATTTGAAAACCTGTATGCTATAATAATGATGAAATGGCCGGCCCTGCTGTCAGATTTTGGGATTGTAGAGCAGTAATATTAAGATTACCGGCCAGTCAAGAATTTTTTATGCCTACCCGTTTGATTCAATGCTATAAAATATTTTCCGGCAAGGTTTTCTTCAGCTTTTTTGCCAGATTTTTCTGGTCCTGACCTGCAAACGGCAGGATGATACTTAAAATACGCAAAAGGTTATGCGAATCCAGACATTGCAGAATTCTTGCAGCCACGTAAACTGATAACCGTTGATCTTGATTTCAATCCAAATTTGCTTGTGGACTGCTTAAAGTTCTTTTAATACCGGATCTTTTTCTATCTGCTGTCACCCAAAAATAAATTTGAAGTGTCATATAGATAGTAGAATTAAAAATAAAGAATGAGAGAACGTTTTTAAAGAGAAAGAATGGTAATGAATCGTGATATTGAATGGGAATTAATCTTGCGGTATCTGGATGGAAACTCCACTCATGATGATCAGATAATTCTGAACCGCTGGTTGAATGCTGGTGAAGAAAACAGGGAACACTTTGAGCAAATCCGGTCAATCTGGAATGTTCCTGCTAAACCTCTGCCGAGGCCGGATACAGAACAGGCTTGGATCAATATAAGACAGAAAGCCGGCATTAAAGACGAAAGGGCAGGAAATTTTCATCTGTTTAACAGCCAGAAAAACACTGCAACGGAGAGATCCGGTCATTCACTTTCAATAATTTTGCGCGTAGCCGCCGTATTGCTGTTGGCAATTATAACCCCCTTTCTATTGGTTAAAATCCCTAATTCCCCGGTCATGAACAAAATTCGGGTACCGGAAGGCCAGGTTGAGCAAATTACGCTTAACGACGGAAGCCGGATTACTCTTGATGCCGGAAGCATCTTAAGATATCCGGATGAATTTACAGGCAATACCCGGGAAGTTTTTCTGGACGGTGAAGGACTATTTGAGGTCTTTCCCGATTCAAAAAAACCTTTTATTGTTCATGCCAATGAAGCTGTCATTACCGTTCTGGGGACAACTTTTAATGTTCGCACCTGGTCGAGATCTAATCAGACTACAGTGGCGGTTGTGGAAGGAAGGGTTGCCTTAACCTCCGGTGGGCATTCCAGTCGCCAGGAAGGAGTAATCATTTCCAAAAACCAGGTAAGCATCCTGCCTGATAATGGAAGTCCCCTTCCGCCGTATAATACCGATATCAACAGGTACCTGTCCTGGCGTCAACGGCAAATGTATTTCCAAAGTGCCCCCCTGCGGGAAGTGCTGGATCAGCTGGAGCGGTGGTATGGTTTGAAATTTAAACTTCCCGATGCATCTGCCGCTGACCGGCGGGTAACCATTTTCCTTGAAGACAAACCTGTTGAAGAAATTCTGGAGGTTATCGCCCTGATTAATAATTTCCAATATAAACAGGATGGTAAAAAAATACTGTTTTCCAGAAACGAACAGAGCTAATCAATTTTTTGGGGAAACTTATAATGAAGCGAATTATCTTTTTGATAGTATTTCTGATTTATACCGGTTTCAACAGTCCGGTCCTTGCACAGACTTTTTATGCCGGAGCTGCCGGTGGCCTTAATTTTACTGATATTGACATTAGTATTCGGGAAGTTGATTACAGTGTCGACTCGCGGCCCGAATTTATATTCGGTATGATCCTTGGAAAACATTTTGATCCGAATATTTCACTGCAAATTGAACCGGTCTATTTAAAAAAGAGTGGAGTGTTGAAAGCGGGAGATACGGATTATGATATTAATCTCATATTCTCTATCCTGCAATTATCTACATTTCTGAAAACGTCGGTGGGGGATAGAATACAACCTTATGTATTAGCCGGACCCACGATTGGATATATTATCAGTTCGGAACTCGAGGCAGACGCTGGTCTTTTCACAGTGAATTGGGACATAATGGAGATTACCAGAAGGTGGGAACCGGGAATGGAGTGGGGCGCCGGCATGGAATTTCAGTCGGCAGATTACTCATTTTTCCTGGAAATGCGCTTTAATTATGGGATTACAAACCTGCTCAAGCAGGGAAATCTGGAGTATAACATCGGAGATTCCGAATTAATGCAACTTCCCATTGACCACCAGGATCAGATCAGAACTAAAGGATGGAGAATAATTTCGGGTATAACCATTCCTCTTGGTAAATGAGGTTTCCGGATCGCGTTTAGTATTCCCGATACGCCGGGTCAACTATAAAATTATGAGATATTACATAATCATGAAACACAGCAGATATAAAATTCAGCAAAAAGAAGAGCCGGTCACAGTTGTCAAAGGAATTATAACGGGAATTATCTGCCGTATACTGATAATAATACTCTCCCTCAATCTTTTTCTGTTTGCCCAGAGCAGGGTAATTACGGATGCGAATGGTACGCCGGTCCCCGAATTTTTACTCAAGACTATTTCATTTAAATGTGAAAATATCCCGTTGCCGGAAGCATTACAGGTCTTTGTGGAAAAAACCCGGTTTTATCTGAATTATCGTGAAAGAATTATTCCTCCGGATCATATTGTGTCAGTTGACTTACAGGATGTTCCAGCCATTATGGTGTTACAGCAGATTCTGAAGGACACTAATATAGAATTTATGGTTTCTTCCGGCGGACAAATCGTCCTGATAGGTTCGCAAAAGAACAGAGTCTCTAAAAATTATACTATCAGCGGATTTGTAAGTGACGCGGAAACGGGCGAAATGCTGATCGGGACAAATATTTATCTGGAGAGAATCCGCGCGGGTTGCACCTCGAATGTTTATGGTTTCTATTCTCTGACTTTACCAGCCGGTCGTTATACCATGTTTTACAGTTATATCGGCTATGAAACAAAAAAGACGGATATTCTTCTCGATCAGGATATCAGGCAGAATATTGAATTGAAGAATAATGCGTTAACGGGGGATACTATTATCGTTATAGCCAGTGCTGAGGAAAACATTGTTAAATCCACCGAAATCGGAACCATTAAGCTGACTCCCAAAAAATTAAGTGACATGCCAGCCTTCCTCGGCGAACAGGATATCCTGAAGACCCTGCATCTGCTGCCCGGTGTAACCATGACCCGGGAAGGGGATTCCGGATTTAATGTCAGAGGTGGCAATTCAGATCAGAACCTTGTGCTGTTGGATGAAGCATCGGTTTATAATGCCTTCCATTTTTTCGGTTTTTTCTCGGTATTTAACTCGGACGCCATCAAAAATGTAAAATTAATCAAAGGTCCGGCACCTCCCAGGTACGGGGGAAAATTATCTTCAGTACTTGATATTCAGATGAACGAAGGAAATCAGAAAGAATTCAAGGGTAACGGAGGTGTCGGTACCATCTTTTCCCGTCTGACATTGGAGGGACCTATTGTAAAGGATAAAAGTTCGTATATAATTTCCGGTAGACGAACCTATGCCGATATGTTTACCCGAATTTTGGGAAATAATGAGGTAAAAAATTCATCACTGTATTTTTATGACTTTAATATAAAGACTAATTACCAGCTTAGTCAAATTGACCGGCTCTTTATTTCCGGTTATTTCGGGCAGGATGTTTTGGCGTATTCAGGTGTCTTCAGAAATTCCTGGGGAAATAAGACCGCCACTATCCGATGGAATCATATATTTAAAGATAAACTGTTTTTGAATTCCTCCCTGATATTCAGCAATTTTAAATATGGGGTAAAAGTTGAACCACCCGAAGATCCTCCTGAGGAGGGGAGCGTAGAATTGGAGAATAATATCAATGCAATTACTCTTGCAGAGGATTTCCAGTATTTTCTGAATGCCAGAAATACCTTTGACTTTGGTTTACAGTATATTTTTTACAGTTTCTTACCCGGCAAGCTGGTTACCGGTGGAGAATCCGCCTTTAATCTCACTGTGGGTAAACGAAAGGCCCGCAACATTTCATTTTATGCGGCTCATGAATTAAAGGTAACCAGGTGGCTTTTTCTAAATTACGGGCTGCGCTATTCTTATTTTCCGGCGGAGAGGGTTAAAGATACATTTGATTTTTCCAATATTGATGATCCTCCCTTAATTGATTTTCATAGGAATGAACAGGTCACTTACCATGGTGCGGAACCTCGCCTTACGATTAATTTCTCCTTGAATGAAACCAGCTCGGTAAAGATAGGATATGCCCGGAACTATCAATACATTCATCAGATTTCAAATTCAACCTCGGGAACTCCTCTGGATGTCTGGCAATCCAGTAGTAGCAGGATCAAACCACAGCTGGCCGACCAGGTTTCCCTTGGTTATTTTAGGAATCCGGTCAATGATGCCTGGGAATTTTCTGCTGAGGTTTTTTACAAAGATATGCAGAATCTGGTGGATTTTAAAAATGGGGCCAACATATTTGTAAGCACATTTTTTGAGTCCGATCTGGTTTTTGGCAGCGGTAAAGCATATGGCATTGAATTTCTTCTCAAAAAGAAGCTGGGAAAACTAACCGGGTGGACAGGCTATTCCCTGGCAAAAGCTTCCCGAAAATTTGCTGAAATTAATGAAGGCAGGCCTTTCCCACCTAAATTTGACAGGACTCATGATTTTTCGGTGGTGGGAATGTATAAAATTAATCCGAAATGGACCTTTGCCGCAAATTGGGTTTATTGTACCGGAAATGCCGTGACCATTCCTTATGGTAAATATCAGATTGCCGGAAAGACTGTTGATCTCTATACCGACCGCAATGCATACCGCTTACCGGCTTATCACCGGCTGGATATCAGTATTACTTACACAACCCGAAGGGGGCATACCTGGAATCTCTCGCTTTATAATGCATATGGGAGAAGAAATACCTACGCACTTCTCTTCAGGAATGATGAATCCCTGCCGATAAGGCTGGCGCTGTTTTCATTTGTTCCTTCTATAACTTATAACTTTAAATTCTGAGGCCATCATGTTTATCAGGAAAATACAATTCATTCCTTTTATTATTTTTTGGTTAGTGACATTTTCCTGTTACCAGGATCCGGTTAATCTAGATTTGTCCGAGTTTGAAGAGAAAATTATCATTGAAGCAAACCTTAGCGATCTTCAGGAACCGCAGCACGTAAAAATAAGCCGCACGGTGGGATTGAATTCCCGTGCGGATTTCTCTCCGGTAAGGGGGGCCACTGTAACCATCAAAGATGATCAGGGCAACGGGGTCCAGTTGCGGGAGTCCGGAGCAGGACTTTACCAGGCATCGAATTTTCATGGTGTTCCGGGGACACGATATACTTTAACCGTCCTGGCAGATTACCAGACGTATACTGCAGAATCCACCATGCCACAACCTCTGGTATTGAACACCATGAATCTAACCAGAATACCTGCTGATATTGAAATTTATGCATTAACCTTTTCCTTGCAGGACCATCCCGGAATTGAGGATTACTGTATGATTAATGTATATGGAAATGGTGAACTGTTTAACCATTTTTTATATCAGGATCACCTGAATGATGGTGAAGAAATTGTATTTGATGATATAAATGTCTATTTTAAACCAAATGATATTGCCATGTTGGAAGTCATAACCATTGACAGGGCAACTTACGAATTTTACCATACGCTTGAGATGGCTGATGAGAATGAAAATGATGAATTCGTCAGTTCCTTTATCCCGGTTACCACCTTCAATCCCACGACAAATCTGGATAACGGAGCACTGGGATATTTCAGTGCCAAAGCTGTTCGCCGGTATGTAAAAACGGTTGATTGATACTATAGGGACAAAAACATATTCCGTAATCAGAGTATTTTCAATTTTCGCCTGCATTTGCATTCACAGAAATCTATAACACGTTGCTCAAAAAAATGATAATTTGTATGATAGTGGATATCTGCACATCCATTAAATGGCCACGGTCCGCAGACCAGCGATTTAAAAAAATATTAAGACAGGGTAAAATGAAAAATCCCGGTTTACTCATTGTTATTGTGATACTGCTATTCACTATCGGATGTATTAAGGATCCTTCCAAAGTGGAATTCAGACAATCGAACTGGAATTCAACCTCACCCGAGGAACAGGGGATGAATTCTCAGGTCCTGGATTCTGCCTTCCGGGAGGCGAAGCTGCGGGGCTTTGTTGACGGACTTCTGATCATCAGAAATGGAGTTATCGTTGGAGAAGAATATTTTAACGGCTACCATAAATATCAACCTCATAACGTTATGTCGGTATCGAAAAGTTTTTTGTCGGCCATTACGGGCATCGCATTGTATCAGGGATATATTGACAGCCTGGAAGAAAAAATGCTGGATTATTTCCCTGAGTATGTCTATCCCGGGATAGATCCCCGGAAATATGATATTACCATCAAGCATCTGCTGACCATGCGCATGGGAATTGCAGGAGAAGACGAGGATAATTACGGCGTTTATTGGGAATTATATCATTCGGATAATTGGATAAAAAAGACCATCGAATATCCGCTTGAAAATGATCCCGGGGAAAGAATGCGTTATAATACCTTTCAAACCCATTTACTCTCTGCAATAATTACCAAAGCAACCTCAGAAACCACATTGAATTTTGCCAGGAAATTTCTATTCGATCCCATGAATATAGATATAGATGACTGGGAGCAAGATCCGCAGGGATATTATTTTGGAGGAAACTCCATGTATTTTACGCCGCGTGAAATGGCAGTTCTGGGGTACTTGTATCTGAACCAAGGCAGGCTGAACGGAATACAGATCGTACCGGTTGACTGGATTGAACTTACCCTTTCTCCCAGCACCAACCTGCAACATCCCAATGAATGGGGTGCTTTCAAAAATTATAACTATGCCTGGTTATGGTGGCTTGGTCAAATTAATGAATATGATTTATTTATGGGTTACGGTTATGGCGGTCAGTTTGTTATCGTTTTTCCTGCTCTTAATTTAATCGCGGTGTCTACAGCACCTGATCAAGTGGACCCGGATACTTCCACCGTACAGGAGTGGGCTATATTTGATATCATTTCACACTATATTCTGCCATCCATAGTTGATGAGGGGTGAAACACAGACCGGCAGTCATGTTTAAAAGGCCATATTCTGAAGAAGAGTGAATCCAATAAAGAATTACTAATTTTATACCTAAATTTTACCCGGCTGATTTTCACAACCGCAGAATATACTGCGGCTAATGGATTATTCAGACAAATCTGTTTTTGCTCGACCAGGGGAACCCGCCGAAAAGTGATCAGATAGCCCATGAAATTTCAGAAAATTAATCGTAATCAAGACAACCCTGGAAGGTAAAAATATTTGACAGGCATTTACGCTTGATTTTATCCTCTTTTTTCTTTATTATAATCACAATCATGATATAAAATATAGAGAACTCATGGGAAATGGCACGGTTATTTTCCATGTTCAGGATTGCTATCCGAATATCCCGAATATATTCCGATAGTGATGTACTAATAGCTGTGTTTAGGATAGATCAGTTAAAAATTCAACGGACCATCTCCGTTCCATATTCCTTTTTCAGACCGATGAAAATAGAGGATTTAGAGAATCCAAATAATATATTTTTCACTAGCATAATGGACAGCCGGATAAAGCAGCAGTTATCACCGCCACTGTTTTTAGATAAAACTGGTAATGATATTGAAAATATTTTTGTTAATCTTTCTTAAAGCTGGCCCTTTAACAGCAGGAGAAATGTAAAAATAAACAGTCTCTGATCAAGTCAGGGAGCGAAATTATGAATTCGAATTTAATGCATTCATTATACCTTATATCGTTCCTGATTGTACTTCAACCCGCTTCCATCTTCACACAAGTCTTTTCCGAATTGGACTATTTAAAACTGAATTCCTATCTCATCAAGGCTGATTATTCAGCAGTGGAAAATTTTTTTGAGGAAGAGGACTTGCTGTTCACCGACAAAAAAATTGATCCGGATGACCGTAAAACCTATCAGGATATCAAAGACAGGTACCATTACCTCACCGGGTATTTCAACAAGATAGACTCGCTGTCGGTGCAGGAATGTGATAAAAGAATTAGCCAATACCTGCTCTTTGAAGAGTATTTTTAACCGGACAAAGCGGGAGAATTAGCCCATTCCTACTATTTGAAATTTCGGTCACAGGTTAATGGAGATCAGAAAAAGAAAGCCCTGAGATACTATGGTCTGGCATTTGACAGTAAAATACGATATCTGAATCAATTGAAAAAATCCGTAGAAATGCAGATGAAAAAGGCGGAATACTTTTTAGAAAGGGATGATTTCAAATCCGCTTATATTTTATTGAAATCAATGGAGATTGAAAAGCAGGACTCTTATACCAAAGATATTCTGGAAAAGAAGCTTGATCAACTGGACCAGGAAACCAAAAGAAGATTCACAAATTATGAGGAAGCTCTCAAACTGTCTCAACAGAAGGAGGTCCTGCGCCGGACTCATTGCTTTACAGCCGGTTTACAGGCCCTGCTTTTTACTACTCCTCTGTATGATGTGAATCTCTTTTATCTGACAGATTCTTATTCCGGTGTCACGTCCCAATATAATATTGCTCAGATGATTACCCGTATTGGTATTGGTTTTACCTTTAATATGAATTACTATATTTCAAACAGATACCGAGCAGGTTGGGGAATTGAATACGGGAGAAATTATCAAAAATATAAACGATCAAAGTCATCCTTCGGAACTGATTTCAACATAAAATATATCGCTTTAAATGTTTCCGCCACTTACCTGTTTCGTCATGGCGTGGGTTACCGGCACGTTTTTCTGGAAAATGAAATAAACAGCCTTTTCAGCTCAGGTTATTACTCTTATCGTTCCAGGATAGTAATACAAGGTTATAATACGCAAGTCACCCAGATTTGTCTGAATTTCGGATTTGAATTTATTTCTGATCCTAAAAGCCATTTTGTCGCCGAATTTCAGGTCCAGACATTTTATAACCTGGTGAAATCAGAAATTATTGGGAATTTTGGAATTAATCTGGGGATTAAGGCGGGTGGAATTTTCTAATCATAGATACTATCCCGGTAACCTGTTTAATATCCCGCTGTTGTGTTTTCGCTAAATTGTAAATTTTATTTAAAATCCCCGGGTTCCCGTTTCTCCTCAAAATTGAATTATCCTCTTAATTTATGTCAATTCTATACGATAATAATGTGAAAAGTTGTGCTGCGCACAATCAGGAATTTTTGATGATAATACGAATCGCGAAGATAATACCCCTGCTGCTTATTCTTAGCAGCCTGTTTAATTTTATGACCGCTCAGGAAACAGTTGTCCTTGAGGATACCCAAAGTAAATATCCCTTGGGAGTACATCTGGAAACCCTGGAAGATCCATCCGGATACCTTTCCATTTTTGATATCATTTACGGTGAATTCAATGAAAAATTCACTCCGAACCATAAAAATGTTCCCGCTTTTGGTTATACCCCTTCTGCCTGGTGGATACGTTTCAGCATTCGTAATGATACGGAAATCTCCAGACGATCGCCCTGGATTCTGGAACTGGGTACCGCTACCATGAACTACTCGGATCTCTACCTGATTTCAGCTGAAGGAGCATTAATTGCAGAGAAAAAAACCGGAAGTATGCTGCCGATAGCATCCCGTGATCATATTTATAATCGCATGGTCTTCCTGATAATCCTCCCCCAGCAGAGTACGCAGACTGTTTATATGCGTTTTCAGAGCGAAGATGCCATGATTCTGCCCCTTACCCTGTATTCCATGACGGAATTTATGAGGCATAGCCGCGTCAATAATCTGTTAATGGGAATCTATATAGGTATCTTTCTAATAATGATGGGCTATAATATTTTCCTTTTCTTTTCCCTGCGTGATAAGGGATATTTATATTTTGCCGTTTTTCTGGCCAATTTTCTCTTATTTACTCTCTGTTATAACGGTATGGCTTCCCTTTACTTCTGGCCGGATTTAGTTAAGTGGAACCATTTGTCCATTCTTGTTTTCATAGGCCTGATGATGATTTCCTTCTGGAGCTTCACGAATACCTTTCTTCAGACAAGAAACCGCATGAGAAAGTTGCACCGGTTCATTTCACCAGTATTATATTTTTCCGGTATATTGATTATTATAACGGCCTTTATCAATTATCCCCTTATGGCCAGCCAGATTCCATATGTAGTCATTTCATATTCAGTATTTGTTTTTATCCTCGGTTATATTTCCTGGAAACAGGGATATCATCCGGCGGTTTATTACCTGGTCAGTATGTTTATTTTCCTATTCAGTGTTATCATGCTTTCTCTGGTGCAATTGGGGCTTCTGCCCAGTAACAATTTCACCGAATCCGCTTACATTGCAGGTAGCATCCCATTTTTGTGGCTGATGTCCCAGGCTTTGGGAGACCGGGTTGTTTTGTTGCGAGAAGAAAAGGAAAAAGCGGACAGGAGTTTAAAAGAAAGTGAGGCGTCGCTTCGCGTATTCATTGATGCTCTGCCGGAACCTGCTTTTTTGATGGACAAAAATATGACCATACTGGTGGCCAACCATGCCCTGGCAAGGGGCTTTAATAAAACGATTGATGCTATCATTGGAGAAAATGCATTTAATTTTATGCCCCTGGAAGCCGGGCATTCCAGAAGAGAAGCCATCGAACAAATAATAAAAACCGGTAAACCGGAGATTTTTGAAGATTCCCGTGATGCCCGCACCTATCTTAATTATGTCTACCCCGTCCAGGACGGCAAAGATGAGATAACCCGAATTGCTATTTTTGCGCTGGATATTACCCAACGGAAACGGTCAGAAATGCTGCAACAGGTGATGTTTAATATCGCAAATGCGGTTTCCCAGACGCAACAGATGTCTGAACTGTATGCCGTGATTCATCAGGAGTTAAGCCGGCTTATTGACACTACAAATTTTTTTGTGGGGCTGTACGAGAAAGAAACTGACACTATTATGCTCCCTTATATGAAAGACGAATTTGACCAATTTGAGAAAGTCCCGGCGGCCAATACCATTAGTGCGCTGGTGATTAAAAATAGCCAATCCCTTCTCCTGAAAGAGAATGATATGCAAAAACTGCAGGAAGAGGGTAAAATCGGAAATGTCGGATCGGATTCAAAAATCTGGCTGGGGGTTCCCCTCACCGTGGATGAAGATGTGATCGGAGTTCTGGTCGTTCAAAGTTACGACGATGAGAATGCGTATGATGAATCGGATCTGGCACTGCTCGAATTTGTGTCTAAACAGATCGCTGTGTCCATAAAGCGAAAGCAGGCGGAAGAGCAGATCCGCATATTGTCCCGTGCCCTGGAACAGAGTTCTGCTCTGGTGGTTATCACCGATTTGGAGGGCAACATTCAATATGTAAATCAAAAATTCACCGAAGTCACCGGTTATTCTCCGGAGGAAGTGAAGGGGAAAAATCCACGCATATTAAAGTCCGGAGAAACCCCTGAATCAGTTTATAAGGAATTGTGGGAAAACATTCAGTCCGGCAAAGAGTGGCGCGGAGAACTCCGTAACCGGAAGAAGAATGGTGAACTTTTCTGGCAATTCGCTTACATTTCCTCCATAAAAAACGAACGGGGTGAAATAAGCCATTTTCTGGCTATAAATGAGGATATAACCGAACGGAAACTTCTGCAGCAGCAGTTACTGCAATCCCAAAAGATGGAATCGATCGGTACCCTGGCGGGAGGAATTGCCCATGACTTTAATAATCTTCTCACCGTGATAAAAGGATATTCCGATCTGGCATTGAGTAAACTGGGCGATAATCATCCCTTGCGGAAAGATCTGACGGCGGTTTACTCGGCCAGTGAACGGGCGGAAAATCTGACCCGTCAGATTCTGGCTTTCAGCCGCAAACAGATCATTCAACCCCGCATTGTGGATATTAATCAGATTATAAACAGTTCCAACAGCATGTTGCGCCGTTTAATTGGTGAGGACATAGACATCCAGATGAATTTGTCTTCCGATCTGCCACGGATCAAAGCCGATCCCGGCCAGATCGAACAGATATTAATCAACCTGATTGTCAATGCCCGCGATGCCATAGATCAGAAAGAAAACCACAACGGTGAGAAGAAAATCATAATTCATACCGGTCAAACCTTTCTGGATGAATCTTATGTGGCCAGACATATGGGCAGCCGTACCGGTTATTATACCATTTTTTCGGTAAGTGATGATGGCACCGGCATGACGGAGGAAATAAAACAGCAGATTTTTGAACCATTTTTTACCACCAAAGGTAAGGAAAAAGGGACCGGGCTGGGATTGGCGACGGTATATGGAATTGTGAAACAGAATAATGGATATATCTGGGTTTACAGCGAAACCGGTAAGGGGACCACTTTCAAGATATACTGGCCGGTAACCGATGAAGAATTGTCGGTAATCGGGTTGCGGGAAAATGGGGCGGGTGAATTTGCAGGCCATGAATATATATTGATCGTGGAAGATGATAAGAGTGTAAGGGATTTCACCTCCTCGGTGTTAACCGGTTTTGGATATCAGGTAAGCACTGCTGAAGATGGCCGGAAAGCCATTAAACGGTTTACAAAAAATAGAAGCAGGATTGATATGCTCATAACGGATTTAGTTATGCCGGGAATGAATGGCAAAGAACTGGCTGAAAAAATAAAGGAATTGCGGCCGGGCATCAGGATCCTTTTCACTTCTGGCTATACTGACACACACATCGTGCGCGGGGGTGAACTGGAAAAAGATCTGAATTTCCTTCAAAAACCCTACTCCATTCAGGAACTGATGACCAAAGTCAGGCAGATTCTTGATGTAACTGACAACAAAAAAAATTAAACGAATATGTCCTTTATCGCTATACAGATATGAATGTTATTGTATGGGAAGGAAACTCCAGACACTTGTTGTCAGGCACTTTTTAGTCAACTATTGACTCTTTTTTTATCCACGAATTACACAAATTCACACGAATTCAAAAAATATTATGTAAACCAAATACAAAAAGTGCTAAGGTAAACAACTGATAAATCCGATTGCTGAGATACAGGAAAGTCTCTATCAATATTCTTCAGGAATTCTTGTATCTTGTATCTTGTTATCTTATGCCCTTCGTCTATGTGCGCAATTGCCTGCTGAATTATTCAGCTTATAATCCATTTATTTGGCGCCACAAAAATAATCATCAAAAAAGTTAATATTAATTTGCGGTTTATAAATCCGGTGCCTTAATTTTTATTACCTTGAATTGTAGGATTGGGGCTTTCATGACGGATTATTTACTCGACAAAAATTTGAATCAGGCCGATAACCGGCTCACAATTCAGGAGAAGTTGCAAGATCCGGCTACGCATGACTTTTTAAGCCGAATCGGTATAAAAAGGGGATGGAACTGTTTGGAAGTGGGTGCGGGCAGGGGATCTATTGCATCCTGGCTTTGTGAAAAAACCGGTTCCGGTGGGCACGTGACGGCCATCGATACCAATGCTAAATTTTTAAGGACTCTTTCCTATCCCAATCTGGAAGTTCTTGAAAAAGACATCACCAGTTATAGCTTCGGTTTTGAAAAATATGATTTAATTCATGCACGGGATGTGCTGGTGCATCTTTCCCAACGGGAACAGGTGGTAAAAAAATTAGCGGTTGCCCTCAAAGCCGGTGGCTGGATTTTACTGGAAGAGCCAGATATTATTACGGATACTCCCGATCCGCTTTCATCACCCGATAAGCAGGCATTATACCTGAAAGTTACCCGAGTTATTTATGCTTATCTGCAGAAAAAGGGGCTGGATCCGTATTTCGGAAGGAAACTGCCGGGATTGTTGAATTCTCTGGGTTTTGTTAGCTGTCAGGCCGAAGGCCGGGTCCGGATGTTTAGCGGCGGTCCGGGACAGGTAAAATCACCCCATATGATGGCATTCGAACAATTAAAAGATATTATTGTCGAACAAGGTGGCATCACGGAGTCCGAATTTAACCTGTTCCCGAATCTAACCAATGATTCGTCCTTCGTCTGGCGGGAAGCCCTGACCATGTCAGTTTGGGGACAACGTCCCCGGAAACAGAAATGAGCATCCTACTATTTAAACCAGGACATGTAATTATTCATAATCCGGATTGCCTGTAATTCTACAGAGGAAGAATTACGTCTCAACCTGACCTTGATTGTTGACCGGGGTTGATTAAAGGGGTGAGGAAATAGGGACCGCTTCAGGATGAAGCATATCAAAAAAATGGCTTGGGAATAATTTTTTAATGATTGTTTTCTTTGCTCCAGAAATATTTTAAGGATATAATTATTGATCAATGAGAAGAGAGATGAATCATCTGTTAAGGCTTAATCGGAAAACACGCCCGCAAGATAGTATATTTATTAATATTCAATTTTATAAAATTTATGGTATACCTTGGTTATGACTTAATATACTTTTCCGGATAAAACAGAGCAGTAAACCGTTACAACCTTCTTCAATAAAACAAATTTATTGGGGTGTAAAGTGCAAGAACATAAGACGATTTTGAGAATATTCTTCACTGCATTTTTAGCCGCCTGCATTACCACAGGCTGGTCTTCAGCCTTTTCCCAGATTATTGTATCCGATTTCCAGGTTAATCAGAATTCAGGACCTGCTGTTGCAGATCAATTCATGCCCACACTGGGTGCGGACAGCCTGGGCAATTATAAAGTGGTATGGCTGGATAATAGTCCTTATCAGCCGAGAATCTATGGTCAATTATACACAACTACCGGGGTGGCCATAGCAGAAAATTTTCAAATTTATCGGGATACTTCAAACACTGCTCAAACCTATCCTGCAATAGCGGTGAATTTGCTGGGGGATTTTGTGGTGGTGTGGATTGAAGTTCAGGATCTGAATAAAGATTTGTATGTGCGCTCTTTCCAGTCCGACGGAACTCCCAGGGGAGACAAGATTCAGGTTAATGATGACACCACTGATGCGAAACAGTATTTTCCCGATGTTGCTATCAATTCCCGTGGTGAATTTGTCATTGCCTGGCACGACTCTCGGGATAATTCCCAAAAAATTTATGCCCAGCGTTTTACCCCAGGCGGCACTCCGGCCGGGAATAATTTTAAGGTGTTTGACCAGCCCGGCATGCCCGCCGAAGGGGAATGTGCAGTGGCACTGGATGACTCAGGTCGCTTTGTGGTTGCAGCTGTAGATGCCTATTCTTTTCATATCGTCGGGCAGCACTTTAATGAAAACGGTGAACCTCTGGATGACTTTTTTACCGTGGATGATGCTGATGAAACTTATCCTGATTATCCGGCAATCGATATGGGGAGATCGGGCGATTTCGTCATCTGCTGGGTGGACCACCGGGGAAATTTTGTAAATGTTTATGCCCAGTGTTTCCGGGAAGATGGGTCCCCGGCCGGCTCAAATTTTAAAGTCACTGAGAATTTGGACACCAACGGGAAATTCGATCCGGAGATTTCCATCAATGAAAACGGTAATTTTGTTATAGTGTGGGAACAAGATACGGGTCAGGAATCGGATATTTTTGCCCGGCTTTTTCTGGCCGACGGCACCCCCTATGGTAGTAATTTTTTAATTCCGGCCAATTCAGATTATGACCAGAGGGCACCTTTTGTTGTAATGGTGGGCAATCATATTTACAGTGCATGGATGGATAACCGCGCTGACGGGACACGCTTTGACATATGGTCCAATATAGCTCAATGGCAAAATCCCTCAGCCTTTCAGGATCCGGCAGAATTGCAGTATCCGGACCAGATCGTCCTTTATCAAAATTATCCCAATCCCTTTAATCCACAAACGAAAATCATTTACCATTTGAACAGGTCATCTCATGTGGTGCTGACCGTATATGATATTTCCGGCGCAAAAATACAAACGCTGGTTAATACTTACCAGATAGCAGGAAAACATGAAATTGTTTTTGATGCAGCCACACTGGCTTCCGGGATCTACTTTTACCGGCTGGAAAGCGCAGATAAAATTCAAAGCCATAAAATGTTTTTAATCAGATAAAGAATATTATTCGGCACCTGATCGAAAATGAATAAAAATTTTACCCGTTATTAAAAAAGATGGTTAATGAAATCAATACATGTGAGTCCGGAATATGGGGCAAAAGTTTATAAAATGCTAAATATAACTTGAAGTGTTGGTATTTATTTTGTGAAATTAGAGGATCATGCGGAACTGACAATCATTTGCATGAAAGTGATCCGGAAGCTGCCCGGCGGGAATATGCCTTGAAAAGACTGAATTTTGAATATTGCAATCCTGTACGGATTGAAATAAAATGTTTTACAGGGAGTGGTAGTTGAGATGGGGTCCGAATTTTGTGAATTAAACAGTATAACAACCTATAACGCTATTTAATCTGTAGCCCGGTTTCTTGAAATTACCGGAATATAAAAATATAAGGAGGTCCTCTATGAACGGCAAAATGATAATATCCACTTCATTAGTGATTCTCTTTTTGACCGGTATATTAACAGCCGGAAACGCCGTTATACAAGTAAGTCAAGACAATGAAATTCTGCTGTCTGCCGCTTCGCAATTCGAAGACCTGATTGAATATGCCCTGGCCGGAAACAGCCAGGGAATGAACCGGGTTATCCAGATCTGGGATGATCAGGCAGCAGGGGTGAACGAAGTAATACCCATTGAGGTATGGCGTGATCTGACCACCCAAATTGACTCTATCAGGATAGCCCTTAAGTTGAGAGACAATGAGGCAGTTGCCATGAATGCGGTGGAAGCCTACCGGTTGCTGGTCCAATCCCTCGCCCCGGAAGCAATGGTTGCACCGGTTGCGGTTTCGATGCTGGACTATGCCGGTTTTAGAACGAATGTACTGCTACACGCCCCGTCTCCTGACTGGGCAGCAATACAGGAAACCGCCGAGGAAGCACAGCGGCAATGGCTGGCTATTGAGGGCCGGCTGGATGAACATGGATTGCGGGATGTGATGCACACCATGATTGCAGGCATGATTAAGGCTGCAACTACCCAAAACCCGGATATGGCAGGTTTTGCAGCTGATATGGACCTGGCCCTGGTGGATGTACTGGAAGGTTATTTCGAACGCGCTATAAAATAAGGGCAGAAAACCGGAAAAGGCTCAAGGCTAAAGGCACAAGGAACAAGGCCCCGTTATCAGGTTCCAGGCATGGCGCATAGCGCCTAGCGGAAACTACACTATTTTTTTGTCCACGAATTTCACGAATTAACACGAATTCAAAGAATATTAATTTCTTTACATTTTTAAAACCTGTTACCTGAGACCCAGAACCTAATTTTTTACGCCACGCTTGTCCGGCCAGTCCGGCAAAGCCGTCCAGACGGGCGGCAAGACGCGCGCTTACCGCTATGCGCTACGGGTCTTTTGTCCTTTATCCCTTATCCTTTAGCCTTGCGACTTTGTCCCTCAGCCTTAATCTTTCATCCTGTCACCTCCCGGTGCCTGTCCGGCACAAGGACGTGACGGACCAGACAGGCCTTCATCTTTAATCTTGCCTTTTTCCGTTCATACCCATACATTATTCTGATCTCATGACAAGCCGTTTGTATAGAGAAAGGTAAAATCCATGAAAAGCTGCTTTATTCCCGTTATAACAATGGTTTTTATAGGAGTTGTACATAGTGTGGGAGCGCAATCATCCGATCTCTATATTCCGCTTAATATTCAAAAAGCTTATGTAAATAATACCCGCTCACGGGATGGAACTCCCGGGAGCCTTTACTGGCAGAACCGGGCTGATTACAAAATAGATGTGGAATTTGATCCTGTTACCCGTTTGTTGCAGGGTGCCGAGGAAATTACCTATTATAATAACAGTCCCGATACCCTGAGAGATCTGGTTCTCCACCTGTTCCCGGATCTTTTCAAAAGAGGAAACGCCCGTGATTATGATGTAGATTATGAAGAGGAAAGTGAAGGGGTAATCCTTCAAAAAGTGAGCATAAATAATAATGACCTTGATCTGTCTTACGGAAGCGAAGCAGAGGAGCGCGGACACAGCAGCATCACAATCAAATTACCTTCCTTCCTCCCTCCCGCTGACACATTAACAATGCAGGTATCCTGGCAATATACTATGAATAAAGGGTCCCATATTCGTACCGGTGCAGTGGACTCCTCCGGTTTTTTCATTGCATACTTTTTTCCCCGGATCGCAGTCTATGATGATGTTAACGGCTGGAATAATTTTAATTACACCGGAGGTGTTGAATTTTACAATGATTTCGGTAATTTTGATGCGGCTGTGACCGTTCCCCGGGATTTCATTATATGGGCAAGCGGAGAACTTCAGAATCCGGACTCGGTGTTAACCGAAAAATATTACCGGCGTTATCAGTTGTCTCTATCATCAGATTCAATTATTCACATAATTGATTCCACCGATTATTTGAATAAAGACATTACCTCTCATAACCAGAAAAATATCTGGAAATTTCGGGCGGACAACGTGTCCGATTTTGCATTTGCTGTCAGCAATCATTACCTGTGGGACGCCACCAGCCTGCCAGTCCATAAAAATTCCGACCGCAGAGTGATGATAAATGCTGCCTATAATAAAAATTCAGCAGATTTCTATGAAGTGGCAGGCATCGCCCGGAAAGGGGCGGAATTCATGTCTGCTGATGTTCCCGGTGTTCCTTTCCCATTTCCCCGCATAACAATTTTTAATGCCCTGGATGAAATGGAATATCCCATGATGGTCAACCTGCTGTCCTATGAGAATTCTCATGCCACCCTGCGAGTAACCCTGCATGAAATTTTTCATTCCTATTTTCCGTTCTATATGGGGATGAATGAGACTCTGTATGCCTGGATGGATGAGGGACTGACCACTTTCGGAACTTACCTGATGGTTGAGGCACTTGATTCTCCCGGGGAAGCCCGGTTGTCTTTTTACGATGACTATAAAAATCACATGGGTGATTTTATTGATGTCCCCATATTTGTTGTATCGGATTACCTTAAAAGACCGGTTTATCTTTTCAATTCCTATGTGAAACCGGCGGTCTTCTTTCTAATTCTGAGGGATGTGCTGGGGGATGAATTGTTTAAGAAAGCCCTGCAGGAATTCATGATGCGCTGGCATGGCAAACATCCCATGCCTTATGATCTGTTTTTCACCTTCATGAATGTCACCGGACAGAATCTGGACTGGCTCATTCAACCATGGTTTTTCGAATATGGTTATGCGGATCTGGCCCTGAAAGAAATTCAGCTGGAGAATAATACCTACCGGATAACTGTGGAGAAAAAGGGTCATTACCCGGTACCCATAGACCTGCAGATCAACTATGCAGATGGTGGAACCGACACGATTCATATCGGTGCAATGGTCTGGAGAGACAACATAACAGATTACCTCACTGAAAAACCAGCTGCCAGAAAAATCAGTTCCGTGGAACTGCTGAACAGAATTTTTGTGGATGCTGATTCGATGAATGATATGTTGCATATTGAATGATTTTAAACGAACATGAGGAAAAACCGATGGATATGCCTGAAAAGATAATTCTCCGATATCACCTGTCAGCACAATAAGATAAAGAAATTGATTTGAGTTATTTAACAGTTATATTTCATTATTCCTGCTGTTTCCGTGGCCGCTTAAACAGGCTGGAACGGCCCTGTCAGAAAGGGAAAAATGTCTTATAAATCCGGTAGTATGAAGTTTGTCTAAATAATCTGATTCATTAAAAACAAAAAGTGAGGAAATTATGTATCAGCTCAGGAAAATTGATTTGGGAACCGTGGCCTTATTTTCTTTTCTCATGTTCCTAATATTAAGTTTGATTTTCTTTCTGCCCTTTGGTATTATTATGTCAGTCATCAGTAATTTCCTGCCGGAAACAGGGCCGCCACAATTGGGAATGTTCAGATTTTTCGGGGGTTTTTTTGTCATCCTTATACCCGTATTTTATGCAGTTTTCGGAACTATTATTAATGTAATCATCGCTCTCTGTTACAACCTCTTATCCATCAAGCTGGGAGGTATCAGATTTACACTGGAAGAAATTGGCCGGATTGAAGAAGTTAAAGCACCGGCTGATGCAGGATAATTAGGATATTTCATCTATTCAAATTTAATGCTGATGAATTTTGCCTTGGATCATAATGGTGAATATTCAAAAAGTTATTTGGCATCGATATTCGGTTAATTGAACGAATCATTGGGTCACCTTTGTTAAACGGGGCAGGTAAAATTGAAATTAAAAAAAAAGATTCTGCTTTACTTAATCATATTAGCTGTTACAGACATGATTATTCCCATACCTATTGTGACTCTGATATTAATATATGTGGTCCTGGAACGACCGGTTTGGTTTATAAATCTGACTTCTGAAATTTATAATTCCTGATTCCAGTGATACGGAACAGCGCAACCTGAAAAATAAGGATCGTCGACTTATGTTACGGTACAGATATAAATGAAGGTGGGTTTATTTCAAAAAGACTCATATGAAAATATTTTTTAGAAATGTTTTATACAATTCCATCCTGGCTTTCCTGTCGGCTTTTCAGTTAACTACGCTTTTTCATGAGTTCGGACATTTCATCTCATATTATTTTTTTGGTGCCCATCCCGAATTGTTTCATAATTATGTTCAAATACCCGATCAGCAATTAAGTATTCAGGTAAAAATTATTTCCGCCCTGGCAGGACCGCTGTTCAGTCTTGTCCAGGGAATCATTTTTGGAATCATTTTACTCAAAAGGCAGAATAATGGTAACAAGGAACTGCTTTTTCTCTGGATGAGTTTGCTGGGTTTTGTTAATTTCTTCGGTTACCTGATGCTCACGCCACTGTCAAGTGCAGGTGATACCGGGAAGGTTGCCGAACTTCTGGGCATGCACTTTTTTTCCCGGGTATTAATCTCTATAGTAGGTATCTCCATCCTTATAATCATTGTCATTAAAGTTGGTAAATATTTTTCCGCATTTATGCCGGCCGGGCTGAACTTGTCCGAAAGAAGAAAATTTGTAAACTGTATTATGTTTTATCCGATTTTAGCAGGCGGTGTGGTAAATACCGTACTTGCTTTTCCCTTGCAGGTGACACTAAGTGCCATTTATCCGGCAACCAGTTCTTTCGTGATTCTAAGCGCCTACGGAAGGATCCTCAAAGCCGGAAATTTACCAGTTCATAATTCCCATATTGAAAAGAAAATATCTGTTCATCTTCTGATTTTGACCATAGGTTTAATCATCCTGAATCGCTTATTGACCTGTGGTATCGGATAGAAATTACTCAGATCTTCATCGGTCAGACTGCAAAATTCGGATTCTTAAAAATTAATAATGCGTCATTATTAAATGTCTCTGAACGCCCGCTTCTGCATTTATTATTCTCCGATAGAAGCGTGTAATTTTCCGGTAGTGAAAACCGGAACATGGGTTGGATTGAATGTATATTTGATGAAGTGGTTGGACATTTTTTATATTGGGGCATGCGGAAGTCATGAATATTTCTGTGTGATTTTCCTACTTTTCTTAAGATGTTTTCCTGCAATTTTAATAGTTTATTGACCCGGTGGACGGCAAAGAAATAAACAGCATTGAAAGAAGATGCAGCGAGTACATTTCAAGCGGGTCTTTCTGTTTCTTGTTCTGACCTTCAGCCTGATACTATTGAAAAATAAATTTTGGAATTTTTATTTTTGGTTCTTCTAAAAAAGAGTTGCTAAAGTAATGAACTTATAAAAGAAATGGA
>CAYWTB010000051.1:0-31324 GCA_964461135.1 uncultured Caldithrix sp. | reverse complement strand
AATGTCAGCTTCGTTGTGTGATATTACCTTTTTAACGATACTTTAGAAATTTAGGAGGTATTTAAATTCACAGGAATAAATAAAATTGCCACTCTTGTTTTTATAATCGTTAAATTCCTGGCGTCCTTGAGGCATTGCGGCAAAATTTAAGATCAACTCGCTGAACGAATTCTGGAATTTGAAAGATTTATTAGATGAAAAAATTGGTTTACATCTTTACTCTTTTATTGCTGATACCCGGTTACAGTCTCCTGCGGGCTCAGTCTCCCGAAACTCTATTTCAGCAGGCTAACGGGGCCTATCAAAATCAGCAGTTCAATCAGGCAGTGAATTTCTACAAACAGATACTGTCCCAGGGATATGAAAGCAGGGCTGTTTATTATAACCTGGGTAACTGTTATTACCGTTTGAAACAGGTTGGGTTGGCGGTTCTCTATTATGAAAAAGCCCTCAAACTGGATCCGGATGATCCGGATGTGAAATACAATCTGGAACTGGCCGGCTTGAAAGTAGTGGACCGTGTGGATTTACCGCCTCGTTTTTTCCTGTTTGACTGGTGGGATTCCCTCAGGAACTACTTTTCTTTGTACCAGCTTTGCCGCCTGGTGGCTTCGCTGTTCATTCTTACCGCGGTGTTGCTGGTGATCTGGCTCTTTATCAAAAGGGACCGGGTCAGGAGGTGGCTGGTGACGTTTTCGGTAATCGCGGGTTTACTGACTGTTTTTTGGGCCTATATTCTCTATATCGATGGAAAAGCCGTTATGAATCACCGCTCTGCGGTGATATTGGTCCCCAATGTTACTGTTCTCAGCGCTCCGGATGAAAAAAGTACCGATGTATTTATTCTGCACGAAGGTATAAAAGTAAGCCTGGACGAACAGCGTCAGGAATGGGTAAAAATCAGCTTGCCCGACGGAAAGTCCGGCTGGATAAAAACCGAATCGCTGGGAATGATCTGAAAAAATCATTTAAGGAAAGGTGAGGAAATGGAAGTTGTGGGTATCCGGCAGGTATCTATTGGCAAGATCCGCGCCACGGTTGATATCCAGACATCGGAAGGATTTATCATTCGTGGATTCAAGGTAGTGGAAGGGGAGAACGGTTTGTTTGTCGGCATGCCGTCTGAACGTACCAGGGGTGGTAAATACATTGATCTGGTCAGGCTGAATGATCCCTCACTGAAAGAAATGTTGGAAGCCCTGGTGCTGGATGCTTATCTAAAAAAAAACCGTTGATCCTCTTTTTTCTTTCAGCCCCAGCTGCTCAATGGTATATCTTAAATGTCAATCAGATGGTAACATATTCATTGGAAATTGTAGAAGATTCTGCACCAAAACAATGCCAGTTATCGTCCAGGTACACCAGAAATCCGGTTTTCAGAACACTTGAATCAGCTGAATCTGTTTTATTTAAATAAATCTGTCAAGTCAGTCCGCTTAATTCGGCGGCTACTTTCGCATTCCATTTGGAACATTCGCCAATTTTTATTATTTTTATTCTGCCTGAAATGTCATAATTTCTCATAAGGAATCCGATATGTTGTACCTGCTTCTCATGCTGGCTGCCTGTTATCTGGTAGGTTCCTTCCCCACTGCTATTGTCTATGGAAAAGTCTCCCGTGGTATCGATATCCGGCAGCAGGGCAGCGGAAACGCGGGAGCTACCAATGTGTTCCGGGTGCTGGGCTGGAAGGCCGGCCTTACGGTTCTTCTGGTCGATATGGCAAAAGGTCTGCTGGCTACGGTTTTACTCTATCAGATTGCCAGCGGCCACATCTCCCTACCTCCCGAATTACTCAAAATAATTGCCGGATTAAGCACGGTATTTGGTCATATCTGGACCGTCTTTGCCGGTTTCAAGGGAGGCAAGGGTGTGGGTACCGGAGCGGGGATGATCATCGGTATCATTCCGGGGGCGGTGCTGGCAGGGCTCATAGTTTTCGTGATTGTGGTGGCGTTTTCCCGTTATGTTTCCCTGGGTTCCATCCTGGCTTCCTTAACTATTCCCATCTTTCTTCTGGTTGAACATTTCATCGCAGGAAATTATGTATCACCTACTCTGTTTATTTTCGCTTTTTTTATTCCGGTTCTGATCATCTTCACCCACCGCAGCAATATCAAAAGGCTTCTGGCGGGTAATGAAAATAAAATAAATTTTAAAAAATCATCATAAAGAGGTTACCATGACGAAGGTTGTTATGAAAACGGAAATTCCGGGTGCTACACTGGTCAGTCGTGGGAAGGTAAGAGATATTTATGATGCCGGAGATCAGCTGCTGTTCGTCACCACAGACCGTATCTCAGCCTTCGATGTTGTAATGGATAATGGAATCCCCTACAAGGGTATTGTCCTCACACAAATATCCAAATACTGGTTTGAAAAAACCAGTCCAATTATCAAGAATCATTTCATCAGTGACCGGGTAGAGGATTATCCCTTCCCCTTTAATCAGTTTAAAGGGCTCCTGCAGGGCCGCTCTATGCTGGTGAAAAAAAGTGAGCCTTTTCCAGTGGAATGTATTATGCGGGGTTATCTATCCGGCTCGGCCTGGAAAGCGTACCAGAAAAGTAATATTCTCTTCGGTTATGAACTTCCTGCCGGTCTGGTTAATTCATCGCGGTTACCGGAACCGCTTTTCACACCCAGTACCAAAGCCACCAGCGGACACGATATGAATATTACCTTCCAGGAAATGCAGGAAATGGTGGGCCGGGAAATCAGTCAGGAATTACGTAATGCCAGTCTCAAAGTGTATCTGGCCGGTGTGAAAGAAGCGGAATCCCGGGGTATTATCATTGCCGATACCAAATTTGAATTCGGGACATGCAATGGAGATATTCTGCTGATTGATGAAGTTTTGACACCGGATTCATCGCGTTTCTGGCCGGCTGATGAATATCGTACCGGACAAAATCAACCCAGCCTGGACAAGCAATATCTGCGCGATTATCTGGAAACACTGGACTGGGGTAAAACACCGCCCCCGCCGCCATTACCTGATGGAATTGTGGAGAACACTTCCCAAAAATATCAGGAAATACTCAGAATCATTACCGGCAAAACCATAAAGGATATTCTGAAATAAAATGGAAAAAGAACGACACCATAAGATTGCTGTAGTGGGAGCCGGAAGTTGGGGAACCACCCTGGCTAACCTGTTGGCAGGGAAGGGACATGATGTTATGTTGTATGTCTATGAGGCTAACCAGTTGGAGAAAATGCGGCAGCAGCGCGAAAATGTGAAATACCTGCCGGGTGTTCCCCTGGAACCCGGATTAATATTGACCCATGATCTGGATGAAACTTTTGGTTTCTCGGATTATATTCTGCTGGTTGTTCCTTCGCATACCCTGAGATCGGTCCTTCAAAGTGTCAGGATCCGGGAATTGAATCGAAAAATATTTGTTAATGCGTCCAAAGGTATTGAAAATGATTCCCTGTTGCGGATTTCCCAGGTCATCCGGGATGTGACCGGGGCATCTCTTTCAAAGATTGCTACGCTGTCCGGTCCCAGCCATGCCGAGGAAGTAAGCCGTCAGGTGGCCACCGCTGTGGTGGCGGCCAGCACCGACCTGGATACGGCCCGGCGGGTACGTGATATTTTCCGGACTGATTATTTTCGGGTCTATTCCAGTACTGACATCGCGGGAGTGGAACTGGGCGGCTCTCTTAAAAATGTGATTGCCATAGCTGCGGGTATTGCCGATGGTGCAGGCTTTGGGGATAATACCAAGGCTGCACTGATGACCCGGGCACTGGTGGAAATGACCCGACTGGGTGTGGCTATGGGTGCACAGATGCAGACCTTTTCCGGACTGTCCGGAATGGGCGATTTAATCGTGACCTGCATGAGCCGCCACAGCCGCAACCGTTATGTAGGAGAACAGATTGGAAAAGGAAAAACCCTGCAGCAGGTGCTGGATGGTATGGTGATGATTGCCGAAGGTATAAAAACGACCCGTTCGGTATATCAGTTGACTCAGAAATTTCCGGTGGATACGCCTATCAGTTTGGAAGTTTATGAAGTTCTGTTCGATGACAAAAATCCCCATGATGCAGTTAAGGACCTGATGACCCGAGATCCAAAGGAAGAACTTCCTATTTAAAAAAATTCCTTGCATTTCCATGATCCCGGACAACTTTTTCTGCTGAAAATTTAATAATTTGACATTGCTACGGGATCAAACCGGCGCTATATTTTGAGCGCTTTTGATATTTCGTGGTGATTTGCAGCATATTGCAGCCACGTAAAATAAATAGCTAAAAAGCACGAAATGTGTGGATCGAAATTCCCCGGCTTTTTAGTCGGGGAATTTTTTTACAGCATAAAATGGAGGATTGACAGTGCCAAGTTCATTTCTATTTACATCGGAATCTGTATCTGCCGGCCACCCTGATAAGGTTGCCGATGCCATTTCCGATGGAATCGTGGATTCCATTTTTAAACTGGATGGTGATGTTACTTATAACCGGGCGGCGGTTGAAACGCTGGTAACGGAAAATATGACCATACTGGCGGGAGAGGTAAAAATACCGGAAAATGTCACCATCGATTACGCGGATATAGCCCGCAAAACCATTCGTCAGATCGGTTACACGGATCCCGATCTGAAATTTGACGATACCTGCCAGGTTATTTCTAAAATACACGCTCAATCTTCGGAAATTGCCCAGGGTGTGGATAGTGGTGGTGCCGGAGACCAGGGAATGATGTTCGGCTTTGCCATCGATGAAACACCCCAGTATATGCCGCTTCCCATCACTATGGCTCATGAAGTTGTGCGCCGTATGGATGAGGCACGCTTGCAGAAGAAACTGGAATTTTTGAGACCGGATGGAAAATCGCAGGTCACGGTTCGCTACGACAATGGTTTCCCGGTACGCATCGAGAAAATTGTTGTGGCCGTACCGCACTATCCCAGCGTTTCTCGTGATGAAGTAGCCGATCAAATTTTCCGGACTATTGTCCATCCGCTGCTGGAGGAATATAAAATGCCGTTTGAACGGTCCACCACTACCTATATCACCAATGGGACCGGTATTTGGACCATAGGGGGGCCATATTCGGATACCGGGCTTACCGGACGTAAAATTATTGTGGACACCTATGGCGGAATGGGCAGGCACGGAGGGGGATGTTTTTCCGGAAAAGATCCATCAAAAGTGGACCGGTCTGCCAGTTATGCGGCCCGTTATGTAGCCAAAAACCTGGTGGCCGCCGGTGTGGCCCGTAAACTAGAGGTTCAGATCGCATATGTGATCGGTCATCATCAGCCGGTTTCAGTGATGGTGGATGCTTTCGGAACAGCAAAAATTCCCGAGGAACGCATCGAACAGATCATCAGCAAAGTGTTTGATCTCTCCCCCCGCGGAATCGTCCGCCAGCTGGACCTTTTAAAGCCCCGCTACCAGGCAACGGCGGCTTATGGGCATTTCGGCCGGGAAGAAAATGGTTTTTCCTGGGAATCTCTGGATAAAGTGGAAGAAATACGATCGTTAATTTAACACCTCTTCTAGGTTCATATTGGCTGAATTTCCGTGTATCAGGACTCAGTCGATTTTTTCGATGAGGCGCCAAAAGATTTTGTAACTTCCATATCTTTCTTTTCCGGTTTCCGGGCAATAACACTTTACCCCTAAAGAAAAAAGTCACAGAATCGATTATATAGGGAATGAAGGAGAATATTTGAATGTCTTTACTGCAGAAAAGGGTTCTGATTGTAGATGATGAAGAGGATCTGACCTGGACCCTGAGTAAGAAACTTTCCAAGGATAGTGACAAGTTCCAGTTGGTCTGTGTGAATTCGGGCATGGAGGCGATCGACGCCATGAACCAGGTTCCGGTAGACCTGGTGATTACCGATGTCCGCATGCCGGAAGTGTCCGGATTGGAACTCCTGGTTCAGATTAAAGACCGCTATCCCCAGACTAAAGTCATTATCATGACGGCATACGGGTCGGATGATGTTAAGCTGGAAGCCAGCCAGCGAGGCTGCTTCCGCTATATTGAAAAACCATTTGAAATAAATGAATTGAGAACCCTGATTCTGGAAGCATTAAGCGGTGACAAAGGATTTAAAGGAAGCGTGGCGGATTTCCATCTCAGCGATATTATACAACTGAATTGCCTGGGAAGGCTCACTTCCGCCCTGGAAATAAAACATGATCAGGAGACCGGATATATTTATTTCGATAACGGGAATATCGTCCATTGTGAAACGGACAGGATTAGCGGAGAAAATGCATTTTATCATATCATGGCATGGCAGGGGGGAGAATTTACGGTAAAACGAAATGTAAAATCTCCTCACGATACGATCGATAAAGGCTGGCAGAGCCTTCTGCTGGAAGCCATGCAGCAGATCGATGAGAATTCCGATGAGGTGCTGGAGCAGAAAGAACGTGAAAAAAGGCGTCGCGTCCGCTCCATCCATGAAAAATTAAAACCCATATTGCAGGTCGGCGGAATCGACTTCATCCTTGTACATAATGCCGCCGGATTTCCGGTAACCTTTCCGCCCACTGATGAAAACGGCAAACTGGAAGCTGCAGATCTGGGAAATCATCTTTCTTCCTTACTGGGAGAAATTAAAAAACTGCAGAAAAATGTTCAGGCTACAGATGCCCGGTTTATCGAAGTACATTTCGGAAATTTAATCTTATTATCAAGCAAAGTAGCCGGTAAAGACATCTGGATCACCGTAACCGGTGAAGACAGCCTTAATATCGGACTGCTCCGCATAGCCCTGCGCAAAGCCGTTAAGGAAGTTGTTCCCTTCGTCTGAACTGCAGGAATTTTCTCACCGGTTTGACGGACATAGAAACTCTGTTACTCAAGCAAATGAACCACCAGGCCGGACCGCAATTTGGGCTCAAACCAGGTGGATTTAGGAGGCATTGTTTTTCCCGCATCCGCAATGGCCATCAGGTCTTCGATGGAAGTGGGATACAGCGCAAAAGCTACCGCCCAGTTACCGCTGTTTACACGTTTTTCGAGCTCTTTTAAACCTCTGATTCCACCCACGAAATCGATCCGTTTATCTTTCCGGGGATCACCAATCCCCAGCAGCGGTGTCAGCAGATTTTCTTGAAGAATACTGACATCCAGCCGTTTTACGGGATCGTCCTGATCATATGTTCCTTCCCGGGTATCCAGCCGGTACCATTTTCCGGCGAGATACATTGCGAATTCCCTGCTTCCGCGGGGCTTGTAAGGTTCACTGCCTCCAATGGGAGTGATGACAAATTTCTGTTCAATTTTTTTAAGAAAATCATCCCGGGAGAGTCCGTTGAGATCCTTGACCACCCGGTTATAATCCAGAATCTGCATCTGGTTATGCGGAAAGATGACCACCAGGAAATAATTGTATTCTTCTTTCCCGGTGTGATGAGGATTTTCTTTTCTTTTCTGATCCCGCACCCTCTGAGCAGCCGCGGAACGGTGATGACCATCCGCGACATACAGGTAGTCCACGGCAGCAAACAGATCGATGATTCTCTTAATGGTGTTTTCATCCCTTACCAGCCACAATATATGGCTCACATTGTCCGGGCTGACGAAATCATAAACCGGTTCTCCATAGGTGATATTCAGAATCAGATCATCAATATCCTTTTCAGCCTTATAGGTCAGAAATACCGGACCCACCTGGGCATTCAGATATTTAATGTGATTGACGCGGTCGTCTTCTTTATCCGGGCGAGTGAGCTCATGCTTTTTTATAATATTCTTTTCATATTCGTCTACCGAGGCGCAAGCCACCAGGCCGGTCTGCTCATGGGCTCCCATCACCTGACGATAAACATAAAACATGGGCTTTTTATCCCGGGAAACAATACCATCGTGGATAAATTTTTTCAGATTTTCGGCTCCCTTTTCATATACTTTTTTGTCATACAGGTCAATATCAGGGGCCAGATCGATTTCCGGTTTATTGATATGCAAAAAGGTATAGGAATTTCCCCGTGCCATTTCCCGGGCTTCATTGGAATCCAGTACATCATAAGGTGGTGCAGCAACCTGAGGAGCCAGTTCTTTTTTGGGACGAAGGCCCTGAAAAGGTTTAACGTTAGCCATGATATCCTCCGGAATATATTTAAATATTAATGAAATTTATGAGGTTAAGAGGCATCAAACAATGAAGGAATAAAATTGTACAAATAAAAAGGGCGCTGATGTGAGCGCCCTTTAAAAACAGAATGTATCTGTTGCATCAGGTGGTGAAAAACAGGTATCGGTTATCCTGAATCTTGGCTTTCTCTTTAAGATTATCATACCATTCCGAGAAGAACTGCTGGGATTTCTGATTAAGCAGGCGCATTCGGATTGATTCACGCTGGGTTTTATAATCCTCTTCTTTAAAGGGCGTTCTGTCCAGAACCTTGACAAAATAGTATCCGCGGTCGGTATCCAGCATGCCTGATACTACTCCGGGGGGAAGTGCGAAAGCAGCAGCTATCACTTCCGGGGCGCGGCCTATTTGCGGACTTGGCTGAGAACGGGTAAATGAGTTGGTGGAATCATATAGCACCTGCTTGGAATCATCTCCACCGGAAATCTGAGCGAACGTCTGATCCTGACTTAATTTGTCCTGAACTATCTGGGCATAATTTTCAGCCAACTGTTTTCGTTTTTCCTGTTCCACCCGGCTTTTGCACAGCTGTTTTACTTCATCCAGAGGACGGAAACCAGCAGGTAAGACCTCTGCTATTTCGAAAATAACATAACCCTGTGGAGTGCGGTGTACGGGGGAAATTGTGCCCTGTTTTTCCCGAAAGGTCCATTCCACCGTACCTCTCATCTGCCCAAATCCGGGCACGTAGTTATTATCTGTGAATTCCGGAGTCTGTCTAACTTCGTATTTGAAATTATCCGCAGCCGTTTTATATCCTTCTTCTTTGGCGGTTTCCATGAAATTGTTAGCCAGGTTCTGTTCAGTTTCCAGGGTAAGTGCGCTGGGTTCAAACTTCAGAAGAATATGGGCGGCGTGGACAAGTTCCTGCCCGTTTTCTTTCTTTTTATCGATAATTTTTATAATATGAACACCAAAATTGGTAATAACGGGACCCACAATTTCACCCGGTTTGCCGGAAAAAGCCGCCTCGGAAAATTCTTTCACCATACGGTCACGTTCAAAATAGCCCAGATCTCCGTGATTGGACCGCACCGAGGGATCTTCGGAATATTCATCGGCCAGCGTGGCAAAATCATCCCCGGATTGTGCCTCAGATTTAATTTCATCCGCCAGGTCAACTACTTTTTGACTGTCCGACGCAGTAGGAGCGGTGGGAAAGAGAACATAATTCAGTTTACGCCGTTCCTCTATCCTGAAATCTTCCTTATGCTGCTCATAATAGTTCCGGATATCAGTTTCGCTGGCTTGCACTGAATCTTTAACAAATGCGGTTGTGGGTACCAGAAGGTATTGAATTTTTGCTCCCTGATTTTTATCTAGATAATCCGCTTTAACTTCTTCCTCGGTAACCATAACAGAAGCGGTTATGATACTCTGGAGCCTCTGGAAAGGCAGAACCTCCCGCACATACTGTTCAATCGGAGTCCAGTCAATCTGAGGATTATTCAAAGCCTGCTGGTATTTAGCCATATCGAATTTTCCGTCGGTCATAAAATTGGGATTTTGACTGATGGCCGGTGGAAGACTCTGCGGCTGTTGGGTAATATAGAGATAAACCTCCTGGTCCGTAATTCTAATATCCCGTTTTCTGATCTGTTTGACAAACAGCACACGCTGCACCATCTGATCCCAGACCTGGTCCCGGATCTGTGCCATGCGGGCTTCATCCGGTTCGCTTCCCGAGTTTTCCCGTTCCTGCAGGTAAACATTCTGTACCGCCTGCTGGAATTCCTGTATGGTAATTTTCTGACCATCAATTTTACCTACGATGTTGGATTGTCTTTTCAGACCTGTAAAATCCATCCCCCATTCAAAGACCATGAGGCCCACAAAAGCGAACACCAGAACCCAGATAAAAATAAAAGTCATTTCGCGCAACTTGGTCATCATAAAGCTGAAATCTCCTTTTGTGTTTTCGCAAAATAAAGATTTCAAATTTAAATTTTTATCACTGTAAAACCAAATAAATTATTATTCTTATGAGGAATTATTTGAACAAGGAAGCCGAATGGGAAAAGCATAAAGCAGTGTACCGGAAACCCGTTGAAATCGTCCGGGATTTCGCCGCCATCCAGCATCCAGAAAGCCGGTCGGCAGTTGGCAGCAACCAGCATCCGGCAGATGATTTATGGCCGCGGGTAATAAATGTCGAGTGAAATAAAATTTTGAATTTCACAGAGGTGGTTTCAATAAACAAAAGCACCCGCCTTCTGGCGGATGCTTTTTAAATGTCCTCACGCAGCCGCAAGATTGGTGAGGATCCTCCTCACGAGATTTCGTGCCATGATTAGCTTATATTTATTATCAGAGAGGGGATAGGCATCGGTAAGTGCTTGCTGCGATATTTTAGAGATGTTTGTTTCGTTGGCGGTCAGGTTTGTCAGCATTTTGTTTACTTTTTCCTCAGTCCAGGGTGCCGGTGCTACACCACCATAGGCAATCTTACCGGAAGTGATGGTACTACCGGATTTTCGCACCACTGCTGCCACACTGACCATGGCAAAATCCCAGGCATCCCGCTCTCTTACCTTCAGGTAGGCACTTTTGTTACCCGGGGCCGGTTGGGGAACAAAAATTTCCGTAAGAATCTCACCCGGTTTCAGAATATTTTCCCGCCTTACATTCTGCTCCGGAAGCACAAAAAAGTCTTTCAATGCTTTTGAATCAATCTTGTTACCATCGCTGATTGTAACCCGGGCATCCAGTGCCAGCAGGGCCACGGCAGTGTCGGAGGGATGAACAATAAAGCAGGGACTGCCTCCGATAATACAATGATATTTATTTTCACTGTCCACCGCATAGCACATATCGCCACCTTTCCGCAGGCAGTGAAATTCTCCCCGGAAGTACCAGCAGCGCGGTCGCTGACATAAATTGCCTCCCATGGTTCCCATATTGCGGAGCTGAGGGGAGGCAACCTGCCGGGCGGCCTGGGCCAGCACGGGATATTTTTCATTAATCATTTCATTTTCAGCGATATCCACCACATTCACCAGCGCTCCTATTTTTATGCCTTTCCCGCTGACTTCACCAATTTCCTTCATGCCGGGAATTTTTTTTATGTTCACGAGCTTTTGAGGTGTGACAGTTTCATTTTTGATCAGGCTGTAGAGATCTGTTCCTCCGGCATATGGCAGGGCCTCCTCCCAGTTATTTCCCAGGGCACTGCTGGCTTCTTTCAATGTTTTCGGCTGAATGTATTCAAAGTTCTTCATTTTTCATCCCTTTATATTGAATAGTATTGGATCCTTACACACTAAGTGCCATTAAAACTTTGTCCGGAGTTAGGGGCAGGCTCTTGATTCGGACGCCCAGTGCATTATGAACGGCATTGGCAATAGCACCCGGGGTGGGAATCATGGCCGGTTCTCCCACACCTTTTACTCCGGTGTTGCTGATAATGGGATCGCCTTCACTCACGATAATGACTTCAATCTCTGGAGGAGAATCCTTGATTGTTGGAATTTTGTAATCATGGAGATTGGTGGTGAGAACCTTACCGGTATAAGCATTTAAAACCCGTTCTTCCATGAGGGCATATCCCAGCCCCTGGATAATTCCGCCATGGATCTGGTTTTCCAGAAGCATACGGTTCAGGGTGCGGCCGATATCATGTGCCGCCACAATTTTGAGTACTCTGACCCTGCCGGTAAGCGTATCCACCTCCACTTCGGCAAACTGCACACCAAAAGAGTTCATGGCGTATCCCGGTTTGTTTTCCGCTCTCATTCCGGTAACCACCATAGCTCCTGCATCCAGTTTACTAACGATGTCGGCTACTTTTATACTTTTATCAGCAATACCTTTTGCAGTTATTGTGCCCTTTGAATAGGTCAGCTGACTGGCCGGTACATCCAGGATAGCGGCAGCTCCTGAAATCAGTTTCTCTTTCATCTGTTCGGCTGCATCACGCACTGCAGGAGAGACGGAGGGTGCAGTTTGGCTGCCACCGCTGGAGGGTCCATAAGGGCAGGTGCTGGTGTCACCCAGGATTACCTGAATACTGTCCAGCGGAACTTCCAGTACTTCAGCGGCTACCTGGGCCATAAAGGTGTAGGTACCGCCGCCAATATCCTGGGTACCGCATTGTAGCAGGAGACTGCCGTCGCCATTCAATTCCAGCGTCACATAAGTGGGCGGTCCTCCTTCTCCCCACCAAATTTGTGAAGCCAGCCCGACACCTTTTTTTATAAGGCCACTATCTGAACCTGCCGGTTTCCATTTCTTTTTCCAGCCAAAGGCTTCAGCCCCCTGAATGTAGGCCTGCTTTAACAGCTTACTGCTGTAAGGCAGATTCTCAACCTGATCTTTTTCAGCATAGTTCTTCAGCCGGAGTTCCAGTGGATCCATGCCGATTTTTTCAGCTGCTTCATCCAGCAGGGATTCCAGGCCGAACGTGCCCTGCACATGGCCGGGGGCTCTGAAAGGACGGGCTCTTCCCGCATTGATATATATCGAATATTCTTCTGTGAAGACATTGGGACATTTGTAGATCGTCCTCAGTGGCCAGCTGCAGCCGGCTCCGGAAGGGTAAGCACCCACCACCCCACTTGAATGGTGTGACAGGGCTGTTAGCGTGCCATCTTTTTTTATGCCCGCTTTTAGTTTCTGGATAGAACTGGGCCGGTTTCCCACTGCCAGATTCATTTCAACTCTGTCCAGTGCAATTCGTACCGGCCTACCGGTATTTCGGGCCAGAATGGCTGCCATAACGGTATACTTCCCGGTTTCCAGCTTACTCCCAAAACCGCCACCCATGTATTTCATCATAACCCGTATCTTGCTTTCGGGAATTTTCAAAGCTTGTGCAACGCCTTCACGTACCCTGAAAATGGCTTGAGTGGAATCCCAGACCAAGAGTCTGTTGCCATCCCAGTTCACTACACTGCAGTGCGGCTCGGTGGGATTGTGAACTTCTACCTGGGTCTCGAAGGTGTCTTCAATCACATAATCCGCTTCTTTGAATCCTAGTTCCACATCTCCGCGTTTGTATTCCGACGGTTTGCCTCTCACAATATTGCCGCTTTCGAATAAGTTCGGAGCATCCGGTTTCATAGCCGCGGCAGCGTTCAAAACAAAAGGCAATTGGTCATACTCAACTTCAATCAATTCCAGAGCTTTTTCCGCAATAGCTTCACTTTCCGCAGCCACGCAGGCCACCTCATCTCCCTCGTAGCGCAATTCTGGATCGAACAGAAAACTGGTGCGATACCATTCAATTTTTGGGGTATTTTCATAGGTGATGATATCCAGCACTCCTTCCATCTGCCGGGCCTTTTCCAGGTTAATGCTCTTGATCCTGGCATGGGCATAGGGGCAGCGGAGTATTTTGGCAAAAGCCATATTGGGGTAACTGACATCGAAGGCATAGCGGGCGGTTCCGCTCACTTTATCATATCCGTCGATCCGTGGTATTGCCTTGCCGACATATTTTAATTCTTCATTCGGGGGCCAGGCAGGGAAGGATTGTTCTGAAACTTCGGCGATATTTTCCTCAAAATCCTCTTCAAAAAAACGTTTGGTTTTTATAATCTTATGAGAAGCCATACAACTTCCTCCGGCAGATTTATTTTTTCAGTTTATTTACCCGACGCTGCAACAACCGAAGCCAGTATTTTGGGGTAGGCGGCACAGCGGCACAGATTTCCGGACATACCGGTCAGTATTTCCTCTTTTGTGGGATTGGGATTTTTTATCAGCAGGGCCTCGGCTGCTATGATCTGACCGGGCGTACAGAATCCGCACTGGTACCCGTCATGCTCCAGGAAGGCTTTCTGGACGGGATGCAGATCCTCTGCTTTTAACAATCCCTCAATGGTGACCACCTTCTTGTTTGCTGCATCCAGGGCCAGCATCTGGCAGGAATAAACCGCCCGTCCATCCAGCAACACGGTACAAGCCCCGCATTCCCCATGGTTGCAGACAATTTTCGTCCCGGTTAACTTCAGTTGTTTTCTCAGCAACTCGGCCAGGCTGATTTCCGGATCCACCAGGGTGGTTATTTTCCGGCCATTTACAGACAGGGTGAGGGCCGTTTGTCCCTGATGAGTAGGTGGTGCCTGCAGGCTCTGGTCATCCCGGGTTGCGGCCTGCAAACCATGAATGGCCACCGTACTGCCCACCACACCTGTTCCCAAATTCTTTAAAAATTTCCGACGGCCTATTTTTTTAGGTTTGGAATCTTCACTCATAGACAATCCTCCGTTCTGAAAGAAAGGGTGGCAAATTAAAAAGCAAAAAAATAAATATAAAAATTACAAAACTTACGATGGTACGGATATCTATATAATAACAACCCGTTTTTTCATATAAATTAATTTAATGAAATATTTGATAATGTCAAGATTCTTTGTAATAATCATATCAGGAAATACACGATTGAGGTTGCCGGAATTTCAAAGCAAATGAGAAAAAATTCCAGGTAATCAATCATTCCGTGAATATTCTGATAAAAAGCACCTGTCGGTTGTTAAGAATAAGTGTGATTTTCCGATATGGACCCCGCGGAATTAAATTTCACTCAGGCAGCAAGGGAGTATTTAGTATACAGATATAGTTTTTAATCGATTTCCATGGCTATTCCTTTTTCAGGTCCCTTATTTTCAGCACTTGAAACCTTGAGATGGGGGCACTCATGATAAAGTTAAATTTGCTTTGACCATGACCATAATTCTGTCATTCCCACCAAATTTTTGATATACACTATCCCCGCTGAAATTTTTCCATTTACTGCCAACTGGCAGACTATTTGCATATTACCCGGTAATCCCGGCTCATCTGAATAATTTCAACCCGTGCACAGCAGCTGAAAAAATGGAGATGTTTCTGCATGATTCCATCAGCCTTCCTTATTTTTCTGTTTGGCGGGGGCATCATTCTGGGCAGTTTTCTGAATACCTGTATCTATCGGATTCCCCGTCGGATGTCACTCATTGCACCCCGCAGTTTCTGCACCTATTGCAGGCATTCTTTAAGCTGGTGGCAGAACATTCCCTTGTTCAGTTATATCATTCTGAGGGGCCGCTGCCATGATTGCGGCAGTAAAATATCCTGGCGCTATCCCCTGGTTGAAACTATTTGCGGATTGACCACTGTTATTCTGTTTCTAAAATTCGGAATATCTGTCCGGGTTTTCTATTTTCTTTTTCTGTGTTATACCCTTATCCTGATTAGTTTTATAGATGTCGGCCACCGGGTGGTTCCCAATATCCTGGTCCTCTTTCTTTTGCTCTCGGGGATAGTCCTTAATTACCTCTTTCTGATTATTCCATGGCATGAAGCACTGTTTGGGGCGGTTTTTTCCGGCTTGCTGCTGCTGTTAATAAAAATGGTTTCCGATGGCATTATGAAAAGAGAGAGCCTGGGTATGGGAGATGTAAAATTATGTTCCTGCATCGGATTTTTTCTGGGCTGGCAGGCGTTACTGTTTGTGTTATTCGGTGCATCACTACTGGCGGTTCTGTATCATATGCTGGTATCGCTTGTTTCTGAAAGACAGTTACCTCAACGCGTTCCTCTGGTTCCCTATCTAACCTCTGCCTGCTTTATTTATCTCATGTATTTTGACCACTACAGGGCTGGGTACTTAAGCCTCCTGTTCTGAATTCGTTTCAGATTGACAGATTATTCCGGCATACATTTGGACCTGACGGGATACTAGTTAGAATTCCATCTGAATCTGCCTGTATGATATCCGGATTAAGATGCGGTAATTCTGTTCATCAAATAAGGAGCTAGTACCTACCCTTACCTTTGAATTTGGTTGTCCAAATATTGCCCTGCTGCCATCCGTTTTTCATATATCTGATCCGAAAAATAACTCTATTTCCGTAAGTCAAAATCGCACACTTATGCGGAAATGGGTTGATGAATTGCTTCCCCTGGCATCTATGTTCAATTTTTTTTTAAAATATTTTTGCGAAAATTTATTCGTTAATCCTCTTAGAGGGGACTCTGTAATACTTTTAATTTTACATACCTGGCAGTCTGATTTTTTAATTATTCCTTTACGGCAGTCTGGTATATTTTTTGTCTCATGTTGAGGTACGGGAATCATGCACGGACCATTCCGGTTCGGAAATTAGCTCAATTTTTTTGATCAGCAAATTCCTGTTCGCCTGCAGATTCCCGTATTCTACTTCCGGAGTTGGAAATTTATTCATCTGTCAGACCGGTTTACAATGGCGGAAATTTTCCCTTTTTAAATACTATTCTTTTTCCGGAAATGCCAGGAAGATTCCGGCACGATTGAACGATGAAAATACCATTCCGGAAGATAATGGAATTGAAGGATGTTAATGAAACCATACCCGATTAATCATTGTGGCTTATGTCAGTGCATCTTCCTCCTGGTACCGTCGCTCTTTTCGCAGAGCAGTGATCTGCCCCATGCCGGTGAATTGATGCAGGAAGAATCATTCCGGCAGCAGATTGTGAATATGGATTTTAAGGATATCGCCATGAAGGATGTTGTCAGGATGCTGGCTACCCAGTATGGTTTGAACATTTTTATTGATGAAGAGGTTAATACGCGTCTCACGCTGCATCTGGTTAATATATCGGTAGCGGATGCCCTGAAATTTATGGTGCAGGATAACGGATTGACCCTCCGGAAGTTCGGATCCATCTATAAAATCTCACAAGCACCGATCCCGATAGTAGCACCACCGCCCCGGGAATGGAAAATTAGTTATCAGGACGGCCTGATCTCACTGGATTTCAGTAGAGAAGATATCCGGGAAGCACTGCATCAGATTTCCCACATAAGCGGCAAGACAATTCTCATGGACCGCTATGTCAGTGGAGAAATATCAGGGTTTATTCAATCCATGCCATTTCAGGAAGCACTGTTTCAGTTGTTACGCAATGAAGGGTTTATTTTAAAGAAAGAGGGATCGTTCTATCGGGTAAGGCGACTGTTGAATGAAAGCGCGCCAGCCAACGGATCGACGCCGGCCTTCTGGATCAATACTCACCAGCAATTCATCGATATGGAGATTTCCGGGGCGGCTCTTTCCAGGGTGCTGGATGAAATCTCGCGACAGCTGAATGTCAACCTGGTTTCCTATGGCGAATTGAATGGCAAAATCAATGCTCATGCACGGGATCTGACGCTGGAGCAGTGCCTCAACCTTATTCTTAGTGGCAATGATTATACCTTTAAGAAATCCGGGCAAACCTATCTGATCGGGGAAAAGACCAATAAAATGCTGGTGTCATCCCATTTGATTAAGCTGAATCATCTGAAGGTGGATGGCTTGCTGGAGATGTTGCCTCAAAAAATTACCGAAAAAGCGGAATTTAAGATGATCAGGGAACATAACGCTTTGCTGGTGAACGGGCCACGGGATATCATCAGTGAAGTGCAACTCATTGTGGATGAACTGGACCAGCCCATCCCGCAGATTCTGCTGGAAGCCCTGGTAGTGGATTTTAATTACCAGGACATTCGCGATGTTTCCATCCAGGCCGGACTTAGTGGTTCGTCTCCGGACAGCAGCCAGGGAAGCGGCGATAAATGGTTTCCGGAAGTCGATATTTACTGGACTGGAGAGAATGCCAACAAATACTTACACAAATTGGGAAATTTCTTCGGAGTGACCCAGATCGGGAAGCTGCCCGCTGATTTTTACCTGAAGGTTAAGGCGCTTGAGACGGTGGGAAAAGCTAATATCCGTTCCAGACCACAGATTGCCACACTCAATGGTCACACCGCTGATATTACAATCGGCCAGACCCAGTATTACATTCTTAAGACTCAAACACCCATCCGGGACCCCTCACAGCTTTATATACAGGAGTCACAACAGTTTGAGACTATTGATGCCAATATTACTCTGAAAATCACGCCCTGGGTGAGCGCCAGTGGTGAGATTACGGCCGAGATCCATCCTGAGTTCAATCACCCGGTCGGGCAGTTCAATTCAACCGTTCCTCCCACCATTCAGCGTCGTGCTCTCAATTCCACTGTTCGCATGCAGGACGGTGAGACCATTGTGCTGGGTGGCCTGATTCAGACCGCGGAAATAGAAACGATCAATAAAATTCCTTTCCTGGGAAGTATTCCCCTGATCGGACGTCTCTTTCAGAACAGGAATCACAATAAAAGCAAAAGTGAACTGATTATTTACATCACTCCCCATCTTTCATACGGCGATGAACTACTGACCGGGAGTAATTAAAATGAATGGTCTGTCAAAATTATTATGGAAATATATCAGGTTTTTACAAATTTCTGACTGTTCTCTGGGTATAGATATCCGTGAAAATTGTATGGTGATTGTGAAAATCAGGAAAACCCTTACAGATTTAAAAATTGTGTCGTGTACCATCATTCCGGAGCAGAATAAATCCCGGCAAAATTTGTTAGCTGAGAACCTTTTGGAAAAACCGAACGGTGTTTTTGCAGGAGGCTGGTTAAACATCAGTCTTCCGTTAAGTATGGCTTTGGTCAGGCGAATTTCCATACCCCTGATGAAAGAGAGAGATATCGGTGCCTTTCTGAGCCGGACTCCTGAACTTTTTCTGCCCCTTCAGCTGGATTTACAGAAAGTTACTGTGATACCCGAAATTCTGGGCAGGACTGATGAAACCTGGAAATTGCTGGTTTTCATCGTTAAAAGGCAGGAATTTGAAAGGTTTTCAGACCTGAAAGCTGATCAGAAAAAAAAGATGAATCTGGTTGTGGGAATATGGCCCTGGCAGAATCTTTGTCTCTGGCAGGATCCTGTTTTTTCAGGGACTGTGCGGATATGCGGGAGGGATTATGAGCAATGGACTGAAGTACAGTCGGGTTACATAACAGACTACCGTAAAGTGCCAGTTAAGGAGCAAGAGTCTTCCCGCCAAATGGATACGGCAAACGTGAAAGTTGGCGTCTATTACATAAACAGCCAGGAGAACAGATCATCACCATTAATAAAGTATCTGCAGGAACAGAAACTGGGAATGGGTTCAACCAATAATCACCGCTTTCAATCTGATTATGTGAATGCCTTTGCGCTGAGCCTTACTCCATTTTTTCCGCCCCCGGCTGCTCAAAACAGTTCTGAAATTTATAACAGAGTAGAATGGAAACGGCAATTTTTCAGGCAATTGACCATTAAGTCGATCGTAGTATGGGGAATACTTTCCCTCTGCTTATACCTGATTTCCTTTATCTTTTCGTTAGGATTCGAGCAATATCTGGCCAGCCAGGAAAGTCTTTTTTCGGATCTGCAATCACTCCTGAAAAAGAGGGAGCATTTACTACAGGAAAATATGCGGTTGCAGCATCAATTGTCGGGATACGGGTCGCTGCTGCAGGAAGACAGCCATACGGCTTGGTATATTTACCGCATTGCACATTCCATTCCGGCCGGAGCATGGTTAACACAGATAAACATCCGTATTTCAGCCATTTCCACTCCGGAATTAAATCTGAGTGGCTATGTACTCTCAGAGAAAGAACTCTCTGAATTTTTAAAATATCTGGAGATGCTTGATTTTGTGCATGCGGCCAATTTGAAGGAGGTCATTTTAACGGATCCGACAAAAGAAAAGCTTATCAAAAACAAAAACTTAAAAAAAATTCTGAAATTCAGGATCATGTGTCATGTCTGAAATTTCTTGGAAACGGTTACTGTTTATTATACCTCTTTTATTCCTGTTCTTCGCCTGGATGGTATTATTACCGGTAAATAAAAAGAATCTGGTTTTACTTAAAAATATTTACCGGATCCGACAGGTGTCCCATTCACCGGACATTTTGGAGAAGCGGATTATGGAACTGGGTCAGAAAAACCGGAAACTGCAGAATGATATTTTATCCCTGGAAAACGAATTGCCCGCTCCAACCGGTTTGTCCAGGATTTATGCTATCATAGGGGAACTGGCGAGGGAAAATCGTATCAATATCTCCCGTATAATTCCTCAGGATGTAGTGGCTGATACAAACCTTTCACACCTGTCAGTATTTCTTGAGTTGCGGGCCTCGTTTGACGGAACATTGAGCTATATATATGCGCTTGAAAGCTGCTGTTTTTTCTTCCGGATAAAAGAAATTTACATTGATAATACCGGCGGAGGAACAAGGTTGGATTCCCGTATTCACCTGGAAATATCTTTGAAAAGGGAAGATTATGATTAACAAAAGTATGAATCACCGCCTTCTGTACGTGCTGGCACCTGTTTCGCTTATTATCTGGGTGATGATCATTCACAAACTGGTCTGGCAGGTCAATGATTTTCATACAACCACCGTACCACCGCGCTCCGATTCGATAAGTTTTGAGAAAATGTCCCCGCCTGAGCAGAATTATGATTCACTTTTCAGTGATCTCACCGGATTGCGCAATCCGTTCCAGGCGGATATTCCCACTCCCAGGCACAGAGTCCTCAGCACTTTTAAAAAGGATTCACTTTCCACGGTCAGGTTTGTTGGTTTTATCACCGATGGAAAAACACCGCTGGCTGTTCTGGAGCTGTCCGCTGCTAAAACTGTGATCAGCAGGGAAGGACAACTGATCGGAGATTGGAGGGTGATGAGCATCGATCCGGCAAAAATCAGTCTTCGGTATAAAAATTCAGTCTATGTATTCAGATTAAATCAATAAAAGGACTAAGATGGACCAGATTATTGCATTAATCGAGCCGGATTCCCGGATGTGTGAATATCTGAAAAATTTTCTGGCAGAATATTTTAGCGTTATTTCATTCCGGAATGTTGAAGAATGTCTCACAGCCCTGAAAACACAGCAAATTTCTCTTGTGCTAGCAAGACTGAACCTGAAACCGTTGACGGGCAATGAAATTTTCCACCGGATAACCGCGGTATTCCCGGAAATTTCTGGAATACTGATTATTGAAGACGGTTTAAAACCCGGGTTCAGATACCGGAAATTGCCTGTAATGCATCTGGAGGAATTAAACAGGCGCGGTCCGTCGCTTATCAAGAGACAATTTGATGAAGATTTACTACGCAAACCGGCATTCGAGGTTAATAAATCTGACAGTCCGTTCATTATCGGCAGTCATCCCTGCCTGATGGATCAATTCAAAAGTGCCCTTAAAATAGCAAATTTTTCAGAGTGCGCACTTATAACCGGGGAAACCGGCACCGGAAAAGAACTGATTGCCAGATTCATTCATTACAGTGGGATCCGGCGGAATGGTCCTTTTCATGTGGTCAATTGCGCTGCGGTAAATCATTCATTGTTCGAATCGGAATTTTTCGGACATAAAAAAGGGGCTTACACCGGTGCGCTGGATAACAGCAGTGGTCATTTTTTAAAGGCGCAGGATGGAACGTTGGTACTGGATGAAATCAGTGAAATTGATTCTGCTTCGCAGGCGAAGCTGCTGCGGGCCATTGAAAACCAGGAAATATATGCCGTCGGGAGTCAAAAATTGTCTAATATTAATGTACGGGTTCTGGCCATGTCCAATAAATGGCTACCGGATCTGGTCAGTCAGGGGAAATTCCGGCAGGACCTTTACTACCGGCTGAATATTCTTCATGTTCGGTTACCGGCTTTGCGGGAGCGGCCGGATGACATCATACCGCTGTCCAAATATTTCATCAAGCGTTTCCACCTGAAATACCAGATTACCAGTTCAATCAAAATTGAACCTGCCATTTATTCCTATCTAAGAAAGCAGCGGTTTGCCGGCAACATACGCGAATTGGAAAATTTAATCTATAAAATCCTAGTGATAAAGCGGGCCGGGAACGGACGCATAACCTTGAATGATTTTAAAAGCTATTTCGAAGAACAGCGGGTATCGGAAATCTTATCCCCGTATTCGAATCCTCCTCAGGGAAGTGAGATGCGATCCGAAAAAGTAAAACTGCTCCATTACCTGCGGAGAAATAATTTCAATATCAGCCGGGCTGCCCGCGACATGGGAATTTCCCGTCAGAATTTGCAATACCGCCTGAAAAAATATGATATCCGGAAAAAGGTTGATCCATGAATTCATTTCTAAAAACACGACATGATTCTATTTCAACTTACAAAAATAGAAGAAAAGCACTATTTAAAAATCATGTTCCGCAGGTAATTATACGGAATTTCACACGCGATTTATCCGTTATGTTAAATGCCAGGGTAAGTTTACCAGAAAGTCTCTGCATTCTATCACGTCAGATACAGAATCCGGCCTTTTCAAAGGTTCTGGATGAAATTAATCTGAATTTAAAAAACGGACTGTCATTTTACAGTTGCCTTGAATTCTATCCCCGTCTGTTTGGAAATTTGTTTACCAGTCTGGTCCGGGTCGGGGAACTGACCGGCACGCTGGATGAGATGTTCTTGAGGATATCCGCCTACCTGGAAAAAGCAGCCGGTTTGAGAAAAAAATTCCTGCAGGTTATGGTTTATCCGGCCATGGTATTGGGTGTTGCTGTTCTGTCGGTCGGTTTTCTGCTGTTCTATGTGATTCCTGCATTTACAACCATCTTTAATAATTTCGAAATAGAATTGCCATGGTTAACGCTAACTATTCTGCGAATCAGTGATTTCTGCCGGGACAATGCTCTTCCCTTAGGATTATCAGTCATGGTTTTTGTCTACATGGTTTTCCGCCTGAAGAGTACCGCATGGCTGAAATGCCATGTAGACCATGCCATTTTTTATGTTCCCCTGCTGGGTAATCTGGTTCGCAAGCGATACATCTCCTTTTCCTGCCGGATACTTGGAACATTGTTGAACAGCGGCATTTCCCTGCTTCAGGCCATAGACGTTACAGCCCGTTCCTGCGGCAATGAACGGGTACGTCTGGAGTTAATTACCATGAAAGATCTGACCAGTAAAGGTGAAAAACTGGCTCACTCTTTCAAAGGTTCACAGCTGTTTCCATTAATGGTTATACAAATGATAGCTGTTGGGGAAGAAACAGGAAATCTGCCTCGCATGCTGCTGAAAATTGCGGATTATTATGATCAGGAAATCGAGGGATTAACCGAGACACTTTCTTCGGTAATCGAACCTGTGGTGATTGTCATTCTGGGGTTAATCATCGGAATCATGTTGATTGCAATTTATCTGCCTCTGTTTAATATGACCGGTTTCCTGGGGGATTGAGCCATGTTAATTGACAGGCTGTTGAATGGAGGGGAATTTATCCGCAATTAATCTACATAAAAATAAGGAGTTTGGGATCATGGAGAATTACTGGAATAAACAGAATGGTTTTTCCCTGACCGAAATTCTGGTGGTCATCGTCATTATTGGTATTCTGGTTCTGCTGGCCATGCCGCGTTTTTCGGCAGTTATTACCCGGGCCAAAACCACAGAGGCCAAAACCATGTTAAAACACCTCCACACATTAGAGGAAGCTTATTATTATGAGAATGATACCTATTCTGATGATCTGAACCGTCTTGGATTTGAATCAGCGGCACTGATTACCGAAGGTGGTGAGGCCCGTTACAGGATGGAAGTAGTTTCAGCGGATGTGAACAACTACCGTGCCCGCGCCACTGCCGTTATCGATTTTGACAGGGATGGTCAATTCAATATATGGGAAGTGGATCAAAGCGGTAAGGTAAAGCAGACACTGCCGGATTAATCATGAAAACAATACTGCTGGTAATACTGTTGGCTCTGAATATGACCTGTTCTTCGGCCAATCTGTTTCAGAAAATCATTCGGCAGGAAAACAGCAGAGTGGCCATTCTCCCCTTCAGTGGCAAAGGGATTTCCCGTGATATGAAATATCTGGCAGCAGATGAATGGTCTGATAAACTGTTTGTGCTGCGAAACATCCCGGTAGTAGATCGTAGTCAGGTTAATTCGATTATCCGTACGCTGGGTATTGAAAATACCTATTTTCTGTCCCGCCGGCAACTGAGTGCGATGTCAGACAGTCTGGAAGCCAACATTATTGCACTAGGATCGATTATCTATTTTTCACATCACACGGAGCCGGACAAATCTCATAACTACCTGAGCATAACTCTTCGATTTCTGGAAGGCCATTCCGGCAGGATTCTGTTCATGATTCAAAAGGCGGCGCCGGTCAGAGACTGTTCATTTCAGACCATTGCCGTTTTTCTGCAGGACATGTCCGAGGATCTGGAGATCAGAAGATGATGGACCGGATACTGAATTTATTGTCCCTGGATTATATTCTGAACAGGGGATTTGTCCCCCTGCAAGCTGATTCGCAGAAACTGAGGATCGCCGTACCCGATGAGAAATGTCGTGATCTGGTTGATGAAATACAATTCATACTGGATATGTCAGTAGAGACCGAGATATGGAGCCCTGAGGGAATTGCTGCGGAGATAGAAAAGCGATACCGCCTCACCCGGCCGCCTCAGAACACGGTTGGAAATCAGCTTTTCAGCCTGGTTGAACACAGGCCCGCCCAGCCTGAACTACGGATTGAGAAGGAAGGCGATGACCGCCGGGTTATCCGGATGGTGAACGAGCTAATTTCCAGGGCAATCCTGCAGCGGGCCAGTGATATTCACGTTGAGAATTATGAAAACATGTTTCGTATCCGATTCAGAATTGATGGGATTCTTATTGAGCAGCCTCCCCTGGAAAAGTTCAATCCCCACACCCTGGTGTCGCGGCTCAAGATAATGGCCAATTTGGATATTGCTGAGAAACGCAGGCCTCAGGATGGCCGTATCCGGGTCAGCAATGATCAGAAGACAGTGGATATCCGGGTATCCACTATGCCCACCGAATTCGGTGAAAAGCTGGTATTGCGAATTCTTGATAAAACGGTTCAGACATTAGCACTGGATGCACTCGGATTCGATAACAGTCTTCTGGTTGTTTTAAAAAAAATACTCCGATTGCCTCATGGAATGGTTCTGGTTACCGGACCGACAGGCAGCGGGAAAACCACCACTCTTTATTCGGCCCTGAATTTTATTAATAATCCTTCCCTCAATATTATTTCTGTTGAGGATCCCATCGAATATAATCTGACCGGAATAAACCAGACGCGGGTCCGGCCGGATCTGGGACTTGGGTTTGCAAAAATTCTGCGGACCATTCTGCGGCAGGATCCCAACATCATCATGGTGGGAGAAATCAGAGATGCGGAAACCGCTGAAATTGCAGTGAGGGCTGCCCTTACCGGTCATCTGGTACTGAGTACTCTGCATACCAATGACGCCCTGAGTACTCTTATCCGCTTGCAGGATATGGGTGTGGAACCATTCCTGCTGACCCATTCACTGAAGATGGTGATTGCCCAGCGTTTGATACGGAAAATCTGCCCGCACTGCAAAACAGAAGACCGGCTGGGAGTGCAGGGATTGACGAATTATCTTCCGGGCTTAATAAAACCCGATGCGGTTTATTACCGGGGCAAGGGATGTGAATATTGTCATTCTACAGGATTTTCCGGGCGGATGGTGATCGGAGAACATTTTATTGTGGATGATGAATTATCGGCCCTTATACTGCAGAATACACCATTAACAAAATTGCGGGCCATGGTTGTTAAGAAAGGATTCAAAAATCTGTGGGAAGACGGACTGGAGAAAGCGTTATCCGGACAAACCAGCCTGCCGGAAGTCATGCGGGAGATTACTCTTTTGTAGAATTTCCACTGATATAGGAATTGATAATATTCTATCCAGACTTTTTGTCGAAATTAAGTTATTTTTAATGATTACTACCTTTGCTCCGCTTGATTTAAAACTACATGATTGTATACTTAACTCCAAAAATGTTTAATGGATATGATTATTTATCACTTTAAGATAGAATAATTAGGGGTTAGACCATTGATTTTTTCTGACAGTCTTGACCCGTCTGACCGCCCTGGTCAGCCTGTCCGATACCAGGCGGGCAGCAGGTAGGCGGACAGATTTTTTGGTTCTTTTCTATCAAAAGAAAAGAACTACAGAAAGACGAATTTCTTGATTAAAGGCAATTAGATCGTATAAACTATTTTACGGAACTATATTTCTGATCTTATATTTTTACAATAAATCTGCTTAATATCTTCATATGCCATCTAATATATAATCTTCCGCACTAAATCAAAATTTGCGGAGCTAAAGTGCAAATCGATTTATTTTTAATTATTCTCCGGAATTTCCTGCATTTTGGCAAATTTTTATATTAAATTAAGCATTTTAATAAAACTTCTGTACGGATAGAACGGTATGGATGTTCATTATAATTAAAATCACATTTTAGTGAGTCTGGTTGGGGAATTTACGAAGAATCTTAGATTTTTTTGAGTGATGATGATTGGTATGTTTAATAATATAACCGTTAAAAATGCATATATTTTTGCAGGTCTTATTGTATTAATAAGCTTCAATTTTTCAGTTTTCACGGGTTGTTCGGTAAAGAAAATTGCAGTGAATTCCGTAGCCAACGCTTTGACGGAGGAGGGCAGCAGTGTTTTTGCCAGCGATAATGACCCGGAGCTGGTGGCCCAGGCTTTGCCCTTTGCTTTGAAGACCATGGAAGCCCTGCTTCAATCAACACCTCGGCATCAGAAACTTCTGATCGGAACCTGTGCCGGTTTTGTCCAATATTCCCACGCATTTGTTTTACAGCCGGCTGATTTTATAGAGTACGCTGATCTGGAAGCCGCCAGAACCGGACGGGAACGGGCAAAGAAATTGTTTTTGAGGGCAAGGAATTATGGCATGAAAGCACTGCAAATTAAATATCCCGAATTTTGGATCGGAATTCGGGAAAATAACCGGGACGTATTACAGAAAACCACTAAAGAAGATGTTCCGGCACTATACTGGACGGCAGTGGCCTGGATCTCTGCCATTTCTGTGTCCACCAGTGATATGGCATTAGTAGCTGACCTGCCCATCGTCACAACCCTGCTGGAGCGCAGCCTTAAGCTTGACGAAGGCTGGCAGCAGGGTGCGATTCATGAGGTATTTATCCCGTTTGATGCCAGCCGGACGGAGGCGGAAGGTGGTGGACTGGAAGCAGCCGAAAATCATTTCCATCGCGCCATGGAGTTAAACCAGGGGCATTCAGTCAGTCCAATGGTCTCATATGCTGAGGCGATTTGTGTCAAACGCCAGGATCGGGAACAATTTGTTAGTATACTTGAGCAGGTCATGGCCTTTGATGTGGAGCAATATGAGGAATACCATCTTTCCAATATCCTGGCTCAGAGAAAGGCGTCTTTCCTGCTGGAACATATAGAAGACTATTTTATTTAAGGGAATTTTAATGTCATCAAAAAAGGTAAGAAATATATGAATAATCATAAAGTATTTGGGAAGAATAGTAAAAAAATAGTGATATTTTTTATATCGATATTGCAATTGGTCATGCTTTTGCATATTCCATGCAGTTCTCTCCTTGCTGCAGACACGCAAATCACCATCAAAATGGCCACACTGGCACCCAATGGTTCACCCTGGCATGAAATTCTTAAGGAAATGGCCCAGGAATGGAGTGACCTGAGCAATGGCTCGGTTACTTTGCGCATTTATCCGGGAGGCGTGGCTGGTGACGAAGGGGATATGGTTCGCAAAATGCGCATCGGCCAGTTGCAAGCCGCCGCATTAACTATCGGTGGTTTGAGTAAGATTACGGATGATGTAAACGCTTTGGCAATTCCCATGCAGGTGACCATCTGGCAGAAACTAGAGTTGGTTCGCGATGCATTGGCTCCTCAGATAGAAAAGTCCATGGAGACGCAAGGTTTTGTGGTCCTGAACTGGGGAGATGCCGGATGGGTTCGCTTTTTTGTCCCGGATTCCAGCCCGGATATCGAAACGGTGAAGAAAGCCAAACTGTTTGTCTGGTCAGGGGATGACCGGACCGTGAATATGTGGAAATCGGCAGGATTTAATGCCGTTCCTCTGGCAGCAACCGATATCCTTCCTGCCCTGCAAAGTGGAATGATAAATGCTTACAATACCTCTGCAATCGTGGCACTGGCCAGTCAGTGGTTTGCATTTACGCCCTATATGATCGATATGCCCTGGGCACCACTGGTGGGTGCAACCATCATTGACAAGAGGGCCTGGAACAAAATCCCTCCGGATCTACAGCCAAAAATGAAGAACAGCGCTGTAAAAACTGGCAAGAAGTTACATGAAGAAATTATGCGTCTGGAAGACCAGGCTATTGAGGAGATGAAAAAACGTGGACTTAAGGTTGTTAAACCCGACCAGCAGCAGTTACTGGAATGGAAACAGGAAATGGAAGCAGCCTATCCGCGACTGAGAGGATCAGTTATCCCCACTGTTCTCTTTGACCAGGCCATGTCTCTCTTGAAAGATGCAGATAAACTGGGCGGTCGTTAATATGGAAGCGAATCTTGCCCATACTGTTAGTGTGGAATACCGCTCAAATATCAGCTTTAAAATCTTTAACTATGCAGCCGCTGTTCTTCTAATGGGAATACTGGTTTTTCCTCTTTTGGACGTAATCGGCCGTCCCCTTAATTTTTTTCCCATACGGGGTAATACCAACTGGGTTCAGCATTTTACCCTGTGGATTGCCTTCATCGGTGCTATTCTGGCGACATTTGAAAATAAACATCTGGCAGTGGCTAGCGTCAGTATTTTTAAAATTCAACGGGGTAAAAAGCTGGCTGAATTTTTGGTGGGCACCGGTTCGCTGATCATTCTGATGGGACTCGCCAAAGCATCTTTTGACTTGGTTTATTACCAGTATGCGAGTCCTGAAACAATTGGGGGATGGTTCCCGCTGTGGCTGGCACAGGTCATAATGCCCGCAGGATTTCTCCTGTTGGCCGTGGTTAATCTGACCCGAACTTCTGTCAACCGGAAACAAAAATCCGCTATTCTGGTCGCCGGCCTTGCCCTTTTTCTGTTTTTTACTCTGATTCCTGCAAGCACCCACTATTACCTTTTAACCCCTTTTCTGATAGTACTGATAGTCCTCACCTTTCTGGGTCTGCCTATATATATTGCCCTGGGAGGAGTAGGCTTGTTGCTGTTCTATGCAGCCGCTATACCCATTGCGGCCCTCCCGGCGGAAACCTATCGCATCATTACCCAGCCGGTATTACCCAGTATTCCCCTCTTTGCCCTGGCCGGAACCGTTCTGGCTAACGGAGGGGCCCCTGGCAGGCTGGTACGCTTTGTGAAAGCCTGGACCGGTTGGTTACCCGGAGGTGCAGCCATATCCACCATCTTTGGCTGTGCGCTCTTTACCGCCATTACCGGAGCTTCCGGTGTGACTATCCTGGCCCTGGGCGGTTTGCTGCTGCCTATCCTTCTGGCGGCCAGGCAGCAAAAAGATTTCAGTATCGGCCTGCTGACGGCATCCGGATCAGTTGGATTGCTCTTTCCCCCCAGTCTCCCCGTTATTCTCTACGGTGTTTACGGCTTCGTGGCTATCGACCGTCTTTTTTTGGCCGGATTACTGCCGGGTATTCTGCTGGTCCTGATTCTGGCACTGTTCACTACTTACAAGAGCAGAAAAGCCGGAAATCAAAAGGAAAAGTTTGATATCAGGGAAATTATGACTGCTACATGGGCAGCAAGAGGAGATCTCCTGCTGCCGGTGGTGGTAGTGGCCGGTCTGTTCGGTGGATTGTTTACACTGGTGGAAACGGCTGCAATTACCGCTTTCTGGGCCCTAGTGCTAGAAACGGTTATTTATCGTAAGATTAAGTTGTTTAAAGACTCAATGAAAATCTTTCTGGAAACAACAGTTATGGTGGGTGCACTTCTTATCGTATTGGGATTAGCCTCCGGACTGGTTTCGTATCTGGTGGATGAACAGATTCCCCTCAAAGCAACAGACTGGGTTCAGCAGGCCATTCATTCCAAATATGTGTTTCTTCTAATGCTGAATATTTTATTGCTCCTGGTGGGGGCATTGATGGATATCTACTCTGCCATTGTTGTTTTTGTGCCCCTCATAGTACCCATCGGCATGGCCTTCGGAGTGGATACTGCGCACCTTGGAGTGATATTTCTGGCAAACCTGGAATTGGGTTACCTTACTCCACCGGTAGGCATGAACCTGTTCTTTTCATCGCTGCGTTTCGAACAACCTTTGCTCCGGGTGTGGAAAACCGTTATACCATTTCTGTTCATATTTATAATTTGGGTTTTATTTATCACTTATGTACCCGAATTAACCCTGTTGTTGCCGCAGTTATTCGGGCGTTGATCTGAAATCTGAATTACTTCCGAGGGAGAAATATAAAAATAGAGCCGTAAGAATTGATAGATTGATGGTCAGGGAAGGTAATCATCCGAAAATTCCAATTAAAAATATGGGTATCAGGAATATCAAATAAATATTTTGAACGTCAAAAGAGTATGTTTGTCTTTTGTCTGCCTATTGGATCTGAGGAAGTATTCATTCAATAAAACCCTGTAAAACAGGCAGAAATAATTTGCAGGGAGTAAGATCTTAAAACCGTTTAGATCCATATTGAAATCTTAAATTCGAGTTCGTTTTATCAAATTTGGTCTAATTATAAATGAGTTCATCACTACAGGGATACATTTTCAATCTCAAGAGATATGCGGTACATGATGGACCGGGCATCCGAACCACTGTATTTATGCAGGGTTGTCCTTTAAGCTGTGTGTGGTGTCATAATCCGGAAAGTCAGGTGCTGCCTCCGCGAAAAGGGCAGCAGCAACCTGTGGAACGCAACTGTATTCGTCCTTTTTACCGGCCGATCCCCTATAAAAATGCTTTGCCCATAACAGTGGATGAACTTTTTACAGAAATCAGAAAAGATCTGGTTTTTTATGAGGAGTCAGGCGGAGGTGTAACCTTTTCCGGTGGTGAACCCTTTATGCAGTCACGCTTTTTGAAAGAAATATTATACCGTTGCCGGTTGGAAGATATTCATACGGCAGTTGATACCTCGGGTTTTATACCACAACAACTTCTACAACAGTTGTCCCCCTTGATTGATTTATTCTTATTTGATCTGAAATTTATTAATGATGAAGCCCACCTACAACATACCGGCTTGTCCAATAATCGTATTCTGATTAATCTGGAGTGGCTTGTCAGTAACAATGAGGAGATAATTATCCGTATCCCGCTGATCCCGGGATTCACCGATAGTGCAGATAATCTTGCCTCGCTGGCTGTTTATCTGCAACACCTGAATTATTCGGGCAGGATTGATCTTTTGGCCTATAATCCCATGGGTGAAGAAAAATATAAGAAATTGAATAAAGAACAAAAAATAACTAACCTGAAAAATTCATAAAAATAGCTGTTTTCTCTAACAAGTATTTGTTTTAT
>CAYWTB010000050.1:0-32497 GCA_964461135.1 uncultured Caldithrix sp. | reverse complement strand
ATTTTTATGCAATTAAATCCAATCTCAAACAAGTTCTCAACGAATTTATATATAATAAGTTATAGTTGGTGTAATCTGTGAAATCTGTGGCTTATGGACAGATCAGGATAATTGTTTCGATTCTTCGTTTCTGGTGACTGGCAATATTAAAAGCCACAGAGAACCCAGAGCTCACAAAGGAATTTTGAGAATTATTGATTAAATATTTTTTGGGATAAAAAATGTTTTTCTCATGGTCCTTAGTGTCTGGTGGTTAAATTTGTGAATTAATCAATTAATAATGTAATTCTAGGCAAAGCTTCTGAAAAGATATACCCATTTAATGAAAAAAATAACTATTTGATGTTCAAATAAATTTGTACTATTATTTTATTAAATATGAAGATAAATACAAATTTATCATCCTTCCCGGATCATAACATACAGGCCGGTTATGCAAAAAAAAGATTTGATCATTGGTGTACCAAAAGAAATTTATGAGGGCTGCCGTTGTGTTGCGGTAGTTCCGGAAATCACTAAACTGCTGGTGCAGAAAGGGCACAAAGTCCTGCTTCAGAAAGATGCGGGCCTCAAAGCATTTTACCGCAATGAATCTTATCAGGAAGCCGGAGCCGTACTGAAGGAGAAACCAGAGGAAATATATGGTAAGGCGGATGTGATTTTAAAGATCAGGACACCACTGGAGAACAGTGATACGGGTAAACATGAACTGGATATGCTCAAACAGGGAGCCACAATTATAAGCTTTCTCTCGCCTACCCTTGAGCCGCAGATTGTGCAGAAATTAATGGATAATAAATTAACGGGATTTGCCATGGAGCTGATCCCCCGCATATCCAGGGCTCAAAGCATGGATGCTCTTAGCAGCCTGAGCACCGTTATGGGATACCGTGCGGTTCTGCTGGCAGCCAACTATCTGGGTAAATTTTTTCCTCTGCTCATGACTGCCGCCGGTACTATTCGGCCCGCCAATGTACTGGTGATTGGGGCCGGTGTTGCCGGATTGCAGGCCATTGCCGTGGCTCACCGGCTGGGAGCCAGGGTGGAAGCGTTTGATACCCGTAAAGCGGTCCGTGAACAGGTGGAGAGCCTGGGTGCCCGGTTCGTGGAAATGGAAATTCCCGAAGATATGGAAACTAAATACGGGTATGCCAAAGAGGCCTCGGAAGAGTTTATAAAAAAAGAGATGGAAATTATCGGATCCAGATTGCCCCGCACCGATGTGGTCATTTCCACAGCCCTGGTTTATGGCCGGAAGGCACCCCTGCTCATTTCCGCAGAGATGGTTAAAATGATGCCGCCGGGAGCGGTCGTGGTGGATCTGGCGGCGGAACAGGGTGGGAATTGCGAACTTACCCGGCCGGGAGAAACGGTTCAGAAGCACGATGTTATCATTAACGGACCCAAAGATTTACCCTCCCAGCTTCCCCTTCACACCAGCCTTATGTATTCGAAAAATATTTATAATGCCTTTCAGAACCTTTATGCCTCGGAGGATGACAGTATCGACCTGGAAGATGAAATTAACGCCAATTCCCTGGTTACCTTGAAGGGAGAACTTATCAGCGACCTGGTAAAAAATACCTTCGGGAAGAAAGGAGCTCATTCATGACCGGTGGAATCATTGTTTCAATATATGTTTTTGTACTGGCCGTTTTTGCCGGTATTGAACTCATTACCCGTGTTCCGCCGCTGCTGCATACCCCGCTAATGTCCGGTGCAAATGCCATCTCCGGCATTACGCTGGTGGGTGCACTTATCATGGCGGGGGAAGGAGGCTCCGGTTTTAGTACAATTCTGGGATTTCTGGCCATTATATTCGCTACCATAAATGTGGTGGGCGGATTTTTGGTTACGGACCGCATGCTGGAGATGTTCAAGAAAGAGGAAAAGAAAAAATGAGTATATTGATAAGTATATTTTACCTCATTGCCATAAGTCTGTTCATCTTCGGATTAAAATTTCTCAGTTCTCCTGGGACCGCCCGCCGGGGTAACCTTTTCAGTGTTCTGGCCATGTTCATTGCGGTTGTGGTTACTCTGTTCGATCGGCACATTATCGATTATAAGTTTATTATTGCCGGCATACTGCTTGGCAGCATCATAGGTGTGATTGCCGCCAGAAAAGTGAAAATGACTGCCATGCCTCAAATGGTGGCTGCATTCAATGCTTTCGGGGGCATCGCCTCGGCCATGGTGGTGCTCTCTCAGTATTTCCGTTTCCCTCAAAGCATCGATTTAAATAATGCTATTACCATTCCGCTGACGCTTTTTATCGGAATGGTTACCTTCACGGGAAGCATAATCGCATTTGCCAAGCTGCAGGATCTGATTAAAAGTGCCCCGCTTGTATTTCCGGCACACCGCGCCGTCAATTTTCTGCTGCATCTGTTGATCCTGGTTCTGATTGTGCTGTTTGCGGCAAATGCCGGGGCTACCCGGCTGGACCTGCTGGTCGTTCTTTTTATTCTGTCCGGAATTGTGGGTATCACACTGGTTATACCCATCGGCGGGGCGGACATGCCGGTGGTGATTGCTCTTCTCAATTCCTATTCCGGCCTCGCGGCAGCTGCCTCGGGTTTTGTGGTAAACAATTATGTTCTTATTGTAAGCGGTGCGTTGGTGGGAGCCTCCGGACTCATCCTGACCGATATCATGTGCAAGGCCATGAACCGTAGCCTGTGGAACGTGCTGTTTGGGGCTGTGGGTCTGGGGCAAGGGAAGCAAGAAACCGCCGGTAAAAAACAGGTTATTCGTTACACCCCCGTGGATGCGGTTGTAATACTGGAAAATGCTCAGTCGGTCATTATCGTACCCGGTTATGGCCTGGCAGTTGCCCAGGCTCAATATGCCCTGCAGGATGTGGTGGAAATGCTGCGAAAAAAGGGGACCACGGTGCAGTATGCGATTCACCCCGTTGCCGGGCGCATGCCGGGACACATGAATGTATTGCTGGCCGAAGCCAATGTACCATACGATCTTCTCAAGGATATGGACGAGATCAATGAGGAATTCCAGTCTACTGATGTGGTACTGGTGGCAGGTGCCAATGATGTGATCAACCCGGCCGCCCGTGAAAAAGGGAATGCTCTTTCCGGAATGCCGATCCTGAATGTGGATGAGGCACAGTCTATCATTATTATCAAAAGAAGCCTCAGTCCCGGGTTTGCAGGGGTGGATAACCCCCTTTTTTATGACCAGAAAACCATGATGGTTTTTGGAGATGCTAAAGATATGCTTCTTAAAATAAGCGGAATTTTGAAAAAAGAGTAATGATGAAGAGAAAAATTTTTTATTTTAGATTGAAATTTTCTTCCGCTGCCGATAATACAATATTAGATTAACAAATTACAGTTGTATGAAAAGATATCTTGCAATCATAATATTGGTGGTTTTGATCTTCAATCAGAAGATTGCCAGAGTAGAGATACCTACTCCGGAATATGAAGTGCTGAATCACATTAAAAAGGTGATCAGCCAAAAGAAAGCCTTTAAAATAGATTCTTTCTTTACGTCAAAGTATAAGCGGCATGTATTTAACGGTACGGTACTTTTTGCGGAAAACGGAATGATCCTCTACGAAAAGGCCTTCGGATACTCCAACTTTAAGACAAAGGATTCCCTGCAGATAAATTCGGTATTTCAGCTGGCATCGGTGACAAAGCCCCTCACCTCCTGTGCGGTTCTCATGTTGTATGAGCGGGGTGAATTAAACCTTGAAGATGATATCCGCACTTTTTTCCCGGATTTCCCCTATGAAGGCGTGACCGTCCGGCTTCTGCTGACTCACCGCTCAGGTCTTCCGGACTACATGTATTTTGCCGATCACCTGTGGAAAAGCCGCTCCGTTCCGATTACCAATGATGATGTTATCGATTTGATGACGTTGTACAAACCATCCCGCTACTACCTCCCGAATAAGCGGTATAATTACAGTAATACCAACTATTGTCTGCTGGCCTCCATTATTGAAAAGGTATCCGGTATGTCCTATGCGGAATTCATGAAAAGCCAGATTTTTGAACCGCTGGGTATGAAAAATACCCGTGTAATGACCTATGACGATCTGAAATTTAACCCTCCTGAAAATCTTACCACCGGCTATAACCGTCCCTGGCGCGCGGCTGAGAACAGTTATCTCAACGGCGTGGTGGGTGATAAGGGAATTTACTCTACGGTTGAAGATCTTTTTCAGCTGGATCAGGCACTGTACCAGGGAAACCTGGTCAGTCTTTTTACCCTGAAGGAAGCATTCCAGCCGGCACATAAGGATCTGCGGGATAATGATAATTACGGATTCGGATGGCGGATTAATTTAAACAATGGCAACAAGTATATTTTCCATTCCGGCTGGTGGAAAGGATATAAAACCTATTTTATTCGCCGGATTCACGAAAAGAAGACAATTATTATTCTCTCCAACACGGCCCTGCATCATTTCCTCAGCATTAACCGGCTTAATGAACTTCTTTAATAAATTGTCCTGTTTTTCTCTTTACAGAAAAATTACCGGTAATGTGGAATTATACATCATATCCTAGAATCGGAGATAACCATTTTTCAGTGGTTTTTATATCCATACCTTTTCGCCGGGCATAATCCATTACCTGATCTCTGCCGATCTTACCGGTTCCGAAATAGCTGGATCCGGGATGGGAAAAGTAATATCCTGCCACTGAAGCAGCCGGTAACATGGCAAATGTTTCGGTAAGCCTGATATGGGTGTGGTTGCTGACATCCAGAAGATCGAACAGAATCCCTTTTTCGGTATGATCCGGGCAGGCGGGATAACCGGGAGCCGGCCGGATGCCGCTATATTTTTCCTGAATTAATTCCTGGTTAGTTAAGGTTTCATTCATGGAATATCCCCAGAATTCTTTGCGGGTACGCTCATGCATAAATTCCGCAAAGGCTTCCGCCAGTCTGTCGGCCAGGGCTTTGGTCATAATGCTCTGGTAATCGTCATGTTCCTTTTCGAAACGTGCAATAACCTTCTCAATGTTTACTCCTGCGGTTACGGCAAAAGCTCCTATATAATCACGAATTCCTGATTCTTTGGGAGCAATAAAATCAGCCAGGGCCAGATTAGCCTGCTCATTGGTTTTATGCATCTGCTGACGGATGGTATGGATTACCGTCAGGGGGCGGCTACGCGATTCATCTGCATATACTTCTATGTCATCAAATCCCACGCTGTTGGCGGGGAAGAAGCCGATAATGGCCTGGGCCTGCAGCGCCCGCTTCTCAATTATCCAGTCCAGCAGGAGCTGGGCATCATCAAAAAGTTTACGGGCCTCTTTTCCCATTTTGGGATGATCGAATACGGCCGGGTATTTTCCTTTTATTTCCCAGGCCAGGAAAAACGGTGTCCAGTCAATGCGGGTCCTGATCTCTGAAAGTGGATAATCCTCAAATACACGAATGCCGGTAAAGGAAGGTCTGGTAATTTCCCTGGCTGACCAGTCTGTTTTATAACGGTTCTCTCTGACCCGCAGAAGTGTTTCCGGTTTCTTTTCCGCGTACCGTTGTTCATGTGCTTTCCGCACACCGTTGTATTCTTTGCGAATCTCTTTCAGATAAGCCTGCTTTTGTACCGGATTCAGCAGTTTGCTGACCACTCCCACACTTCTGGATGCATCCAGCACATGAATGGTTGGCTGGTTGTAGGCCGGGGCTATCTTAACGGCGGTATGTTTTTTGGAGGTGGTAGCGCCTCCAATCAGCAAGGGTAGTTTGAAGTTATTCCTCTCCAGCTCCCCGGCTACATGAACCATTTCATCAAGTGAGGGGGTTATTAAGCCGCTAAGTCCGATAATATCCACCTTCTCTTTTCTGGCAGTGTCAAGGATTTTTTCTGCAGGTGTCATAACTCCCAGGTCAATAATTTCATAATTGTTGCAGCCCAGGACCACTCCAACGATATTTTTTCCAATATCATGGACATCCCCTTTTACCGTGGCCAGGAGAATTTTGCCGGCTGAGAGATGCTTTCCGCTTCTCTGCTTTTCCTCTTCTAGATACGGGATCAGGTATGCTACAGCTTTTTTCATCACCCGGGCACTTTTCACCACCTGGGGTAAAAACATTTTACCGGAACCAAAAAGATCGCCCACAACATTCATGCTGTCCATCAGAGGGCCCTCAATCACACTTATCGGTTCCTGATATTTCAGGCGGGCTTCTTCGGTGTCCTTTTCAATAAAATCCGCGATGCCCTTTATCAGTGAATAGGAAAGACGCTTTTCAACACTTTCCTTTCTCCAGATGAGATCTTCTTTCTTCTCTTTATCCACCTGTTTTACCGATTGGGCAAATTTCAGCAGCCTTTCAGTAGCATCGTCCCGCCGGTTCAGTAGAATATCTTCCACCAGGGTCAGCAGGTCAGCGGGAATATCCTCATAAACCGTGATTTGTCCGGCATTAACTATTCCCATATCCATACCCGCCTTGATGGCATGATATAAAAATGCTGAATGCATGGTCTCCCGCACAGTGTTATTGCCCCGGAAGGAAAATGAGATATTACTTACTCCCCCGCTCACCAGTACGCCGGGCAAATCGGTTTTGATCTGCCGTGTTGCTTCCAGATAATTCAGTGCGTAATTATTATGTTCTTCTATTCCGGTGGCAATTGCAAATATATTGGGATCGAATATGATATCCTGTGGCTGGAAATTCAGTTCTCCGGTGAGAATATAATAGGCACGTTTGCACACCTCCAGTTTACGTTGAACGGTTTCAGCCTGACCTTTTTCATCGAAGGCCATCACGATTACGGCCGCACCATAGCGCCGGGCCAGTTTGGCATGCTTTTTAAAAACGTCTTCACCTTCCTTTAGACTGATGGAATTGATAATACTCTTCCCCTGAACGCATTTAAGACCGGCTTCAATTACCGACCATTTTGATGAATCTATCATCAGCGGAACCTTTGCAATGTCCGGTTCAGAGCCAATCAGGTTGAGGAAAGTCGCCATAATTTTTTCAGAATCCAGCATACCTTCATCCATGTTGATATCCAGAATCTGGGCCCCGTTTTCCACCTGGTGCCGGGCAATCTGCAGGGCACTCTCATAATCTTCCTCCCTGATAAGCCTGGCAAACCTGGCCGAACCGGTTACGTTGCATCGTTCCCCTACATTTATGAAATTGGAATCAGGCCTTACGGTTAAGGGTTCCAGTCCGCTGAAGCGCGAATAGGCGGATACGGAGGGAAGTTCCCGGGGCTTTTTATCCCTCAGGGTTTCACTTATGAGTTGAATATGGGCCGGGGTGGTACCGCAACAACCGCCGGCAATGTTAATAAAACCGCTGTCAGCAAATTCTTCCAGCAGGCCGGATGTGATCTCCGGTGTTTCATCATAACCGCCAAATTCGTTGGGAAGACCGGCGTTGGGATAAACACTCACATAAATCGGAGCCATCCGGGAGAGCTCCTGCAGAAAGGGACGCATCTGTTCGGCACCCAGGGCGCAATTCAGCCCGATGCTAATCAGGTTCATATGTGCCACCGAAATCCAGAAGGCTTCCAGCGTCTGACCGGAAAGCGTCCGGCCGCTGGCATCTACAATAGTTCCGGATACCATGACCGGCAATTCCCGCCCGCTTTCTTCAAAAAACTGATCAATAGCAAAAAGTACCGCTTTACAGTTGAGGGTATCAAACACGGTTTCCACCATCAACAAATCCGCGCCGCCCTCGGTAAGTCCTTTAATCTGAGGGAGGTAGGCGCTGACAATATCATCGAAGCTTACATTCCGGAAACCGGGCCGGTTTACATCCGGTGATAATGAAGCAGTACGGTTGGAAGGACCCAGTGCTCCTGCTACAAACCTCGGTTTTTCAGGTGTCTTCCGGCTGAATTCATCGGCACACTCCCTCGCCAGTCGGGCGGAAGCCAAATTCATGTCATATGCCCGCTCCTGCATACGGTAATCCTGCTGGGATATTCCGTTGGCATTAAACGTGTTGGTTTCAATGAGATCGGCACCCGCCTCCAGGTAAGCGTTGTGAATCTCGCGGATGACTCGCGGTTGAGTGAGCGAGAGCAAATCATTATTTCCCTTCAGATCAACCGGATAGTTTTTGAAGTCTTCTCCGCGAAAATCTGCTTCGTTTAGACGGTAATCCTGGATCATGGTACCCATGGCCCCGTCCAGAATCAGGATGCGTTTCCTCAGATGCTCATGAATGGGATGATCGGGATAAAATCTTTTCGCTTTCATCTATATATGTCTTTCATTCTTTTCCATAAATGAACAAATTTATAAAACATCTTTAATGATAGGATATATAATCTCCTATTTCAACATAAAATTTGTATCTGGTAATAAATATAAGCTTAAAACCATTGACCGGTTCGAAAAACAGATTTAAAATGTTCTGTAATCTGTTCCAGATAAAATTGAATTGTTGTACCAGGAGTTCACATGAAACGACAAGATTCAATTCTTATAGCCGGATAAGATTTACTGAATTGTAGCTTCAAGTAATAAGTGCAACTGTTAATAAAAGAGGATTAATTGCTTTAAATTAGTTGAAAACTGCATTAACATTTTAGAATTTTCCTACCGTTTTAACATCATATTTTTGTATGTGATACTCAGACTGGCAGATAGTATGATCTCTTTGATTGGCGGAGATGCTGGTAACAGAGTTCGAAAAGAACCGACACTTTGTAATAATCAAATATTTTTACTAATCTTTTATATAACAGTTGTTTATGAAAAACGATAAGTGAATAATTAAACTTGAAAATGCCAATATTTGACTTGCTTTAACCCGGTTTATAATTTAGATTGATTCTCAATAAGTAGGATTTATTAATGTAAAATTTTTGATTGAGACCAATTAAACCTGATAAATCGATCTTGACTGATACAGATAGGATTCCTGAGTGAAAAAATTTCCGGTATTGTTGATTATTTTCTTCCTCTTATCCCCACTTTATTCCCAACATAATCTAAATTTAGCCAATCAAGTCCGGCTCACCAATTCAACCGGACTCCCCTTTATTACGAATTATACCACAAAAGAGTATGGCGGGCATGTCCAGAACTGGTGTTTTATGCAGGATCTCAAAGGAGTCATGTACATTGGCAATGGAAGCGGCCTGCTCGAATTTGACGGCAGTTCCTGGCGCCTCATTGAAACCAGCAATAAATCATTTGTCCGTTCACTGGCCATGGATGACAGCGGACGGATCTATGTAGGCGCTTCGGGTGACTTTGGATATCTGGAACCGGATAACCGGGGTCAAATGCAGTATGTGTCTCTGCTGGACAAAATTCAGGAGAAGGACAAAGTTTTCAGTTATGTCTGGACAACCCATGTTACTTCCGATGGTGTTTATTTTCAGACGCGCGAACGTCTTTTTAGGTTTTCCCGGATGGTGAATGACACCAACGGGCGAGAGAACTGGAAGGTTAAGGTCTGGACCTCTGCCGGAAGTTTTAATTATGCGTTCTGGGTGAACGGTGATTATTATGTTCAGCAGGGTGGCGTCGGCTTAATGAAGATGGTCCGTGATTCGTTGGTACTGCTCCCCGGCGCTGCGCAGTTTGCCAACGATCGCCTGCAAATTATGTTACCTTTTGCAAACGCTTCCGTATCCAATACCTCCCCTAAATTTCTGATCGGCACCTTTAATCGCGGCCTTTTTATTTATGATGGATCTTCTTTCAGACCCTTCAAAACCGATGCCGATGCCTTTCTGGGCAGCAGTACGGTTTATGACGGTGTGGCATTGTCCGATGGAACTTTCGGATTTGCCACGCTGGATGGAGGTTTCATCATTATCGACCACCAGGGCCACGTTCTTCAGCACCTGGATATGAGCAACGGATTGCCGGGAAATTCAGTACTTTCTGTTTATGTGGACAGGGAGGGAACCATCTGGCTTGGTCCGGAAAATGGGATCAGTCATGTGGAAATACCCTCCCCGCTTTCCCGTTACGATGCCGCTTCCGGTTTGATAGGTACCTCCTATGCAGTGGTACGGCATAAGGGATTACTATATGTCGCGACCACCAACGGCGTATTTTATCTGGATACCGATGCTTCAAGATTCAAACCGGTATCGGGTTTTCGCCGGGGAAACCTGCAGACGTTTTCCCTTCTCTCAGTAGGTGACTATTTACTCTCTGCGGTCGGTACCGGACTCTATCAGATTCAGGGAACTGAGGCGACTCTGATTAAACCCTCGGTGGGACTCTCGTTTGTTCCGCTGGTGCTTCACCGTTCACTGTTGGATAGTAATCATGTGTTTGTGGGATTGTTTGATGGACTGGTATCTTTTCGAATGGATCGGAACAATGCAGGAAAGTGGATTGAAGAAGGTAAAATTGAAGGAGTACGCGAATACATAATTCGTATTACCGAGCAAAAACCCGGCGTAATCTGGTTAAGTACCAACGACCATGGTACCCTGCGTCTGACATTCAGCCGGGGGTCACTCCGGAATCCGCAGGTAGAACGATTCGGCCGGGAGCAGGCGTTGCCCTCTGACGGAGGACTTTCCGTTTACCAGGTGGCAGGAAGAACTGTATTTGCCATGAAAGATGGAGTATTCCGGTTTGATGAAGAGAAGAAATTATTTTTCCCGGATTCATTATTTGATGTAGTTTCTTTTGGTGGTACACAAGATGAATACAGCATGGTGGAAGATTATGAAGGCAATATATGGCTTAATTTCGGCCGGGAAACCGCCGTACTTCGCCTTCAGCCGGACGGTCATTACCGGACCGATAAAATTGTGCTTCAGCGTTTTGCAGATCAGCCCAGTGTAAATATCTATCCGGAGAAAAACGGGGTGATATGGTTTGCAACAAACCAGGGATTGATCCGGTATGATCCTTCCGTAAAAAAAGATTATTCGGTGGAGTACCCGGCCCTTATCCGTAAAGTTCTGGTGACGGGAGATTCTGTGATTTATGGGGGCACAGGAAAGCAGAACTACTTGTCCGGCTTAAATTATAATCACAATGCAATCCGCTTCGAGTTTTCTGCCACAACTTATGATAATCCGAAAGAAACGCGCTACCAGTCCATTCTGGAAGGATTTGATAAAAAATGGTCGGGCTGGACCAAGGAAAATAAAAGAGATTACACTAATCTGGGTCCCGGAGTATATCATTTTCGGGTAAGGGCAAAAAATATATTTGAAAGTATTAGCAGGGAAGCAACTTATTCCTTCAGGATCCTTCCGCCCTGGTATCGAACCTGGTGGGCCTATGGCGGTTATGCATTTATTATTGGGATTGGTATTTTTATAACCGACCGATTTCAACGGCGGCGCTTGATTAAACGTGAGCGGGACCGGTCCCAGCTGAGGGAGGCGGAATTGAGGGCCCAGACTGCGGAAGCTCAGGCAAAAGCCCTGCAGGTTGAAAATGAACGCAAAAAAAACATTGAACTCCTGAGTGAAATAGGACAGGAAATTACTTCCTCTCTGAGTATCGGATACATTATCGATACCTGCTATGGTTGTATCAATGATTTACTGGATGCCTCGGTCTTTGGTATCGGCCTATATAATAAGGAAACCGAAAGTTTAGATTTCCCCGCCACCAAAGAGCGGGGTCAGACGCTTCCTTCCTATTCAAAACCGCTGGATAACGAGAATTATCTGGCTGTATGGTGCTTTAAAAATCAGAAAGAAATTCTCATTAATGACTACCGAAAAGAATACAGGAAATATATAACCGAAGACCAGCCGTCCAGTGCCGGCGATGAAACCGAGTCTATTCTCTATCTTCCCCTCACCTATAAGGAAAACAGGATTGGTGTGATTACGGCGCAGAGTTTTGCAAAGGATGCCTATTCTGAATACCATCTGAGCATTCTCCAAAATATGGCCACCTATACAGCTATAGCACTTGATAATGCCGAAGCCTACCGGCAACTCAACAGGACAGTAGAACAGTTAAATGACACCCTTAATAAATTAAAATCAACTCAGGAGCAGTTAATCGTTCAGGAAAAACTGGCATCATTGGGACAACTGACGGCGGGAATAGCACATGAAATAAAAAATCCGTTGAACTTCATTAATAATTTTGCGGAAATATCAGCAGAATTGGTAGATGAATTGCTGGAAGAAATTAAAGTTAACAGCAAAAAATCAGTAGGTAAATTTGCTGAAGAAGTTGCGGATATTCTTCATGATCTGCAACAGAATTCCAGGAAAATTAATCAGCATGGGAAACGGGCGGACAGCATTGTTTACAGTATGCTGCAGCATTCAAGGGGAAGATCCGGTGAACGGCATGACACCGACATCAATGCTTTGCTGGAAGAAAATTTGAACCTGGCTTATCATGGAATGCGGGCCCGTGATGCGTTTTTTAATGTTACTATGAAAAAGGAACTGGATGATTCCCTCAGCAAGATATCTGTTGTACCCCAGGACATCAGCCGGGTATTTTTGAATATCATAAATAACGGTTTTTATGAAGCTAATAAGAAAAGGAACAAGGTTAAGGGAGATTTTGAGCCTCAGTTAACTGTGAAAAGCATAAATCATAACGGAGGTTTAGAGGTACGGATCCGTGATAATGGAAATGGCATTCCACCCGAAGTCCGCGATAAACTTTTCAGTCCCTTTTTCACCACCAAACCCACCGGTGAAGGCACCGGTTTAGGTCTCTCACTCAGTTATGATATCGTTGTGAATAAGCATCAGGGAGACATTCGGTTTGAGACAAAAGAAGGGGAATTTACCGAATTTATCATTACTCTGCCCAAAAATCAGGAAAGACATGGCTGAACGGGAACAGAATAAAGATGTTTGGATAAAATGTCCTCACATGAATTGGATTATCCTCTGAATCCGATCAGACAAAAATGTGGTAATATCGGAAGATTTTAATGAAATGAAAAAAATAATCGCCGCGGTGGATACAGGAGGAATATAGAACATGAAGATTATTATTGTAGATGATGAAGAGGATATACAGATACTTTTTATGCAGCGTTTTCATAGAGAATGTAAAAACGGTAAAATCCAATTCCACTTTGCTCTGTCCGCAGAAGAAGCCCTGGAGTATCTCAATAATACAGACATTAATAAAGTGAACCTGGTTTTTTCTGATATCAATATGCCGGGTATGAATGGTTTTGAATTTTTGAAAATTTTACGGGATAAGTTTGCCACACTCAAGGTAGTAATGGTAACCGCTTATGGAAATGAAAATTATTATCAGACTGCTATGCAGTACGGTGCAACTGATTATCTTACCAAACCGCTGAATTTTAATTCGTTGAAGGAAAGATTTTTTAACCCGGAACACTCTAAGGAATGAAAAATGCCAATAAGAATTTTAGTGGTGGATGATGAACCTGATTTAGAACTACTGATCCGGCAGAAATTCCGAAAAAAAATTCGTGAAAAAGATTATGAATTTGTAGCCGCCTATGATGGAGTTTCTGCCCTGGACTTGCTAAAAGGAAATAACGGCATTGACCTGATCCTGACGGATATCAATATGCCTAAAATGGATGGTCTGACCTTGCTGGAGAAAATACGTGAACTTAATAATCCCCTTCTGAAAGCTGTGGTTGTTTCAGCCTATGGAGATATGGAAAACATCCGTACGGCCATGAACAGGGGCGCCTTCGATTTTGTAACCAAACCGATTAATTTTGAGGATCTCGATATTACCATCGATAAGACACTTCAGGAAATCACCATGCTGAAAAAAGTGCTGGAATCCCGTGATCGGTTTGTAGCCGTATGCCAGGAACTGGAAATTGCGCGTAACATACAACTATCCATTCTACCTAAAATTTTTCCGCCTTTTCCGGAGCTGAAGCAGATGGAACTGAATGCTCATATCGAACCGGCAAGAGAGGTAGGGGGGGATTTTTACGATTTTTTCCTCATCGATGAAGACCGGTTTGGATTTGTAATTGGTGATGTATCCGGTAAAGGTATTCCGGCTGCTATCCTCATGGCCGCCAGCAGAACCTCTATTAAATTGACTGCTTTAAGAGGTTTACCGACCAATACCTGTATACAATTGGTTAATGATATTCTGGTGCGGGAAAGTGAACCGAATATGTTTGTTACGGCCTTGTATGGAATTCTCAACATTCATACCGGTGAATTGGAGTGGTGTAATGCCGGGCATAATCCCCCCTTTTTATTATCTCATAATGGGACGGTCAAAATTTTGGATGCGGCTCATGGAATTCCCCTGGGATTTGTTGAAAAATTTAAATACGGTAGAGATAATATTAAAATGGAAAAGGATGATTTACTCTTTCTATATACCGATGGTTTGGATGAAGCCATGAACAGTAAGATTGAGGATTTTGGCAAAGACCGTCTTAAAAAATCGCTGGAAAAATATAATAAAGTATCCAATTCGCAACTCATCCGGGGAGTAATTTCAGATGTTAAGGAATTTACGGGACCTACCCCGCAATCTGATGACATTACCTTGATGGCACTGAAGTATAATTCATGAATGATACGTAAATCCCAAAATTAATACCCTGAAAATTTCAAATCTTAACGACATTTATCAGCTGCCCCGCTTTGGTCTATGATGATGAGATAATTCGGGCAAATACTTTAATTTGCCATGATTTAGGCGAATAAAATTGGTTCATCACAAAAATGATTACCGGAGAAGTTGCTGAATAAAACGATTTTTAATCCGGCGAAATTCTGTTCGGGCCCTGCTATCTATTCCTTTGGGAAACAACACTTAGCGAGTTTATTTCGCGAAAGGACTTTTTTCCATCTTTCTGGTTCGTCAAATAAAATAAATATTCCACAATAGGTTTTTTACTCATTTACCTGTTCAAAATGGTAAAAATTCCTGATTCCAGTCCTGTGTGAGATATGACATAAAGAAATCTCCTTCCTTCCTGCTTTTTTATATCAAAACATTTTGACTCCTGACCTGCTGGCAATACTGTTCTTTATCATTGGTTATTCATCAGGTATTCATTCTTATGATGAAATATAATTCATAACTATAAGCAACATCGACGACTCATCATATCCTGAAATATTAAGAAATATGCAGAATCTTTTTGATTTCCGCGAAAAAATGAATAATTTTCGAAAACTTTTTGGGAAACCTTAAATACATTGGCAGGTTCAAAGCAGATAAAGATAGTGTTGAATGCATACTGAAAACAGTTTTTACCCAATCCGGAAGTTTCGAAACTTCTGGTAAAATTATGACTGAAAAAAGAATATACGATCTGGCCATTGTCATTGATTGGGAATATGACTGGGATTTTGTGCGTCTGCTGGAAGAAGCAGCGCGGAAAATTAAATTGACTACTTATGTTATCTGGCCGGATAATCTGAAGGAAACATATCAGAAACTGCTTGACGGTTCTCTGGCGTTTCGGTATCTCTTTGACCGGGCATCGGATACCAGCCCGGAATTCCATAAAATTCAGACAGCCATCCAGTCCAAAGGCGGACAGGTACTGGAGACCCTGAAAAGCCTGGAATGGGCCTCAGATAAGGCGACCATGCATCTGGAATTTATTGCCCGTGGCCTGAATACACCCTATACCATTATTTTGCCACCTTATGAGACCCAGAAAAATGTCTACCTCTCGGTTGAAGATTTGTCCAAACTGGGTCGTACGTTTATCATTAAACCTGCCAATACCACTGGTGGAGGAATAGGAGTGGTCCATGGTGCGGAGACGCTACAGGATGTTCTGCAGGCACGGCAGAATCACCGGACGGACAAATACCTGTTGCAGAAAAAGGTGATGCCGAAAGAAAAGGACGGCTACCGCTTTTGGTTCCGGGGATATTACTCCTGTGGCCTGGTTCAGTGTGCCTGGTGGAATGACCTGATTCACAAATACCGTCAGCTTACCCGGGAAGAAATTCGTAATTTCAGGCTCAGGCCGCTTTACAAAATTGTCAGCAAAATTGCAGAGGTATCAAAACTGCACTTTTTTTCCAGCGAGATTGCCCTGGATGATGCCGGTAAATTTATCGTGGTCGATTATGTGAATGAATCCTGTGATATGCGCCTACAATCCCGGGCCGTCGATGGTGTCCCTGATGAGCTGGTTATGAAGAGCGCCACCCAGATTGTCCGATATATAAAAAAACAGCTGAAAGTGTTATAGCAGGATGGTATGCCGGGCGTTCCGGTTCAGAGATATGTTTGCGGAAGCAGTGCGATCATAGGCGTCAGGTAAATCTTCATTGAAAGACAGCAAAAGTGAGCTGGCGTTTTATGGAAAATCAATTGAAGGAAATGCTATTTATCAGTGTTACGGTAAAGAAATCGGGTAAACAGAACTATTCAACATTTTCGTTTTATTTTGGAATCAATATTTGTAATTTTCCCGCAAATTCTGGTATTCTATATAATTAGATTGCGTCCCAATATTGGCTTGAAATAGAATGAATATAAAGGAGAGCTTTTTTAAAGCTCACAAAAAAATACTAGTTGATACTGCTCTTGAGACGCTTTTCACTTCCAGCTGGATTCCCAATTTGGAGTTTTCGGAAAATACCTGTCGGAAAATCTTTTCAGATATTTTTTCACAAATTGATAAAGATCTTTTGTCAGATGCAAAAGACTCCGGTTTCCAATTGTCCCGCGTATATCTGGATCTATTTAAAAATAATCCCGATTTAAAACAGAATTTCTATGCCCAGCTTGCCTTCCTGGGAATTTCCAGAATCGTCCTGAATCACTATTTTATCTACCGGCTGGCGGCGGAGTCCGGCAATTTTCAGAACATACTGGAAAAAATTCAGAAAATTTTTGATTTTAGCTTAATTTCACTTGGCCAGTGGTGGGGAGAGATGTATCAGGATATCCGGCAAAAAGATCTGCAGCTCATCGAAGAACTGAGTATTGTAAAAAACGATTTACAGAAACAATTGGATGTCATTTATCAGATTCTGAAGGAATCTCCCATCGCTACCATCAACTGTGATGAGAATCTGAATATTCTGCACTGGAATCCTGCAGCCGTCCGGCTGACGGGTTACACCCCGACCGATATTCTGAAAAAAAACGTTATGGGCATGTTCACACCGGCCTCCAGGGAACGACTGAAAAACCGCATTATTTCAGACAGGAAGAGGATCACAAACTTTCGTCTCTATATTCAACCTAAAGACGGGAATTCTTTGCCAACCCTTGTTTCTGTCAGTAAAATAAAATTTCCTTCACCCGCAAATTTTCATTACATTTTCAATTTGCAGGAAATAACCAGCAATCACCCCGGCATTGAAAAAAGCAGGCAGAAACTTAATCAATTGATGACCATTACCAGACTTTCCAGCGCAATTATGCATGATATCAGGAATCCCCTCAATTCAATTGGTCTGAATATTGAGATACTGGAGCAGCAGTTTCAGCAGCAGACAACTGATAATCAATCGCGGGTTCAGGAACTTCTAAAGAAGGTTCAAAAGGAAATTCAGCAGCTCGGTCAAAACCTGAATCAATACCTGGCCTACGGACACCTAACTGAATTATACCTGGAGCCGTTGAATTTTTCCCAGAAATTCAAATCGTTTCTGGACGATATCAGTCTGCTGGCGACCGTTAAAAAGATAAAAATTGATTTTCGTTTTGATGCGGCAGATCATTGGATCATGGGAGACTGGTTGCAGCTTAATCGCGTCTTCATGAATATAATGAACAATGCTTTCGATGCTACTGCAAATGAGGGTAAAATAATAGTAAGGCTCACTGGCAGGCAAAAGCGGGTCTTGGTCAGTATTCAGGATAATGGCGCCGGAATTCCACCCTCTCAGAGAACGAAGATTTTTGAACCATTTTTTTCGACAAAGAAATCCGGTACCGGCCTTGGTCTGTTTATTGCGCGGGAAATCGTTAAAGCCCATGGTGGACGGATATTGTACCGGCCGGCCAGATCCGGCGGAACCATTTTTTCCGTCAGTTTTCCCTGCATAGAAGACGGGAGGGGCAATACACATGTATGATCTGCGCCTGATGATAGTGGACGATGAGCCGGATACTTTGAAAGCTCTCGAAATGGGTTTGCAGGAGAATGTTGCAAAACTGCACAGCGTGATGTCCTATGCTGAAGCTATTAATATGCTCAAATCCCATGAATTGGATGTTGTGGTAACCGATTTGAAATTGAAAGATGGAACGGGACTCGATATCCTGAATTATATCCGGGAAAATCAGCTTCCTCCATATGTCATCATCATTACTGCCTACGGAACGGTTGAATCTGCGGTGGAGGCGATTCGCAGCGGGGCCTATGATTATATCGTGAAACCATTCCGTTTCTCGGACCTTAAAAGACTGCTGAGCCGGATTGATGAGACTCTTCAGCTGCGCCGCGAGAATGAACAGCTGAAACAAATTCTGAAAAAAGAAAAGGGATTTCAGCAGTTAATCGGAATGAATTCAAAGTTCCGTAAGGTGCTGGAGGTAATGAAGCAGATAGCTCCCTCGCGAAGTACCGTCCTGATAACCGGCGAAACGGGTACCGGCAAAGAGGTGGCAGCTGATTATATCCATTCTTCCAGTCCGCGTTCCAGTAAACCTCTGATAAAGATAAACTGCGGAGCCATTCCGGAGACTTTGCTTGAGGCAGAATTATTCGGACATGAACGGGGTGCTTTTACCGGCGCCATAAAACAACGGAAGGGAAAGATTGAAGCGGCGGAAGGGGGAACCCTCTTTCTGGATGAAGTGGGTGAACTGACTCAGCCCATGCAGATAAAGCTTTTACGAGTACTTCAGAATAATGAGTTCGAGAGGTTGGGTTCCACTATCACTTTAAAGGCGGATGTCAGATTTATTGCAGCCACTAATGTAGATCTGCAAAGCCGGGTAAAGGAGGGTAGATTCAGGGAAGACCTGTATTACCGTCTGAATGTTATACAGATAGAACTTCCGGCATTACGTGAACGACTGGATGACATTCCCTTTCTGGTTCAGCATTTCATTGAAAAGTATAATCAATTGAATTCAAAGAACATTCAGGGAATTACCCCCAAGGTATTAAAAGCAATGATGGTCTATTCGTGGAAAGGGAATATACGGGAACTGGAAAATATGATTGAAAGAGCGGTAGTCCTCAGCCAGGAAGATATGCTTCAGTTATTTCATTTTCCGGTACTGGCAACCGGAATCGAGACGAACCAGAGCGATCTGAATTTTGAAATTGGTATGTCACTGGCAGAGGTTGAAAAATCTTATATCGAAAGAGCCTTATATTATTATAATGATGATAAACAAAAGGTCGCTAAAATCCTGCAAATAGGACTGGCAACCCTATACAGAAAGATTAAAGAATATAATCTGGAGTAATATCTTTAAGAAATTGCGGTCAGTACCCGTACCTTTCGGGTTAAATTTCTCAAATTGGAATTAAAATCCTATCTGTACTCTCCCTTTTTCTCAAAATGAGAAGAATTTCCCTTATATTTTTATACATATTTTCAATATGATAATCGGATAAAAATCTTATCAATACCCGCTAAAATAGTGACGTTGTAAATAATTGTTATTAATGGTATTATGATAATATTCCAATTCTGGCACAATCCTTGTAGTTAATACTAAAAATTTGATCAGATATATAAATTTTGGATAGATTCAAAAAAATTAGCCACCACACGTTAAAATATTTAATGACGGCGATGATAGGTTATGAAAATTATACTGGCATACAGCAGTAAAGAAGGTCTGCTGGAAGAATATAAGAAAAGAGAGGGGAGGAATGTCCCGGAGGAGGAAATTCCGCGTGATTTTTTTGCGGAAGGCGATTCCCCGGAAACCATTAAGGCAATTATAGAAGCATTGCGCAGCAAAGGTCATAATGTGATCGGTATGGAAGCCAATGAATTAATGAGCCATACTTTTGAAAAATTTTATCCCGACCTGGTTTTTAATATTGCCGAAGGAATGTTTGGCGATTTTCGGGAATCCTATGTTCCCATGTTATGTGAAAAGCATAATATACCCTATACCGGATCCGACCCTCTAACCTTATCCATCTGTTTGAATAAAGCACGAGCCAAAGAAATTCTGAGTTATTATCTCATTCCAAATGCGACGTTTAAAGTTTTCTACCCTCTGGAAGAAGTATACTTACAGAATTTTGAATTTCCGGCCATTGTTAAACCGGTATCGGAAGGAAGCTCCAAAGGGATATTTAATGATTCAGTAGTTGATAATCTACAGATGGCGCGAAAGAAGATCAGGGAAAATCTGCTTAAATACAATCAACCGGTGATTCTTGAAAAATTCCTGAAAGGGGATGAATATACGATTGCTGTGTGGGGTAACGGCGATGAAATTGAGGTTTTACCAATTGTATCTATTAACTATGCCACCCTTCCGGAGGGAGCTCAACCCATATATTCTTATGAAGCCAAATGGATCTGGGATAAGCGAGACAATCCCCTTGAGATCTTTCAATGTCCCGCCCGGATAACCCCGGTTCTGAAGGAACGAATCGAAGAAGTGGTCCGGGAAGCTTACCAGGTTTTACAGATTAAAGACTGGTGCAGAATTGATGTACGCCTTGATGAAAGCGGGATCCCTAACATCCTGGAACTTAATCCGCTACCGGGAATTCTGCCCAATCCGGAAGACAATTCCTGTTTTCCCAAAGCTGCACGTACTGCAGGGTTCAGTTATGCCGGCATGTTAAACCGTGTGGTTGAAATTGCCACAAAACGTCATGGCCTGATCACATGATTAAAACAGGAAAAAAATTGAAGGTATTTATAGCATACAATGAAACGGATCAGGAATCAGCTGCCGATCCGCTGGATGTTATCTCCGAAGCCGCCGTCAAGCAGGAAGCGCGAGATGTATATGCGGCAGTGGAGCAGACTGGTCATGTGCCGTCTTTTCTACCCATTCGGAATTTCCCTGCCGATCTGCAGAAAATATCAGATGAGAAGCCGGATGCAATTTTTAATCTGTGTGAGGGCTACCGTGGAAAAGCATCTCATGAAATGCATCTGGCAGGAGTATGGGAACTCCTCAATATTCCCTATACGGGAAATACACCTCTTACCCTGGGTCTCGCCCAGGATAAAGTATTGACTAAAAAACTACTGGAATCGCGGAAAATTCCCACACCTCTGTACCAGGTATTTAACAAACTGCCTGAGAACACCTTCATGGAATATCCGCTAATCGTAAAGCCGGCCAGTGAAGATGCCAGCCTGGGAATTACCCGGGATTCAGTGATTTATAATTTTGACGCTTTAAAAAAGCGGGTAAATAATCTTATTCAAAAATATAAACAGCCTGTTCTGGTGGAAAGGTTTATTGAGGGCAGAGAATTTAATATCAGTATAATGGGGGGAAGTCCGGCTAAAGTCCTGCCCATTTCAGAAATTAATTTTACGAGGTTGGATCCAGGCCAGCCACACATTACCAGTTATGAGGCCAAATGGCTGCCGGAACATCCCCTGTATAAAAAAACCCCTCCTGTCTGCCCGGCTAAAATAAACAAGGAACTGGAAGAACGCCTGAAGGATATTGCCCTGCAGGTATTTAAACTGCTTCAGGGACGAGACTACGGCAGAGTTGATGTGAGGGTGGACGCCAGAGAACGAATCTTCGTTCTGGAATATAATCCCAATCCGGATATCTCAGTAGGGGCCGGATTTTCTAATGCCGTCAAAGCTTCAGGTATGTCATATCCGGATTTTATTACTCAGGTGTTAAACAATGCCATTAACAGAAGAGCTTAATATTATGGTTCGATTCAGACAAATGCGACCGAAAGACCGCGCGGAAATTTATGAAATTTTGCAGCAGACAGATATGTTCACAATGCCCGAGATAAATGTTGCCATGGAATTAATTGATGTATATCTGTTTAACAAAGACCAGAAAGATTACATCATCTATGTTGCAACTACAGAGGGGAATGAGGTGGCAGGATATGTCTGTTTTGGACCTACGCCTGCCACTGAGGGAACTTATGATCTGTACTGGATTGCAGTAGCTCCCGACGTGCAGAAAAAAGGAATAGGTAAGCAGCTTCTTTACTTCACCGAAGAAGAGGTCAGGAGTCTGCAGGGCAGAATGATTGTCATTGAAACATCCTCTCAGCAGAAATACATGCTGACTCAGCAGTTTTATTTGAAGAATAATTATTATCTGGAAGCCCGTATCAAAGATTTTTACCGCTCGGGGGATGATCGTTTGATATTTACAAAACGATTTAATCAAAATCACAACGGAGGAAAAAAAGAAAATGGATAGTTGGCGGCGGCAGCTGCAGCAGAGTATAACTAAAGCCAGAGAAATAGCGCAACGATTTAATATTCCGGCTGAAGAACTGGAAAATCTGGAAAAGACATTCAATATCAGGATTACACCCTATTATCTGTCGCTAATAAAGGAAAAAGGAGATCCTATTTATAAACAGGTAGTCCCGGATACCCGGGAATTAACCGACCATGGCCTGTTTGAAGATCCATTGGCGGAAGATAAAGATTCACCTGTTAACAATATTGTCCACCGCTATCCGGATCGCTGCCTTTTCCTTGTGTCTCACGTTTGCGCTTCTTACTGCCGTTTCTGCACGCGTAAGCGCAAAGTAGGTGATCCGCTGAAGATCAACCGCAAATTCGTGGATGAAGGAATTGACTATATAGAGAAACACAGCGAAATTCGCGATGTGATACTTTCCGGAGGAGATCCGCTGCTTCTGGGAGATGATCAGATTGAATACATATTACAGAAGCTGAGGCGGATTCCGCATATCGAAATTATCAGAATAGGAACACGAGTTCCCTGTTTCCTTCCCCACAGAATTACTGCCAAATTAGTAAAAATCCTGAAGAAGTATCATCCTCTCTACATGAATGTCCATTTCAATCATCCGGACGAGTTGACCCCGCGGGCAATGAAAGCCCTGGGACGTCTGGCCAATGCCGGAATTCCCCTGGGAAATCAGACTGTATTGCTCAAAGGGGTGAATGATGAACCGGAGGTCATGAAAAAACTGATGCAGAAACTACTGCAGGCCAGAGTGCGTCCGTATTATATTTATCAGGCGGATATGGTTTTCGGTACTGAGCATTTCAGAACCCGGGTGGAAAAAGGACTTGAAATTATCAAAGCACTGAGAGGCTGGACGTCAGGGCTGGCAGTACCTCACTTTGTAATCGATGCTCCCGGTGGTGGTGGCAAAATTCCACTGCTACCGCAATATGTACTGAAAATATCGGAGGAAGAAGTTATACTCCGTAATTATGCCGGAAAGATATACCGATATCGGCAGCCCTCTGACAATGGTCAGCTTACCGTAGAAGAAATAGAAGACACGGAGGTTGGCGAATATTCCGTCAGCGAAAATTGACTTTATATATAGCCGAACGTTTTATCCTGCGATATTTTATGAACGCCTTCCGGTATTCCCGGGAAAGGACTACTGTTTTAGAAGGAACTGAGGAACAGGTATTAAGGTACCGGCTCATTGCAGGAAATGTATTGTTTGATTTTGGAGTTTATCACATTTTGTCTCAACTGAAATATTATCGTTCTTTCACTGATATCATGGCAGGTGCCGGAGCGTGAGTGGTGCACTGATATTACAACTAACAGGCGGATTACTGCTGCTTATACTGGGAGCGGAAGGCCTGGTACGGGGTGCATCCCGGCTGGCGGCATATTTGGGTATTAAACCCCTGATTATTGGTCTGACAATTGTGGCCTATGGAACAAGCTCGCCGGAACTGGCAGTAAGTATCCGGTCCGGTCTGGCAGGTAAGGGAGATATTGCTTTAGGAAACGTGATAGGCAGTAACATTTTCAATGTGTTGTTCATCCTGGGTATATCTGCTCTTGTCCGGCCACTGGTTGTATCCCGGCAACTTATTAAACTGGATGTCCCTGTTATGATCTGCGTATCGATCCTCCTACTCCTTTTCGGGCTTAACGGCAATATAAGCCAGTGGGAAGGTGGATTGCTTTTTCTGGGAGCACTCGGGTATACCCTGTTCTTAATAATCCAGGCACATAAGGAAAAAAAAGTTGCGCTTGATGAATTCTCCCGCAAGTATTCGGCTGGGAGAAATAAACCGGCTTCACAAGGGATCTCTAATATGCTATTCATTTCAGTGGGCCTTGTTTTGCTGATATTGGGATCGGATTTATTAATTAAAGGATCCGTAGCTTTGGCGCAGATATTTGGAATCAGTGAACTGGTTATAGGATTAACCATTATTGCAGCGGGTACTTCTCTGCCGGAAGTCGCTACATCCATTGCTGCCAGCATTAAGGGAGAACGGGATCTCGCAGTAGGAAACGTGGTGGGTAGCAATATCTTCAATATCCTGGCGGTGCTGGGTCTGGCAAGCCTGTTAACCGGTGGAGGAATACCGGTCTCTTCGGAAGCACTCAAATTTGATATACCTGTGATGATTGTGGTTGCGCTGGCCTGCCTTCCCATATTCTTCACCGGCGGGATCATTTCCCGCTGGGAAGGTTTGCTCTTTTTTGGATATTATATTGCCTATACCCTCTTTTTAATTTTGAAATCGTCCAGCCACGAGATGATACCAATGTTCGGAATGGTATTCAAATTATTTATAATACCCATTACGGCTGTAACACTTGTCCTGGTAAGCTGGCAGGCGATTCGTACGAAACAAAAAGAGAAATAAGACGATAATTGATTCACGAACGGATTGATTTGAAAGTTGTGTGATTGTTTTATAAAATATGATTATATCCTTAATTCAGCAAATTGAAATAAAAAAGGTAATATTACATTAAAATTTATTAATCAGGAATTAAGCAAATATATGGAGAATGAAATTAATTCGAAGGCAAAGCAGGAGAATGGTGAAATCGAAATCAGGCAAATGGAACTGGATGATTTACCTGCATGCTTTGCCATTGGTGAGGATATTTTTACTGCTGAGAAGTGGCCCAATCTATACCGGACATGGGATGAATATGAACTGCTGGATTCATATGCATCAGATGGCGAATTGTGCCTGGTAGCAGAGATCGGGGGAAAAATTGCCGGTTTCGCCCTGGGAACTCTCATTGAAAAGCGCCGCAGTGCCTGGATTTATGGTTATCTTGAGTGGATTGGTGTTCGCCCTGATATTAAACGGTCCGGTGTCGGAACCCGCCTGTTTAAGCGACTAACCGAACTGTTTATTGAGAGAGGTGCCCGCATGATGCTGGTGGATACCGAGGCGGAAAATCATGAAGCCCGGCAATTTTTCCGGAAACAGGGATTTGGTAATGAAACGAAACATATCTTTCTAAACCGCAATCTTACTACACATCCCGGATATCTGAAACGGAAAGCCAGCCGGCAGAAATTGAAAAAAAGACAGATAAAAGTTCCCGATGTAACGCAGGAAGCGAATCAGTGAAATAAAAGCGGATTCCGGTATGGTGTGTAATTCAAATAAAAATAGCATATATAGTTGTCTTTATTTTGACAGCATGCCATTGCTGCAAAGGGAAATCACAGCTCAGCGGGTCATGGAATCTGTTTCCATGAGCGGGGTGGAAATAACGGTCCGGTTTTATCCGGGAAGGATTCAGGGAACAGGAATTGATTCCCGGATGCCGGTATAAACGCTTTACAGGATAACAAAATGTTTCGCATTCGCAGAATATATGATACTTCCAGTCCGGTCAACAAAATGGTGGTATCCCAAGTGCAGGCTATTCTCCGGGCTCAATTCCCCTTTATTATGGAGGATGATATAACACAACTGCCTGAGAAACTTATAAATCCTCTCAAACTCGGTTTCCGGTCGATTCTGTTTGTAGCTGATGATCTCAGGGGGAATGTACAGGGATTTGCCTTTGTTTACCATGAACCCAATCTTAATTTTTTTTATCTGGATTATATATCTTCGGCAAAAGGTATTACCGGAAGAGGAATCGGGGGAGCTCTTTATGATAGGATAAGACAGGAAGCCCTGTATTTAAATTGCAGCGGTATTTTCCTGGAATGCCTTCCGGATGATCCGTCTTTATCATCAGATCCCGAAATCCATAAACAGAATGCATCACGTCTTAAATTTTATGAAAGATACGGTGCCAGGCCCATTGTTAATACCGCCTATGAAACGCCTCTCTCTCCGCAGGATGAGAATCCTCCTTATCTGGTCTATGATGATCTTGGCCGGAAGAAGGATTTGAGACGGGCACAGGTAAGGCCCACTGTAAAAGCAATTCTGGAAGGGAAATACGGTGAAATGTGTTCGCCGGAATATATTAAAATGGTAGTATCCTCCTTTACCGATGATCCGGTTCGTTTGCGGGAGCCCCGTTATGTTAAAAAAGAAACTATCCCCATGGTGCCGCAAGTTGTTCCAACTGACAGAAGAATTGTATTGATCATTAATGACAAACACCAGATTCATCATGTGCGGGAGCGCGGTTACGTTGAGTCCCCCATAAGAATAAAGCACATTCTGCAGGCTATTGAAAACACCGGTCTTTTTGAAAAGGTACCGGTGAGGACATTTTCAGAAAAATATATCCGCTCTGTTCATAATGTAAAATTTGTTAATTACCTGAAAAAAGTCTGTTTTAATCTTCCGGAAGGCAAATCGGTTTATCCCTATGTTTTTCCCATACGCAATAGTGCCCGCCCTCCCAAAGAACTGGCGGTCCGGGCTGGCTATTACTGCATTGATACCTTTACACCACTGAACCGGAATGCATACCTGGCAGCCAAACGTGCGGTAGATTGCGCCCTTACCGGGGTAAATCACATTCTGGAAGGATATCCCCTCGCTTATGCCCTGGTTCGTCCTCCCGGACACCATGCGGAATGGGGCAGTTTTGGCGGATTTTGTTATTTTAACAGTAATGCAGTAGCGGCGGATTACCTTAGTCAATATGGAAAAGTAGCCATTCTTGATGTGGATTACCATCACGGTAATGGCCAGCAGGATATTTTTTACCAGCGCTCTGATGTTTTGACATTATCCATACATGGACACCCCAGTTTTGCTTATCCCTATTTCAGTGGTTTTGCAGCGGAAAGAGGATTCGGACGGGGAGAGGGATTTAATGTAAATTATCCGCTTGCAGAGAAGGTGGACGGGAAGAGATACCGGGAAACACTGGAAAAAGCCTTGATAAAAATCAAAAGGTTCAGACCCGATTTTCTGGTGGTAGCCCTGGGACTGGACCCGGCTAAAGGTGATCCTACCGGAAGCTGGAGTCTGGTTGCAAAGGATTTTGAAGCCAACGGCCGGCTTATTGGATCTCTGAAAATTCCCGTTCTGGTTGTACAGGAAGGCGGATACAATCAGAGGAACATTGGTATAAATGCCCGACATTTTTTCTCGGGTTTATGGAAGGGTTATTTTGAATGAGGCTGGCTTAATGTCTGTTGGATTTGGTTATCGTAACCGGAAAATAAATAGGAATTGATCAGCAGTATTTCTGTGAAAAATACCACAGGAGCAATCAGTGATTGCAAGCTGATCAACTGCAGCATATTTTTAATATAAATGACATTATCAGGCAGTAATAAATTAATCGGTTCCGGATGGATTTATCACGGGAAACTGCCCACTAAAAAAAAAGATAATTTGCAGGGGGATAACGGATAATGGATGAAAATCAGGAAAAGCCGAATGGAATGTCCGATGGAGATAAGTTATTTGATTTACTGGATGGTGCATCCCCGGAGATCACAACTTCCTGGCCGGAAATAGAAAATCAGAAAAAAGTGGCTGCTGATAAAACCCGTATTCTGGATGAACGACTGGAAGCCTTTGAGGATGTTTTCGAATCGGAAGTGGGAGACACTCATCTTGCCCGGGCCCGAAACCTGGAACGGGAAGTGGGATTACGGCAGCTGTATTTGAAATTCGAGGGAGCAAATCCGTCGGGAACACAGAAGGACAGGATCGCTTTCGCCCAGGCCATGGATGCGCTCCGGCGGGGATTTGACGCCATTACCCTGGCCACCTGTGGCAATTATGGTGTGGCCATGGCACTGGCCGCTTCGGTGGCCGGCCTTAACTGCATTATTTATATCCCGGAGCATTATCATACCCGAAGAATTCAGGAAATGGTACAACTAGGCGCCCAGATTATCCGGGTGCCGGGGGATTATGAAAATTCGGTGCTGGTTTCACGGGAGCGGGCAATAATCGATGATATCTATGATGCAAATCCCGGTGGTGCCAATACAGATTTGCAATTGCGGGCCTATGGAGAAATCGCATATGAAATTTATGACGAACTCAGGGATGCACCTTACCTCATCGCGGTGCCGGTATCCAATGGAACCACTCTGGCCGGAATCTACCGGGGATTCCTTAGTTTATACAGACGCGGAAAAACTTCCCGTATGCCGCGCATTACAGGGGGTTCTTCTTTTGGGAAAAATCCCATTGTGCAGGCATTCCTGAAAAATCTGCCGGAATGTGAGGATTTAAAACCGGAGGCCATTAAAGAATCTGCGGTTAATGAACCACTGATTAACTGGCATTCTATTGACGGGGATTATGCCCTTTCTGCTATCCGGGAGACCCATGGCTGGGCGGCCAATGCTACTGATAAAAGCATGCTCACCTACTCCAAGATTCTACGGGAACGGGAGGGATTTCTGATACTTCCCGCCTCAACGGCGGGCTTAATTGCGCTGGTAGAACAGCACAAAAAAGAAGCTCTGCCCAGTGACCGTTACGTGGTCATGCTTACCGGGAGAAAATCATGAGTCAATTTCCGGAGGGCAATGCGATTGTGTATTGCCAGGGCAGTTTTAATACCACTAACGGGAAGACCGCCCACGGCCTGGTACGCAGAACCGCACGCTACCGAATTCTGGCAGTTGTGGATTCCCGTTACGCCGGGCAGGATGCCGGAGCGCTGCTGGATGGCCAAGCAAAAAATATTCCAGTTTACCCGGACATCAGGGAAGCATTCAACGCCTCTAACCGGCAAGGAATTACAGCTACTCATCTGGTGGTGGGCCTGGCGCCGGATGGCGGCCGGTTGAGCGCATCCGCCAGGGAAGATATTAAAGAGGCTATCCGTATGGGGTTGCATGTGGATTGCGGCTTGCATGATTATTTATCGGAGGATGGTGAGATTTCCACCCTGGCAAAGACACATAAAGTCACTCTGCGCGATATCAGGAAAACACCACCGCGGGAAAAACTGCACTTTTTCAGCAGCAAAATAGAAGAAGTCAACTGCCTGAAGATTGCGGTTCTGGGAACGGATTCAGCCATTGGGAAGCGTACCACCGCCTGGATTCTGGTGGATGCATTCAACCGGGCCGGAATGAAAGCGGAAATGATTGGTACCGGACAGACTGCCTGGTTGCAGGGAGCCAAATACAGTATTATCCTGGATTCACTGATTAATGATTTTGTTGCCGGGGAGATTGAGCATGCTGTCTGGAGTGCCTGGAAAGATGAAAACCCGGATGTTATCATAATTGAAGGCCAGGGCAGTCTGATGAATCCGGCCTACCCGGGGGGATTTGAAATTCTGGCTGCCGGGCGGCCCGATGTGGTGGTATTGCAACATGCCCCCGCTAGGAAAGAATACGACGGATTTCCCGGGTATCTTATGCACCCGCTGAATCAGCAAATCCAGGTGATTGAATTGTTATCCGGAAAAGCGGTGATCGCCATAACAGTGAACCATGAAAACATTAAGAAGCAGGACATTGATAAAGTATGCCGGGAAATCTCTGAAAAAACCGATCTGCTTTGCTGCGATCCCCTTATTCACGGGGTTGATAGCATTATTGGAGGATTAAAAAATTTACGCAACTAAAATAACGCGATTTCAATCCGCAACCGCTTATGAAGACTATTTATTTATTAATACCCGGGAAAGGATTTTGATAAAATATGGTTCCTGCATATGAGAATTTGGATTATTTACTGGTTATCGACCGCCTGGATGTTCAGATCAGCCGGCTGGAAAATAACCGTGTGATTGCGCTGTACACGGTTCAGCAGGGAGAGCGGAAAGATTCAACGGAGTTGATATACCGGTTTGAAGAAGACGTTTTCGATCCGCAGGAAAAGGTTTCCTGGAATCTGGCGGCTATGCTGGTTGCCCAGATCGCATTGAATTATGGTTTGTTCTGCCGGAAAATTGTATTCAGCGGGGCTTATGATGCTGCAGATCGCCGTTTCATTGAGGATATGATACAAAATACTGCCAGGGAAATTTATGTGAAAAAATTCCTGGAATCGAACCCTTTTCTTACTCCCGAAGCAGCCAGCACTCCGGTGCTGCGCAACACGAACTATTCGCAGGCGGAAATTTTGTTTCAGGAGGATGCCTCTCCTCCCGGTCCTTTATCAGCCCGCTGGAAGACAGATAACCACTGTGTGGCCATTCTCTCCAGTGGAGGTAAGGACAGTCTGCTGAGCTATGGTTTGGTTCATGAAGCAGGGTATGAAACTCATCCCATATTTGTCAATGAATCGGGCCGTCACTGGTACACGGCCTTAAATGCTTACCGATATTTTCAGAACAATATTTCTCATTCCGCCAGGGTATGGACTAATTCTGACCGCTTGTTTAACTGGATGCTCCGCCATTTCAGTTTTATCCGTCCGGATTACGCCTCACTCCGGGCTGACGAATACCCGATCCGTCTATGGACGGTGGCGGTTTTTTTGTTTGGTGCACTGCCCCTGCTGCGAAAACGGGGTATCGGGCGGCTGATAATCGGTGATGAATACGATACCACCCGCAGGGTTTCCTTTCAGGGTATTTCCCATTATGATGGTCTGTATGACCAGAGCCGCTATTTTGACAACGCTCTCACCCGGTATTTTTTGAGGAAAGGATGGGGAATTACGCAATTTTCCGTCCTGAGACCATTATCAGAGTTGTTGATCGAAAAAATTCTGGTAATGCGTTACCCTCATCTTCAGAGGGAACAAATGTCGTGTCATGCCACTCACATCGAAAACGACCGGGTATTACCCTGCGGCCAATGTGAAAAATGCCGGCGAATTGTGGGAATGCTCATGGCCCTCGGAGCGGATCCCCGTCAATGCGGTTATACGGATCAACAGATCAGGGAATGCCTTGAAAATTTGCAGTACAAAGAAATTCATCAGGAATCAGCAGGAGCGCAACAATTGAATTTCATGCTGGAGCAGAAGAGTCTGGTAAATTTTCCCCAGGAGATGAAAAAGAATGTGAAGGAAAATCCGGAAATACTGAAAGTCCGCATAGATCTGGAACGTTCTCCGCTGGAAGGAATTCCCCTGGACATGCGCAAAGGTTTATTTGAAATTTTCCTGCAATATGCCAACGGCAGTGTTAAGAGAAGCGGCAGAATGTGGATTGATTTTGATCCCCCGCAGGATCCCTCTTTTTTCAGTCCCTACCAGTTTGAGAAAAAATCAAATACAGGAGAAGCAGCAGGCATGAAGGAGGAGAAAAATGCAGGCTCGGAAACCGGTTATCTTTTAGGTGAAATGACCTGGCCGGAAGCGCGTAAATGCTTCCGGGAGGTGGATATTGCCCTTCTGCCGGTCGGATCTATCGAACAGCATGGACCCCATCTCCCACTGGATACCGATGCATTCGATGCGGGATACCTGGCCAGAATGGTGGCCGCATCCTGCAGTGAACCCCGGCCACTTGTATTTCCACTTATATCCTATGGCGTCTCCTACCACCATGACGATTTCAGCGGTACCATCAGCATTGGTAACGAGACCCTGTCCCGCCTGGTATACGAAATTGGTATGAGCGCTGCTAAAAACGGCATCACAAAACTGGTTATCATCAACGGGCATGGAGGCAATGTTCCGGCGCTGAAATTTGCGGCTCAGATGATTAACCGGGATGCCCGGATCTTTACCACGGTGGATTCCGGAGAAACCAGCGACAGTGATTTAGCCGGAATATGTGAAACTCCCAATGACGTGCATGCCGGTGAAATTGAAACCAGCACCAGCCTTGCTACCCGTCCCCAGTTGGTACAGATGGACAAAGCGCGGAAATTTATTCCTGAATTTTCAATCGATTATCTGAATTTCAGTACCAAGCGGAGTGTGGAATGGTTTGCCCGTACTTCCAAGATCTCCAGCAACGGAGTATTGGGAGATCCTACCAAGGCCAGCGTTGAAAAGGGTAGAAAGATCTGGGATGTGATGATTAAAAATCTGGTGGAACTGGTGGAAAATCTGAAAAATATGAGTCTGAATGAAATTTATGAAAAAAGGTTATAACCTGCTACCCGTCCCCAGTTGGTACAGATGGACAAAGCGCGGAAATTTATTCCTGAATTTTCAATCGATTATCTGAATTTCAGTACCAAGCGGAGTGTGGAATGGTTTGCCCGTACTTCCAAGATCTCCAGCAACGGAGTATTGGGAGATCCTACCAAGGCCAGCGTTGAAAAGGGTAGAAAGATCTGGGATGTGATGATTAAAAATCTGGTGGAACTGGTGGAAAATCTGAAAAATATGAGTCTGAATGAAATTTATGAAAAAAGGTTATAACCTGAAGTCGTAAAAAGTTATGAATCTCCTGGCGTTTGTAGTAGAATGT
>CAYWTB010000049.1:0-32661 GCA_964461135.1 uncultured Caldithrix sp. | reverse complement strand
GTACCAAATATCATGACTTATAATAATAAACTAAGAGTTTTGTGAAGCCCTATTTGTAAATCCTGATGCTTCCTTCCAAGGTAGAATTCATCCCGACGCCAGCGGAGGTCATATTACGTCGGGAAACAAGTGTTAAGTGATCTCCTGAACTTTTTTCTCCAGGACCTCATCACCTTCTTTTAATCCTTCAATAACCTCAACATGGATGGCGTCACTCAAACCGGTCTTGACATAGTGTTCTTCGGAACCTTCCTCACCCAGGGGAAGCTGCACGAAAGCTGAATCATTACGAAAAGTAACCACGCGCTCGGGGATGGAAAGGACACTGTCTCTTCTGGCAATGATAATGTGGGCATTGGCCGAAAATCCGGCCCTCAATACAGCCCCGTCGGTCTGGTCAATTTTTACTTCCACCGGGAAAACAGTGGTATTATCTTCTTTTCTGGCCTTGAGGGAAATAAGAGTAACATGCCCGATAATATTTTTCCCCGGAAGCGCCCCAATTTGCAGGTCACAGCGCATTCCCTCTTTAATCTTTCCCACATCGATTTCATCAACCGTTCCTTTAAAAATCAGATCATTCATATCGGCCATGCGCATCAGGGCGGTACCTGGCTGGTAAGATGTCAACGGAACCACCGGATCTCCCAGGTTCACATTTTTTTCAAGAATAAAACCGGTAAGGGGGGATTTCACAACCGTTTCAATGCGGGTATCAGCAATTTTAACTTTACCCTTCTCAATTAAATCAAGATGTTCAACTGCAATCTGGTGCCGCAGTTTAGATTCTTCAAATTGCTGGTCCAGCATTTCAAACTCTTTGTCGGAAATGAGTCCTTTTGCTTTCAATTGCTTGTTACGTGCCAGTTCCTTAGTCAGCCGGTCCATTTCAATGGTGGCCATTTCCACATCGCGCTTGGCCTGGGCCAGTTCCAGCGGAGTGGGATCCGGTTTTACATCCACCAACGGATCGCCGGCCTTGACAAAATCACCCACGTTAGCGAATAATTTGCCAACGACTCCGGATACTTTGGATTTCACTTCAATTTCGTTTACCGGCTCAATTGATCCAACTGCAAGGGCTTTATCTAAAATATCCCGCTTTTCAACCTTTACGGTTTTCCGCCCGTTCTGCTGTTTATTTGCCCCGGGCGAGAAGGCGACAGCCACCACAATAACCAGCACGAGAACCAGTAGGGAACCGATCATCCATTTTTTTGATTTCTTTTTCATTATGTCTGACCTTGTTAAGGTTACTAATAATAATTCAATTTAACAAAATTTTACAATATTGAGAAAATTATTTTCATGTACGACATAATAAAATATAATGTTTCAGAAGCTACTTGTAAGAATGTTACTTTTATTTCAAGGTTATAAAAATTCAGCCGGTCAACTGCTTGCTTGATATGACTTCAATACCTGACTATATTCATTATTTTCAAAAGCCATCCTTAAATATTAATATTTTTGTACCGGCAGTTACCTTTAAGAAGCTGTTTTGCATAATCTGTCATTTAAAAAGAACAGTATTTATATGATTTTTTAACTCCAATAAATTTATCCATAATCCCTACATATTTATGAACTGTTGAGACCAGACTCTTAAAACAGTCATAGCGAAGACTGGCCAGAATTTCCGGATCGATTTGTTCGGTAAGATTGGTGAATCTTATAACATCGGCAAGTATCACCGTGACCTGGCGCCGTTCGCTTTCAATCTTACGGCCCGCCTGCAAAATATTGGAAAACAATTCCGGGGGAATATATTCTTGGAAAAGTTCCAGCCGGTCTCAAGGTAATTGCGACTGGAAAGTACCAACCTGGGCCGTTTTTCCGTCCTGCCGGCAAAACCTTGCATTAGGTGGTAGAGGAGATTCGCAGAATAAGGATTGCATCATCATTAGCCAGTTTTCCGGTTACTGTATCAAAATCAAATTATCTAAGTATACCTTTAATAAGCACCTGGGTTTACCCAAAAATTAATATTTTCCCCGTAATAATTGATGGAAGGATAATTTGCTTAATTTCCTGGAATGTCTAAATTATTCTATGTGTTGTTAACAATAAAAAAACTGTTTTAAAGGTCGCGTGTTTCGAGATACGAGTTACGGGATTTCAGTGATAATTAATCGGTATATAAAGATAATAGACGGCAGATATGGGATACGGGTAACGCGTTATGCGTTATAAGGTTTTAGTGACTAATTATCATTTATCGGTGGTTTGTTTTGATATTTGGATGAAAAAAAGTAATTAACTTAACTACACGAAGTGACTTATAGAAAAATTCCGTTAAAATTACGGCGAATGGAGCGGCTAAAACTTGGATTGACCGAGGACTTTAAAGCTAGCAGATCTTTCATCCAGCAGAACATAACCTCTAGTCACTTCAAAATTTAGCTATAAATAGTAAAAGGATTACATCCGCTACAGACCAATTCTATGTGCCCAAAAGGGGGAGAGTTGTCTATCCTTGCAGGTGAAAGTATTTACCTCATTAGGATCATTTTCCTGGTCTCGATGTAGTCTCCTGCCTCCAGCCCGTACAGAAACACAGGACTGGCAAATTGGGAGGCGTCCCAATCGAATGAGTATGAGCTAGCAGAGAGGCGATCAGACACCAGGGTAGCCACCTCCTCTCCGAGAATGTTGAATATCTTCAGTGTCACCTCACTGCTCTTCAGTATATCAAACTCAATCGTCGTACTCGGGTTGAAGGAATTGGGGAATTTCTGGTACGAGGGTAAGATGCAAAATACCCGGGAAATTGCCCGCCAGATTACCCTGCGGCAGGAGCAGCGGATTATAAAGAACTGCAATAACCATTATAAATGGCTCCGGTTCCAAATGGGAGCGGTGCCGTTACTATGAATCAACGAATACACCCAGGAGCCAACAGGGGATCGGCTATGGTTAGTGGTGGCCAGGGAGAAAGATCATGGCTATTGCTGGTTTTTGGTTCATAGTCCTAATACGTATGCCTCATCCATCATTAAAGATGTGGCCGAAGGCTATAGTGCCCGATGGCAGATCGAGGAGGTTTATCGCCATATCAAAACCCGGTTTCATTTGGAAGAGGTCGCTTATGGTAAGTATTATACCTTGAAAAATATCCTAACGATTCTATGGATTGCCCTCTCCTTTGTATATAATCAGGTGGTGGATCTTCAGTAGATATTTTAAGCTGTCAATCGTTTAAAATAGTACCTGGCAGGTACAGGCTCTCAGAATTGTATTGCTTTATCTATTACAAGCTAACCGAAATTGTACAAAGGTGTTTTTTGAAAACCGGCCATTTGAAAATCTATGAACCAATAACCAGAAATAGAAATTGTACATATTTGCAGGTGCAACTGTTCTTCTAAAATTTCTGGGGGAGACCCAGCCCATGTAAAAACACACTTTATTTTGTTGATTTTTAAATTATAATTTTGTATAATTCATAGTTAAGTTTTAACGAATTACTTAAAATTTTACATACTCAAAAATATTTTGAGTACCCAAGCTCAAACGAAATTTGAATCAGATATTTTTTGGCCGACCATTAACCTTCTAGCGTAGCTATTTTTTTTGAAAGTCGTAAATATAATTTATTATTAGCTCCTGATATATTATGAGAAAAATGGTGCTAATATGAAGCCCTTTTCTTGCCACGAAAGAAATTTTGGTAAATACTGCCCTCTTTTTATTTCAATATTTATATCCTTTCTATCCTCAGATTTCCAAACAAGTCTCTTTAAATGTATTTAATACATTATAGCATCACTGTTCTAATTAAATAAATAATTTTCAATTCATTAAACGGGGGATTTAATATGAATAAGATGAGCTATCTAAAATGGAATCTTTTCCTTTGCATTATCCTTAGTTCATTTCTTGCGGAAGGAATCTTCGCACAAAAACGGCTTAACACCTTGGAAAAACTGACCCAGAATGCCGAAATGATCGTAACTGGAAAAGTAACACAGATGGAATCCGGCTGGAATGCAGAGGAAACACGAATCTATACCACGATCACCATTGCTGTCGATCAGTTTCTGAAAGGAGAACAATCTGATCATACACTAACCCTTCAGGAACTGGGTGGTGAAGTAGGGGAAGTAGGAGAATTATATACCCACGTACCGAAATTTAATATGAATGAAGAGGTACTGGTATTTGTGAAAAAAGACCAGAATGATCAGCTGCATGTTGCAGGGGGAGTCAAAGGAAAATTGTCAATCATAACGGATGAAAGGACCGGTTCAAAAACGGTCAATGGATACCAGAGCTATAACAGTTTTTTAAAGAAAATAAATGATCTGGTGGAAAAAGAAGAATTGAAGTAATAATAAGTATTTGAAATGTCGGAAAATTATTTATCAAGGATATGATTAAAAGAAAGAGGTAAGTCATGAAAAATATACTAAACATAAATAATTCTTTGTTAACGATTATGGTTCTTTTGCTGTTTAGCATTATTCTGCTTACGGATATGCTGCCGGCACAGGAAAGACCGGATATTACCTTACTTCCTGGACATTCAGCTGAGTATTTCTATCGTCATGTGCCCTGGCCGGACGGGATTGCGGTCCGGGGGGACGGAAGTTTACTAATCGTGAATGAAATCAGTCCTCAAGGAGTTTTTGTAGCGAATAGAGGAGATGAATTTGATATTGAGGATGCCTATTGTATAACTGGCCCACCATTTGATAGTCCTGACGATATATTGCAGTATTATGGAGATAGTGTCTTTGTAGTTGATGGCCAGGCGCAAACTTTATTTCTCACTTTACCAAGTGGTATTCCAATATCTTTTGTTACACCAGAAGACATATCAATTGAAAACCGGTTTAATCCGTTCGGGATTGCACTGGCACCACCTTCTTTTGATGGACCTGATGTTGATCCAGGTGATCTCATTATAGCGGATATTGCTTTTGGTTGGTTCGATGAAAGAGCGATTTGGGCAGTCAATCCACAAACCGCTGAGGTAAAGGTATTAGCACAGGGAGGAGTTAAGTTTGACCATGGGCCATCTCAGGTAGCCTTTGGTCCCGATGGCACCCTCTATATGATGGAAAGTGATGCCAGTGGAAACGATTCCACAAGAATTGTTACCATTGATGAATATGGCCAAGTTTACGGATTTCTTCATGGAATTCCCAGCAGTGGTAATTTATCCGTACATCCAGTAACGGGTGATGTTTACTTTGGTATCAATCAATCCGGTGAAATACGGAGAATATCAGCTGTTCATGCCGATACTCTTTATCCAAGTACCTCAGAGGTGTTTGCTTCAGGTTTTTCAGGTTTACAGGATTTACAATTTAGCCCCGATGGAGAAGTTTTATACGTCAGTGCGTTTTTCCCGACTTCCAACGATATCATTGCAATAAGGAAAACACACACATTTACAGTCACCAATACCAACGAAAATGGAGCTGGTTCTTTACGACAAGCCATATTAGACGCAAATGCTCATTTAGGTTTGGATAGCATTACTTTCAACATTATCACTGGTCCAGCGCCTCCTTTTGACATTGCATTTGTCAAAGCAATGCCTGTCATCACCGACCCAGTGATTATTGATGGTACCACACAGCCGGGCTTTGTCGATGAACCGGTAATAAAATTATCGAGCCCCTGGACAAATCTCATCCATGGACTAGTAATCACTTCTGGCAATAGTAAGGTTCGGGGTTTGGATATAGAGGCTGCTGGTGATGGTATAAAGCTACTAGGTGGCAGCAACAATATTATTGAAAAGAACTTTATACATTGCTGGTATGATGGAATTAGTATTGACAATTCTTCAAATAATCTTATTGGCGGTCGTTTCGGTGAATCTAGTAATTTCATCTACAATTCTGCTGAGGGAATCTTTATTACCGGAAATGGCGCTAGTGGAAATAAGGTTATTGGCAATATAGTTGGCACAAATGGGTTCCCTCCATCCGGGAATAACCACAATGGAATATATATAGTTAATTCTCCTGGCAACGTTATTGGAGGCAGTCAGGTTGTGGAAAGGAATCTCATTTCCGGAAATTCACAAAACGGCATTCGTATTTATGGACCTGAATCTATAGGAAATGAGATTAGCGGTAATTTTATTGGAACAGATATTTCCGGGCAAAACTCAATACCCAACCAATTTGGCATAACAATAGAAGATGCGCCCGACAATGTCATCGGTGGGACGACTATTGAATCTCGCAACATCATCTCGGGAAATAATGATGATGGGATCAACATCCTGGGAAGCCTGGCTGAACATAATAAAATTTTAGGTAATTTCATCGGTGTTGCAGCTGATGGATCCAGCACATTGGGAAACGGAGACGATGGTATTAATATAGAATCTCCCAACAATTTTGTAGGGGACCGCAACATCATTTCGGGTAATGCCAGTCACGGTATCGTAATCGTGGGAGCAGATGCAATCAACAACACGATCCAGGGAAATTATATCGGAACCGATGTGACCGGAGAAGTCAATATGGGCAACAATGGCGGGATTTTTATAGGAAATGGCGCGCAAACCAATATGATCGGACCTGGAAACATCATATCTGGCAATATTGGAAATGGACTTCAAATAATGGATAGTGGTTCAATGAAAAATTCTGTTAGCGGAAATTATATTGGCACAGATGGATCCGGTGAGTCACCTTTGGGCAACGGGGGCAATGGCGTATTTATTTACAATGCTCCCAATAATGTTATCGGAGGTATCGGGCCTGAACTGAGCAATGTGATTTCAGGAAATGGGAAATACGGTCTGGTAATTCGTGATACTACTGCCACCGGGAACCAGGTTTTAGGTAATTTTATCGGTACCGATAAGGATGGAACTGATGATTTAGGAAATGCATATTCGGGCATTATCATCTGGGAAGCACCGGGGAATACCATCGGCGACGGTACCTCCGATCATAGGAATATCATTTCCGGGAATGATTTGTATGCGGGAGTCACGGTTGTCGGGTATAATGCGCGAAACAATACTATCATCGGGAATTATATTGGTACGGATATTACGGGAACCAATCCAATTGGGAACAACGGTCACGGTGTCTGGATTGAAATGTTGAATCCTCCCTTTGTACCGGTGTATTCGGATCCTCCGTCGAATACAAATATTGAGAGCAATATCATCGCGTTCAATACCGAGAGCGGTGTTTCCATATCCTCAGCCTGGACAACTGATACTGACTTTAAAAGTGAAGGGATACAAAACAGAATCACTTCGAATGCTATCTTTTCGAACGGGGAATTAGGGATTGACCTGGGTGGAAATGGCGTTACGCCTAACGACATCGTCGATGTCGACACCGGACCAAATAATCTGCAAAACTATCCGGTGCTTACCTCCGCTGCTAGTGATGTGGATATTATCAGCGGTGAGCTTCATAGTGCCCCGAGCACCGCATATCACCTTGAATTTTTCAGTAACGATGCTCCCGATTCCACAGGATATGGTGAGGGTCAGACATTTATTGGCAGCATCACTGTGGAGACGGATGGTTATGGTGATGTGATTTTTAACGCATTTCTGCCTCAAGAAATTGATCCTGGCAAATTTTACACCGCAACTGCAACCGATCCGGACAACAATACTTCCGAATTTTCTGCCGCTATGCCATCTGAGATCAAGACAAAATCCTTTGGACTTCACTATGTGGTCAACCGGACTCATTCCGGTATCCCGTTACACTGGCCGGACGGGAAAGCAACATTTAACGTCAGTCTCTCTGCGCAAGAATATGCTCCTACAATAGAGACGAGTTATTCTACATGGAGCGCTCTACCGGAATTGGAATACATTGGGTCTGGAAATAGTCCATCATCTAACCAATGGGCTGGTAATCCCGATGGGCTTAACAATAATGTTTGGATAGCGGATTGGAATACCACCGGACTGGATCAGGATGTGGTAGCAGCCACCCGGGTGCGTTATAATGCCATTACCGGAGAGATGACCGATGTGGATATTGCCTACAATGCTGACTCTTTTATCTGGAAAATTTTCGAACAAGCCGATGAGAATGCTGAGGAATTAGATGTTGAAAACGTAGTTACCCATGAAATCGGACATTTTGGTGGGCTGGGAGACATTTACAACCCATCCAATTCTGATTACTGGGTAGAAGGTATGGGGGATGGCAATGAAGAGCAAACCATGTACGGTTTGATAAAAGCGGGGGAGACTAAAAAAAGAGATTTGTATCAATATTCCGGTTCAACTCCCGAGGGCGATGTCGCAGGAATTGAATATATTTATGCCAATATTCCGGATGAATACGTGGATCTAATGCTGGTATTCGACGGATCGGCCAATTATGCGGATAATTATCATGCCTTTGACGCAGCGAAAAAAAGTGCAATTCAGCTTATTGACAAAATGCGGGTGGGAGACAGAGTGGGTATTGTGAAATTACCGGATACTGTTGTAGTAACTCTTACCCAAATTGACGAAAACGATCGGAGTAGTATTAAAAATGCCATAGCTGCACTGAATGAAGGTGGAGCGGTTGCTATCGGTTCAGGTTTACAAACAGCGCAGACTCAACTTACTGCTAACGGAGGAGCTCAGAACAAGTGGGCAATGATTTTGTTCAGTTCCGGTGAGGAAACCACAGCACCGTATGCGGAATCAGTCCTTCCTGATATTGTCGGCACCAAAACCGCCGTTTATACCATGGGTTTTGCTGATGGACCCGGGGCCGGACAAAATTTGAACAGTCATATCGCCGATGTTACCCGGGCCGACTATTTCCTGCTGGCCGACTCCAGTGAAATCGTGGATGTCGTAAATTTTATCTGGTATCGCCTGCTGGGTATGCAAATCCTTTATTTATCTGAAGCCCACTCAACGGATGAGTTGAGTGGTAAAGAATCCCCAGGGCTCTACTGGCAGGGTGGCATGTACTGGCAAGGCGGATTTTACTGGCAGGGGGGCATGTACTGGCAGGGTGGATTACTGGAAATAGGCCTCTACTGGCAGGGTAGTGATCTGGATCTTTCCATTTTGCCACCGCCGGCGGATTCAACTCAAGCGGATCGTCTCATTGATTCAACTAACGTGAATGAGTATAAAAACATTGAGTTTTTCACAGGACCAAGTTATGAATACTTCCGGATCAAAAATGCCGAGCCGGGAACCTGGTCCGGCTGGGTATTTGGAAAGAGTTTACCTCAAACTCCGGAAACATACCGGACTTACATCGCTGCCAGAACGGATGTGACCATGGAAGTAGATATACCCTACGACCGGTTACCCTCGGGCGCTCACACCGAAATCAGGGTTAAAATCTATGAAGGTGGAGAACGCCAGTCCGATTTGCATCTAACCGGCGGTCAACCCTTATTAGGAGCGATTGTTTCCGCAGACATCGTAAATTCTGAAGGGGATAGCATTTATACTGAACCATTCTATGAAGCCGGTGAAGGATTATATACAATTACAACAGATCCCTTTACCGAATCAGGAAGTTACAAGATAATAATTAATGCGAGTAAAACCACTGCATTAGATCGCATATTAATCAGCCACAGCGAGCATTCATTATTTATTTATGATCTCCCCTCTTCTGATGGGGTAAATGAAATCAGAGATGCCATTTTCAATCTGGATAATTCTCATTTCAAGAAACCGGGAGCCAATCGGAAAGTGGCCTTTTCAAACAAATTAGATGCAGTGTTGTCCATGATTGCGGATAAAAATTATAGTGCGGCTATCAACAAGCTGGAGAACGATATCATCGCTAAAATGGATGGTTTCTATGATGGAAATCCAAAGAATGACTGGATTGTTACCCAGGAGGGGCAACATGCAGTTTACCCACTTGTTCGTAATTTAATTATTTCATTACAGATTCTTTTGCCGAAGCAATCTGAACCTCCAGCATTAAAAATAGAACTGTTTCCAAGGCAATTTAATGTATTACCCAATTTCCCGAATCCTTTTAATCTGCAAACCACCATTCAATATGAATTGCCTCAGGAAAGCCAGGTTTCCTTAAAAGTCTATAATGTTCTGGGACAATTGGTCAGAATACTGGTGGATGGTTATCAGGAATCCGGTTATCATACCCTGCGCTGGGATGGTAATGATGAGGGCGGTAACATAGTCTCAAATGGTGTCTATATCTATCGGTTTAAAGCAGGTAATTACATTAAAACAGGCAAAATGCTGCTGATGAAATAAGGATCTGAATATGAAAACTACGGCAGGTCTTCAGACTTGTGGAGTGAAGACCTGCCATTGCCTGGTACGGTTTTTAAAATTATGATTAGATAAAATGGGTTCTGGCCTGAATAACTCATCACGCCAAGCTGCAGACACTAAGAGTACAGGATGGCAAGATACAAGACACAAGAGTGTTGGGAAAATATTAATTGAGACTTTCTTGCATCTCAGCAATTTTCTTTATCAGTTTTTTCTCTTAGCGCTCTTATCGTCTTTGCGTGATATTTTTTGAATAAACCAGAATAAAACATTGATTTTTATTAGATTTTGTATGAAAATAAAATGGATTCTGGCCTCAACAATTCATCACGCAAAGCTACAAAAGACGAAAAGAATTATTGTAATTGGACTAAAAAACTATAAATTTATCAGTATATTTATAATATAGAGTATTTAGCCTGAATAATTCACAAATTATTACACGTAGGTCAAGGAGGGATATCGTATACCAATGGTAATCGGGAAAATTCATCCATCATTACTCGAAGACCACCAAGAGATTTTAAGAATTATTTTTTAAGGATTTTGGAGTTAGAAAAGGTTTTTCTCTGTGTTCTCTGAGCCTCTGTGGCAAAAGTGAAGATCATCCAACACTAAAAATATGGTAGGAAAAATAGTAGTATTGATATGATATTTTTGAATGATATACCTTGGTTTATTTCCGGTTTTGAGTATATGATGGTTATATTTGTGAATTAAACAGGTTAGTATCCGGGGAAATTTGGCAATGATATGATACGTCATCCTGAAAAAATTTCTCATTACCGGATTCTGGAATTATTGGGTGAGGGAGGGATGGGATCGGTCTATAAAGCACACGATACCCAACGAAACGAAACCGTTGCCATTAAACTTTTATCACGCCATTCTTTACAAAGCGAAGAAATCCGTCGCCGCTTCCGTCGGGAAGCCAGTGCCGGCATGCGCTTGAATCATCCCAATATTGTAAAAATCCTGGACGTTGGAGAATCAGACGAAGAGCTCTTCATCTGCATGGAATATATGGATGGGAATACATTACGACAAATCATTCAGGAAGAATTACCGGATTTAAAGAAAGTCATCGATATTGCAATCGCTACTGCAAATGCATTGAAACACGCCCATGAGCAGGGGATTATTCATCGGGATATTAAGAGCGAAAATATTATGCTCACTCATGATGAACAGGTGAAAGTTATGGATTTTGGTTTAGCCCGCATGCAGGATGCCAGTATGCTGACCAGGGAGGGAGAAATTATCGGTACAATTGCCTATATGTCTCCACAACAAGCTGTTGGAGAGGCGATCGATCATCGCACTGACATATTTTCGCTGGGGGTGGTGCTGTATGAATTACTCACTGCACATTTGCCGTTTACCGGCGATTACGAAATGGCATTGATTTATTCTATTTTAAATGATGACCCAGTAAGCGTTCGAGAAATTAACGAAAGTGTGCCCCGGGCATTAGAACAGGTGGTATTTAAAGCGCTAAAGAAGGACCCTCAGAAAAGATATCAATACGCAGATGAATTAATTGCCGATCTTGTGAAAATCAAAGAACATCTGGAAACCGATGAGCTAATATTTGAATCTGACCTTGAGTTAGTGGCCGAAACAGAGGTACTGCGTCCCGAAGAGAGGGCTTTTGTTACAAGATTAATCGGAAGAGATAAACAATATGAGGAACTAAAGTCCATACTCCGCCAGGTGACCCTTGGTGAGGGACATTCCGTATTCATTACCGGAGAAGCCGGGATAGGGAAAACCCGGCTGGTGTGGGAGTTGGAAAAACACGCCCGAACCTTAAAAGTGAGAACCTTGAAATGCCGATGTCTGTTTCGGCAAGGAGTATACCCGTATCAACCTTTTGTAGAAGCCATTCGCAACTATTTTGATATTAAAGGTGTGAAAAGCAATGAAAAATTAAATGATTTTATGGCTGATCAGGCTGCCGATTTATCAAGCGCTCTCCCTGTTATTAGAAAATTCTTAGATCTTGACCAGGAACAAAAAATCATCGTCGAAAGCAAAGAACAGTACTGGGAGGCCATTTTTAAATTGATTTTGAATATTGCGCAGGAAAGACCTCTTATTTTATTTATTGATGATCTGCACTGGGCCGACGAAGATACATTAAAATTATTTTATTATATTGCACGAAATACGCGTTCTGCCCGAATCATGATGATAGGCACTTACCGGCCAGAGGATGTGCTTGATAAATTTACTGAGAAAATACCAGCACTTATTGAGATGCAGCATGAAATGAGTCGGGAAGGATTTCTGTCTCTTATTGAGTTAGAAAGAATTAGCGATTTTGAAATTCGCGAACTGGCAGATTCACTTTTTGAGAATGCGGATTTTGATTATTCATTTTACATGATGCTGAACCAGGAAACGGAAGGAAATCCTTTTTTTGTCATCGAATTATTAAAGATGTTAAAATCAGAGGGTATTATTTTTGAGGAGGATAAAGAATACGTTTTAAAAGAAAATTTTCAACAGTTTCAAATTCCCGGTAAGGTCCAGGATATTGTGATGAGACGGGTTGAGAGATTAAATGAAGAGGAAAGAGAAATACTTGAGATTGGTGCAGTGGAAGGAGAGATTTTTCATTCCGGCACCATTGCCGCCTGTCTCGATCTCAATCGCATTAGAGTAATGAAACTTTTGCAGGCTCTGGAAAGGGAACATCACATCATTCATCCCTATGAAAAAATGTATCGGTTTGATCATGGGAAAATCAGAGATATTCTTTATGATTCAATCACACCCGAACTTTGTTCGGAATATCATTTACTTATTGGCAATTTCCTGGAATCAGAGTTCGGTTACGAATTGCGGATTGCTCCCAATATTGCCCATCATTTTGTGAAAGCAATTGAAAATAAGAGAGCATTACCTTATTTAATTTCTGCCGGAAAACAGGCCAGAAGCGTTTTTGCTAATGAACAGGCCATTCGGTTTTTTGAAAAAGCTCAAGTCATATTAGATGATTTAATACATGAGCTTGAAGGAGAGGAAATTCGCCAGAAGAAGGAAGCAATCTATGAGGGACTGGGTGACGTTCTTGCGCTTACCGGTAAATATGATGAAGCCAATGATTATTACCGGCAGGTTGATTCTTTGCTGCAGGCTAATTCTCCCAAACGGATAAATCTGTATTGGAAAATGGGTTCATCCTTTATTCACAAAGGTGAAAATGAACGGGCGCTCAAAATTTTAAATCAAGCCGAAAAGATCTTTCAGGAAAGTTTTGAGCAATTCAAACAACAAAAACCTGTTCAGGAATTTTTTGATGCCGATTTTACAGAACAGGATTGGTTCACTTTACTGGGCAAAGTGAAAACATCCCGTGCCCGGGTTTTAAAGGTAACCGGTAAATATATGGAAGCGAAAGAAGAAATCGAAAGCGGGCTTCAGCTACTTTCCGCAGAAGGGAATCTCATGGAGAAAAGTCAGGCATATAATGATCTGGGTAATATTTTATTTGATCAGGGGGAATATGAAGATGCAAAGGAAATGTATTCCAAGAGTCTGGAGGTACGTGAAAAAATAGCCGATAAAAAGGGAATCGCTGAGACCCGGAACAACCTGGCATTAATTTTTGTCGAGCAGGGGCAATATGAAAAAGCGGCCGAGATGTTGGAAAAATCTATCGAGCAGATGAATGAAATCGGATATCGGGTTGGTATTGCCGGCACTTATAATAATCTGGGAGCTGTTTATCACGATTTAGGACGTTTACAGGATGCTTACAAAGTTCATCAAAAAAGTTTAAAAATAAGTGAAGCAACTCATGATATTCCGGGAGAAATTTTATCGTATGCCAATATTGGCTCGGTTAATGTAGAATTAGGCGATGGGCGGGAGGCCGTAAAATGCCTGGAAAAAAGCCTCTCCTTAATGGATGAAAGAAAAATCAAGGTTTTCAAACCGCAGGCACTCTATTGGTTAAGCCGAGCTTTGTTATCATTAGGTGAAAATCAGAACGCCCAAAATGCGGCTGAGAAAGCCCACCAGGAAGCATTGAATTTAAATCAACGGGTCAGTCAGGGCTTTACCAATAGAGTGTTAGGGATGATTGGTTTAGAGAAGCTAAAGACCGCAATGAATGAGGATGATTCATCAAAAATAAAAGAGAAAGTCCAAAAACATTTTACAGAGAGTTTGGAAATTTTTGAATATCTGAAGATGGAACATGAGTATGCCCGGAGTTGCCTGGAAATGGCCAGATTTTTTCAAGGGGCGGCAGAGAATAATCAATATCAGACTTATGTGCAGAGGGCTAAAAAAATATTTGAAAGACTTGGCGCTGCGCATGATCTTCAAAAAATTGGTGAAATTGGCTCATAAAATAAATTGGAAAATAATATGAGAAAAAATAATCGAGATCAGACCGCTGAGCTTGAAGAAAAATATTGGATTGACAATGTTTATCAAGGCGACAATTTACCCGAGCTGACATGGAAAGTATTTGCTGTTGGTACTATTCTCTGTCTGTTACTTATTTCGTCAAATATTTATATGGGGCTGAAAACAGGTATCACCATGGGGGGATCTCTTATTGCTGCTCTCCTTGCTTTTGTTCTGATTAAAGCATTTAAAGGTAGTTTTTCTACATTGGAGAATAATAATGCCCAGACTATGGCGTCGGCCTCGGCGAGTCTTGGGATTATGGTCAGTACGATTCCTGCGCTTATCATGTTGGGGTACGAGTTTTCAGGATTCAGTCTTTTTATTTGGATTCTGTTCATACATATTATGGGTGTATTATTTTCCATTCCCCTTCGAATGCAATTTGTGGTTATCGAAAAATTAACTTTTCCCAGTGGAACAGCGTGTGCAGAAACTATAAAAGCAATGCATGCACACATGGAACAAGCGGTGAAAAAAGCCAGGGTTCTCGGAATAACCGGTTTAATATCAGGAGTTATTACCTGGTTTAGAGATGGAATTCCGGTCATTATTCCTATGATTACCGGATTTCCCGGCAAAATATGGGGGTATTCACTAGGAAGTTTAACTTTGGGAATAAATTGGAGTCCAATGTTATTTGGGGTTGGATTTTTAGTGGGACCTAGAATTGGTATCAGTCTTCTTTTAGGAGCTATTGTTGGCTGGGGAATTTTAGCTCCGCTTCTCGCCAATGCGCACATTATTGAAGGGATCGCATATCCACATGTTCGTAATTGGACAATGTGGTCTGCAATAGCATTAATGGTTACCTCTGCTATTCTGTCATTAATACTTAAAGGAAATACAATTTTAAGAGCTTTCAAATCAATGAAGAGGACCAAACTCGGAGATGTTAAGAAGATTGATATTAGTTTTAATTTGTGGTTGATATTATTTTTGACCACGGCCGCGATCATTGCCATTGTAATGCAGCTCCTGTTCCACATTCCAATTTGGTTGACAGTAATAGCGATAATCTTTGCATATCTGTTTTCTATAGTTGCCGTGAGAACTTACGGAGAAACCGATATCAATCCGGTAGGGGCAATGGGATATGGAACACAAATTATTTTTGGGGGGCTTGCACCAGGGAACATGATGACCAATGTGATGGCAGCAGGAATTACCGCCTCCGGTGCAAATCAATCTGCGGATATGATGCAGGATTATAAAACCGGGTATTTACTCGGAGCCACACCAAAGAAACAAACTATTTCCCAATTGGCAGGTGTCTTTATTGGTTCTATTGCTGCCGTACCCATTTTTTATGCAGTAATTGGTGCTTATGGATTAGCAAGCGAAGTCTTGCCTGCACCCAGTGCGGTTACGTGGGTAGGTATGGCCAAGTTTCTTTCTTCCGGATTTTCCGCATTGCCAGCTTATACAGAATTCGGAATCCTGTGCGGTATCCTATTTGGAATTATATTAACTCTGTTAGAAAACTCACCATATAGAAAAATTACACCCTCCCCTTTTGGAATTGGGATTGCCTTATTTTTACCTGCCTTTTTTTCAATTGTTATTTTCCTGGGTTCAATTGTTCGATTTATTCTTGAAAGAAAATTTAAAACATGGATGGAATCTTATTCCATTTCGCTTGCCTCCGGATTAATCCTGGGCGATGCAGTGATTGGGGTGTTTATTTCAATACTTAAGGTCTTGGGAGTATTTTAGTTTGCAGTTAGTTTAATTTGAAAGAAGATGTATAAAGTAAAGCAATATATATCACTCAACATTTTTATTGTTTCTTGAATGCCTGGCCCGAACAAACCGGTAGCGTTTAAAATTGCATAAAAAAATTTGGCTATTTAAGTTGTTCTGGGAATTAGCGATAATTAAAATTTCCGCTTATTAGGGACGGGAATGGTTAATCTGCCCGTAGCACAAAACGGGCGTCTGGGTAGAAAAAGATAATCCGACAGAGGTATACCGATGACAGTCTGCCCACCATACCGGCCCGCAGCTTCAGTGTCTCTGTAGTCATTGGAAGAGTATTGGAGTTTCTAATCTTCATTTAACCGGGGATCGCTGTGACAATTCCTTGCAAGCTTCAGTTCGCCAATCTTCTCAGGTGGCGTCAACATATATTATACCTAATCTGCAAACCTAGGCGATTCATTGGAACTCGTGGCATAAGCAGACTAAATCTTAAGCTCTCTTCTAATTCTTAACATATTCCAAAAAGTTCTCTCTCTGCAACACACTGTTGATATAATCATCCCGGATACTGGAATTGTACTTGTTGGCGGCTTTAACCGATCCTTTAATATTACCCACATACCACCCGATTCCCACAAATCCGGTGAGTGAAGCCAGCCCATATTGTTCCTGTTTCAACGCATCCGAAAAGGTCCACACTAAAAGTCCGTTAATTAAAAGGGAAGCAATACCAGTTCCCCAGCGATAGCAATACGCATAACCGGAACCGGGAATTATAGCTGAAAACCCACCTGCCAAAAACGGACTTTTTTGAGAAAGATCAGGAAATTTCTGGAGAGATCGTATCATATTGACGGCAGCGATCTTATCTAAGTCTGAATCAGATTGACTGATCAACTGCAATTTCCGGATAGCGTTTTGCCAGTCATACATTCTGCTGTAAGAGATCCCAAGCAAAAACTGGGATTCATTAAAAAATTGATTTGAAGGACTCAACTGCGATAAGGTCAGATGATTGATGGCTTCTTTATAGCGATTAAGATGGTAGAAACTTTTTCCCAAGTACAGATTCATCTCAGCATAAAAGAGTGAATCTCCCAAAAAATTATTTTGATTTTTTTCATAGAACAAAATATACCCGTCATAGTCTGCCCCTTTATAATAACACAATCCTACTTTACTTAATAACCTGGCTCTCTCGGGATAATCCAAAACCGTATGCAACATACGATAATATTCGGTAATGGCCCGGTAATATTCTCCCTCCCGGAACAGATAATCTGCGAATGTGTCATCCGAAAATTCCCGGGCAGTGGTATAAAACGGATTTGTCATTAAGACTGTGAAAAATAGACTAGCGATTATCTTCGTCAATCTTAGCCTCATGATTTAAATCCTCTGTAATTACCGGATCGTACCAATGTGTCTGATGGTGAACCTTAATGATTGGGTATAAGTGCAATTCATTTCCACAGCGCAATAAACGCTCCAGGCTGCTGGTATACGCCTCATACCAGGGTAAAACCTGAAAGGCAATTTTTGCATACTGGGAACAGGCAGGATACATAGGGCAGGTATTGCCACCTTTGACCGGGGAGATCCATTTTTGATATATATTCAGGAAAGAATTATCCCCTGTTCCATAATTCTCCCACTGATACTTCGATTGTGGCTTAAACGGACCTCTCATTTTGTCTTTTCCCAGACAGGAAGGGAGAGGGGCGGATAAAATCACGAAGATGATAAGATTTATTATTATGACGGATTTTCGGTTCAGGTGATTCATCTGGTCATAGATATTCAAATGTAACCTTAGTTATTTAAAATACGAGTTTCAAGTCTTCGAAATATCTTCAGCAAACTTTTCCACAATTTTCACAAAGACTTCCTCGCGACTAATTTCGGCGGGTTCTCCAAACAATATATTCTGGAAAATATCATTTATACACGATTCGAGACATCCTGTTTGGGTCGATCGAGTTTCAGTGCGTTGAGCTTTGTTGAAAATGGAATTTTCCCATACTAATTCTTTCCGAAACAGATCATATAAAAGAAAATCGATAGTGATAAAATAGGTTTTTTTATACTCTCTTTCTTTATAATCTACTCCCTCATCTGATTCAACATCATAATCAGATGATTCATCGACGATGTTTTCATTAACTATATATGCAAACAGAATATATTGCACGTCCGGTAAAGTCGCGCTGAGGGTGTCGGCCCATACCCGACTCAATGCTTTTTGGTCGTCGAACTCCTCCATCATGTTGAAGTAAGAGACCCGGCCCATTTTATCAATCAATTGTAATGGGTTGGTAATTTGAATCCTGGACACATCTTTGAGCTTTTCGATTAAAACTTTCGAAAAAGTTGAGCTATACTCTAACCTGTCTTCGCGAGAGACCTTTATGACATCGGAAACCATACCCCCAACGATCAATCCGTTACTCTTCAAATGATTATAGGTAAAACTTTCGTCTTTAAATATGGTATCGTCAATCAATTTATGACTCGCACCACAGGCCAAAAACAATATAGAAATCAGAATAGAAAAACGGGTAGGTAATGCCCCAATCCTAGAATTCATCTCAAGCCCTTTCTATTTATTAGTGATGTTTTTCATAATAAGGGGTGATTCAGAATCCCACAAAATTTCATATAGATGTAAATTATTAATTTACTATGAGTTTGTAATAGTCTATCATGTGAGAACTGTTGTTCCTTTTCACGGATACTTTTAGATTTTCATGCATCCATGATAAAATTCTAATAAAGGTTTCAACGCCGACATTATAATTTACTCTATTTTCAGGATTTGTCAAGGAGTGAGAATATAAGAGGAAAAAATAATGCTAATCGTTAATGCAGTAGCTTAATCGAGAAAAGGGCCCATAATCAAGGAATAACAAAGATTTAGCCTCGCTTTCTGGGAGGGGTCTATCCTTGTAAGGGGTGATTCCTTTGCTATCATTTGAAACTAGCGCATCAACACCATCTTCCGAGTCACAACATAATCACCTGCTTTTAATCTGTACAAATAAACGCCACTGGCAATCCCGCTAGTGCGGGACCATTCATACGAGTATGAGCCTGCAGATAGTCTCTCAGACACCAGTGTAATCACTTCTTCTCTCAGTATGTTTAAAATCTTCACTGTCACCTCCCCGGCTTTTGGCAGATCAAACTCAATGATGGTAATCGGATTGAAGGGATTGGGATAGTTTTTTGAAAGCCTATATTTTAATAGTAATGAGATTTCTCTCTTTGGCACATTCATTGGGTCAGGGGCGGTTTTGATAAGCCAGACATCCATACTGCCGGCACCAAAAGATTCTGTACGCCCTGCTATTATATATCCACCATCAGTTGTTTGTCGGACAGAGTAACCATATTCTGGATTATTCCCTCCAAAAGTCTTAGTCCACAATGTATCGGGTGCTTGGGCGGGTAAGAACTGGAAAGTGAAAATTACATATAGCAAGATGAAAAATGTGATATACTTCATGATACACCCCTCGTTAAGATCTTCACTAATCAATCTATGAAAAAGCACTCTTAATTATCTACCATAGATATTTCAAAAACAAGAACAAATGTTGCATTCTTGTGGAAAATCCAGCTTCAGTATGAGGAAGTGATTCTATACAGAGAAAGACCTGTTATAGAATCGATAGGTAGTTTTAACTGTCTTACGGTAAATATAATTTACCCTGAATAATTCATAAATAATTACACGAAGATCACGGAGAAATATCACTAAAAAGAGATTAACCTGGAAAATTCATCAATCATTATACGGAGACCACAGAGGGATTTTGAGAATTATTTTTAAGCATTTTTGAGTTAAAAAGTGTTTTTCTCTGTGTCCTCGGTGTTCTTTGTGGCAAAAATAAAAGTCCCATAACACAGGGTGATAGTGAGATTTATGGATTAACTATTATCTGGATTTAAATGTTTTCCTCCGGGTCTTTAGTTGTCTGGTGGTTAAATTTGTGAATTAAGCAAGTTACAAAATATTAAGGATTTGTCAAGGCAAATGAGATTATAAAAATGATAATAACTTCAGTCTAATTTGTAACAAAGAAGCCTATGCTCAATAAATGCATAGGCTGATCTGCACTCCCAGTGAGTTTTATAGCCTTTTCTTTTATGGAGAGATGTGCAGGGATTTCTACATTTCCTGCTGCCGATATTTGTATTTCTTTTTTCATTTTATAAATCTAACATTAAGATGTAATATTAATTTGCACAACCAAGTTACAATATGCATTTTTTTGATCACATTGCTGTTAAATTCAGGTTGTACCGTCGTTGGCTTGATCACTGGTCACAGTATGGATAACAGGATAGTTAACAGGTACCCGGAGCAGGAAAAGTTATTAGAACGCTTTAATGATTCATTCAGAAAAAATGACTTTGCTCCCTTTCAGTCACAGAATAGAAAAAAGTGAGTTCAACTATAAAAATGCAATTCCTGATTCGCTCAAAACCAATTTTTGGCTGATGGGTATGTTGACCGGTATGGTTGTTGACGGTACACTGTTTTTGGTAATTGGTTCAGTGGCGTCAAATTTTTCTATGGAATGAAATTTCAACTAGTAACCAATCACTACAAACTGCCTTTTCTTAAATTACCACAGTTATTCCTAAAAAGATCGTAACCGTGCGCATCAAATTTTGTATATTCACGTAAATCAGTATGTAGAAATGAATGGAGTATATTGTGCGTAGTCTCTTTTTAGTTTTGATTTTTATGACCATTCGGGTCTGTGATGCCGGATTTGAGATAAAAATCGACGCACAAAAGGACATTTTTTATAAGGATCTTACCGGTCCGGAAAACGGATACCTGATTCTGTCTCCGGAAGATTTTCTTCCACTGAGCGGTCCGCGCCCTTCCGATAATCATGATCTTTCCGCGGTTATATGGATGAGCTGGGACTCAGTTTATTTTTATGTTTATGCGGAGATACATGATGATATCATCCGGGTTAATCATCGTGCACGTCCGCAAAACGACTGTATTGAATTCAAATTTGACCCCGATCCGAAACAAAAAGCACTAACCGGTGTGGTCAATGCTCGGTTAAGCGCCCTGGATAGCCTTACTGCGGAGAACTCCGCCGGTGTTGATAACTTATATTCCGAAGGAAACCTAGACTCAACACACATATCAAAGGCAGATTACGCCCGTCGAATTACCTCGGAAGGCTACGTGGTGGAAATGCGCCTTAAATGGGACTGGATACGCATCAACGACAAACGGATCCGCGCAGGGGAGGGTGAGATATTCGGTTTCGGTATAAACCTACATGATAATGACTCAGATCGTCGTGATGGATCTGTTAACTGGTCTGCAGGACGATCGGACGAAATGTGGATAAATCCGCTATTGCTGGGGACGGCGGTGATGCGGCCTGATCATCGTATCGAACTGATCGCCCGCAATACCATTGACCCCTATGCCCGTCCGGGGGTAACCTATCTATCCATGCCGTTGCTTAATGTCCGGCCTGGTAATCTGATCAATCCCGAAAACTGGCTATTTCATGCGGGCGATGATACGGCATGGGCCGAACCGGGAATTGATGACAGTGACTGGGAAATTGTGCACCCACGTTTGAGCGAAAAGCAAATGCCCGTCAGCGGATGGGGTGGTATCGGCTGGTTCCGTGTGCACCTCATGGTGGATAGTTCTCTGCAAGGGGTACCGTTATCTCTGGGCATGTATCAGGGGGGTGCCTCGGAGATGTACATTGATGGGCGAAGAGTCTTTCATTTCGGACGGGTAGCCACCTCCGATAGCAGTGAAAAACCGTATTGGCAACGTAATCCGAGATCTATATCCTTTCGTAAGAGCGGACTTCATGTGCTTGCCATTCGTTACTCCAATATGAATTACAATCGATTTCATGACTATGAACAAGAGGCCGGATTCAATATTGCCATTCACAGGGATCTGACACCGCAGATCGATAACCGTGTAGAAGTAGTTCGCACACTCAGCTTGTATCAAATGGTATTTTTTGTGATTCCATTAATCCTGGCACTGATTCATTTCTTTCTGTTTGTTTTTTATCCGAAGGCACGGGAACATCTCTATTTTTCAGTCTGCATGCTTTGCTGGTCGGTTATCACCTTTACCGATTTCCACGGTCCCATGCTTGATAATATTCAGGATATTTTTTGGATGAGCAGGCTGAGCGCCACCGTAATCCCGCCTGCAGTTGTGTTTGGGCTTTTAATGTTATACCAGAGCATATATAAGCGAATTCCACCCATCGCATATGTGTTTATAGCTTTGGGAACAGTTCTCACGATCTGGATCCAATTCGATTGGCCATCTAAGATACTCGGCATCAGTCTTTATATCTTGATTGGCCTAGGGTCAATCGAAATATTTCGCTTAATTTTCGTACCTGGTATTCGCCGCTGGCGCGCGCGATGGATCACGCTGGCCGGATTTGTCTGCTTTATGATAGCGATAATCTATCAGATCTTGTCAAATATGGGTGTGTTGCCACTTATCGGTGATTATGGAATAGCTTATGTGTACGGTCTACTGGTACTGGCGATATCGGTTTCTATAGATCTATCACGTGATTTTGCTCTGACCAGCAGAGATCTTGAGGCAAAACTGAATGAAGTGAAGTCTCTTTCCGAAAAAGCGCTGGAACAGGAACGCCGGGCTCGTGAAGAAGAAGTAACCCGGAAACTTCTGGAAGCGGATAACATGCGCAAGACACATGAACTGGAGGAAGCCCGTCAGCTACAGCTGTCCATGCTGCCGCGAAAGATACCAAATCTGCCGCATCTGGAAATTGCTGCTTTGATGAAGACCGCTACCGAGGTTGGCGGCGATTATTATGATTTCCATTGTACCTCCGATGGAACTTTGACCGTAGCTATCGGAGATGCCACAGGACACGGCATGAAAGCCGGCACGATGGTCACAGCGATAAAAAGTCTTTTTGCAGCCTTCAGTCATAAGCTTGATATGGCCTGGTTCTTTGAACGGTGTACTGAAATTCTCAAAGATATGCATCTTGGTAATATTTATATGGCCATGATGCTGGCCCGGATCAACGAGGGATCTTTAACTGTATCGGCGGCAGGTATGCCCCCATTGTTTGTCTATCGTAAAGCCACCGGAAAGGTTGACGAGATCGTGATTAAAGGCATGCCGCTGGGTGCACATCTGGGCTTAAAGTATAAAATCAGAAAAACCCATATTCAACCAGGAGATACGATTTTACTAATGACCGACGGATTTGCCGAGTTGTTCAACGATAAAAAAGAAATTATGGATTATCCGCGGGTTAAAGAGATATTCCGAAATCATGCCAATAAGGCGCCACAAGCAGTAATCGATCAACTGTTACGTGCCGGAGAAAACTGGCAAAACGGGCAAAAACAGCAGGATGATTTTACATTTGTAGTGATAAAATACCGACCGGAAGAGGCGGCCCGGACGGTTGTTAGTTGAGAATCGAAAAATAAAGTGACAAAGTTACAAAACAACTATGCCAAAAAGCGGAAGTAAAAATGTTAATATTAGCAGTTTAATGTTTACTAAAAAAGCCTATGCCCAATATATGCATAGGCTTAACTGCCTTCCCGGTGAATTTTATAGCCTTTTTCTTTTATGGAGAGATATGCAGGGATTTCTACATTTCCTGCTGCCGATATTTGTATTTCTTTTTTCATTCTATAAATCTAATACAGCGTCTCAGCAGTGCTAGTGTATTCAGCAGCAAAGCTGCGAAAAACAAAAAACTTAGACCATCTTTCATGCCGCGCGAAGCTACCAGTTTAGGCAACCGATGGAAATGCATAGTTATACGGAATTAACTTCTTTCCAATGTCTTTCTAATTGCTTTCAGTTCTTCTAATATTTTTTGCAGTTTATCATCACTTGATAATGGAGTAACACTCTCGGTAACCGTTGTTGCTTCAGCAATGGGGTGCAGGATTTTTAATTTACTCCTTAGTTGTTGATGTAAATCTTCCCACTGAACTAAACCAGATAATTGGCCTTCATAGCCTGTAGCAGTCCGGCTCTGACCAGCTGTTTGAATGCGAATCGCTCCAATACTTAAAAATCGATCGTAAAGAGAACGTCGTAACATAAAATCAGTGATAGCACGATATGGAATGTTTTGCTGTTGTTTTGTCAGGATTCCTTTAAAAATGGTGACCCTGTCGTCTTCAATGTAATAGGTCAAATTCTTGATCCATAGTGTTATGATTGGAGCTGAGATGGCCCACATCAGTAGAATGATCCCGATTGCAATAGGCCAGAGAATTACTGCAACCTGGCTCGATGTAACATTTTCTTTGAGCGGAATTAAAAACTGTAAAGCAATTGCTATTAAAGAAATGATCACAGAGAGAGTTATTAGAACGAGCCATTGTTTTGTGATTAATTTTTTGTCAGGTTTGATTTCCATTTCACCTCCTAGGTTTTGGGCTTAAAGAATTTACTGGATAACGCCTGGTTTAACCTGCAAAACCGCCCAGATAACTTTCAGAATTCACAACCTAGGCTCCGCGGTTTTGTCAGGCTAAAACCGTTATACAATCCTTCAGCCATTTTTACAATACTGTCTTAAGTTTATTGAATCAATTCTGTTTTCTCATGTACCTAATCCAGATCCTCGAACCTTCTATTTTACCGGTCCCAAATAGTGGTCGAGCCAAACCAGGGTTTCCTTGATGAATTCATTTCTGGGGGGGATATGGTCAGTTTCATACAACTTCAGTTCCTTGTGTTCATCCGGAGTTCCTAAAAGGTCAAACATCGGCTTTATTGATGTCTCATAACCATTGGCCGAGTCGTATCGACCGTTTATCATCAAGGTAGGCGTTTTCACACGTGTAACATAGTTAATCATATGAACTTCAGGACGCCCACTATCTCTGAGGCCTCCCGCCAACAGAATGCTTGCTTTGACGCGTTCCTCCACCGCCGGGATGACCGCTCCGGGCCATCCACCCCCCCAGCTCACTCCGTAATAGGCAAGTTTGTCGCTGTCTATATCCTGACGGGTCTCCAGATAGTCGATGCATCTTTTAAAATCTTTTACCAGTTGGATTCGATATTCAGTTTGCCGATGAGTATTAACCCATGGAGTTGGCCGTTTAAAATTGCGTTCCATAGTCCCTTCATAGACAGGATAGAGAGCAGCCCGGCCGTTCTTCACGACAAAGGAAAGGAAAACCTTGAATTCCATTTCGCTTTCAAGTTCTTCACTCGATTTTCGCCATAGCGCCTGGCCGCCAGGGAAATAAATGACTGTCTGGTAGGGGGGCGCTGTATTTTTTGGAAGAAAAAGAACGGCAATCATCCGCTTACCGCCATAGGCGGCATCAAAGGTTATACGCTCTTGAATCCAATCCTCAGAGCTTTCATCCCTCGATTCCACGCGCGCATTCAGACCGGTCTTATCGTAAGCAAACTGCTGTTTGTAAACCTGAAAAATAGGATCTGCAACCGGCTTTTCTTTGTAAAAATCTTTGGTTTCACCCATTTCTAACAACCTGAACGCTGCTTCGGGGATGTTCTCAGGATCAGGATAGATGGCACACCTGAATCCATTTTTAGAAGAACGATCAAAGGCAGGAATATTGCTCAGCATCCCAAACATATAGGTGTTATCGTTCCACGCGCCGCCCCTGATGAGTCTCCCTTGCCGGGTTGCGTTAAAGCACCACTCTCTCACATTTCCCGCCATGTCACAGGCTCCGCAGGAGGTTATACCAGAAAGAATCCCTACTTGAACAGGGCCTTTACCCTGGAAATTACTAAACGGGGCAAAAATAGCATCCCCCCCAAGTTGAAAAACTCTGATCATAGGAGTATATTCACCCCTGGCCATACCCCAATGATGTCCTGTTGGCAGGCTTTTCCCCGCAAATTCTGCGTACGCTGCGGCCTCGTACCAGCTGATTCCTGAAACCGGATAATTTCCCTCTCCCTCGGGATAATCCCCCGCCTGCCATGTGGCAGGACCAGGCCTGCCTGTCTGATCTATAAATTTAGCCATGGCTTCTTCCCATGTCAGAACTCTTCCTTCTTTGATGAATTCATGTTTCCAGTTTTCCCTGTTTCTGTACCCGCCGCTGTCTATGAATTCTTTGTATTGCTTATTTGTGACTTCATACCTGTCTATAAAAAAATCATCCAATTTCCCGAGAGGCGTTTTCGAGCCGGGCACCCGCACCATGCCCTGAGGAATGCTTCCTTTCTTATCCAGCACTCTCACGATGTCATAAGGAATGAGTTTATCTTTTGGTACTATCGTTAAGTTCCAACTGGAAGATGCAGCCAGGACGGTCTCATAGCCTTCCTTTTCTATTTTCCAGCGGAAGATTCCGATGGGTAATCTGATTTTTTCGATGGGCGAAACGCCTAAGAATTTCCATTCACTGTCCGGGGCTTTGTATTCTTTAACATAAATATCTGCACCCGCAGGCTCTGTTTTGACGTTTATGCTCAAGGAACATTTGGACAAAAGCTCATCAAGACTGGGATCATCCGGAATGTATTTTTCTGCCTTTTCTGCCAGTTTGTAAGGTTCGGTGAAGTCCCGCCAATTCATTTCAACAAGTCGCGCGATCTCTGGAAGAGCCTCTTCCCTGGCCCAGCGGATTTTAGCCTGACGGTTGAAAAACCATACAACACTGAGGATGATAAGCAGGATCATACCAACTGCAGGAACCAGGACACGAGGTTTGCGGATGCGGCGAAGTAATGTCCTCAGGTCAAATACCCCCATTTCCACTGCGCGCATGCTCTTCTGATATTCCTTCAAATCTTTTAACATTTTCGCGGCCGATGAATAGCGCGATTCGGGATTTTTTCTCAAAGCTTTATTGACAATTTGTTCTAATTCTGTCGGAACAGCGGGATTAACTTTCTTAACAGGTATCGGCTCTTCATTCATAATAGAATACATCACCGCCTGTTCATAATCACCTTTAAAGGGGCAATCTCCGGCAAGCATCTCATACAATATAACCCCTAATGCCCAGATGTCGGTACGGTGGTCGACGTCTGTTCCCTTTGTTTGCTCAGGCGACATGTAGGCCACCGTGCCCAGGGTCGTTCCTTCCTTGGTAAGCATAGTTCTTCCCGCCAGCTTTGCCAAGCCAAAGTCAACTATCTTGACCTGGCTATCTTCTGTTATCAAAACATTGGCAGGTTTGATGTCTCTATGCACAATCTCTTTAGAATGCGCCTTTTCTAATCCCTGTGTAATTTGAATGGCGATGTCGATTGCTTCATCAATCGGCAATGGGCCACGGTCAATTCTGTCTTTAAGCGATTCACCCTCATAGCAAGCCATGGCGATGAACATCTGCCCGTCCTCAGTCTCATCGATTTCATAGATACTGCAGATGTTCGGGTGGTCCAGCGCCGAGGCTGCCTTGGCTTCATGGATGAAGCGCTTTTTCTCTTCTTCAGCCTGGCTAAGATGCGGCGGCAGAAACTTGAGAGCCACGAATCGGTTGAGTTTAGTGTCTTGGGCCTTATAGACCATGCCCATACCGCCACTGCCGAGTTTTTCGAGTATCTTGTAATGATGGATAGTTTTGCCGATCATCTCATTTTCAGACATTAAAATCATACGGTATAATACGATGCTCACTGGTTGAAAACGCATAAGATGTACCTGAAACGACGAACTGAATTTGCCATGAACTCCCAAACCTGCCTGAAAAAATCGGCGATTTCAATCCTGTGCAGCAAAATGTTATACTGTTTTTTTATAGATAAGATTGATTGTACTCCAGTACTTTAATTTAGTATTTATGTTAAATTAAATCCTACAAATTGAGCACCTGATTTCTGCTTTCAACAAGTGAGCCCAATACCTTCAAATCTCTTTCATGTCATCGTTGCACGGGGGCTCATTCGCTACACATCTAATGGACGTGCTGATCTCACCTTTTAGAAAAAGCTTTGCGCACCCACTCAATATCCTTTGCAAACATTTCCGGATCATAATCCCGGATTCCTTTAAAGGGGATTTCGATACATCTCTTATGAAGTTCGGCCTGAAGTTCCTTCATAAAAATACCTGAAGTAGACAATAGATTACCATCTTCACTATGAATTGCACATCCTGGACTCTTCGGATTGCCACCAAGGATGGATAATATCTGATAGCCTTGGTTAATGTAGTCTTCGATTCTGTCCACGACATCTATACTGATCTTTCTACAACAGTCACGGCCTTCAGATGTATCGAGTACATCCCTAATTGATAGCTTTGGTTGTCGTTTTCTTTCAAAGCCCAAACAACTAATTTCTGGACAAGGCATTTGTAATATGCCAACATTGTGTTCGTTGCATAGGCGAAGAATCGGCCAGCTAACAGCTGGAAAGGTCGCAGCTCCAGCGTCACGGGCATTTTGATTAAGAATGCACTCAATCAAAACAACCATTCGACAACTACGGCTATCATCCACATGTGTAAGGCCGATTCGTTCGAATAGCTTTCTACGTAGAGCTTTCAGCATTACAATTTGAAATAAGAAATCCTCATCTATGCCCAATCCAAATAGGGAAAGGACTCACTGCTCTTTAATCCAGCAAGTCTTCTACAGTTTAATAATAGGTATTTGAACAGTATAACACTGTCAATATATGGAAATTTTTATTTGATATCACCTTTATATATGTAGTAGCCAAAATGTCTTAATATTAAGGATACAAAAGTTGACTTCGAGTAGTAAAAGTATTATTATAAAATTAATTCAATTCTTCTAAAAAATCATCAAAGCAAATATTCATTTTATTACTATTTTGATATTAATGATTTAATCGTTGAAAAAGATTGCTCTCCCAGGGGGAGAGTTGTATATGCTTGTGAGTGGTAATATTTATTTTATTAGAATTATCTTCATCGTCTTCACAAATCCCTCTGCCTCCAGCCGATACAGATAAACTCCACCGGAAAGATTTGAGGCGTTCCAGTCATAAGAATACGATCCTGCAGTCAGTCTATCAGAAACAATGGTCGCAACTTCCTCTCCAAGAATATTGAAAATCTTTAGTGACACCTCACTGGTTTTAGGAAGATCAAACTCGATAGTTGTACTCGGATTGAAGGGGTTGGGGTAGTTTTGTTTCAGACTAAAATCCTTTATCAGACGTTCATGATCAGTCTGATTAAGATCGGTAAGCGGTTCATTAAAAAGATTTTCGAGTATGAATTCGATATTCTCGTTCAATTGACTCGACTCATATCTGTACGGTCTGCCACTAATGAATACGAATTGACAGCTACCGGTGGGATTACACCATACACCGAGCCCCCGGTCCATCGAAAAAGAAGCTGTTTCCCGGAATAGCAGGGTACTTTCATTGTTGCTTAAATATGTTTCAAAGACCGCAGTAGAGGTTTGAATGCCAGTCAATATCATGTTCTGTAGTCCGGCGTAGCTACTGATACAATTATTAATCGTATTGGTCGTATTCTCAACCCAGGTTATACCCAGATATTGACGCAAGTCTTCATTGATAAAGTCCTGTCCCATTCTACTCATTAAGATAAGATTACCTCCCGCTTGTAAATATTCCAGAACTGGGGTAGTGATCCAGGAGTCGATATCGCCACCATAATTGTTGCCCACCCAAATTACGGTTGAATATTTCCCTAATACGTTTGCCGGTACCTTGCCATGTCCCAGGGGTGCCGGGAGGGTGGAGGGATATCCATTTGGAGGAGAAATAAAACAGTCCCAGAAAGAAATGGAGTAATCTCCCCAAAAAGCTTTATTTTCGAAAGCATCCCAGATTTCCGAACCATATACTGTGAATGAAACCCCATTTACTAATAAGATACCCTGATCAAATGTCGGATTAAGTATGGAATCCTCGACCTGTTTTAATATCCAATTATCCCGGTCGAGTTCAACATATAGGGGTTCAGAGGATACGGTAAACTGAAAATTTTGGGTTTGCAGACTGTCCCAGACAACAAATGTCGTTTCATGATCGACCGTGGTGATGAAAATATCAATGGGCATCCAGAAAAGAGAACCGGTCTGCTCCTGAACTATTTCCAATTGGATATCATAGTTTGAACCGTTTTGACTCGCCTGCCAGGAATGTGAATACTCCGGAAAATATTCTTCATAAATCCATTGCTGAAAAAACCTATCCAGTTCAATACCGGATACCTGTTCACAAGCGGTCTTGAATTCTTCGGTAGTTGCCGTTCCGTATTGATGTTGCGGGGAATAATGAAATTTTTCCAGAATATCAAAGAAAGTGTCATCCCTAACCACATGCCGCAGCATGTGAAAAACCTAGGAAGCTTTTCTGTACACTAAATTGATGTCAAACGGATTTTCATTTCCCGGATCCTCCACATAAACCGTTCCGGGTCCCAAATACACATTATTACACAACTGGTATTCGCTCGCTTTCCCGGGACCATTCAAATGTTCATACCATAATGCTTCACTGTAAACGGCAAGGTCTTCCGCTAACCAGGTATGATGCCAGCTATTGTAGGTTATCATATCCCCCCACCATTGATGCGCCAGTTCATGCACATATAACCACTCGGTAAATACCGCCAGACTTGCACAGGTTTGATGTTCGATAGCCCCGTAAGGAAAAGAAAAATCAGCATGTCCGTATTTTTCATCAATAAAGGGATATTCACCGAATAGCCCAGCAAAAAAGGAAATCATATCTTTAATCTTCACATTTAGCGAATAGTATAGATTATAATTACCCGGGAAAGTATAAAAATGAATTTTCATCGTATCGGCATTATTGTTATATAGATAATCATCATAATGAACCTCATAGGGGTAGATTGCCAAGGAAACCAGGTAGGTTGCTATGGGATATTTCTCATGCCACAAGTAGGTGGCTTCATTACCCGTTATGGTGGTTTGTTTTAGGGATCCATTCGAGGCCACAACCATATTGACCGGCACAGTTACCCGCATATCCAGTGAATCCGCTTTGTCCGAGGGTATATCCTTGCAGGGCCACCAGCTTCTTGCCCCCCAGGGCTGGCTGAAGGTCCAAATCATGCTTCTTCCATCATAAGAATCAAATTCAAATCCCCAATAGCCTGAATCCTGCGGGCGTCCATTATACTCGATGGTAATATTAAAATTTCCCCATGTAAATAAGTGTTACTCAGGTTGATGGTGAGAATATCATTACTCCGATGATAACTCAGCTGAACACCGGGAGCACTGGTATGATAGATACTGGTTATTGTCATTCCATCCCAAAAGTTGAGTTCCACAAAATCCAAAGATGGTGCTATCACTTCTCCCCTCACAGTGACCTCACCATATAGAATGGCGGTTAAAGTATCAGGCGTTAGATTTAGATCATAATACTTCACATCAAAGTCATTCTGGTTGGCGGTCTGTTGCTGGTCTACTGCTCTTAATTGCTGATAATGGATAGCCTTTTGCTGAAATATTTTCGTTCGAAGATCACTGTTAACTAAAGATGTTTGAGCCGGGGCGCCTCGGTAAGAAATAAGCAGTAGAATAAGGAAATAAATTTTTTTCATAAATTTTCCTTATTTTATGAGAAGTGAATATCCTACTATTTTTGCTTTGCTGCTTCTTTATTCAATAGATCTGATTTATAGAAAAAATAATTGATTTTTTTTAGGATCTGTACAGTCATGATTACGATTCAAACATGGTTTAAAACTGTATTTTTAGAACCATAATGAATATATCGTTCTATTAACTAACGTTTAAATAATCATATTGTTACATCAATTTTCAGTTCTAAAAGTGGTTCAACAACCATTACGGTAAATATTTGAACATCAGTATGGATATTGATTCTGTCAAGTAACGGTACTAAAATTCTGGGAATATTTTTAAAAATTTCAGGGCATATTCATCCTCAAACAAATGACCAATGATTTCAATGATAACACTTTCTCTAAAAAATCGAATATTGTTTTTTTCATTTTCAGTGAAATTGGTTATTCCTTCCTCAATGGTATCTCTCCCATACGCTAAATAAAAAAAACTATTTCGATAATGTTCATTGGGATGATTGGGTTTTCCCAAGGCACCTTGCTATGCTATTGCCGTGCTTTGAAATGCGTGGATATAGTCACTAATCTGTTTAATATCCTTCGAATTTGCCCTCGCCCGAGAATATTCCGATTTTTCGCAACCGATGAGAACATATAATGAGAATAAGATGTTAAATATTTTCGTTAAGTCTATTTTTAAACATTCTACTATAGATCATCCTTTTGCCCATCTTCGACAGTTATAGGCATTTTTTAGGATTTTACCCTAGCTAACTTCAA